>JAAUZZ010000007.1 GCA_014804345.1 Lachnospiraceae bacterium | reverse complement strand
GGATAAGTGTGAGAAAGGAGCATGACTGTTAAAATGTGTATAACGGTATATTCTCTGACAATGGCATGCATCTGGACTTCCGTGCTGGCGGTTATCATGTATGCCATACAAAAAAATAAACGGACTTTACAGTATTTCGGCATCAATAACATGCTGATCTTATACGGTTTTTGCATTATCCGAATGCTCGTGCCGATAGAGCTTCAAATCACAAAAATGGTTCCTGTGGAACCCCTCTATAATACTATGACCCGTTTATGTAGGACGGGAAAAATCGGCGATAGCATTCGAATAGGTGATGTACTTTTGGCGATTTGGGGCTGCGGTACAGTAATAAGCTTATGTTTATTAATAAAAGATTACCAAATAACGAAACAGATACTTCGCGCCTGCGCTGTGAAAAAAGAAGGAATGTCATGTGAACTGCTAAGGAAATTACAGGAAGACCGGAAAGATAAACGGAAGATAGAAGTATATACAACGCCCTATGCGGTTCCGATGGAGATAGGGATTTTGCGTCCGGCAATTTTACTTCCGGATCGGGAATATCGGGAGCAGGACTTATACTACATTATGAAGCATGAGTATACGCATATTTTGAATCACGACACGACGGTAAAGCTATTGCTGAATCTCTGGCGCTGTATATTTTGGTGGAACCCTATAACGTATCTGCTTTACAACAATATGGAAAACACTTTGGAGTTAAAAGGTGATTTTACTGTCGTCGGAAAATCGGGGAAAGAGGAGAAAGCAAAGTATTTGTCTGCAATTTTGCATATGCTGCAAAACGTGCCAAACGAAAAGGAGCAGAACAATTTGCCTGGAAGCGTCAATACGTTATATAAAGCACAGAGTAAGTCGGAAACCTTGAAACGGTTTCGCTGTGTGTCGGAATATGCGGAGCTGACGAAAGCGAAATATCAGAAATATATCGCCGTGATGCTTGTTGTTTATACAATAATATTTTGCGTTTCCTATGGATTTGTTTTTCAGTCCAAATTTGATCCTCCAATCGAGGAAGTGATAACGGAGGAAAATATTATTGAAATACGACAGGATAATACTTTTTTACGAGAGAAAGGAGAACGGTACGAAATAATCTATGAAGGTCAATGTATCGGAGACGTTGGGAAAGATTCGGCGCTGTCAATGCAAGAAGAAGGATTTGAAATTAGATAGGATTCAGCGGATATGAATAAAAAGTTTTGGCGATAAGAGCAAAAGTTTTGATGATTGTATGGGAAGGAAGGTGTTTGGGAGTTAAACTGGCACAATGACAGGAGGGAAGAATTATGAAGGCTATTAAATGGACGTATCAGGGCAATCCTTTTTATACGCATTTCAAAAAACATTTTTGTCCCAGATGTGGAACAAAAGTAAAATTGGGGTACGATAGAAAAATTATTTATCGAGATTCGATTATTGAAGCAAGAAATTATGACTTTTCCGATCTTGATACAAATTGGCTGAATAGTGTTGACTTTAGAACAAGGTGTTTTTTCTGTCCAAACTGTGAGATTAATATTTCTTTTAAGGTAATGAAGGAATACGAAGAGAAACGGTATCAATTTGTGTCTTTTGAAGAAAAAACGCAGACATACTCAAAAAAAGATAATTGATGTATATATTTAGTAGTTATAATTTGATTATTTTATACTTTTTGGAGAGATAGTATGGATTTTACAATATTTAATAATAGTGTAGAGATTTTGGATAAAAGAAAGGGCGATAAATTCAGGGAAGAATATATTCATCAATTTGTAAACACAAATAAAAATTCATATCAAGAGAAAATACAATTACGTCGCAAATTTATTGATGGATACTGTTATATAGGGTATTTGTGGGATTATCTTACTAATCCTGTATTTATTGAGGAAGCGTATATTGCTAAAGTGGCGGAGAACTTGAACAGTGTATATGTCTTTTGGGATATTCATTCATGTGAAAGAATATTTATAAAAGATTATTGGAAATTTGGTAAAGATACAGTGCTCAAATTAGATATAAAAACATTATTGGCGGGCGAAGAATATTTACCGGAAGATATTTATATTTTTGATGAAAGCTTTACATGGACACTTATAAAAACGCATGAAGAGATTGAAGGGAAGAGATATTGTTTAAAATCCGGAGATATTTATTAAAATACTTGCATGGTAGCCAATAAGTTTGGAGGTGATGGTAAATGGGGGTGATGCATCGATTTGCAATTCTTCCAAAAGATAGCAACGAGAGTATTATATTACCCGATATGGATTCGGTTGTTGTTTCNGATATAATCATTGAATACATAGCTGATAGTTTAAAATGGGTTCATACAACTTGGAATGGTGAGAAGGTGCAAGAAGGCATTTCTTATTATGGATATTCATTTATTGAAGCAGATGAAATANTTAAATTTAAAAATATNATTAAACAATGGAGAGAATTATTTTATCTTGCTCCCAAGGAATTTTATTTNACCGGAGATTTCTTGCCAGATGAAGANCNTTATGAAAAAAATCTAGTTAAAAGAAATGAAATATTGGAGGTATTAGAAACTTGTATTCATATGTGCGAAAAAGCAATCAATGAGGGANATAAGATTTTACATATTGGTATTTAGNGTGTCTGTTTGATATTATTGTATANTATTTNGAANCATTTGTTTGNATAATGNCATTTGANTGTANAAACAGGGGATNATTAAAGCATCAGAGCNNGNATTGAAAATTGCAANTTNTGACATAGGAGTGAAATGTATGAGAATGAAACATTTATTAATTGAAGGTTATTGTGATGGAAGAAAAACAAATACAGAATGTCNCTGTAANGGNACTTTAGAATGGGGAGTACATTGTATTGGATGTTCTGATTTTNGCTATACATATTGTCCTCATGAAATTGCNTTGTCAGATGAAAACGGAGTCGTTGAAAGATGGATTGGATTTGGCGGTGATATGNANCCTGATAATTGGGACATAAGAGAAAAATATATTGCTATTTGGAATAAGATATGTAAAAAGAAGATAAGGGAAGCACAAGATGAATTTATGAAACGGAAACAAAAGGTGATANAAAACGTTTCCAAGAAATNCATACAGAAAAAATGACTTTGCCGGAATTAGTCCTTCCTCCANAGATNGTATCTTATTTTGNACGGCTAGAAACAGAAATAAGTTTTGATTTGTATGTTTATTAAGAATATATGGGCATAGTATACTTCTTTGAGAAAAATGCCTTGGGCAATGTTATAGGAACAGCGCTTCGGTATTAATAGGAACATACGAGTATGATTATAAAGGAGAAATTGCATGTCTTATGAAATTAATTTAATAGCGATTGACCAAGAAAATCCGATTCATCTAAATTCTGTAAATAAAGTTTTACTTCACAATGAGGTTGAGAATTATGAGATTAATCGATATGCTGAAATTTGGACGTTTTTTTCTAATACGAAAGGGATTCTATATTCAATAGTTGAGGAAGTCAATGAGGGATATTACAGTTCATTTACTCTATGCGATTCTGATTTTGACACATTAGTGCCTGAAGAAGCGTTGCCCAATTGGGTTTCCGAAGATGTAAAAGAAAATTTAACATCATTCATATTAAAAGATGATTCATATGCGGAAGTCATAAACATAATAGAATATGTTCTTGAATGTGCTCCTCGGAAAAGAATTTTGTTTCAAACTAGGTATCAGGGAGGAGATTACGAAATTATTTTAGGAACTATGAAAATAAGCAAGTTTAAAACTTTATTAGGGCAAAAAAAGATATTATTTAATGTATGCTATATTTTAGAAAGCGATTCATAAAATTATTGGACAAGTTCTTACGGTTTAAACTGTCGGATTATAATATTATTAAAATAATTTGTCAATTCAAACTCATCGGAAGCGAAAAATTATAATTTTCATTGTGTTGATACTTATTGAATAGGTGATGTTAAATTCATAACAAGGTGTTTTTACTGTCCGGACTGTCAGGTTAATATTTCTTTTAAGGACATGAAGAAATATGAAAGAGAGCTTAAAAGAAGAAATAAAAGTGTACTATGATTTCAGATCATGTTGAAGCGGTAAGGAGTTGGAAAAATAATGTGGAAAGAAAGTGGAATAAATAGATATCCGGAAGTATCATTGCATGACTGTATGATTACAAATATAGAAAAGAGTGGAGATGATATTGCCGTTGACTTTGGTATATACGATTCTTATGGTACATATGGATTTTGGATAAAGGATATTGATGCAGGATTGTGTTATCGTACCGGTGTATCTCGAATAGTGATAAAAGAATGTGATTTGGATTATATATCAATTAAAGAGATTAGAACACAACAATTGTCTGAAGAATTGTTTTTTGATTCGGTGTGTGATATCGAACCGGAATTTTTTATGAAAAAAATAAATAAGAGAAAATGGACGTTTGAAGTAGTAGAAGAATTTTATTCAACGGGCAGAGCATTATATATTGGAAGAATTCATTATAAGAAAAGAAAAAAAGAATCTTTTTGGTGTTGTGTAAAACTACAGTTTAAGGAATTGCTCTATTTATGGAATGAAATACGATACGATTGTCATCGATGAGTTTAGCATAAATAAATGTATTTTAAGATATCAAAGATTTACGTTTGGAACTGATACCGGTAGAGATATTGCTTATAAAAGGTTTAACAACAGTTTTAATGTATGCTGTTAGCAGTCACAAGAGTTTGGGAAAATAATTACTGAAGGGTTTCTGTAGAAATGAGGGCTTTTCAGGAAGCATCATTTAGGGTAAAACCTACATAATATCGGGAGGGAAAAGACTATTATGATAACAGGTATTAAATACATTTATAACGCAAGTCTGTTTTGGGTTCATTGTAAAAAACATTTTTGCCCAAAGTGTGGTGCAAAAGTGGAATTGGGAAACGAAATAAAAATTGTAAATTCAAGATCAGCCGAAGCAAAGAATTATGATTTTTTTGATGCAGGTGGTGATTATATGAGAGGTAATATTAAATTTATAACAAGGTGTTTTTACTGTCCGGACTGTCAGGTTAATATTTCTTTTAAGGACATGAAGAAATATGAAAGAGAGCTTAAGAGAAAAAATAAAAGAAATAAAAAGAAATAAAAGGTATCAATATGACAGACATGGTTGGCAGTAAAGGAAAAGTTAATATTAAATGGTAGAGAGGTGCCATTAGAAATATATCAAGAATTATGTGAAAATAAGAAAAAATGGATTGAATAAATCAGAAAGTTTTAACGTGCAAATTTGTGCTGACATTCAAGTTTGCAAGTTTCAGCACAAATAATATCTTTTTTGAAATATATTGATTATACATACGACAGCGGGGAACACATAAAGACCGAAAAAGTAACGGCTTTCGGACGGGCAGCGTTACATCAAGACAACAGGCGAATAGGAGGGAAAAATTATTATGATAACGGCTACTACATATGTTTATAATGCAAGTCTGTTTTATGTTCATTGCAAAAAACATTTTTGTCCGAAGTGTGGCGCGAAAGTGGAATTGGGAAACGAATTAAAAATTGTCAATTCAAACTCTCCGGAAGCAAAAAAATATAATTTTCATTGTGTTGATACTTATCGGATAGGTGATGTTAAATTTATAACGAGGTGTTTTTACTGTCCGGATTGTCAGATTAATATTTCTTTTGAGGACATGAAGAAATATGAAAGAGAGCTTAAAAGAAGAAATAAAAAGAAACAAAGGAAATATAAGGTATAAATTGGGCAGCGGACTTGTATTTAGAGTAAAACTTGCATAATGAGGAATTTATTAAATTTGATAAATGTTTCATGATTTGATGGTGTCTTGGGAAGGGATGGTAAAGACTATGCTGAATGGAATTAAGTATACTTATTTCGGTAATCCGTTTTACACACATTTAAAAAAACATTTTTGTCCTAATTGTGGAACAAAAGTAAAATTGGGACGTGAAAGAAAGATTGTCAATTCAAGATCACCTGAAGCAAAAAATTATAATTTTTCTAATGGAGGTAGTTTTTTGATAGGTGACGTTGAATTTAGAATAAGATGTTTTTATTGTCCAAACTGTCAGATTAACATTTCTTTTGACGAAATGAAAGAGTACGAAAAGAGTAATAAAGATAATCTTTAGGGTAAAACCCGTACAATAGGAGGAGAACTATGATAACAGGTATTCAATATATTTATAACGCAAGTCTGTTTTGGGTTCATTGTAAAAAACATTTTTGCCCTAGGTGCGGAACGAAACCGGAACTGGGATATTATAAAACAGTTGTTAATTCAAAATCGTATGAGGCGAAATTTTATGATTTTTCTTGTGGAGATACTTTTTTGAGAGGTAATGTTAAATTTATAATAAGGTGTTTTTACTGCCCTAAATGTGATTTTAATATTTCTTTTGAGGATATGAAGAAATATGAAAGAGAGCTTAAAAGAAGAAATAAAAGAAATAACAAGAAATAAAAGGTATCAATATATGGCAGAGGACTTGTATTTAGAGTAAAACTTGTATAATGAGAAATTTAATAAATATGATAAATGATTCATGATTTGTCGGTATCTTGGAAAGGGATGGTGAAGACTATGCTGAATGGCATTAAGTATACTTATCGCGGTAATCCGTTTTGGACTCATTTAAAAAAACATTTTTGTCCTAATTGTGGAACGAAAGTAAAATTTGGACGTGAAAGAAAGATTGTCAATTCAAGATCGTATGAAGCGAAATTTTATGATTTTTCTTGTGGAGATACTTTTTTGATAGGTGATGTTGAATTTAGAATAAGGTGCTTTTACTGTCCTAACTGTGATATAAATATTTCTTTTGATGATATGAAGAAATATGAAAGGACAACGTGATTACAGTAAAATAAGAAAGCGGGGAAACAGAAGTTATGAATAATAATTTAGATAACAAAATGTATTTGCTGTATCATAAGTATGAGTATGGTGAGGACAATGAACATGAAGAGATTAAGATTTTAGGTGTCTACAATTCGGAACAAGAAGTATCGAAAGCAATAGAACGGTATTATAAGTTAGTGGGTTTTAGAGAATATCCTAAAGAATGTTTCTTAGTTGACGAATATATTGTCGATGTAGACACCAATTGGAAGGAGGGATTTGTAAATTCTGTCGGTTTGGATTGGAATTTTGAAATATTGACTACTTGCTTCAATGAGTGGTTGGGGAATAATAAAAGTCCTCGCGAATCATGGAAGGATGAAGGATATTATAATGCACTTTGCAGTGTTTATAAAGTAGTATATAAAATCAATGATGTAAGGGAACTTGCAGAATATATTCAGCAGATTTGGATGAAAAATCTTGGTGATAAGAGCAAAAGTTTTGATGACTATATGGAAATAGCAAGCGCTATCATATCAAAAGAATTATATGATTGGTAAGATTGATTGTATGGAAAAGGGGATATTTGGGGGAGATAAACTTGAACAATAACAGGAGGGAAGAAGTATGAAGGCTACTAAATGGACGTATCAGGGTAATCCGTTTTATACGCATTTCAAAAAACATTTTTGCCCCAGATGCGGAACAAAAGTGAAATTGGGATATGAAAGAAAAATTATTTATCGAGATTCGATTATTGAAGCAAGAAATTATGACTTTTCCGATCTTGATACAAATTGGCTGGATAGTGTTGACTTCAGAACAAGGTGTTTTTTCTGTCCAAACTGTGAAATTAATATTTCTTTTAAGGAAATGAAGGAATACGAAGAGAAACGGTATCCATTTCAGAGGAAAGGAATGTGATAAAATGGAAGTATAAATTGCATCAAAGACGATATGTGAAGGTACCAAATCTATGTTTATCGACAAATATGATAGCGAATATTAGGAGCATAGAAATGAATAATAAGATAATTTATGTTACAAAAGAAGAGGCTCAAGCAATTAAAAGAGATGCTTTGCAAAACAAAGATATTTTTTGGGCAGAAATTGAAGGAACCGGAATCAAGACAGAAGAAGATTATGTACAAGCGATGGCTAGTGCATTTGACTTTCCCGGTGAATTACCGGAAATGAAGATAGGATGGTATAATGATTATATAAACGATTTAATGTGGATTAAACAAAAATCTATAATTCTGATGATCCATGATTATGATTCAATGTTAGTTGATAATCCGGAGATAAAAGAAATTATAATAGAGTATTTTCAAGAGATTACATTACCGTGGTGGGAAGGAGAAATTATAGGACATATGGTTGGCGGAACACCAAAGAGTTTTTTGGTTTATCTTGAAAGACTATCTTGAAAAATGACGATGACAATAATTGAGAAAAGAGGATTATATATATGTGGAAAGAAAGCGGAATAAATAAATATCCGGAAATAATCTTATCGGATTGCATTATTACCAATATAGAAAGGAAAGGGGATGACATTGTCGTTGATTTTGGAGAGGATGGATTTGTTATAAAGGATATTAAAAAAGATAAGTATTACCGTACGACTCCATCTCAAGTTGTGATAAAAGGATGTGATATAGATAATATTGACATTAAAGAGATTAGAAGACAACAATTGTCCGAAGAATTGTTTTTTGATTCAGCATATGATGTCGAACCGGAAATTTTTATCAAAAATATAAATAAGGGAAAATGGAAATTTGAAGTAGTAGACGAATTTTATTCATGTGTGGGAGCATTATATGTTGTGCATGTTCAACCTAAGAAAAAGAAACAAAAATCTTTTGATTATTGTGTAATTCTGCAATTTAAGGAACTGCTCTACTTATGGAATGAAATACGATATGATCGCCCGGTTTAGAAATTGATGAGTGCATTGGCAGCATGAAAAACCATAGGACGATAAAGAGTGGAGGAACAAAGATTATGAATGACAATTCAGATGACAAAATGTATTTGTTGTATCATATGTATGAGTATGGTGAGGAGAACGAACATGAAGCAAATAAGTTTTTAGGTATCTACAGTTCGGAACAAGAAGCATCGAAAGCAATGGAACGGTATTATAAGTTGGCGGGTTTTAAAGAATATCCTAAAGAATTTTTCATAATTGACGACTATGTTGTGAATAAGGATAAATATTGGAAAGAGGGATTTGTAAATACTGCTGATTTAGATCGGGATTTTGAGATACTGACCGACTGCTTTAATGAATGGCTGGGTATTAACAAAAGTCCCCGTGAATCATGGGAGGATGATAAATACTATAATGCACTTTGCAGTGTTTATAAAGTGGTATATAAAATTAAAGACATAAGGGAACTTGCAGAGCATATTCGGCAGTCTTGGACGATATGGATTAATGATAAGACCAAAAGTTTAGATGATTATATGGAACTAGCCAGCGTTATAATCTCAAAAGGTTTTTGTGACTTGTATGTTTGATTTTCAGAGAGTTTTTGGATAAGAGATTACATCTTGATAATAATCGGAGTTTGTCAAAAACGTAGAGGAGGATAAAAAGTAATGTGGAAACATAATGGAATAAATAAATATCCGGAAATAATCTTACATGATTGTTCGATTGCAAATATAGAAAAAGAAGGGGATGATATTGTCGTTGATTTTGATAAACGGGGATTTTGGGTAAAAGATTTTGAAAAGGATATGTATTACCGTACGCATTCGGCTCGAATAGTGATAAAGGATTACGATGCTGATTACCTGACGATTACAGAGATTAGGACGCAGCAGTTGTCTGAGAAAAAGTTTTTTGAAACGGTACATGAGGTTAAACCGAAATGCTTTATAAAAAATATAAATAAGGGAAAATGGATATTTGAAGTGGTAGAAGAATTTTATTCAGAAGGCAGAGCATTATATATTGGACAGGTTCAAAATAAGAAAAAGTATCAAAAATCTTTTTGGTGTTGTGTAAAATTGGAATTTAAGGAACTGCTCTATTTATGGAATGAAATACGGTATGACTGTCCTTGGTAGGTTGGGCATTGAAATGAGTAACAAAGAATTACATATATGATGAGGGAATGAGAACTATGAGAATGGAGCGATGCGCAAGATATAATGCGAAGGCTGGTTTAAAATAGGATTTCTATGTAGAATTGCAAATGCGCTGCATGAAAAGTAGCAGGAAGCTGTAGGAGAAGAGATGGAAATATTAGTAAACTGCAATATTATGATTGATATTGAAATGATTGATAATATACAGGGGGGAAATCAATCCTATGAAATTTTTTTCTCATCAAAGGACAAGTCAAAGTATAAAATCGTATTTGATTCTGTGTGGGATTTGAGGTGTTCGATTGAAAATGCATATATTGATCGGTTTTCAAAGTTTTGTCATAACGAGGAACAAGAAAGCAGTGTGCTTTTGATTCAAAATTCGGACTATATTCAGTATTTTGAAAAGCAAGTGAGTGGAACTCGTCCGGTTAGCGGGCTAAAAGATTATATTTTGTTTGATTCCGTGGACACTGTCATGGAAATCTTAACATTAAAAGAACCGATTCTTGTAAAACTTTCTTAGACTGAAGAGGTGAAAAATATGATTGAAGAAAATGACTGGCGATTATCAATGGGACAAGGCGAAGGTATGGAAAATAGAGAATTTCGTTATAAAGAATTTGTAAAGCCGTTAGAGAAATGGGACCATGAGCATTGTGTGTTCTGCGGACACAAATTTATGGAAAATCCCGAGGGAATGAAAGACTGTTCGAAACAGGGATATTGCAGCACCGACGGAAAAGAAGAATGGATTTGTGATGAGTGTTTTGATGATTTTAAGGAAATGTTTCACTTGAAAGTAGTTGGTGAGGGAGAAACGAATCTTGGTAAGTTTGAAGGAAGGGTGAAGTAAGAATTATAATTGGTCAATAGCAGATTATGAGTGTTATCTTCAAAATGAAGTATATGAGAAAGGGGGACTACATATGGCAGCATGGCAATTTTACTGTAACATCATATCTTCTGCAAAATACATTGATAAGATGAGTTGTGATGAAATGATTTTATGGAATGATATACCGTGCCCAAAATGTGAAATTGATTTTTTGGAATGTAAAAAAAGTTGGGCGGAAAATATTGTTCAGTATGGGAATATAGATGAAACTTGTATTGAATTTATTTACGATGAAAACACATTGACTGAAATATTATGCAGATTAGATTTACGAACTTTGACAAAACGTATGCTTACTCAAATCGTAGAATATGTGCAGAGCATAGAGTCATGTTTTCTTGTAGATGGAAATATATATCCTCCTAAAACGGAAAATATGATATCTGTTATGAAACAGTCGAAGGCATATCAATATTGCAAAAATCCTTTGGAATATATTAAAACTTTGAAAGGATAAAAGCGGTTGTTTGGTTATAGACAATATACAGTTTATTTCGGATAATCTTTGTGTGACTGTTGTTGGAAGGAAATAGAAAAATGGTTACGGACTTAGGTGAAATTAAAATTTTAGTGAATGAACGTGAAGTAAGTTATGATTGTGTTGAACTTACCAATTATATTAGATATTTTAAGGTGAAAAAAAGATATAAACTTATATGTAAGATTCCGGAAACACTGAAAGAAAATATTCAAATAAAATGTATAATTACATTGAAGGAAAACGTGAAAGTGATGTCAGGACCGGAAACGGGAGAGAATTTGGCGTTGATAAGTTTTTGGTGGCATAACAGTAAATTAAGCATTGGGACCGTAGGAGATATTGAAGGTGTGCAATATAACTATTTGGAAAATGCGATGGAATTAAAGATGCGGGAAAATCCGGAACAGGTTGCGTTTTATGTGGCATGGATTGATATGATTGATGAAGAGAAGGAAGATATCTATACATGGTTTGCAGCAGATCCGGCATATGATGTTTGACATAAGATTAGACTTTTAATTAAGGTGGAGGGATGTATAATGAAACATTGTTGTGAAAGAATGAGATATTTTCTGGAGAATAATGATAAAAATAAGGTGTTTGATTCGGACGATATAATATACTATGTCCTTAAATTTGATGAATATGGGATTGTAGTGCATGATGGGGGATCATCTTATATTACAATACAATATTGTCCGTGGTGTGGGAAAAAGTTACCGGCATCAAAGCGCGAGCTATGGTTTGATGAATTGGAGAAGCTTGGAATTGAAGATCCGACAGAGGAAGAAATACCGAAAGAATTTCGTTCTGATGAATGGTGGAAAAAGCGAATGCATTAAGCAAGGATTGGAAGGCGGGAATTGCTATGTGTTTTTGAAAAAGGAAGTGGAGTAAATGGATCAAATGGAATGGTTGGAGAAGTGGTTTCAGGAAACTTGTAACGAATATTGGGAACATTTTTATGGAATTGAAATAGGGACATTAGATAATCCGGGGTGGTACATTAAAATTGATTTAAAAGAAACGCAGTACGAGAACATGAAAATGGAGGAAATAAAGCGGGAACAAGGAGATAATGACTGGATGAGGTGTATGATATCCGACGGAATTTTTAGCGGTGTTGGTGACTGCTTGAAATTGGGAGAGATTATACAAGTATTTAAAAACGTAATTGAGAGAGAAACTGAAATGGTTTAGAGTGCTTTAATAAATTTAGAGGGAAATAGGCGGTAAAATGAAAAACTTAGTCAAATTACAATTGTCTCGATATTTATCTAAAGAATTATCCAAGGAGATGCTTTATCAATGGGCGGTTGATTTACTGCATGAAATGTTAAAGGGAGATATTTTTAAGATAAATTATTTGGAGATTTGGGGAATAATTACGGGATTGGCAGAAATAGATGATATGGATGATTACTACTGTGATGAAATGGTACAGCGTTTTTTGCGGATATTATTAGGCGATGAAAATGCCGCTTTTACGTTTGCTATGAAAATTCCGGAAAAGTTTGTTGTTAGTAATTTGTCGGAAGTTGAGAAAATTGTGAAAAAAATTTCTATGGGAGAGCGTTTATCATTGGACGAGGTCGAAGACTTAAAGTTAATAATGAATAAGAAACTTCATACGTATCATACGCTGAATGAGCTTTTGGAGGTTCAAATAATAGATATATTGAAATGGGGATATGGACTTTGTAATGATGAAAACAGCATTCAATTTGAACCAAAAAGTATGGTATTTATAAATGAAGATGAGGCTGTGTCTTTGGAAGCGAGATTTTTATCAACAGCAATTACGCTATTGGAATGTTATGAGGGGAGAAGATGTTTCTTTGTATATATAAATTATGACAACGGAGTCGGTAACATTTCAGTGCAAGTGTAAGAATTACGGTGTCGATCTGAACTCCCGGAATTTGGAATTAATTTATACAGTAAAATACTGAAAGAATTTTGTTCTGATAAATGGTGGAAAAAGCGAATGTATTAAGCAAGGATTGGAAGGCGGGAATTGCTATGAACTTTGTGAAAAAAATTATTAATGAATGGGATCCAATCAATCTGTTTCCCGGGGCTCCCGATGATGAATATTGGACAGAAATTGAAGAGATTGAGTCGTTGGTAAGCGCTACAGATGATCCTGATGAGCTGGCAGAGGGGATATACGCAGTATTTGTTAAAGAGTTTGGAGATGATGTTTTTAAAAGAAGGAAATCGGAATGTAAGTGGATTGCTCAGATGATTATAAAAAGAAACGATACGGGTTTGGTTCCTGTAAGAATGCAACCTTATTTTAGAACAACATCTCGAAAATCAGATAAAGATAATGAACGAATTGAAGGAATGCTTGTATGTTGTGATTCTCATGAATTTGAAATACAGGTTGGTGGGAAAGTAAAACATAATCTGTTTTCTAAAATGCATTATCTGACTTCGAAAGATGATAAGATTACAGTATTCGCTCGCTGTAAAAAATGTAATAAAGATGTTACCGTATTTGACAGTAAAAGTGATGGTTTTGAACAAATCGGAAAGAAAACTGGTACACTGATTACGACAAAGTCGTTTGCATGTAAAAAATGTGCAAACAACAATTTTTCCGTTTACATAGAGTATAAGTATCCCGATGTTCAAGAGTTGAAAGACCTTGCGATAACGGAAACAGATAATGCTTATACATGGATATGGATAACGCTTGTATGTAATAAATGCGGTAAAACATACAGAAATTTTGTTGATTATCAAATCGGTTGAATAACAAAGGTGAAATAAAAAGTGAGTCGGAATTTACCCAAATAACGAGGTGTTTTATAATGATGGAATATGATTTAATAGAGTTGAAAGAAAAGATTGATAATTATTTCACAGGCATGATATCAAAAACAGAACTCGGCAAATGGGCAAGTTATGCATATTATGATTTGTTAAAGGGCGGCTATGTTGAGTGTGAAAAATTTGTTTTATATCCGTTTTTAAAAGAGATATCTACGTTTCATTTAGAGGAAAACGATATAGAAGATATATCTCCATGCTCGGAAGAAAGTGTAAAAAAGATACAAGATATAGTGAGTGGAAAACAAGATTTTGATTTTGATATAGAAACGTCACTATCGGGATATGTATATGATATGTTTAGGGAGCGATTATATTTTGATCAAGAAAGACGAAATGTTTTTTTGAAAATGCGGGAGGCTATGGTTCATTGTTATGAAACCAATGGGATATTTAAGGATTGCGCGATATTATATCTTGAAAAAATAACATGTATGGAGCGTCAAGAGAATACTATTCAAGGGTTATTGGAACAACATATTATTCGACTTTTAAAAGCTTTAATAAATAATGAAACTGCTGAAACGCTGGGGAAAACGAAATTTAAATTATTTGCTCAACAATCAGCGCAAAATAAGCTGATTGAGGAAAGATTGCTAAATTATTTAGACAGTTATATCGGGAATAAAAATTTTCATTTACTTGTATCTTACAAGAGCGGAGAATCGAATATTCTTTTGATTGTGTGAGTACGGTTGGGAAAGGAGTAGAGAGATGTGTAAAAATTGACATAATGCTGAATAATACGGAACGAAAGCGGAATAATTTGATTAAGTATCAATTATGGCGTGAATGAGAAAAGGAGTATCCATAATATGGCGATATGGCAGTTTTATTGCAATATTGTATCTGCAGCAAAAAGCATTGATAAATTGAGTCATGATGAAATGATTTCATGGAGGGATATACCTCAACCAAGGCTTGATATCGATTTCCTGGAACGGGAAGAAAGCTGGGCAAAAAATATTATTCAGTACGGGAATATAGATGAAACTTGCATTCAGTTTATTTATCATGAAGATAATCTGGATGAAATACAATGCAGAATAGATTTGCGCACTGCAACTAAACATATGTTTGGTAAAATAATAGCGTATGTACAAAGCATCGAAGCATGTTTTCTTATTGAGGATAAGATATACCCACCGGAAACAGAAGTTATAGTAAATGCTATGATGCAGTCGAAAGCATATCAATATTGCCAAAATCCTTTAGAATATTTTAAATCATTTGAAGAAGCAGAAGGCGAGGAATAAGTTTGCGGGACAATTTGGAAACATGTTTTCAAGTACTGGAAACTAGCAATACAGCTTGTTAAATGTGAATTATTAAAACACAACGATAAAATCAGGAGAAACGAAAATGAGTCAGGACTTTAGTAAAGATACACAGGAAAAATATTACCTTATAGAATTTAAAATTTTACAGGAAGAATACTATGCGTTTTGGTACACAGATGATATTGATGGATTTTTGTTGGATCAGAAAGGCAGATTAAAATCTTTTCCGACGAAAGAAGAGGCGATTGCATTTTCAAAAGAGGAGGGATTTTTGCTTGATACAGATGAATTTATCGTATCATCGGCAATACTTAGAAAAATGCATATCAGAAAAATAAATTGTAGTCTATATCTAAATCATTGGAATGCGTTTCATGATGTTGCCTATTCCATAAATTGTCCGTTTTTAGGCGATAGCCGGACCGGAATTATTCAACACATTTATGAAAAATTGTTTTACGGATGCAATATATTAGTGAAAGAAGATGAGGAACATTATAGACCGAAATGGAGTAAAAAGGAACGGCGTTGGATTGCAAAAGTGATGAAAGATGGTTTTAAGATTTTGGCGAAAGGCTTGGACGCGAAATGGCGTCTGTAGAATTTCCTTAAAAACGGATTTCGTAAATATTATTTGTTACATAGATGTTGGGTGGTGACAGAATCCCAAATAACCGTTATAATAATAAAAGTGATAAAATTTAGAAATTTTGTCCAATACATGTATATCGCCAAACCGAAAAAGCTAAAATGNNAGTAGGCTAAAAAGAAAGGAATAGGATGCATGAANATTATTNTTATNACAGGCGCGTCCTCGGGAATGGGATTGGANTTTGCCTTGCAGCTTGACNATATTTTTGATAGGATAGATGAGATATGGNTGATTGCNCGCAGAAAGAAAGAGATGCTTGAGNTNGCGCAGTTCATGAAGCATACGACAAGGGNGCTTGANATGGATTTAACAAACNGTGCGGACATGCAGCGTCTGGAAGATCTTTTAAAGGAAAAAAAGCCGGCAATACGAATGCTTGTAAATTGNGCAGGATACGGGATTATGGGCGATTTTTCGGAGGGAGAGAAGGCGCAGCTTTTGGGCATGATTGATTTGAACTGCCGTGCGCTTACGGAAATGACATATATGTGTATCCCGTATATGCGGAAAAACAGTCGAATCATACAGCTTGCATCAAGTGCGGCATTTCTTCCGCAACCCAATTTTGCAGTATATGCTGCATCAAAATCTTATGTTCACAGTTTTTCGAGAGCGCTTGCAAGAGAACTTGCGCCACGAAAAATTTATGTAACATCGGTATGCCCCGGTCCTGTCGATACNCCATTTTTTGATATAGCGGAAAAAAACGGCAGCACGCTTGCAATAAAAAAACTTGCAATCGCAAAGGCGGACAAGGTTGTAAAACTNGCAATCGAAGATTCTTTTAAGAAAAAGGAGCGTTCCGTGTANAGNGGGCTGATTAGGGGATTTGAAGCAGTGGCGAAAGCAGTTCCGCATAAAGTAATCTTAAAAATGATGGATTACATGAAATAAAAAAAAGGAGCAGAATTATAATAATGAACAGACAAAAGCGAAGCAAGGGTGAGTACGGCTATCCTGTGTATGAGAGAAACTGTGTAATTCTTCGTACCGTTATCTATTTTGCAATNTCACTCGCCGTATTTATTCTTGGATATGTTTCTACAAATACAAAAGAAAATCTGCTTACGATTGTTGCAGTGCTCGGGCTTTTACCTTCCAGTAAAAGCCTTGTTTCCGTTATAATGTATCTGCGNATTCCGAAATTTTCNCNNGAAATCTATGAGGAGATTTCGGGNCAGGTAAAGACAGTGAAGACGATATACAGTATGTATCTGACCTCGTATAAAGAGAATTTCCCGATAAGCTGCTTTGCCGNGCGGGGCGGAAATCTGATTGGGTATACGGAATTTGACGCTTGCGATNCGGANGCTTGTGAAAAACATATCAAGGAACTNNTGAACCAAAATGCGCTCAAGGGCATTACAGTGAAAATCTTCAAAGANCAGCGGAAATTNACNGANCGGCTTTCNCAANTGGANTCGCTTGACGAGAGCGGCAAAGAGNACGAGATTCTCACANTGATGTGCGANATATCACTTTGATAACGGAAAGGAACTGCTATGATCTTGCTCCGAATAACNCCAAATGACGCNGGGCAGCGTTTTGANAAATATTTAAAACGTCAGCTAAAGGAAGCGCAGACGGGTTTTCTCTATAAAATGCTCAGAAAAAAGAATATTGTGTTAAACGGGAAGAAAGCGNCGGGNAGTGAGCTGNTGTGCGAAAATGATGANGTAANGNTNTTTTTTTCGGATGAAACGTATGAGAANCTTCGNACNGGCGGCGCNTCGGCAGTAACAGAGAAAAACACAGACGCNTANCNATNAGCGTATCGGCNTCTNAGCGGCATTGAAATCNTNTTTGANAATGAACATGTTCTGATATTGAATAAGCCNNCGGGNATTCTATCGCAAAAGGCGAAACCGGAGGATTTGAGCGCGAATGAGTGGATGATNGGTTATCTCTTNGAAACGGGNNNTGTNTCACAGGAGAGTNTTTTGACGTTTAAACCTTCGGTATGCAACCGNTTAGACAGAAATACGTCGGGACTTTTGGTGTGCGGAAAGACGCTTGNGGGAAGCAGATATATGAGTCGTNTCATCAAGGATAAATCGCTGGAAAAGTATTATTATACGCTGGTNGAGGGAAATGTAGATCTTGATACAAGGGTGTGNGGNTGGNTGTNNAAGGATNCGAAAAACAATAAGGTGACAATTTTCAAANCNGAATCNGATATTCCAAATNCTTTAAAAAAAGANGCNGACTACATAGACACGTCGTTTCGGAGTGTNAAAACGGTCAANGCATTAAAGCATGANATNACGCTTTTGGAGGTACGGCTTTTTACNGGAAAAACACATCAGATAAGGGCGCAGCTTAGTTCTATGGGATANCCNATTATCGGTGACAGAAAATACGGAANCAGNAAAGTTAATGATGNATTTTATGACANGGGTGTCAGAAATCANCTGTTGCATGCGTATAAACTTGTATTTCCCAAAACAGATGANNNAACCTTTTCGGAGCTTTCGGAAAGGACGCTTACATGTAAGCTGCCNNAACTGNTGGANAAACTGTTAGGAGGAAACGATGGCGACATGGAATTCGAGGGGGCTTAGAGGCTCGCTTCTCGAGGAAATGATAAACATGACAAATGAAAAATATCGCGAGAACGGACTTGCCCTGATCCAAAAGGTGCCGACGCCGATTACGCCGATTACGATAGACAAGGAAACCAGACATATTACGCTTGCCTATTTTGACCAGAAAAGTACGGTCGATTACATTGGCGCAGTACAGGGGATCCCCGTGTGTTTTGATGCCAAGGAATGTGCGGTAGACACGTTTTCGCTTCAAAATATCCATCCGCATCAGGTTGATTTCATGCGGGATTTTGATAAACAGGAAGGGATTGCGTTTTTTCTGATTTATTATACGGCGAGGGATATGATGTATTACATGGGAATCCGCGAATTGAACTGCTTCTGGGACAGAATGGTGAATGGCGGCAGAAAAAGTTTTCGTTTTGACGAACTGAAGGAGGAACATTTTTTTGCGGCAAAGGGCGGACAGATGGTGCCGTATCTTGATATGATACAGCTTGAGTTGAATGAGAGAGGTTGACATGAAAGATAAAAAAGTGTATACTGCNATTATGNGTCGTGCTAATTTGGTAACATGCTAATACGTTAATGNGTTAAAGNGANAATTTTTAGTTAANANANTGCAGTAGGAGATAGCNAAATGGATTTTAGAGGAAAAAGATTNGTACATACNCCCGAAGGGGTGCGGGATATNTATGGAAAGGAATTTGCCAANAAACAGAANATTCAGAGGCTTTTCGGCGAAAAGATACACAGCTNCGGATATCANGATATNCAGACGCCGACCTTTGAATTTTTTGATGTNTTNAGCCGCGAGGTAGGNACAATTCCGTCNAAGGANTTNTACAAATTTTTTGACAAAGAGGGCAATACGCTCGTATTAAGACCCGACTTTACGCCGTCAATCGCAAGNTNNGCNGCAAANTATTTTATGGANGAAACGATTCCNTTGCGGTTTTGCTATGCGGGCAATAATTTTATCAACACGAGTAATNTGCAAGGGAAACTCAAGGAAACAACACAGATGGGCGCGGAGCTGATNGGTGACGCATCGGCGGANGCNGATGCCGAAATGATCGCGATGCTTGTGGAATCGCTTTTAAATGCGGGACTTCGCGAGTTTCAAGTNTCGGTNGGNCANATCGACTTTTTTAAAGGCTTGTGTGAACAGGCAAATCTTGATGAGGAAACNATATTGGAGNTGCGTGAGTTTATCTCAAACAGAAATGATTTTGGNGCACAGGAGCTTTTGGAAAGCAAAAACATTGCCGNNGGTACNCGNGACGCGCTTCTTAGCGTGAGCAGTCTGTTCGGTTCTTACGATATTTTGGATAAAGCGCTTGAAAACGTAGAGAANCCACGTTCTNTNAAGGCAGTGGAGCGNTTAAAAGAAATCTATNAATTGNTAAAGATATATGGNGTTGAACGNTANGTNTCGTTTGACCTTGCCATGGTCAGTAAATACAATTACTATACGGGCGTTATTTTCAGCGCNTATACCTATCAGGCAGGCAGCGCGATCGCAAAGGGCGGACGTTATGACAGNCTTCTTGAGAAATTCGGAAAGACGGCGCCNGCAACGGGTTTTGTCGTTATCATTGANGACCTTGTGACAGCGCTTACAAGACAAAATATGTGTCCCGCGATGGAAAACAAAAATCTTTTGCTGGTGNATGACTGCGATATCGCGAATGCGATCAAGGAGGCAAANAACTATCGTGAACAGGGGTATTCCGCGGTTTTGATGAANCTTGAGAAGGACAAGCAGAGTTACACNGCATTTGCTGAGGAAAATCATTTNTCACAGGTGATTTTTTTATAANATTTTATATTAAGNATCAAAAGGAAAGGTTAATAAANTATGAACAATACAACGAGTGATGTAAGATATCTGACCTTTGCGCTTGGAAAGGGAAGACTTGCGACGAAGACGCTTGAACTGCTGGANACAATCGGTATCACTTGCGAGGAGATGAAGGATAAGTCGTCGAGAAAGCTGATTTTNGTAAACNAGGAGTTAAAGTTAAAGTTNTTTCTTGCAAAGGCTTCGGATGTGCCTACATATGTGGAATACGGCGCTGCTGATATCGGTGTTGTGGGCAGCGACACAATTATCGAAGAAAACAGAAAAGTCTATGAGGTGCTTGACTTGGGCTTTGGAAAGTGCCGTATGTGTGTGTGCGGACCCGCATCTGCAAGAGAACTGTTACAGCACCATGAGATGATACGCGTCGCGAGCAAATATCCGAAGATTGCGAAAGATTATTTTTACAATCAGAAGCATCAGACAGTTGATATCATCAAGTTGAACGGTTCTGTCGAGCTTGGTCCGATTGTGGGATTGAGCGATGTGATCGTGGATATCGTGGAAACAGGCTCAACGTTAAGGGAGAACGGACTTGAGGTTTTAGAGGAAATCTGCCCGCTTTCCGCGCGTATGATCGTNAATCAGGTAAGCCTTAAGATGGAGGCGGAAAGAATTAAAAAAATTTTACAGGCATTAAAAGAGAATGTGCTTGAGGGCACAAATTCGCAAATAATATAGTGGAGAGGAAANATATGAGAATCGTAAATCTGACAAACGAAACANAGAAAAATCTTCTTGCGGATCTGTTAAAGAGAAGCACGAANGATTACGGGGAATACGAAAAAACGGTAGCNGANATTATCGAGAATGTAAAGGAACGCAAAGAGAGCGCANTCTTTGAATATTCTTTAAAATNTGACAAGTGTGTCATAACGAAAGAGAACTTTAAAGTTACAAGGGCNGAGATTGAGGAAGCGTANGCACAGCTTGATGCGCATTTTATAAAAGTGATGAAGGATTCCGCAGCCAANATTCGCGCTTATCATGAAAANCAAAANAGGAACAGTTGGTTTGACGCAAAGGAGGACGGNACAATCCTCGGGCAGAAAATTANGCCGATGCAGAANGTNGGTGTGTATGTGCCGGGCGGAAAGGCAGCGTATCCTTCAACAACGNTGATGAATGTTGTACCNGCAAAGGTTGCGGGTGTTCCAAATATTATTATGACNACGCCGGCGGGCGCAGACGGAAAAGTGAATCCGGCAACGCTTGTNGCNGCNGATATTGCGGGCGTTGATGTGATTTTTAAGACAGGCGGCGCACAGGCAATCGCGGCGCTTGCCTACGGTACAGAGATGATACCNAAGGTGGACAAGATTGTCGGACCGGGGAATATCTTTGTCGCACTTGCAAAACGTGCGGTTTACGGTCATGTGAGNATTGATTCGATTGCCGGCCCTTCGGAGATTCTGGTGCTGGCNGACGAGAGCGCAACGCCGAGATATGNTGCCGCGGATCTGCTCTCACAGGCAGAGCACGACGAACTTGCGTCGGCGATNCTGATNACGACAAGCAGCGAGCTTGCACAGAAGGTTTCGGNTGAGGTGGATGNATTTGTCAAAGCGCTTGAGCGAAAAGAGATTATCCAAAAATCACTNGACAATTACGGNTATATTCTTGTGGCGGAAAATATGGAGATGGCGATTGACGCNGCNAACGAGATTGCATCNGANCANCTTGANATNCTGACGAAAAATCCGTTTGACATTATGACGCGAATCNGAAATGCGGGCGCAATTTTCCTTGGNGAATATTCGTCGGAGCCGTTGGGGGATTATTATGCGGGACCAAACCACGTACTNCCCACAAACGGTACNGCAAAATTCTTTTCNCCGTTAAATGTTGATGATTANGTNAAAAAGTCAAGNATTATCTCTTATTCGAGNGAGGCGCTTGANAAGGTGCATGAAGATATCGAGCTTTTTGCCCAAAAAGAGGGGCTTACGGCACATGCAAATTCGATTCGTGTGCGATTTGAGAAATAATNCNGAAAAGGAGCGGNTGAGTTAGATGAATAGAACTGCCGAGATGAAAAGGACGACAAANGANACNGATATCNCNATGAAAATCNANCTTGACGGAAACGGAANATCACAGATTGATACGGGGATAGGCTTTTTTAATCATATGCTGGAGGGCTTTGCAAAGCATGGTTTTTTTGATCTTGACGTAACAATCAAGGGTGATTTGGATGTTGACGGACATCACACGGTCGAGGATGCGGGGATTGTGCTTGGAACTGCGATCAAAGATGCCGTGGGCGATAAGAAGGGCATCAAACGTTACGGATATTTTATTCTTCCGATGGACGATGCGCTTGCGCTTTGTGCCGTGGATTTATGCGGCAGACCGTATTTACAGTTTGACTGTTATTTTCCCGACAGTATGACGGGCGATTTTGATACGTCGCTTGTGAAAGAGTTTTTCTATGCCGTATCGTACAGTGCGGGAATGAATATTCATATCAAGATGTTGAGCGGAGAAAACAGTCATCACATGATCGAGGCAATTTTTAAGGCGTTTGCAAAGGCGCTTGACATGGCGGTTTCGTATGACGAGCGGATAAATGATGTGCTTTCCACGAAAGGAACACTGTAATAGAGAGTGAATATATGAGAAAATTAGCGTTAAGCGATGATATTTTATTGAAGATCGAAAAGCCTGCAAGATACATCGGAAACGAAGTAAACAGCGTGGTAAAGGATAAGAGCGATGTTGANATCCGNTTTGCNATGTGTTTTCCGGANGTGTACGAGATTGGCATGTCCCATCTNGGAATACAGATTTTGTATGACATGTTAAACCGCTATGAGGATACGTGGTGTGAGCGTGTCTATTCGCCGTGGTCGGATTTGGANAGNGTNATGCGNGANCGGGATATCCCTTTATTTGCGTTGGAATCACAGGANNCNATCAAGGATTTTGANTTTCTCGGCATCACAATACAGTATGAGATGTGTTACACCAATATCCTTCAGATACTGGATCTGTCAAAGATACCGTTTCATGCGTGCGACAGGGATTGGGATTGTCCCATTGTGATAGGCGGCGGTCCATGCAGCTACAATCCCGAGCCGATTGCGGATTTCTTTGATATTTTTTACATTGGAGAGGGCGAAACGCAGTACAGAGCGCTGCTTGACCTGTATAAAAAGTGCAGAGCCGAAGATTGTACAAGACGGGAATTTCTGATACAGGCGGCAAAGCTTCCCGGACTGTATGTGCCGCAGTTTTATGAGGTGGCTTACAACGAGGACAAAACGATAAAATTGTTTACCCCTTCGGTCAATGGAATACCGACGACGATTACAAAAGAGATTGTTAAGGATGTCACAAACACAACCTATCCCGAAAAACCGGTCGTGCCTTTTATCAAGTGTACACAGGATCGGGTGGTGCTTGAGATTCAGCGCGGCTGTATCAGAGGGTGTCGTTTTTGTCAAGCGGGGCAGTTGTACCGTCCCGTGCGGGAACGCGATGTCGAGATGCTCAAGGAATATGCGGTAAAAATGCTGGATAACACGGGCTATGAGGAGATATCACTCAGTTCTTTAAGCTCAAGCGATTATACGCAGCTTGAGGAACTTGTGAACTTTTTGATAGAGCGTTGTAATGAAAAAAAGGTGAATATTTCGTTGCCTTCCCTTCGAATAGATGCATTTTCATTGGATGTTATGGAGAAGGTACAGGATGTGCGAAAGAGCAGTCTGACCTTTGCGCCCGAGGCGGGGAGTCAGCGTCTAAGAAATGTGATCAACAAAGGATTGACTGAAGAAGTCATTTTAAAAGGCGCAACGCTTGCTTTTGAGGGTGGCTGGAACAGAGTAAAACTTTACTTCATGCTTGGACTTCCGACGGAAACCGAGGAGGATATCCGAGGAATCGCGGAGCTTTCCGATAAGATTGCGATGGCATATTATGATACGGTGCCGAAAGAAAAGCGAAACGGAAGAGTACAGATTGTGGCGAGCACGTCCTTTTTTGTGCCGAAACCGTTTACGCCGTTTCAGTGGGCGCCGCAGTGTACAAAGGAGCAGTTTTTGGAGAAAGCATACACGACAAAGCGTGCGATCATGGAGCAGTTAAATCAAAAAAGTATCAAATATAACTGGCACGAGGCGGAAGCGAGCGTTATGGAAGGAATCCTTGCCCGCGGTGACAGACGACTTTGCGAGCCGATTTTAAAGGCATACCAAAAAGGCTGTATGTTTGACGCGTGGGGCGAATATTACAAGCATGATGTGTGGATGGAAACGTTTGCGGAATGCGGAATTGACACGTCCTTTTACACAACAAGAGAACGCAGTCTTGACGAGATTTTCCCGTGGGATTTCATTGATTGTGGCGTGACGAAAGCATTTTTAAAGCGGGAGTGGGAGAATGCTTTAGCGGAACGCGTGACAAAGAATTGCAAAGAACAGTGTAATGCGTGCGGAGCCGCGCGGTTTCAGTGCGGAATATGCAGCGCAGCAAGATAGAGGAGAGAACAGTGAAGTTAAGGGTAAAATTTTCAAAGCACGGAGCGCTGAAATTTATCGGGCATCTTGACGTGATGCGATATTTTCAGAAAGCGATACGGCGTGCCAGAATTGATATTGCATATTCTACGGGATTTAGCCCGCATCAGATNATGTCNTTTGCGGCGCCGCTCGGNCTTGGACTTGAGAGNAACGGCGAGTATATGGATATTGAGGTTTGCTCNCTTACGAGTTCNAAGGANTTNATNGATGCNTTAAATGCCGAGATGGTAGACGGTATCGAAATTTTGGAGGCGAAGCTTCTTCCCGANNATGCGGGGAATGCAATGGCAAGTGTGGCGGCGGCACGCTATACGGTTGCNTTTCGTGAGGGCTTGAAACCGCAGTTTTTAACGACTTCTNCAGCTGTTGACTTCTTTGGTCAANAANANATNGTNGTNACNAAACAGACNAAAAAGAGTGAAACGACGTTNGACATGAAACCGTTTTTATTTGAGTGTNTGTATGAAGAAGAAAANGAAGCAGTNATTCTTACCGTANACGCAAGCAGTTCCGGTAATATNAAACCGACGCTTGTGATGAAGGCGNTCTATGATAAAAACGGTGTNGNGTTTGACGAGTATGCGCTTTTGATCACGCGGGAGGAAACTTATATCAATGCGGGAACGGCGGAGGAGATGCGTCTTGAACCGCTTGGATTTGTCGGGAGTGATTATTGATGAGTGATTTACGTTATGTCCTAACGGAATATAAAGACGGTGTGCTGTCCTTTACATGGGATACTAAGACGAACAAAATGGAGTCGGTCAGCTTTACACAGCATAAAGGGCCTTCGGGTGATGCGAAAATCGGGGATATTTTTGTTGCAAAAGTAGTAAATGTCGCAAAACAGATCAATGCGGCATTTATTCATTATGCGCCGAATAAAAAGGGGTATCTGCCGATTTCGTCCGGTTACACGCCGATTCTTACGAACCGAAAATATGACGGAAGGATTCTGGCGGGAGATGAGATTTTGGTACAGCTTGAAAAAGAGGCAGTGCGCACGAAAGAGCCTGTGTTTACCATGAATCTGTCGTTAGCGGGTAAATACACCGTTGTTTCCAACGCCAATACCTATCAAGGCATTTCAAAAAAATGTTCCAAACAGGAAAAAGAACGGTTACGCACTGCGATTCCGCAGAATATCGAGTATGGCGTTGTGATTCGCACGAATGCGGCGTCCCTTTTGTATGCGGAGAAACAGGACGCTCTACAGCCTGTTACGGATGAGATGATTGCTTTAAACGAGAAATTGTCTACTTTGATTCGGGAGGGAAAACACAGGACATGCTATAGCTGCATATGGNAGTCACCGCCCTCTTATCTGACGAATCTGCGGGACGAGGGCAGTGTTTATCGGCAGATTGTCACGGACAGCCAGACACTTTATGAGGAAACAAGCGCATTTATGTCACTCTATATGCCGGAGCAGCTTTCGNCGCTTTCGCTGTATCGGGACGAGAATTATCCGCTGCAAAAGCTTTATCGCGTGGAAACGCAGTTAGAGGAACTGCTTGCAAAGAAAGTATGGTTAAAATCAGGCGCGTATCTTGTCATTGAAAAGACAGAAGCGATGTATGTCATTGATGTGAACTCAGGGAAAAATATTGCAAAAAAGGATCCTGCGGAGTACATTTACAAAATTAATATGGAAGCGGCAGACGAAATGATGCGTCAGATACGTCTTCGAAATCTTACGGGAATGATATTGGTTGATTTTATCAATATGGAGGATGCTGAAAAGGACGCGGCGCTTTTACAGGAACTGCGCGTGCTTGCGAAGAAAGACAGGATATTGACTAATGTAGTCGATGTTACCGCACTCGGACTTGTGGAGATTACCCGCAAAAAGACGACAAAATCCTTATATGAGCAGCTTGGAAGGGCGTGAAGGGACAACCGCCTCGTTGGGGAGAGGAGGAAGACAGACAAAACGGAACGGAAAAGTGTAAATATATTGCAATTATTAGGTAAAAAGCGCTATAATATATTTGCAAAAAATCTATAATTTGTTAAATTTTTATAAAAATTATTCTGCGCTCCATCGGCAGGTCTGGAGGCGTCCCATGAAAAATAAACCAACACTTTTTCTGATCATAAATCTTATCGTGGCAATTATTGTATGCATCGCTGTTTTTTCAATACAAACAATCAATATGGAGCAGAAGAGCGCNAAAACAATGAATGAAATCGGCGAAGCGTATATGTCGGGAATGAGCGACCAGATCACACAGCACTTTGGCACGATCATGGAATTGAAGTTAGAGGAGGTAGAATCATTTTCTCAAGATGTGTTGGAGAGCCCGGACGGAGATGATGAGATACGGCAAATGCTGATTAACCATGCGGAAAACAGAGAGTTTGACAGTATCGCATATTATATGGAAGATGGCACTTTTGACATGATATATGGCAATCAGATTGTATTGTCTGATTCTTATTTTACAATTTTTCTGGAATCAATAGAAGACGGAGAGGAGAAAATTGCCTTAGGCGCCGATGATACAGGTAGTAAGATTATTTTGATCGGNGTTCCGATGTCTTACCAGACAGAGGACGGAAAAAAGAGTGTTGCATTGGTGGCCGGATTTTCTGTCAGTCATATTGGGGAGTTTTTTTCGGCAGGGTTAGATGACAACATGTTTTATACTGTAATTCGTCGAAACGGTGAAATTGTCATTCAAAATGATAAAGAAGAATACGACAATTATTATGTAAAAGTTCAAAAGCACTGGGAGGAAGGAACAGGAGGAGCAGGAGGAACACGGCAGGACTTGGACGAGTACATGGAGGAACTGGAGACTGCCATGTATCAGAATACAGACTATGCAAGAGAACTTGTTTTAAAAGAAGGAAGGCGTCGGTTGTATTGCAAAACACTGCCATATTCGGAGTGGTATCTGATATTGTCTATGCCATACAGTATGCTTGATGAGTCGGTTGAAACTCTTAATACGGAGTGGATGTACACGGCATTTTATAACAGTATTATTATAATTATTTTATTGTTAGCAGTATTTTTTGTCTATTTTTATATGATACGCGAGCAGATAAAAAAGGTAAATGAGGCAAGAAATGCGGCAGAGCGCGCAAGCAGGGCAAAGAGCGAGTTTCTTTCCAATATGAGTCATGACATCCGTACACCGATGAACGGTATTATCGGAATGACAGAAATTGCCATATCAAATATCGGAAATAGTAAAAAAGTTGAAGAATGTCTGCGCAAGATATCTGTGTCGGGCAAACATTTGCTTGGACTAGTTAATGATGTTTTGGATATGTCCAAGATTGAAAATGGAAAAATGGTATTGTCAGTAGAGCAAATCGCATTGGCGGAACTGATGGAAAGTGTAATGAGTATTGTGGTTCCGGCGGCGCGTGCGAAAAAACAGCGTATTGATCTGCATCTCTATGATATTTTGACGGAGAATGTATGGGGAGACAGTGTACGACTATGTCAGGTTATGATTAATCTTTTGGGAAATGCAGTTAAGTTTACGCCCGAAAACGGAATTATCCAGCTCAATCTTCACCAGGAAGCATCGCCAAAGGGCGAAGATTATGTCCGGGTTCACATTCATGTTATTGATAACGGAATTGGCATGAGTCAGGAGTTTCAGAAGAAACTTTTTGAGGCTTTTGCGCGTGAGGATAATGACCGCGTTCAGAAAGCACAGGGCGCTGGTCTGGGCCTTAGCATCACAAAGTATATTATGGATTCGATAGGCGGTACGATTTCGGTGAAAAGTGAACTGGGAAAAGGCAGCGAATTTCATGTCGTTTTTGATATGGAAATGGCACCTGCNCTGAAAGATGAAACAGAGCTTCCGGCATGGAGAACGCTCGTAGTTGATGATGATGAGATTTTCTGCGACTGCACACTTGCCACTTTAAAAACGATGGGTATCGAGGCTCAGCCGGCACTGGAGGGAAATGTGGCGTTGCAGATGCTTGATGAACAGCACCAAAAAGGGATGGACTATGAAGTCATTATTGTAGACTGGAGATTNCCGGNAATGGACGGCGTAGANNTGACACGNGAAATNNGGAAAATATATGGCANTGCACCGCATATTTTGATGATTTCCGCAGCNGACAACAGNGAGNTGGAGGAAAGAGCNCGGCAGGCNGGNNTTGANGCGTTTATTATCAAGCCGNTATTTAAATCGACGTTGTATTATAACTTACATAAAATNATGGAAGATGCGNACANTGCAAANGAAACGAACNNAAANGAAAGTTTTCACGGAGAACNNATTCTTGTGGCAGAAGACAANGATTTNAANTGGGAGATNGCGAATGNGCTGCTTTCNGAATTGGGCTTNCAGCTTGAACATGNNGAAAACGGGCANGNTTGCGTTNATAAATTATCACAGTCGCCNGCAGGATATTATCANGCGATTTTGATGGANCTTAGAATGCCTGTTATGACGGGATTTGAGGCGNCNNCNGCAATNCGTGCNTTGGNACACGCGGACGCAAAAAGCATTCCGATCATTGCCATGAGTGCGGACGCATTTGANGATGATGTNCAAAAATGCANGGANTGCGGCATGAATGANCANACCTCGAAACCGATNAATGTNGATANTGTGGNGCATTTNCTGCGGAAGTANATNAAAATTTAANNTANNGCNNCGAAAAAACTATTGACAATTCNTGACAGNAATGTTATTATTTATGAGTATGCCGCATAACTAGGTTTAAGTGTATTCTATNAATAAAATACCACCAAAGTTAGCGAGTAATTATTTTAGGAGGTGCAATATGTACGCAATTATTGCAACAGGNGGAAAGCAGTACAAGGTTTCTGAAGGAGATGTGATNAAGGTTGAAAAGCTTGATGCAGAGGTTGGAAACACTGTAACGTTTGACGAAGTGATTGCTGTTAGCAATGATTCTCTNAAGGTAGGCAAGGACGTAGCGGGTGCATCTGTTTCAGCGACTGTTATGGAGCAGGGAAAGCACAGAAAAGTNATTGTTTACAAGTATAAGAGAAAGACAGGCTATCACAAGAAAAACGGTCATAGACAAGCATACACTCAGGTTAAGATTGACAAAATCAACGCTTAAGATGTTGTTTCGTTAAAACAGTATGACTACNGTTGTTGTTTTTAAATCCAAAGATNGTTATAAAGGCTTTACGTGTGCGGGACATGCGGAGTTTGCCGAATCGGGAAAGGATATNGTNTGTGCGTCGATTTCCGTCNTGGTAATNAATACNCTNAACGCAATCGAGAAGTTTGCGNATGAAAGAGNGGAGGTTACGANAGAGGATGGNGTGATNACATGTCNATTTCCGAANGAGATTAACGACAAGACNAAGCTTTTNCTGGATACGATGCTTTTNGGGTTAAAAGACATTGAAAAGAACTATGGNGCGCGAAAGAAAAAAAAGTATTTCGAGCTTACGATCAAAGAAGTGGATTGAAGAATGGAGGTTTACTATGTTAAAATTAGAACTTCAGTTTTTTGCTCATAAAAAGGGAGTTGGTTCTACAAAGAACGGTAGAGATTCCGAGTCTAAGAGATTAGGTGCAAAGAGAGCAGACGGTCAGTTCGTTAAGGCNGGCAACATTTTATACAGACAGCGTGGAACAAAAATCCATCCGGGTNTCAATGTTGGCAGAGGCGGCGACGATACATTATTTGCNTTGGTAGATGGTGTACTCAGATTTGAGAGAAAAGGTCGCGATAGGAAGCAGGCTTCTGTTTATCCTGTAGAGGAGAAATAGGACGACATAAACGATGCACAAAGGCTTCAGGATTTCCCTGAAGCCTTTTTACACGATATGGAGGATNATNATGTTTGCAGATAGGGCAAAAATATATATCAGNAGNGGCAAGGGCGGAGANGGACATGTTTCGTTCCGNCGNGAAAAATATGTGCCAAANGGAGGTCCNGACGGCGGTGACGGCGGCANGGGNGGAAGCGTNATATTTGAAGTTGACGAAGGCTTAAATACGCTTACNGATTTCAGACATATNAGGAAATATTGCGCTGAGGACGGNGAAAACGGTGCGAANCGCAACTGCCGCGGAAAAAACGGAAAAGATATCATTGTGAAAGTTCCGCCGGGAACTGTNATCAANGAGCTTGAAACGGGAAAAGTAATCGCNGATATGTCGGGAGATAACCATAGGCAGTTNATTTTGAGCGGCGGAANGGGNGGAAACGGCAATCANCANTATGCCACATCTACCATGCAGGCNCCCAAATATGCGCAGCCGGGACAGCCGGCAAAGGAGCTTAATCTGTTNCTTGAATTGAAGGTNATTGCNGATGTCGGGCTTGTAGGNTTTCCNAATGTGGGGAAATCGACACTCCTTTCCCGNGTGACGAATGCGCGTCCCAANATTGCCAACTATCATTTTACGACGTTAAATCCCAATTTGGGCGTTGTTGATCTGGANGGGAATAANGGCTTTGTCATAGCGGATATNCCGGGGCTGATTGAGGGCGCAGCCGACGGTGTGGGACTTGGNCATGAGTTCNTGCGTCACATAGAGAGAACNAAAGTTTTGATACATTTGGTTGATGCGGCATCAACAGAAGGCAGAGANCCGATTGAGGATATNTATGCAATCAATAAAGANCTTGAGGCATACAATGCGGATATTGCAAAAAGACCGCAGGTTATTGCGGCGAACAAGATTGACGCAATNTATGATGATGCNGACGTTTCNCCNGTACAGAAAATAAAAGATGNGTTTGANCCGAAGGGCATTAAGGTGTTTCCGATTTCCGCTGTATCGGGTNAAGGTCTGAAAGAANTGTTGTATNATGTGAGNGACATGCTTGCGGAGATTGANGAGCCNCCTACAATATTNGAACAGGAGTTTAATCCGGANGTGGATATTGTNNTCNGAAACGATCCNTATACNGTTGANTATGATNAAAAGAATGATGAATATGTAGTNGAAGGACCGCGCATTGAAAAGATGCTTGGATATACCAATCTCGATTCGGAGAANGGNTTTCAGTTTTTTCAGAAATTCCTTAAAGATAACGGNATTTTGGACGAGCTTGAGGCGCTGGGNATNGAGGAGGGCGCTACNGTGCGNATGTATGGTTTAACATTTAGTTACTATAAGTAAAGTGAAAGGAATAAGGTTATTAAGATGACAAGTAAACAAAGATCGTACNTGAAAGGGCTTGCGATGAAGATCGATCCTGTGTTTCAGATNGGAAAAGCNTCTGTNACTCCGGAAAATNTNGANGCAATTATGGAAGTGTANAATACACATGAACTNATTAAGATTGCCGTATTNAAGAACTGTATTGATGATCCGAAGGAGATTGCGGAAACGATTGCGGANCGCACNCATTCACANGTNGTACAAGTGATTGGTAAGAAAATNGTGNTGTATAAAGCGTTTAAGGAGAATCCGAAAATCATTTTACCGAAATAATCAGACGGAGGTTTTATGGCAAAAGNTTGCATGAAAACAGGGATTATGGGCGGCACGTTTAATCCGATTCATAACGGACATCTTACTTTGGCGGATACCGCATATCGTGAGCTTGAACTTGATAAAGTTCTTTTTATACCGAGCGGTAANTCCTATATGAAAGAAAATGTGCTNGAAATAAGAAAACGGGTTGATATGGTNCGNCTTGCCATAGNGAAATATCCGCAGTTTGAGCTGTCGCTTGTGGANGCNNAACGNCNGGGAAACAGCTATACAAGCGAAACATTGGAGTNTCTCACAAAAGAGAATCNNAACACANGNTANTTTTTCATTATGGGNGCGGATTCNCTGTTTCAGATAGAAAAATGGCATCAGCCCGAAAANATTTTTTCNCTNGCNACAATTGTGTGTACGGTGCGAGATGATTACGATATGGATAGAATCAGACAAAAAGGGCAGCAATTAAGCAGNCTNGGGGCAGATATNCGNTATCTTGANATGCCGAAAATNGAAATATCATCGACCGATATCAGAGCAAAAGTGAAAAAGCAGCTNTCNNTTTCGGANGAGGTTCCGNCGGAAGTTGCAGATTATATACAACGGGAGCGGTTATATTTATGAAGAANATTAAAAAGTATCTGAAAAAACATNTGACAAAGGACAGATATCAACATACGCTTGGCGTGGCATATACNGCGGCGTCCCTTGCAATGAAGCATAATCCGGACACTTCCAATGCAAANCTTGTNAAAAGAGCGTATCTGGCGGGACTTTTGCATGATTGCGCAAANTGNATGAGCGANGAAAGAAAGCTTCGTATATGCGANAAAAACGGTATTTCATGCAGTGATATTGANTTGCAGCANCCATATCTGCTTCACGGAAAGGTTGGAGCNCATATTGCAAGNAAAAAATTNAAAATAAAAGATGAAGATATTTTGCAGGCAATCACATGGCATACGACGGGNCNNCCGAATATGTCNTTGCTTGAAAAAATCATTTTTATAGCNGATTATATTGAGCCGTCAAGAAANCCTGTTCCNGAGCTNGACNTGATACGCAGNCTTGCTTTTGAGGANCTTGACAGGACNATGGAGAAAATTTTGTCAAACACGCTNAAACATCTTGAGGAAAGAAANGTACCCGTTGATGCGATGACGCGGACNACTTATGANAGTTATCGAAAAATATAAGAAGGAGAGATGCAATTATGAACAGCAGTGAAATAAANNATACNCTCAAGCTCATCATTGACGCGCTTGAGGATAAAAAAGCCGAGAANATACAGATTATNGATATCAGTGAGCTNTCAATCGTGGCAGATTATTTTGTNATCACAAACGGAGCAAACAAAAGCCAGATACAGGCGCTTTCCGATAATGTGGANGAAAANCTTGCNNCGCAAAAGNTNGTTCCGAAAAACATTGAAGGNTATCAAACGGCAAACTGGATNTTAATGGATTACAATGACATTCTTGTCCATATTTTTGANNCGGAAAGCCGNGGATTTTACGACTTGGAGCGCATGTGGCGTGACGGGAAAACAGTAGANATTTAATTNAATGAAATAANAAANGNCCATTTNGAACTGTTNAGACNAAATGGGCNTTTTTGTTTTCTNATTTTTTAACGAAACATTCTGAANACACCGTANACTTTACCGAGNATNTCCACATTNTCAAGNATAATCGGTTCCATNGTNTCGTTTTCNGGCTGNAGTCTGTANTGTCCGTTTTCTTTATAATAAGTCTTAACGGTAGCGGAATCATCTACAAGCGCTACCACGGTATCTCCATTTGATGCTGTGTTGCAGACATTGACAAAAATGCTGTCGCCGTTGAAGATGCCTGCGTTGATCATGCTGTCGCCNTTTACATGCAGAACAAANGATTCNCCCTTNGGAACCATGTCCGTAGGGATAGGGAAGTAGCCTTCAATATTTTGCTCNGCNAAAATCGGCTGACCGGCAGCNACTGTTCCNACAATGGGAAGGCTGGTCATTTCATGTCTTACCATCTGGAAGCTGTCGTCCATAATTTCAATTGCACGCGGCTTTGTCGGATCTCGTCTTATGTAGCCGTTCTTTTCAAGCGTTTCCAAATGTGAATGAACAGATGAAGTTGATTTCANGTTTACAGCCTCGCAGATTTCTCTGACAGCGGGCGGATAACCTTTTTTCAATATTTCCGATTTAATAAACTCTAAAATGTCTTTNTGTTTTGCGGTAATTTTTCCATATGCCATAGTNTCTTGCCTCCTTTTCTATATAAATCATATCACAATTTTTTAAAAAGTCAAACATATATTCCGAAAAAAAGTTCGAAAAATTTTNAAAACANGCATTGACAAACAAACAACCGTTCTATATAATAACATTAAACAGTTGTTCGGAAACTTTGTTCGGAAAACATGTTTGGAAAATATGTTCATATATAATAGGAGGGATTTCACTATGAAACGNTATTCCNTAAAATCAATCAACAGACGCAGACGTCAGCTTNAAGTACGCAGAAACATTTGTGTTTTAATCTTGTCGATTGCAGCGGCAGTAGTATTATCCGCATTTCTTGTATCCATCTCCACACAGGCAAGTGAGCTTGAGCANGGNGNGGAGTATAAATATTATAAGAGCATTGCGGTCACAAAGGGCGATACGCTCTGGTCCATCGCGAAAGAAAATATGGATAAAGATCACTATAAAAGCGTATCCGAGTATGTAAACGAAATTAAGATAATGAACGCAATGAAATCGGACAGCATTGTGTCNGGAAGTTATATTATCATTCCATATTATTCTTCTGAATTNGTAAGTACAGGATATTAACGATTTTCGTTCCCCTTCTCCCTAAGTGTTACCGCTTTGGCTGCCATGCGGCGTTTATCATCTTCCAAAGCNGCATAGTGCTTTCTGGTGGTATTTACATCTTTATGTCCCAGTACNTCTGCGACAAGGTAAATATCACCGGTTTCGCGGTAAAGCGTNGTTCCGTAGGTACTCCTTANTTTATGCGGNGTTATCTTTTTTAAATTTGTTACCGGAAGCGCATATTTTTTTACAAGATTTTCAACAGCNCGNACTGTGATGCGCTTATTCTGCATAGATAAAAACAGCGCGTTTTCATGTNCGCTTACGGGAGTCATNTTTTCTCGTTTNTCAAGATAATCCATGAGAGCCATAGAAACTTCATCGCCAAAATAAATGACTGCTTCATATCCGCCCTTGCGTCGAATCTTAATACCGTTGTTTTTAAAATCAATGTCCTGAAGATCAATTCCGACGCATTCGGAAACTCGGATTCCAGTGCCGAGAAGAAGAGTAAGCAGCGCAACATCTCTGAGCTTGTTTTTTTCATGATACTGCATCTGTTTTTTCGTAAGTTTTTCCCCTGTTTCTACAGTATCCAAAAGAATTGCGACTTCGTCCGGATCAAGACGCACGATTTCTTTTTCGTGTAATTTAGGCATCTTTACGAGTGCAGCTGGGTTTTTTTCAATCATTTCATTTCTGAAAAAATAATTGTAAAAGCTTCTCAGCGATGCAAGCTTTCTGGATTTTCCGCGTTCGTCATTCATGTATTCCTTACCGTCTTTTATATAGTAAGAACAGTGTTCCAAATATTCCTCGATATCCAATCTTGTAATTTGATCAAGGATTTCGAGTGGGTATTCTCTAATCTGCATTTTTTTAAACACAGGATTGCTTTCATGGAGATACTCAAAAAAGACACGAATGTCATATGCGTATGCAATTCTTGTTCTGCTTGAGGTATATTCCTGTATCCCTCTGAAAAATTGAGCACAGAAAGGGGGAAGTGTGCCAAGAAGTTCCCTCAAATGCAGAATATTTTTCTTGTTCAGTTCATCGTGATAGTTGGTTTTATTATTTTTTTCCACTTTTTGTGCCTTTCTGAAATATAATGTGTCGTTATTTAGAATAATGTGATATAATTATTTTATAACATTTTGGAAATAATTCCAATCATCTTTTCAAATTTGTGCTTGCGCTTGCATAATACATCAAAAAGCTTGCGCTTTTCGCTGTCAAGAATTCGCAGACTTTGGCAAGAATGGGGGATTTTTATTAATTATGAAAAACAACATAAAATACGTGAAATGGGGACTTACCGCTTTTTTGGTGGTCTTGGGCGGAATCATCAGTTATTATGTCATATTTCATTTAAACAACCTTAAGGCAGCAATTTCGGGAATCGTGGTAGTATTGATGCCGATTATAGACGGATTGGTACTCGGATACTTAATTACGCCTGTCGTAAATGCAATTGAACATAAGATGATAAAACCGATTTTCAAAAAGCTGCATATCAATCATAAAAAGAGGCAGCGTAGAACGATTTCGATTGTGGTGGCATTATTGATTATCATAGTGGCGTTGTATGCATTTTTCTCGATTATAATTCCTCAGATCGGAAACAGTATCAAAACAATTATCGAACAGCTTCCAAGTTATGTAGATACCGTTACAATGTGGACTTCGCAACTGCTTGAAAACAATCCGATAATCGAAAAAAGAGTGACAGACCTGATCAATACGTATTTTACCGACATTGAAAAGTTCATCAATTCAAAGATGATGCCGCAGCTGAACAGCTTGATCATGACAGTTTCGATGAGTATTGTTTCTATATTAAAGGAGTTTTGGAATTTAATCATTGGATTTATTATTTCAATTTATATATTGGCAAGCAAAGAAACTTTTGCGGCACAGGCAAAAAAAGTGACATATGCCTTTTTGCCGACGGAAACAGCAAACCGTTTGATTAGTAATATGCGGTTTGCAAACAAAACGTTTGGTGGCTTTTTTGTAGGAAAAATTGCGGATTCTATTATTATAGGATTAATTTGTTTTATTGGAACAAGCATCCTGGGAACGCCATTTTGTGTTTTGATCAGCGTTATTATAGGCGTGACAAACATTATTCCGTTTTTTGGTCCGTTTTTGGGAGCAATTCCGTCATTATTGTTAATATTATTCGTAAATCCCATGCAAGCTCTTTATTTCCTGATTTTTGTGATTGTTCTTCAACAGGTTGACGGAAATATTATTGGTCCGAAAATTCTGGGAAATTCCACAGGTTTATCGAGCTTTTGGGTAATTTTTGCAATCACCTTATTTGGCGGTATCTGGGGAATATTTGGTATGATTGTCGGTGTGCCGATTTTTGCGATATTGTTCGCATTTATGAAATCATTGATAGAAATGAAACTGGTCAACAAAGATCTTTCGCCTGAAACGTCAAAATATTTACGACTTGTAGCCATCGATACGGACACAAATAGTTATGTGGATTTTTCGGAAGATACCAAAAGACCGTTTGAAAAAATTGATAGAATTCAAATCAAAAACAAAGAAAACGATCAACAAAATCGTCAACATCATAAAAACCAAAATTCAAGAAATCGAAATACAGATGACGATTTAAAGTAGACTAAATAGATAAAAATAAAACAGCCTCACAAGGGGCTGTTTTATTTTATATGTTCCCATAGAAATTAAATTTTCAAATGTAACCTGATAAGTTATCTTGAGAATGATTATCGAGCCGACTATAGAACCTCCTAGTAGTTAATGAACTAGTTGGCTTGTAAGGTATTGTGAAATGAATAATTATCAAATCAACTANAGAACTTCCTAATAGTTTAACGAANTAGTTGGCTGGTAAGNTATTGNAAATAAATGATTTNNCNNGNCAACTATTCGTTAAACTATTCTTTTGCGAATAAATANNTCACTCTCACCATAACAAAAAGTAACNNCCCACAAAGAAAATCCCTNACCAAAAGCAAGGGATTTCTNCATNAATATTATTATTTCAATTTANTTTTTNGCNTCAAAGTCCTCAATATATTGAACAATTAACCGAACCGTTCCTTCGATTCCTAATTTGCTGCTGTTAATAGAAAGGTCATAGCTGTCTGCGCGTCCCCATTTTTTGGTAGAGTAATAATTATANTAACTTTGACGTTGCTTATCCTTCTTAATCATCATTTCACGTGCNTTATCNGCTGTGATTTCGTATTTCTTCATNATACGNTCNATNTTNGCATCNTCNTCGGCATGGATAAACAGATGAACGGANTTTTTATATTCCTGCAGNGCATAGTCCGCGCAACGTCCNACAATGATACAAGGTTCTTCNTCNGCTATTTTTTTNATCGTATCAAANTGCGCCATAAATACTTTGTGACTGATCGGCATATCAACAAACGATGATGAATTGTAGCCAAAGGTGTATGTATCCATGACTAAATTNTAAAGAAATGAGTTTGTCGGTCGTTCATCATGNTTTATCANCATTTCNTCACAAAAGCCGCTCTCTTTTGCNGCNCGNGAAAGCAATTCNTTNTCAAANCATTTGATACCATAGTGNTTTGCAAGCTTTTCNCCGATTTCATGTCCTCCCGAACCAAATTGACGACCTATTGTAATAATCGTATTCATATATACTCCACCTTTCTTGTANAAAACGAACAAATATTATANNAATATTATACTATTAATAGTGAGAAATATCAATTGTCTTAATATGCTCTTTTAANGTTTTTTCAATTTTCTTTCCTTTTTAATCAAATTATGCAATATTTAGTTTGTGACACATATTTTATAATAACAGATGAAATTTNATNTNACACAAAAAAGACACCACAANTTTNCATAANATTTATGNTGTCTTTCTGAAATAATTANTTTAATAGAAAACTAAGCTTTTGCACTGCCCTTCTTTTTGGTGAGGGTCTGTATACCTTCAATAACAAGAATAATTGCAAGGACAATCAGNAGAATACCTAAAATTGTCTGCGCCCAAGGTCCCCAGTCTGCGCTTCCTGCGCTGATCAGACCAATCTGATTCTTTACAGTAAGGATTAAAGAGCAGATTGTGACAACCATCATAAATGCCATAGGGAACAAGAACATCTTGTTGTTTCTTCCGATATTTCCAAGCCATGTAGCAACGGCAAGGAGTCCCAGACCTGCAAGAAGCTGGTTTGCTGCGCCGAACAATCCCCAAATCTTGCTGTATCCTGTCATACCAAGCGCAATACCTAAAATAACAGTAATAACCGTTGCAAAGTAAGGATTGACCATAACCTTTTTCCAGCCGTCCTTGATGTCACCTACAGTCTGTCCCGGCTCCAGCCAGAACTCCTGGAACATGAAACGTGCCAAACGTGTAGCCGTGTCGAGTGATGTCAGACAGAATGCTGAATATGTAAGGATTAACAGTGTATATAAAATGTTTTCCAAGCCCGCAAGACCGGGAATTGCTGCTACCATCGCTGCTATTCCGCCTGCGAAAATGTCTGTCGCACCCGCTGTATGACCTGTCTGTCTTGCATATGCAATTGCACAGAGCGTAAGGATTGCCAGTACACATTCAAGGAGCATTCCGCCGTAAGCAATCGGTTTTGCATCGGTTTCCTTATCCAGCTGTTTCGATGTGGTACCTGACGAAACAAGGGAATGGAAGCCCGAAATCGCGCCGCAAGCAACCGTTGTAAACAAAATCGGGAAAAGATACTGCATACCGTTTCCGTTATCAACCGCAAAGCCCGCAAATGCCGGGAACAACTCCGGATCAATATTGGGATGCGCGCCGACAACGCCGACAAATGCCACGATAAGCATCGCATACAGTAAGAAAGAGCTTAAGTAATCACGCGGCTGAAGCAAAATCCATACCGGTGTTACCGAGGCGATTGCAATATAGATGCCGACAATAATCATCCATGCATTAGCCGAAAGGTAGATTGGGTGGTAATTCATACCGATTGCCATACACAGCACGATTGCCAATACGCCTAAAACCGTTGAGATTAACATCGGCGTGTTGCGGCGGTATACGCAGAAACCAAAAACAATGGCGATTACGATAAACAATAGCGAAACCATCGCCACGGACGCATTCGATGCGCTTGCAGCCACATTCAGTGCACCACCCTCGTCATAGGTAGCGCCGAAGGTTGACGCCACAATGGAAGCAAATGCCGCAACGACAAGAATCAGTGTCAGATACGCAAAAATGATAAACAGCCTCTTTGCGCGGCGGCTCATATTTGTAGAAATAATTTCACCGATTGATTGTCCTTTGTGACGAATGGAAGCAAAAAGCGCACCAAAGTCATGTACGCCGCCGAAGAAAATACCTCCGACCAAAACCCAAAGCGTCACAGGCAGCCAGCCGAACATCGCTGCGCCAATCGGACCGGTAATCGGTCCNGCACCGGCAATGGATGAAAAATGATGTCCCATTAACACGGGAGCCTTTGCCGGAACATAGTCCACACCGTCTGACATGGTATGTGCGGGTGTTTCCTCTTTGCTCTCTCCCACACCCCACTGCTTGCAGAGCCATCTTCCGTAGAAAAGATAACCGCAAACCAGAACGGCAACACAAATGATTAACAGTACCAATGTGTTCATTAAAACCATCTCCTTTTCTTTTGAAATAACACATTTTTCAAAACTTTCCCGACACATCTTCCGCTTCCGTTTGTGAAAATCGTTTGATTGGAAATTTCAAAAACAGCAGCATGAAAATCCATCCAACCGTGCAGGGAAAATCGAAAGCTTTTGTAAATGCGGCATTTTTTTACAGCTTTTTTTGCCGCTTCCTCATAGGTATCACATACAAATATCGGTGTAATATAAGTGTACATATGATTAGGACCGATATTTGCCCGTTTTAAGCCGTCTTCTTTNGCAAAATCCCGACATTTCTCAAAGATTTCCTTTGTCAGGTGTTCCACCTCGTAAAGATAGATAAATTCTTCACAATTTGCAGACCAAAGTTCGGCTTTTCTGGAAAGAACAAATTTTTCGGAATGCTCATAGAATTCACAAACTGCTCTCAACGGCTTTTGTGTTTCGTCACACAGATTGATGTTATAATATGCTTTATAACTCTCGAGCAGCTTTTCTATCGCACTCTTTCGTGTATAATGTGTCATAATACGCTCCTTATGCATCATATTATAGCACTATTCTATAAAAATTCAATTTTATTTTTGTATTACATATTTTTACCGCAATCGCAAATTTTTAAGCAGTTTTGTAAAGTATTCCGGAAGCGGTGCCTCAAATTCCATATACTCATTTAATGTCGGATGCACAAAGCCGATTGTCATCGCATGAAGCGCTTGTCCTTCCAGCTTAAAGGGCGCTTTTTGACCAGTATAAGTTGTATCGCCAAGCAGCGGATGCCCGATACTTGCCATATGTACGCGGATCTGATGCGTTCTTCCCGTTTCAAGCCGGCATTCCACATAGCTATAGCCGTTAAAACGCTCCAGCACCCTGTAGTGCGTCACGGCGTGTTTTCCGTTCTTTTCGTTTACTGCCATTTTTTTCCGATCCGTGGGATGACGCCCAATTGGCGCGGATATCGTTCCCTCATCTTCTTTTATGTTGCCAAAAACAACGGCATGATACTTTCTTTTAATATCATGTGTTTTTAAAAGGTCTGCAATCGCATTATGCGTTTCGTCATTTTTACAGATAATCAGAGAACCTGTGGTATCCTTGTCAATCCTGTGAACAATCCCGGGGCGCATAACGCCGTTTATTCCCGAAAGCTCGTGTTTACAGTGGTACATCACAGCGTTGACAAGCGTGCCCTCATAATGTCCGGGTGCGGGATGCACAACCATGTTTTTCGGTTTGTTTACAATCAACAAATCTTTGTCCTCATATAGAATATCAAGCGGAATATCCTGCGCCGGTATGTCGGGTTCGACTGACTCGGGTATGATAAACCGAACGGTATCTTCCGCTTTTACTCTGTAATTTGCCTTCACAGACTGGTCATTGACAAAGACATTTCCGTCCTTGATGATCTTTTGGATATAACTCCTTGAAAGGGAATCCAAATAATCGCTTATGCACTTATCGATGCGCGCTCCCTCCATCTCGGNGGACGCTTCAAAAACAATTTCATTCATAATTATTTTATATCGCGGAACTTCTTNGCCCGAAANCTNAGAAATTCCAAATCNGTTTCCTTGTAGACAAACAAAAGNAGTATGACAAGGAAAAATGCCGCTACTGTTACATAGATGTCAGCNACNTTAAANACNGGAAAATTGATCANACTGAAATACAAAAAATCAACAACATAATTGAATCGNACTCTGTCAATCAGATTTCCGATNGCACCGCTTGCNATTAGTACCAGCGTCAAATGAAGCTTAATATACTTTTTCTGATAAGGCATTTTAAAAAGCACATAAAGAATCATGCCAATAATAATGGAAGCNATAAACAGAAAGAAAAACTTCTGNCCTTGNAGGATACCGAACGCAGCNCCGTTATTTTCCAGATAATGCAGTTCAAAAACACCGTCCACCACAGAATACGGCGGTTGATCTTTGAGCANAAGGATTGCATAATANTTNGATATCTGGTCNCCCGCAANCAACAGTAATGCAAATAAAAAGTCAACGATCAGNAAAATGATTCTTCTCTTATTCATTCCAATCCTCGTCNGTNAAATAAATTTCGTTGATGCCTGCCAANATTTCNTCTTTTGTGACAGTGGTGTCAATTATTGCTTTACCNACCTTTTTCAGAAGAATAAATTTAATGTGATCGCCTTCTGTCTTNTTGTCGGANGTTGTAAGCTCATAAATCTTCTCCGGATCNATNTTATCAATNGAGATGGGAAGATTAAANGGCACAAACATATCCCGNATTTCATAATANTCTTCTTTNGAGAGCAAATTCCGTTTCCANGAAATATANGCNGCNGCNACACAGCCAAGAGCCACGCATTCTCCNTGCATCAGTTCAAAGTTNTTGTATTTTTCGATTGCNTGNCCGATGGTATGACCAAANTTTAAAATTGCNCGTTCGCCCTTTTCCGTGGGATCCTTTTCCACAACNAGNTTTTTGCATGTACAACTTNTTAGCACCATCTCCTCAAGGACATCAAGATCCCGCTCGTGAATTTCNTACATGCTGTCAATAACCCANTCATAGTATCCGGCATTTTTGATCAGACCATGTTTTAAAACTTCAGCCATGCCNGAATAATANTGCTTATCGTCGAGCGTTTTNAAGGTTGCGATATTCATGTAGACAAGCTTNGGCATGTAAAACGCGCCNACCATGTTTTTATATTGGTCAAAATCAACNCCTGTTTTTCCNCCNATACTGCTGTCAACCTGNGCCAAAAGCGTNGTGGGAATCTGCACAAAGTCAATTCCGCGAAGGTANGTTGCNGCGACAAATCCTGTCGTATCGCCGACAACGCCGCCGCCTAAGGCAAGAAGCATNTCCTTNCGGNCAAANTTATTTTGNATCAANAATGTGTAAATATCCTTTACNGTGTCAAGGTTTTTGTTNTCTTCTCCGTTNGGAAATGCATACACAACAATTTTTTNGCACTTGTCCTTCAANNCTCCTGCATACTTCATCGGCATACAGTCCNTTGACTTTTGAATCCGTGACAATGCAGAGNTTTTTNTGTGCAATNTCAAACGCGGCAAGCTCTTCGGCAAGTCTTGNAAAATCATGNTCATACACAATNTCNTAGATTGGTTTGTTGTTTTGGTTGATNGTTAATCTCTGTGACATCTNATTAATCCCCCATTCTTGCNNTGTGAANAATCNNTGATNTTTCANACTNCTTTCTATATATAACGTATAACGTTAAAAACTTCCCACCCCTAGTCGAAAGTGGGAAGCTGTATTCTTTTGNANCAAGAAACTTAAAGTGANCCATGAGAAATAGGCACGCTAAAAGTGCTTGACAAAACGCCNTGAAAATCTCCCGAAATATCAACACTTGCGGGTGTGATAATGAAGATATAGTTTGAAATCATCTGTAAGTTTCCATTGATTGCATAGGTAGAACCCGATGCAAAATCAATGATTCTCTGCGCAATTTCTACATTCAGTCCTTCTAAATTCAAAACAACTGCACGGTTGTCCAAAAGTGTTTCCGTGATTTCTCTTGCATCCTCTACGCTTAAGGGCTTAATCACGCAAACTTCCATACCGCTTCCCTGTGCTTTTTTCACAGGTCTGATAGGCGTTACTTTCTGTGAAACCTTTTTTGCGGGTTTCTCGTCCGGTTCATCATAATCATCATCACGCATTGATGATACTGGTCTGGGCTTTCTCACTGTATTTGCCACAATTTCTCCCTCATCGTAAAAATCATCATCATCATAGTAATCGTCCTCATTACCAAGATGCATAAAGTTTAATAACTTGTCCGTCATTCCCATAATTTAATACTCTCCCTTTCCCTTTTTGCATTGCTGCAGTTGCATTTTTGCAATAATTACCTTACGCCAAAGATGCCCGTTCCGACACGTACACAAGTCGCTCCTTCCGACACTGCTACGCGATAATCCCCCGTCATCCCCATGGATAAAGTTTCCATAACTATATTATCACTGTTTTCGTCCATAATGTCAACTGAAATTTTCTTTAATTTCTGAAAATAGCATCTATTTTTTTCTTCATCGTCCACAAAAGGGGCGATTGTCATCAATCCTTGTATCGAAATATTAGGCAATTTAGCGATATCATGGACTAATTGTCGCACATCTTCACAAGTTGTTCCAAATTTTGATGCTTCGTTTGCGACATTCACTTCGATTAAAATTTTCACGGTTACATTTTTCTTTACCGCTTCCTTGCTGATTTCCTCGGCAAGCCGCAGCGAATCGACGCTGTGTATCATATACACTTTATCGACGATATATTTTACCTTGTTGCGCTGCAGATGCCCGATCATATGCCAGCGGATATCTTTGGGCATTGCTTCATACTTGTCAACAAGCTCCTGAACCTTGTTTTCGCCAAAATCCCGACAGCCATAGTCATATGCTTCTTGCAGCATTTCCACAGGTTTGGTCTTACTAACCGCAATCAGTGTCACCTCCGACCGTTCCCGTCCGGATTTTTCACACTCCGTGGCAATTATTTCCTCCACAGCCTTGATATTTTCTTTGATTTTGTATTCGGACATTTGCAGTTCTCTCCTTCTTTCTCCCTGTTATTTTTGATAGATAAAATCATCGGTATTGACGCTTGCGGCGTCAAGCACGATTCGGTCATAAACGGTAAGACCGTATTTGGTATTCGAACTGACGATCGCATACTCATCATTTTCGGCAAGAATGGTAATCTGCTTGAAATCCGCGTAACCTTTATTCATATTATAAACACCGGTCAGCGTACCGGATTTACTGATTGCCATTTTATCCGTGGAATCGGGCTTACAGATGTAATCACCGACGCTCAGATCCGTGTTATCGACATAAAATTCTTCGTCATTGGAATTGTATACAGTTGTTTCAATGAAGCGATACACAAGCTCTCCGTTTTCGTTGTAAGTTTCTTTGGAAACGCCATAGTTTCCTTTCTCTCCGCCCTTGCTCATATAATCTGCGGGAATGATAAAAAATTCTTTCTGCGCAATTGCTGATTTCGGAATTTTCAGTCCTTTTTCATCATTGATCACGAGCTCAATATCGACAAAACGGTCGGTACAGAACGTTTTACAGGAATTGGTAAACGAAAGCTGCGCATAATCTCCGTCCGNCAGATGATGGAGTGTGACTGCCCCCCAGGAAGTTTCCTGAGTCTTGATAAATTTTACCTTTACATAGGATTCCTCTTCAAGATCGGCGACACGCTCTTCNTCGATTGGAATGATGAGNGACCAGTTTTCNTNGGTTACAAGCTTTCCGACNACATCNTTTTTCTCGATTAAATCNTTGTTATTGACACGGCTTCGCTCATATGCCGAACGGTCAAACAGTTCCGCATTGATGTNCTCTATGGAAAGATCCTCATAGCCGTCCGTATTNTATACAACNTAGCCNGANTTCCCNACAGAGCAAAGNGATACCATTCCGCCAAGGCTTGATTTGTTGAGCGTATCNATATTCTCNTACATNCTGATATTCACAAGCCTGACAACNGCNCCTTCAAGGTCATANTTAAAATCATATACNGAGTTAAAATTTTCACAGTCAAANACACTTGCGTATTGTATGACTTCNGACCGNATCTCGGCAAGTTCTTCATCCGAGTATGTATTTTCGCCAAGCNCTCCGGAATTTAACAGNGTNGCAAGTCTGCCGCTTTCATCAATGGAATATACGGTATCTCGCGAGGAAACNCGCTCGCCCTCTCGAACATAGTAATTGATATAGCCTGTATAAGGCGAATTGACAAGCTCCTCCTCGCGCATCGCAATGCCCGTATATGTCTTTGATACGGACAGGGAACCCATTTGTATGGAATATCCCATGATTGGCTCGGAATTTAGGTACATCACGATGAGCACAATAATATAAACAGTCATTGTGCCGAAGATCAGCAGCTCAATCCTGTTCATGGTTTTTCCCGATTTATTATGTCGTTTTTTTCTTACCTGATGATTTTGTGCCACACGCAAGTCCCCTTTTCATACACCATTATGCGTTTCTGTACCCTACTCGTCGTGCGAGGCGCCTGTCAGCTCTGCTGACAATCTTCCGATGGGTGCCTCTGTACCTTGTCAATCGAGTAGGGGAAGTCTTCTTCCTCTACTCGCGCGCTGGGCGCCCGTCAGCTTTGCTGACAATCTTCCGATGGGTGCCCATGCGCATATAAAGCCTCGGAAATTCCGAGGCTTTTGTTTAAAAATATTTCTATAATGATACAGCAACCTTTGACTTTAAGCTTTCCGGAAGCTCCGCCTCATCAATAGAAATGCTGGCAATAATTTTAAAGCCGTATGTATCACTGATGCGGTCAAGCTTTGTTATTACTTCTTCCACTCCGTCTGCTTCAATGCATGAAATCTTTAAAAAGCCGTCAAGATATAAATACTCTAAATCGTGATCCTGAGAAACAATGCCTCGAATAAAGCCAACAAACTCGTCGGCATTGGAAACGCCGTAATCTTTTACATTGATGAGTCTAACTTTGTTGTTAAGCTCGTACATATGATCATTGCCCTTGTCAAGGTAAACGATGTTTCCTTCCGCAGTTGCAATCTCTTTGTTTACCATGTCTAAAATGACTTTTGTTTTACCTTTGCCTTTTTGTCCAACAATAAGCTGTACCATAAGAAATACCTCCTGTAAATTGTATATTTAATGTAACAAATATATCATTTAATATAATTATAGTAGAATACGTCGAAAATTACAATAACTTCTTAAATTTCTCCTAATAAATCTGTCATTTCCGTATACATCGTCGTCCTGTCGGGAGCCTGAAGCACTATGGAAATATAGGGATTTCCCGCACTGTCCCTTGCATAAATAATAAGACAGCTTCCCGCCGCATTTGTCGTACCGGTCTTTCCGCCAATCACGGTTACAGAGTCGGGCGCGAATGCTTCTTCCTTTATGTATGCATTGCTGTTTGCGATATCAATTGTCTTATCGTTTCCGTTTTTATCAAGGTATACGGAATTATAACTGGCAGTATGAATAATCTCCACAAATTTATCATACTTTACGGCGGCATTGCAGATCAGATACAGATCATAAGCGGTCGTATAGTGGTTTGGATCTGTCAGACCGTGCGGATTAACAAAATGACTGTTTGTTGCGCCAAGACTGTTTGCCTTTTCGTTCATAATCTCCGCAAAGCCCTCCACGCTTCCGCCGACATGCTCCGCTATCAATACGGCAACATCGTTTGCCGATTTTATAAGAAGTGCGTGAAGCGCCTGTTCCATTGTCATACTGTCGCCTGCCGCAAGTCCCAGCTTCACCGCTCCGGATTCCGTGATATTCACATTCTCACTCGCGGTCAGCACATCGTCAAGATTTCCGTATTCCAACGCGCATAAAGCGGTCAGAATTTTTGTGAGGCTTGCGGGATTTAACTTTTCATGCGGATTTTTTGCGTAAATTACTTTTTTCTGGGCAATATTGAAAAGTCCTGCCGCGGTTGCATCCGACATATCAACGTCTGTGCCCGCTGTGACATCTTTTGCCGTCACGCATAATTCCGACGCAAAGGCATCCTCCGTGTTCTCAACGAGATGAGAGGCAACCGAAAAGCTGGAATTATTTCTGCTCCTGTCATANGAAAAAGTATATTCTTTNCTGCCNCANCCGGTCAGTGTTGTCAAAAGNAGTGTTGTNAGCAANAACCATGTTATTGTTGTTNGAATATTATTTGTACATTTCACGCCAATCTAAATCTCCTCTGTCAAGTGACTTNATNAATAANTCCGCCGAGGCAAGATTTGTTGCCAAAGGTATATTATGAATATCGCATAGNTTCACNGCATTGTTGATNTCAGGNTCATGAGATTTNGAGTTCGGATCTCNCAGAAAGATAACAAGGTCAATCTGATTATGTTCAATCTGCGCNCAAATCTGNTGTTCACCGCCTAAATGNCCNGCCAAATATTTATGAATATTCAGATTNGTGACCTCCTCNATCAAACGCCCTGTTGTCCCNGTAGCGTAGAGCGTGTTNTTACTTAAAATCCCCCTATATGCAATGCAAAAGTTCTGCATTAGCTTTTTCTTTCCATCGTGCGCTATTAACGCAATATTCATAATACTTACCCCTTCCTTTGTCCTATAAAAATTGTATACATCTCTATTCTACATTGTTTTTGCACAAAAATCTATAGAATATTTTTTGATTTTTTAGTATTTTTTTAATATTNAGGATTTAATTATTGTATTTTCTGATGCATTGCAATCGAATATTCAGGACAAAACCCATACCGATATACANACTGACCAGTGAAGTCAATCCATANCTGACAAACGGNAGCGGAACGCCTGTATTNGGAAACAGCCCTGTGGCAACGGCNATNTTGACAAATCCNTGAAAACCNATTAACGCNGCCATTCCNGATGCAATNCATGTTCCGGCAAGNTCTTTTGCNTTTCTTGCCACGCTNAGGCATTCNAGCACGATTGCAAACAGTAAAATGACAACGAGGCAGCTCCCNACAAAGCCAAGCTCCTCNCCGATNACCGTAAAGATAAAGTCTGTCTGCGGNTCNGAGATAAAATTTCCGTTTTTCACNGAACTGATCATGTTGTTGTTNAACCCTTTTCCCCAAAGCTGNCCCGANCCNATTGCCATCATCGCGTTTGTCTGCTGGTATGCAAGCGTCTGCTGATATTGTTCGGGATAAAGCCACGCCAGAATACGTCCCTGTTGGTAGCTGTTTATGATTTTCTGATCGGGCTGTAANATTAAAATAAACAGAACGATNGCAGTGGGAACNACAACCGCAAGCGTACCGAGAATCANTTTATAACTNAATCCGCCGACATACCACACNGTGCAGAATATNACNAGAATAACNATTGTTGTTGACATATCGGGCTGATCATAGATTAACTTCGCGGGGATTGCCACNATCACAAGCATTNTNATCATGTTTCGCAGNGAATTNATTTTTCCGTGGTGTTTCATGATATATTGTGAAATNACCAAAATAAGCATAATCTTTGTGATTTCCGANGGCTGAAANTGGATACCNCCGATATCCAGCCAGCGTTTCGCATTGTTTACNACTTCGCCAAANTGNGCNACCATCTCCAAAAGCAGCAGGTCAAAGAGATAAATGATCCAGTAAAACCGCAAAAAGAACGAATANTCAAAAAACGACAGAACAATCATAATAAAGAGTCCCATGATAAAGCCCAAAAGCTGCCTGCTTTGTAAATCAGGACGTGCNCTTCCAACNGAAAGGATACCGATTGCTGTTATTGCGATAAGCATCAATATTAATTTAAAATCATAATCTCGTATTCTGTANTTTTTTAACATTGCTGCCTCCGNNTGAGTTAGNNTNCACTNANCTCATACAGTTTTACCGGTTGTCTAGTTTCNCAAGTCGATAATAGGGATATTTGCATANAATACGGGCGCTTTCATGCCGTTTCTGCTGTTTGCGACNGCNGTNTTTGAAATTTGGATATCCATATTTGACGTATCAATCTTCATGTATTTTGAGATGACGTTNGCAATATCGTTTTTGATCAGCTCCATCATCTCGGGGGAGCAGTTTACCCGATCCGAAATCAACAGGATTTTGAGTCTGTCTTTTGCAATCTGTCTTGAGGTTTTTCGCCTAAAAAAATTCAATATACTCATGCNTGTTCCTCCTGAAGATTTCTTCTGAATAGATTCGAAAATCTTGTCCATANGGTNACATTTTTNCCAAAATCCATAAAAGGAACTTCTTTTCCCGCTAATCTTTTGCAGATGTTGTAGAATGCCTGTCCNGCCATAGAACCTTTGCCGACAAGCGGTTCNCCNTGATTGGTNGCGATTACCACATTTTCNTCATCGGGAACNACGCCAAGCAGCGGAAGTCCTAAAATATCAAGNACATCATCGACGGTCATCATTTCGCCGCGNCGTATCAGATCGTGACGCAGTCNGTTGATNACNAGATCAATCTTCTTAATNTCATTNGCCTCCAAAAGACCGATAATGCGGTCNGCATCGCGAATTGCNGAAACTTCGGGTGTNGTCACGACAATCGCGTGGTCTGCGCCCGCGATCGCGTTTTGAAAGCCTTGTTCAATNCCNGCCGGACAGTCGAGGATTATGTAGTCAAACTGTTCTTTTAAACTNTCGATCAGTTTAATCATCTGTCCCGGCGTNATACAGTTTTTATCTCTTGTNTGTGCCGCGGGCATCAGGTAAAGCCCNGTATGNCGTTTGTCNTTGATNAGNGCCTGTTTTAACCGGCAGTTCCCNTCAATGACNTCCACAAGATTGTATACAATCCTGTTTTCCAGTCCCATGACAACATCAAGGTTTCTAAGACCGATATCGGCATCGATTAAAACAACACTGTTTCCCATCTCTGCCAGACCTGTTCCGACGTTTGCAGATGTGGTGGTCTTACCCACACCGCCTTTTCCTGATGTGACAACGATTACTTCGCTCATAGGTCCATGCCTCCATTATTTTAATAATGGTTCTCCGGACAACATTAATGCAATTAAAGATTAAAATCGTCCAGCAATTCTTTTGTAATCGATTTCATCAATACCTCTCCGTCACAAGTGTATGCGATCATCGGCGTTGACTTTGGCTTTCGTCCCCAAAAGGTTGTCTTTTCAGGTTGTATTTTCAAGCTGAGCGGACCGATTTTTAAAACGCTCGGATGCATGTCCAGCGCAACAATGAAATGGTTTACGCTTCCACCCGCTCCCGCATGTAACTCACCTGTAACACTGCCTAAGATTACAATGTCCTTTGAGGAATAAACACTGCTTCCCTCGCACACATCACCGAGAATGATGATGCTTCGTTCAGTTTCGATGCTCTGCCCATCACATAAGGAACCTTTGTAAAACTGTCCGCAGTTTTCGTCTTTCTGAAGATTCAGATTGTTTTGTATTCCGAGGAACTTGATATTCTTATCCTCATCTCTGCCCATAAGGCACAGTACCTTAATACGTGAGTTTTGCGTGATAACATCAAGAATCTCTCGCTCCTGTTTTTCCGTCAGCTTTCTGCCCTCCAGAGAAACGGCTACCGCCGCGTCTTTGAAAAACTTATCGGCATCTTTGAATTTTGTCGCAATTTCGGTAAGCAGTTCTTCATATGGTATTGAAGAATCCATAATTACCGATATTCCGCTGGAAAAACTTTTTAAAATCACTGAATTCTTCACATTTTCTCCCTTCGTGGATTAGTCACCTTCACCGCTTACCGCATCGGGAAGCTCCGCAGTACCGGTAACAAGCTCATCTTCCTCTGCTAAACCATAGTAATATTTATATACATCCCTTGCAGTCTGTGCCGCGTAATCCGATTGATAGCCGTACGCAATGCGCACTGCTATCGAAATTTCAGGATTTTCATAGGGTGCATAGCTTAAAAATAACGCGTGGTTGGTACGATTTCTGCCTTCCTGTGCCGTACCGGTCTTTCCCGCCACATGAACCGGGAGTTCTTCATAATACTTCTTTTTTTCCACCACGCCCCGCATACCCGCATGGATGGTACGCCAGATACTGTTATCAATATCAATCACATTTCGAATTTCCGGTGTGTAATCTTTGACAATAACACCGTTTGAGTCGGTCACTTTGTCAAGAATGCTGAGATTATATACCGTACCGCTGTTTGCAACCGCTGTGACATAGCGCGCAAGTCCGACTGTGGTATAGTTGTTGGAGCCTTGTCCGATTGTTGTGGGCACGGAGTATTCCGTTGAAAATTTCGGCTCAGACTCCGTAATCTCAACGCCGGATTTTTCCGTTAGTCCAAACAAATCCGCATATTTCTCAAGTCTTGAAAGACCTTGATTACTGTTATAGCTTGTCCCTTCCAAACTCAGACGGTAGCCGACCTCATAAAAATACATATTACAAGAATTTGCAATCGCATTCTGCAAATTCATCGCGCCGTGCGCACCGGGATAGATATGACATCTATGAATATCGGGTGGGATTTTATCAAACACGCCGGTACAGGTAATCGTTTCTCCNAGAGAAGATACCACGCCCTCTTCCATCGCGGCGACAGCCGAAACCATTTTAAAGGTGGAACCGGGCGCTGTTTCCTGTTGNGTTGCGGCNCTCCACTGNGGTACAGACANATCCGACTGCAGCTTCGCAAAATATTCCGCATCAACNCCGTTTGCAAGNTTATTGATGTCATACCCCGGATATGATACAAGCGCAAGCNCTTCACCGGTATTGACATCNGTTACCACACAAGAACCNGANCANGGATCAAGNGCAAGCTGCGCGGGTGTNATCTGAAGNGTGGAAATCATGTCAAGCATAAAATTNTAAGGTCTTGTCTGCCCGTTTTTTAACGCNGTNATCTTGCTCTCGTCAANACTGATCAAATCCTGTTCCCACAAGATCATNCAGATCTGCTTGTCCGAAATCGTCTGATCGCTGATCATATACTTGTACATCATTTTTGCAAAACGGGTGTTATTTTCAAGGTTNTGCANNATATACTGAATAATNCTGTTTAACACCTCATAAGAGTCNGAATACTGCGTTTCNACNGAAAGTTTTGTGATGTCAACCCAGTTTTGGGAAATTGCGTATGTTAAATATTCGTTCAAACTGATGACTTCATCGTTTGTCCANGCAATATAAGTGGCGTCATCTCTGTCAATNGCGGAGCTCACCANAACNNCNTTGTCCATNAGCATGGAAACAACATANCTTTCGTANTTTTTATACTCTTTTGTCAGATTNTTATACGGNGTCTTTGTTTCNAAAAGCTCCGNCTCNATGGTCGCAAGNACGCGNGCTTTTTTCTCATTAAANATNTCCAGNACTTCTTTTTCCGTGTCATATGCGTTCTCGTCCGAAAAATGACTGATATCAATGACATTATTGTTAAAGAGCGCATAATAGACGTCATCAATCGGAATAATGATATTTTGCCGTGATGTGGACGTCAGCGGATCNTAATTATANATATTTCGGATNTTTGAAACCAAAATACCGGCAATCTTCTGCTCTAATATATTGTAGATNGCGACTTGNAGGTTTTGGTCGAGGGTCAAATAAACATCATGTCCCGCCTGTGATTCNACAATGTCCGTTGTTTCAATNACTTTTCCCATATTATCGACATAGATGGTCTGCGANCCNTTTTGACCNTGCAAGTCAANNTCCATCACCTGTTCAATACCGCCTTTTCCGACAATATCGTTCATCGTGTACGCNTCATCNTGCTGNGAAAGNGTTTCCAGTTCGTCGGAATCNATTTTTCCTGTATANCCTAAAATATGNGAAAAATAGTAAGGATAATTGTATTTNCGNATCGTNTCNTCTTCGATTGCAACGCCGTCAAGNTCGGTGGCGTTTTCCATAATAACGGCAACNGTCTTTAAGGATACGTCTGTCGCTACNGTCGTNGAAATATANTTCTGGTAGCTGTANAGACTCATATCGTATCGTATCGTGATAANCTGTAANATTTCNCTNTTTGTAAGACCCNNNCCCGGAATAAACGTGCTTTTTTTATNGTCNGGNNCTTCGTAATCGCCAANGCGGTANTTGTTNCANAGGTATTCTATAATTTCCCCCGCCGANGCATTTTCTTCCGNNTANNNAAGAGAAGTCACNAGCGAATGTCCGTAGACATCTGCNTTAAAACGNAAGAGTTTTGTNCCCTCNACAGAAAATTCGTAATCATTGTTTTCNTTTAAAACAATACTAAAGTCGCTGATCACNGNATCNCCGTTNTCCTCAATCATGTGNATCANCTTATAGATTGTCTTGTTGAGNTNTTCTTTTCCGGCAGNGCCCGACTCATATACGTCCTCNATTGTGACTGAGTAGGCAAGTTCNTTGTAGGCGAGCAGATTACCGTTTCGGTCATAGATATTNCCTCGCGTGCCTTGTATCACTTTTTCTTTTTCNATCATCANACGGAAGTTATCCTGATATTCCGCNCCCCGCACNATCTGTAGATCAAACAGTCTGTATATCAGCACTACNGCCATTCCNGTAAAGATAAGAAACAGCAGTAAAAGCCTTGAGGTAAAGAAGCTGATCAGACTCTCNTTTATATTTTGNAACAACGTTTACTTCACCTCTCTTGCTGTGAATCATATCCCTCNTCCGTATCCGTCCAGTTTAANAGCAGAATNCAGGGATATANAAATACCGTGANAAATATTGTATAGACGATTTCTGGCAATACAATATTCTGAAAATAATACNNAATATGAAATCTGCCGCGCAAAAGATACAGCAGNACATAGCAGACAAAGGAATAGCAAAGATCGCTTGCTGCAATGAGAAGAAGCGGCAGTTTGATATCNTCGTGATAAAACANGCTGTGAAAAATTCCGTTCGCGGCGCCTATGTATAANTAAATAAGAGCNTAAAAGCCAAGCACATCGCCATAGAAAATATCATTCAGAAGACCGCAGATAAANCCTACTGCNATACCGCGTTTNCGNCCGAACATAAAGCCGTANGAAGCGGTAATGATNATCAGTATGTTTGGNGNTATGCCGCTGAANCTAAGCGTTTGAAAGAGCGTTGTCTGCAGCACAAAACCAATTATNATAACAAAAAATAATATGATATTTCGTTTCATCAATCATTCCTAATTTGCTGTTTTGTTTTCGTAATGACAAGNACNTCTCCAAGATGTTCGAAATCCACCGCGGGCGTGATNTTTCCCGATTTTGTNATATTGTTTGAATCGGGATTGATTTCCGTAATATAGCCGATCAGGATACTNGGAAGATATTTGTCGCTGATATTTGAAGTTACNACCTTATCTCCGANTTGAACGGCTCCGGCAGAATCNATCAGCTGCTCAAANCCAATCACGCCNTCCTCCATAAGCTCNAANGAGCCCGTTACCATAAGGATATCCGAGCTTGCAAGCACCATTCCGCTNACATTNGAGTTNTCGTTGATGATAGCNGTCACTTTNGCCCAGTCTGNGCCGATGTCAACAATNCGNCCNACAAGNCCTCCGCTTGCAATGACATTCATGTCAACGGNAAGACCNTCATCACTTCCCTTGTTGATCGTAAANGAGTGAAACCAGTTTCCGCTNTCTCTCGCAATGATCCNNGCGCCNANCTTTTCATANCCGCTGTACTGCTCGTCNAGCTTGTAAAGCTCTCTGAGATTGTTCAGCTCATATTTATCCTGTTGAAGCTGCGTNTTTTCNACNGTAAGCTCNTCAATTTGCGCTTTCAGCTGTTGGTTTTCCTCAAGTACAACNCNNAGNTCACCAAGTTCGTCNACCCTAACNGACATCCATGTGCCGATGCGGCTTACTCCGTTTTGAAACGGNACNATNACATANCCTACAAGNTTATTGAGNGGANTTGCNGAATAATCCGTAAAAAAGGTTACCGCCATCAAAAGNACACAGANAAACGTGAGNANCANNAATAAATATTTACTTGGAATAGAGAACTTNTCTCGTTTTCTCTTTGCNATCGGACTCATTGNTATTAGCGCCCCGTTCCTTCTAAATAAGCNACAGATTTATAGTTATCGTCTTTGATAATTTTTGCAAGTCCAAGCGCNACTCCCGACACGGGATTTCCGCTCACATTTACTTTTANTCCTGTTCCNTTCGCAATCAATTCCGCAAGATGCGCCACNTGTGATGCGCCNCCCGTCAGATAAATGCCGCGACGGAANATATCAGCCGAAAGTTCCGGNGGNGTTCTNTCCAATATGACACGGATATTGTCNATGATNACATTGAAGTTTTCCAGCATNCTTTCGCATACAAGATCGGTCGGNATCTCCTTTTCCATCGGAAGTCCCGTGACAATGTCGCGNCCATATACGATCGCNCCGCTTTGCTNTCCCTCAAGCTCTCNAAGATTGATNTTGACATTTTCCGCTGTCTTNCTGCCTACGATAAGGCTAAACTCCTTGCGNATCGCGTTCTTGATCGATTCATCAAANTTNTGTCCGCCTATTTTNATNAANTTGCTCAACACGATNCCNCCGAGCGAAAGAATNGANATTTCNGTTGTNTGAAAGCCNACNTTTACGACAAGAATACCCTGNGCATTTTTNACATCAATGTCAAGACCAAGACCGTCNGCAACCGCTTTCTCCACGCGCATGATNTTCTTCGCCTTGATATTTGCGTCCTTTACCANATCGGAAAANGCNCGTTTTTCCACTGCCGTGATATCGGANGGGACTGCAATATAAAANTCCGCGGGTTTTACAACGCCTTTGTTACAGTCAAGAATAAANTTTTTNAGCAAAAGCTGCATATTTTTAATATCCGCAATGACACCATTGCACAGCGGATAGGAAATTTCGATATTGGAAGGCGCCTTTTCAAACANTTCAAAGGCAGAANCACCGTATGCGAATAAATTTTTCTTGTCCTCNATNGCNATCATNTTTTTNTCNACNANNACATTNTCNNNNTGNGANNTGTANATNTTNATNGTTCTGGTACCTAAATCAATACCAAATGCGTTGTTAGCCANTTTTAACNACTCCTTTCTGTTTTATAAAAGTCCTTTTTGATTAAAACTTGTATATCTGTTGTCACCTATAATAATGTGATCCAACAGCGGAATTTCAACTAAATCGGACACTTCTTTTATCTTNCGTGTCACAAGNATATCTTGNCTGCTNGGTGTAGGATCTCCGCTCGGGTGATTGTGTAAAAGCATCATATACGCCGCCTCAAAGCGCAATGCACGAATACCGATTTCTCTGGGAGATACAAGCGTAGCGTTTGATGTTCCTACGGATATNACCGTTTCNTTTAAAATATTTTTTCGATTATCCAACAGCACTAANGTCANATGCTCTGTNGTCTTATGGCGCAGNTGTTCCATATANTANGANGCCACCGTTTCGGGCTTGTCAAAGCAAAGTTNNGTNTTTGCGCTCATGTTAGCCGTGCGTTTNGCGATTTCCGCGATACACAGCAGCTGTACTGCTTTTACNTCTCCGATTCCCGGAATNTGCNTCAGTTCTTTNACATCAAAATGATGCAGTCCCAACAGTCCGAAACGTTCGCCCGCAAGCTTTAANATATCGCGTCCAAGCTCTATCGGGGTCTTGTCCTTTGTTCCNGTGCGAAGCATGATNGCAAGCAGNTCCGCGTCGGAGAGATTTTCNGCNCCAAGACGCAAAAATTTGTCATANGGCAGCTCCTCAGGTGCATATANTTCTTTTAAATTACTCATATATTTTTAAGGTCTGCGCTCTNTATAAAAAANTATAATCCAATTTTTATCTTACCACACGAACNAACNTCTGTACACAAAAAATATTCGTTTTTTTTCGACAGNCNGNNAATNAAAGTGTGANAATCCCNGCATCTATCANACTCTGNAAGGTTTTCATAATACCGAAACGCGCATGTTCAAAAGTAAGTCCGCCNTGAAAGTATACTGCGTATGGCGGNTTTATGGGACCGTCNGCNCTCAACTCGATNGAAGAACCNGACACNAATGCNCCTGCCGCCATGATTACCTTGCTGTCATANCCGGGCATATCCCACGGTTCGGGCGTGNCAAAGCTGTCAATCGGCGCNGCAGCCTGTATTCCTTTACAAAAAGCNATCACACCCTCGGGNGTGCCAAANTCGACCGCCTGAATNATGTCATGTCTTGATTCTGTNNCATTCGGCACAACNTTAAATCCCAGTTTTTCATACANGTTTGCNGCAAAGATTGCNCCCTTNAACGCTCCGGCGGTNACAGTCGGNGCAAGAAAAATGCCNTGATAGAAATCNTTTANGATACCAAGCGATGCTCCGACTTCTTTNCCAAGTCCNGGAGAAGTCAGCCGGTATGCGGCATTTTCGACGCANGANTTTTTTCCNACGATATAACCGCCGATTGGCGCAAGTCCGCCGCCCGCGTTTTTNATCAAAGAGCCGACAACCATATCTGCTCCGACATCNGTTGGCTCANTNCGTTCCACAAACTCACCGTAGCAGTTATCTACCATGCATATCANATCAGGTTTTATTTCTTTTATAAAGGCNATCAACTCTCCTATCCGCTGCACGGAAAGGGTCGGTCTTGTCTGATATCCTTTGGAGCGCTGGATNGTGACNAGNTTTGTCTTTTCATGAATNGCTTTTTTGATNGCTTCGTAGTCAAAGCCGCCGTTTTCCAAAAGGTCAACCTGNTTGTAGGNNATACCGTANTCGGCAAGCGATCCCTTTGACGGTCGGATACCNATGACTTCCTCCAGCGTATCATACGGTTTTCCTACNGGNGACAACAATTCGTCACCGGGGCGNAGATTGCTCATCAGCGCAAGCGCGAGCGCNTGTGTGCCGCATGTGATCTGTGGGCGNACNAACGCGTCCTCNGCNTGAAAAACAGATGCGTAAACTGCCTCGAGCGTATCGCGTCCCAAATCGTTNTANCCGTACCCNGTTGTTCCNAGAAGACATGCCTCGCTGACCTTATTATCCTGCATCGCTTTNATNACTTTTAACTGATTATATTCCGTATTTTTATCAATCTCATCAAAACGNGGAGAAAGACCGTCAAGAATTTCCNNNCTAAANTGATANACCTTGTCNGATATTCCAAGTTCCTTATATATGTTTTTCGTTTCNGTATTCATTGTTATCTGTGTGTTCCTTTCAAGCATTGATCTGCTCTAACATATAGTTTAACATTTTTTCGTCGTCATATGCAAATTTGTTCTTTTCNACCCATATGACATCTCGTTCCCGCCGAAACCATGTAAGCTGCCTCTTNGCNAANTGNCGTGTATCTCTTTTGATCATATAAACTGCCTCGTCAAGCGTTATTTCNNCTTCAAGGTATGAAATGATNTCTTTNTATCCGAGTCCNTGCATTGCCGTNGAATCACGCTTACAGCCCATATCNAACAATTNTTTCACTTCCGCNATCAGTCCGTTTTCGATCATGATATCTACGCGTCGGTCAATGTTTTCATAGAGCTTTTGCCGTTCGTCCGTAAGGACAAAATAGCGTGAATCGTATGCTGACTTTTTGCTGCGTTCCGTTTCGTTGTGCTCTGATATCTTTTTGCCTGTCTGTTTGAAAAATTCAATTGCGCGTATCACGCGTTTTACATTGTTTTCATGGATTTCCAAGGCCGCCTTTTCGTCGCATTCCCTTAACATGTCATGGAGATATCGTGTGCCTTTTTGTCTTGCAATCGTTTCCAGTTCTCTTCGAAGTGCAGGATTTTCGTCACTTTCTTGAAAGTTAATATCATACAAAACTGACTGGATATAAAAGCCCGTTCCGCCTACGATAATCGGGATTTTTCCTTTGTCATAGATTTCCGCAATCGCCTGTTTTGCGTATTTTTGAAACAATACGATATTAAAATCTTCCGAAGGCTCTAAAATATCCACGAGATAATGCTTTATTCCCTGCATTTCCTCGGGGCGGATTTTTGCAGAACCAATGTCCATATGTCGGTATACCTGCATGGAATCCGCTGAAATGATCTCGCCGTTTATTGCATGTGCAAGATCAATGGAAAGCTTTGTTTTTCCCGCTGCGGTTGGACCTGTTAAAATGATTAGTTTATTCATTTTTACACTATCCTTTTAAACTTTTTCTCAACTTCATATTTTGACATGGTAATAATGGTCGGTCTGCCATGCGGGCAATTGTATGGATTATCCAGTTCCAAAAGCTGCTCGATCAACCGGTCTGCCTCCGTAAGGCTCAGAGAATGATTTCCTTTTACAGCCGCCTTACATGCCATGGATGCAATTTTTTCACGTATGATCTGCGGCACGCCTTTTATCGGAGATTCTGACATTTGTGTCAGAATCTCTTCAAACAACTCTTTGATATTATAGCTGAATAAATCAAGTGGCACGCCTCTGATAGCAAATGCATTCATGCCAAAATCTTCTATTTCAAATCCAAGTTCCGAAAAATAGCGCTCATAGCTGTTGATGAGATCCGCTTCTTTTGGTGTGACGCTTATGACAACGGGCGGTGTAAGTGTTTGCGTGTACACTTCGTTGCTTTCCGCTTTTTTCAGAATTTGTTCATACTTAACCTTTTCGTGTGCGGCATGTTGATCGATCAACAGCATTTTATCGCGGTATTCAATGATCCAGTATGTATCGAATACTTGTCCGACAATGCGGTATTCCTGTTTTGCCTCACGGGTCAAAAGCTTTTCATCAAAGAAGTTTAACTGCTCCGGCTTCTCTACGATGATTTTATCTTTTGCTTTTATAATACCACGGTTTGAAGGTTCGTTTTCCTTGGGCGGTGTGCCGAGTATTTTTCCGAATGTCTGCTGCGCTTGCGGCGTTTCGCTTACATTTTGTGGCACAGGCTGCTGTGGTTTCGTGCGGTTATCGACAAAGAAGTCTTCATTTCGGTCGTTGCCGCTATTGAATGTGACACTTGTGTCATATTTGGGTTTGTTATAACCACTGTCCTCACGAAGGATATTTGCAGTGTCTGTTGCATGCTCGTTATCGGCAAGCCTGCGATTTTTTTCAAACGGTTCCGGCGCTTGCGGCGTTTTCGTGTCATTTTCTTTTTTGGAAGGCTTTTCGTCTTTTCCTAAAGATGCCTGCGGAATCATTTCCTGCTGTGACAAAAAGCCCGCAATATTTTCCGCGATCAGTTTATAGATACCGTTTTGATTGGAAAAACGCACTTCCATTTTGGTCGGGTGCACATTCACGTCGACACTTTCGGGAGGCACCGTGATATGCAGTACGCAAAACGGATATCTGTGCTGCATCATGTAGGACTGATACCCTTCTTCTATCGCCTTGGACAGGATCTTACTCTTGATATACCGTCTGTTTACAAAATAGTTTTCAAAATTTCTGTTTGCGCGGTTTAGTGCGGTCTTCCCCAAGAACCCATCAAGAACGACATCTCCATCGACGACATGAAACGCCATCATTTCGTTGGCAATGTCACGTCCGAAGATACGATAGATGATCGCACGCAGATCGCCGTCGCCGTTTGTGTAAAATTTCGTCTGTCCGTTGATCACATACTTAAACGAAATTTCGGGTCTTGAGAGTGCCATATGTTCCAATAAATCGGTAATATAGCTTGCTTCCGTCATTGCCGTCTTTAAAAATTTGCGTCTTACGGGCGTATTAAAAAAGAGATTTCGCACAATGAATGTCGTGCCGTTAGGAGCGCCTACCTCCTCGAAAGAAGTTTCCTGTGCCCCCTCAAGGCAGAGCCTTGTGCCGATGATTTCGTTTTTCGTCTTTGTGACCAGTTCTACTTTTGCCACTGCAGTGATACTGGAAAGCGCCTCGCCGCGAAAGCCCATGCTGTTTAGGCACATCAAGTCCGATACGGAAGTGATCTTACTTGTCGCATGACGCATAAAAGCATTTCGCACCTGATCATGTTCAATGCCGTCACCGTCGTCTGTTACGCGGATAAACTCGATGCCGCCCTCTTTGATTTCCACAGTGACTGCACGCGCTCCCGCGTCCATAGCGTTCTCTACCAATTCTTTCACCACGCTCGCCGGCCGCTCCACCACTTCTCCCGCAGCGATTTTGTCAATTGTTGCATCATCAAGCACATGAATTTCTGCCATATCAGAATTTGTCCTTTCCCCAATTTATTCCAATACATTTATCATTCTAACGAAACATAGAACTACTTAGCTTGCGTCTTTTGCAAGCTTAGAAGTTCTTTTCGGTTTTTTACCAGCGATTTTTTATTTTATTCTGCAGCCGATACAATGTGTTCATCGCATCAAGCGGTGTAAGATTAAATACGTCAATTTCCCTTAGTTCGTTTAAAATATCTTCGTCGCTCACAGTATCGAGCAGTGACATCTGTCCCATATCAACATCGTCATAATGCTTTACTTTTTTCTTTTCGCTCTTTGTGTCAACTGCAATGCTCTGTACTTTTTGCGTGATATCGTTATCGCTTAACTGCTCCGCGATTTCTTTTGCACGGTCGATCACCATATCCGGCACACCGGCAAGTTTTGCAACCTGAATGCCGTAGCTGCGGTCTGCGCCGCCCTTGATAATCTTTCTTAAAAAGACGATATCGTCACCCTTTTCCTTGACGGCGATACAGTAGTTATTGACATTATTGATTTTGCCTTCCAGCTCGGTCAGCTCATGGTAGTGTGTGGCAAAGAGTGTTTTTGCACCGAGCAGTTTTTTATTGCTGATATGTTCGATGACTGCCCATGCAATGCTAAGTCCGTCAAAGGTGGACGTGCCTCTGCCGATTTCGTCGAGTACGAGCAGACTTTGTGCGGTCGCGTTTCGCAGAATATTTGCGACCTCGTTCATCTCCACCATGAAAGTACTCTGTCCGCTTGCTAAATCGTCCGATGCGCCGACACGCGTAAAAATTCTGTCAACAATGCCGATATCCGCGCTTTTTGCGGGGACAAAGCTGCCAAGCTGCGCCATCAGCACAATCAGCGCAGACTGACGCATATAGGTCGATTTTCCCGCCATATTTGGTCCAGTGATTACCGCGATGCTGTGATTGCTGTTGTTCAAATACGTATCGTTTGCCACAAACATATCGTAATCGATCATTTTTTCAACGACGGGGTGTCTGCCGTCTTTGATGTCGATAATGCCTTTCTCGTTTAAGGAAGGTCTGACATAGTGATTTTGCTCGGCGACAAGGGAAAGCGAGGCAAACACATCAAGGCGTCCCACTGCTTTTGCGGTCTTTTGTATCCGCTCCAGTTCATTTGCGATATCATCCCTGATCTTGCAGAATAGATCATACTCGAGTGTGTTGAGCTTGTCCTCCGCATTTAAGATGGTGTCCTCCAACTCTTTTAATTTCGGCGTCATATAACGCTCGGCATTCACGAGCGTCTGCTTTCTCACATAGTCGTCGGGCACCATATTTTTGAACGAGTTTGTAACCTCAAAATAATAACCGAATACCTTATTGTACTTTATCTTAAGATTTTTAATGCCTGTCCGCTCGCGATCCTCCTCCTCAAGTTGCGCAAGCCAGTTTTTGCCGTCGGTCTTTGCTTTTCTTAAATGGTCAATATCCTTGTCGAAGCCGTCTTTGATAATGCCGCCCTCGCGGATCAAGATTGGCGGATCTTCGCAGATGGAATTTTTTATAAGGGAAAACAGATCTTCAAGCGCATCAATCTGTTCGTCAATCTCGTTAAGCAGTTTGGCGTCAAATTCCTTTAACACTGTTTTGATATGCGGAAGCATTTCCATCGAGTTGGCAAATGCCATTAAATCCCGCGGATTTGCAGATTTGTAACTGACCTTTCCCAAAAGTCGTTCCAAGTCGTAAATGGGATTGAGATATTCCCTGATCTCATCGCGCGCAACCGTGTTTTTACATAACTGTGCAACTGTGTCCAGCCGGTCATTGATTTCCTCTTTATTGACAAGCGGCTGTTCAATGTCGTTTCGCAGTTGCCGTGCGCCCATCGCCGTTTTGGTTTTATCAAGCACCCATAAAAGTGAACCGCGCTTTTGCTTTTCGCGCAAGGTTTCCGTAAGTTCCAGATTTCTCCTTGTCGCGCTGTCAAGAAGCATAAAACGGCTTGCAAGATAAGGTGTGATGTGGGTGATATGCGCCAACTGTGTCTTCTGCGTTTCCAACAAATACTGCATAAGCGCTCCCGAAGATATGATTCCCGCCGGAAACTCTTCGATTCCCAATCCCGCAAGTGTGCCCACCTTGAAATGTTCCGTAAGGCATTTCCTGCATCCGTCTTCGTCAAAGTACCACGGTTCCAAGGAATAAACAGCAATCTTAAGACGATTTTTCAGGTCATCGATATCAAAACCGCTCATCATAAAAGCGTCGTTGCATACAATTTCCGAAGGCATGTATTTGTGCAGTTCATCGGTAAGCTTTGCAAGATTTTCGACTTCTGTTATGTAAAAATCGCCCGTGGTGACGTCTGCCACTGCAATCCCGACATTATTTGGAAAATGCGAGATACACATGATATAATTATTTCTTGACTCTTCGAGAGTCTGCATATTCAGGTTGGTACCCGGTGTGACAATGCGTGTGACTTCACGTTTTACAAGTCCTTTTGCCATTTTTGGGTCTTCTACCTGTTCGCAGATCGCCACTTTATAACCTTTTGATACCAGACGTGTCAGATAGGTGTCCAATGCATGATACGGTACGCCGCACATCGGTGCACGCTCCTCAAGCCCACAATCCTTTCCTGTGAGTGTCAGCTCCAGTTCCTTGGATACAAGTTTTGCATCGTCAAAGAACATTTCATAAAAGTCACCGAGTCTGTAAAAAAGTATACAATCTTTGTACTGCTCTTTTGTCTCCAAATACTTTGTCATCATCGGCGTCATTCCAGCCATATCGTACCTTGCCTTTCTTTTCGTGTGTTTGTGTTCACCAAAAACGGGCAAAGAAAACTGTTTGCCCGTTTTTTCTCTTTAATAGTTTATCACGTTTTACATAAAAATCCAATAATTAAATCATTAATTTGTTTGCCCGCTCAAGAGCCTCATCAATATGAGAACAGAAATTTTCGACGCCGACTTTTTTGACAAAATCGGCTTTTTCCATAACAGCTCTTGGCTGCTCGTTTACGTGGGAAAGAATAATTTGAATTTGCCTTTTTTCATACTTTTCATATAGCTGTTCCAGAGAATGCATTGCCGTCGCGTCGATTGCATTTACGCTTCTCATACGGAGAATCAGACACCTTGTATCACTGTTTACCGAGATATGGAGAATTTTGTCTGCCGCTGCAAAGAACATTGGTCCCGAAATCTCGTATACAAGGGTGTGCGCGGGAACTTCTCGAAGCGAGATGCTGTCCGGATCATCCTCGTCATCAATATACTTCCACCCTTCGACTTCCGTGACATCGCTCATTCGCTTCATAAACAGGATTGCCGCAAGCAAAATTCCGACCTCGATTGCAACGACCAGATCAAATACAACCGTGAGGACAAACGTTGTCACAAGCACGATAATATCGCTTTTGGGTGAGGATTTGCATAAATTGACAAAGGCTCTCCAACCGCACATATTGTAAGCAACCATGAAAAGGATTGCTGCGATACACGACATGGGAATCAATGCCGCATACGGCATCAATACTACCAGAATCAACACCAGTGTAATTGCATGGACAATGCCGGCAATCGGCGTGCGCCCGCCGTTTTTGATGTTTGCCGCCGTTCTTGCGATTGCTCCCGTTGCCGGAATGCCGCCAAAAAGCGCAGAACCGACATTACCGATGCCTTGCGCAACAAGTTCCATGTTCGAGCGATGCTTAGAGTTGATCATGCTGTCTGCAACCACACAGGACAAAAGGGACTCGATCGCCGCCAATATCGCGATGGTGAACGCGTCGGGAAGAACCGCACCGATATCGTTTAGGGCAAATACAGGCAGACGAAAGCTCGGAAGCTTGTTGCTGATGGTATACAAATCGCCGATGGTATATACATTCATATTCAGAAACTTTACCATGCAAATCCCCACGATTACTGCAATGAGTGAACCGGGGATGGTCTTATTGATATACGGGAATACGATGAGGATTGCAAGACATACCAGTCCTACGATCATCGCTTCAAAATTGATGGTCGAACAAAATCGGATGACTGCCTTTAACTTATCCATTGTTTCGATTGTTACGATATCCGCGGGATATGTAAGCCCCATAAAATCTTTCACCTGTCCTATTGCGATCGTTACCGCAATACCCGCGGTAAAACCTGTCGTAATGGTATAGGGAATATATTTGATCAAATTACCTAATCGCAGTACGCCCATGATAATTAAGATGATTCCTGCAAGAATTGTTGCAAGAATCAGCCCATCCATACCCCTTTGTGCGACAATTCCTGCAACAATTGTTGCAAATGCGGCAGTCGGTCCCGCAATCTGCACGCGCGAGCCGCCCAACAGTGAGATAAAAAATCCTGCCACAATCGCCGTATAAATACCTTGTTCCGGTGCAACTCCCGATGCAAGCGCCAATGCGATTGACAACGGCAGAGCGATGATTGCGACGATAATTCCCGCGACAACATCTTTTGCAAACTGCTGTTTGGTATATGTTTTCATCACAGAAAACAGCTTTGGCTTTAATTTTTCCATAATAATCTCCCATCCTTCATTCTTCTCATTGGTACATTTTGTAAGCCCAATTAAATATATACCTATTTAAACGTGTTTGCAAGTATGGAATTTATCTGTTTTTTGCTTGGGAAAACGTTTTCAGACGGAAAGATCATGTTTCGTTATTGTTTCAAACGTTCAATAATCGCCTCATAATTCTGAGGTTGATGCGGAAATGTACAATCTGTGCAAACTTTTAATGGTTTTCCGTTTTTTTCCAGATATTGCGGATTTCCCGGGCAATCATCTTTCCAATACATCGGACAGTAACAAAACAGACAGTTAAAGTTCTTTAGTCCTTGATGACAAGGAAAGTATTCGCATTCTTTATTTTCAAAAAAACGATATGAATTGTTCATGTCAATAACGCTCCTACTCTTTTTCGTTTGCTATAAATAACTGCTTTTTTGCCTTATCAACAAACGCTTCTGCAAAGGCGGGATTGGATGGATAATACAGATGCGGAAAACCCATCCAACAGTTCTTGGTTTCTATCATACAGGAATATGTCTTTCCTGTCACAGGTTTTATTGCCAAAACGTCCGCTCCATTATCGGTACTGTCATAATAATGAAACTCGTGTCCTTTGATCCGTTTGCCTTTTGGCAGAAAACAGCTTTGTTTTTCTTCCAGTTCTATGTAGCCAAATCGTACCAGATGCCCGGTATCAAAACAAGATGCCGGAACCACGCCGACCATCGCATAATGATTTTGCTCCCGATCGACCAGAGAATCATGTAGATACAAAAAACCGCCGCATTCCGCAACGATTGGCATATCTTTGGCAGCGGCATGTTTGATCGCCGTGCGCATGGATTTGTTTTCGCTGAGCTGTTTTGCATACAGTTCCGGATATCCACCGCCAAGGAGAATGGCATGACAAGGATTTGGAGGCTTTTTATCATGCATCGGGGAAAAATAAGTAATTTCCGCACCGTATTCTTTTAACAGGCGCAGATTATCCGCATAGTAAAAGCAAAATGCCTCATCTTTTGCGACAGCGATCACAGGTCTTTTGCTTGTATCTGTTTCTTTTTCAAAAGCACAGTCATCTTCTTTGGGAATATTTAATTCTTCCGCACACTCCGCAATCGTTAAGAGAGAAGGCACGGAAACAGTTTTACAAAATGATTCCGAGAGGATTTGCAGTTCTTCCCTGATCATTTGCAGCTCATTTGGCAAGACCAGTCCTAAATGTCTGCTCTCCATATGCAGATTTTTCTGTTCCGAAACAAAGCCAAAAACTGAAATGTTTAACGCTTTTTCGATGAGTGGTTTTATCGTTTCATAATATCCTTTGGAAATCCTGTTTAGAATCACGCCGCGGATCAGATGCTCCGTGTCATAAGCAAGAAATCCCGCAATCAGCGCAATCACGGAACGCCCCATTCCCTTTGCGTCTACCGCAAGTACAATCGGCGTTTTCGTCACCTTTGCCAGATGATAAGAAGATCCCTCCTCCCGAACGCCGCCTAATCCGTCAAAAACGCCCATAACACCTTCTATGACAATCGTGTCATATTTTGATATACCGTTGCAAAACAGTTTTTTGGTCTGTTCTTCGCCGGTAAAAAAAGTGTCCAGATTTTTTGATGGAATACCGATTACTTTCTTATGAAACATCGGATCAATGTAATCCGGTCCGCATTTATAGGAAACAACTTGTTTTCCCATGTTTTTTAAAGCTTGTAAAAGCGCACAGGTAATTACTGTCTTTCCACTGCCGCTTTTTGGTGCGGCAATCATGATTCTTTTTATATTCATCGAAATTCTCTCTGTCCTTTCTGCGATTTGTCCTGTTCGTCGCAAAATGTAAACGCACAGATCCAGACCGGATTTTCTGCCTGCATTAAATGATAGTCTCCGATTTGTTTTGCTCTGCTTGCTTGAATCTGTACCAGTTCCTCATCTTTTAACGTAAACGCAGATAGTGATTCTTTGATTTCACAAAGGGTTTCCAGACTGATTGCGTTGATCACGATCCGCATTTTTGGATTTATCTGTTGCAGCGTGACTAAGATTTCCTTTAAGTTTCCACCGCTTCCGCCGATAAAAGCATGTGTTGCCGGCAGCAGATTTGTTAAGCCTTTGGGGGCCTTGGCTTCTATTACGGTTATGTTTTGCAGACAAAATTGTTCCTTGTTTTGTGTGATCAAGGAAGCAGCTTCCTTTTTCTGCTCGATCGCATACACTTGAAGGTCATTTGACAAAGCTGCCATTTCCACAGCAACGGAACCAGTGCCGCTTCCGATATCATATACAATTGCTTTTTCGTGTAAGCGCAATTTACAAATGCTGACTTCCCTGACTTCCTCTTTCGTCATGGGAACATTCGCGCGAATAAAAGATGCGTCCGCAATGCCGTGTGTTAATTTTTTGTCAAGGGCAATTAGATTTTGTATAAAGCAAGTATATAAGCCTTCTGTTTTTAAATCACAGCATTCCTGCGGCGTCAGTTTTTGAATCTTCTGTTCGGGATAAGATAATTGATATCCGACAATAACCTCACATGCCAAAAGTCCGGCATCAACCAAAAATTTTCCGAGCAGGTTGATATCCTTTACGCCGGACATCAGTAAAAATACTTTCGGATTGGTTTTTATGCGATGTGCAAGATTATACAATTCTTTTCCGTGCATGCTGTAAATTGCTGCGTCGTGATAGTTTTCTCCGATACATGCGGCAAGATAAGACACAGAGGAAATTCCCGGTAAAATACGGATTGATGCGTCCAAATGATTTTCCCGAATTTCTTTTTTCAATGCATCGTATAATGATTGACACCCGCTGTAAAAACCACTGTCCCCTGAAAACAAAATGCTGATTTTTTTGCCATGAATGCCTCTTAAATATGGAATAATCTGCTCCGCGCGATAATAAGGATACTTTTCTGATGCGTGATACGATGCAATCAGTCTTTGGGCTCCGAGTAAAATATCCGCTTCATCGATTGCACGCGCTGCTTCTTTTGTCAGACAGTTTTTGGCTCCCATGCCAACTCCGACAAGCGTAATGTCTAACTGCTCTTTCACAGAAAAGCTTTTTTCGTAAAATTTTTCTAAGGCATAGCATAGCTCTTTAAAAGAATAGCCATCCGATTCCTTAGGACGCCCTATGACAAATACCGATGCACCGATATGTTTTGCCGCATTTAGTTTTTCCGAAAAACCACCGGGCTGTCCGCTTTCCTTTGTCACCAAACAGGAAATGTTGTATTGCTTGAGCAGCGCTTCATTCATTTCCGTGCTAAATGGTCCCTGCATTGCGATAATCTGTTTTCCGCAAATTCCCTGTTCGTTACAGAGCGTAATGCTCTCCGTGCTTGGAAGCGTTCGAACATAAAGCCTGCGCTTTACTTCATCCGAGATACAATATGTTGAAAGCTCTTTACTTCCGGTTGTCAGCAAAATATTTCCCTTTGTACGCTCCAATGCTTTGGCACATGCAGCGCTTGATTCAAAATAATTTACTTTTTCATAATCCGTTTGTTGGTCGTGTTCTCGAATCAGTCGAAAATACGGGAGCTTTGTTTCCGTTGCCGCTGCTTTTACATTTTGTGTGACAGTTTCCGCATAGGGGTGAGTTGCGTCTACGACTGCCGAAAAATTGCCATTAATCAGAAAATCCTTGATTTCTTCTTGTTCCATTCGTCCTTGATGCACGGCTGCCATGAGATTTGCTTTTAACACAATCTCTCCGTATTCGGTTGCAACGCAGATCGTATGGCGTATTTTTAAGTCCGATAGATATTCCGACAGGGTTCTTCCTTCCGTTGTTCCGGCAAAGATCAGTATTTCTTTCAATAGTTTCCTCCATTCATTGTTGAAATGCGAACATCAAACGTCAGCACGCTCTGCTCACTGTCTTATTGCATCAAGATGATATCCCCGCTTTGTAACAAGTTTTCCGTTTATGACATGCGTGTCGGTATTCCCGATAAAAACAGTTGTAACCATATTGACTTTTTTGTTTCGTAATTCTTTTAAGGTACAGATTGTTGTCGTTGTCCCACTGCGTCCGATATTTTCGACGTAACCGCAAATCCGTTCCTCTTCTATTGTACACAGTAAAATATCGCAGGCACGCGCCAGATAATCCTTTCTTTTATGACTTGACGGATTATAGATGACGATCACAAAATCCCCTTCGGCCGCCGCGTTTAGCCGTTTCTCTATTTTGACCCATGAAGTCAATATATCACTTAAGCTGATGACGCAAAAATCGTGATTGATAGGCGCACCAAGAAGCGAAGCGCCGCTGCTTGCCGCCGTAACTCCCGGGATGACGGAAAGTTCCGTTTGTGGGTAATCTTTCCCGATTTCGTACATCAGTGATGCCATTCCGTAAATTCCCGCATCGCCGCTGCATACCAAAGCGACATGCTTCCCCTTTTGCGCCTCCCTGAAACACAAAATACAGCGTTCTTTTTCCTGGCGCATCGGCGTTGATAACCGTTCTTTTTTTTGAAACCGTTCCTCCAGTAAATCCAGATACAGGGGATAGCCAACAATCACGTCCGCCTGTTCCAAGGCGCACAATGCCTCTCCTGTCATCATATCTTCACGTCCCGGACCGATTCCCACGATATCGATTTTATTCTTCATCAAATGTTACCTTCCATTCCCTTTTTGCGATTGCGATCGTAATTCCGTTTTCCGCATCTTTCGCGGCAATCAGCCTGCCGCCGTTTCCACATGCTTTTATTGCCGCTCTTTCACATACATTATCGACCCCGACCGTATCTTTTACGAAAGAGGAGGTATGAAACGATCCCGCTACATCTTGCAACGTTTCGGCAGTATATGTAAGAAACGGAATATTTCTTTTTTGACACCATTCCAATATTCCCGGTTCCTTCTTTTTTTGAGAAATGGATGAAAGCGCGAAAATCTGTGTCGAAGCAATTTGAAGCGCGTCTAGTTTACGCAAAATAAACTGTTCTATATCGCTTGCGTTTTTTCCTTTCCGACATCCCATGCCGATTGCATATTCTTTCGGTTTTAACAGAAGTGCCGCGTCAAATGTTCTCTCTTCGGAAGTAACCACAACATCAACCGGATGTGTTGGTGGATAAGGCACAATTTGGATTCCACTTGGCACATGGCTTTCTTTTGCGAAACGTTCTTGCTCTATGGAAAACAAAATCACTTCTCCTGCCAGCGCCTTGGCGGAAACTTTCGCAATGCCTTCCTTGTTTACGATAAAGAGATGATTTCTTTTCGCAAACAGATCCACTGCAAATTTGTTGTTGAGATCAGTTGCGGTTGTGATTACGGGCGTTGCGCCGATTGCCTCCGCCAGATAACGGGCAAGCGCGTTTGCGCCTCCCATATGACCCGATAAGATCGGGATTACATAGATGCCTTTTTCGTCCATCACAAGTACGGGACTATCATGCAGTTTATCCATAAGATGAGGCGCAATTGCCCGAACTGCGATACCGCATGCGCCGATAAATAATAACGCATTTTTTGCCTCCATCTGCGCTTTTGCCCATTCGCCCACAGACATATTTTGTCTTTCCAATTCGGATACGGAAACGTCGATTTCTTCTGTTTTTTCATGCAGCGTTTTTGCAATCTTCGTGGCAAGTTGTCTGCCGTTTTGGGTAAAGCAGATGATACTAAGTTTCATCGCTGCCTCCGTTTCCCTCTTGACCGCGGCGAAAAGCAGTCGAAAAGTCCAGTGAATATAATTTAGACTTTTGATACTGCTGATGCGCAATCGCATCTCCCACAAGGATTAGAGCCGTTTTGGAAATGTTATGCGCGACTGCCGTTTCATACAATGTTTCAACGGTACAAAGATAAGCCTGTTCATCTTCCCAAGTTGCTTTATATACAAGCACTGCGGGAGTTTCCTTTCGATATCCTCCCGCTATCAGCCGCCCGCTTAACTCCTCAATCATTCCCGCGCTTAAATAAATTGCCATAGACGCTTGATGAGCGGCAAAACGTTCAATGCTTTCCGTGTTAGGAACCTTTGTTTTTCCCGCCATTCTGGTAATGATCAGCGACTGGGAAATTCCCGGAAGGGTATATTCCAGATTTAAGGAAGCAGCCGCGCCAAAGCATGCGCTGACGCCCGGACAACTCTCATAAGAAATCCGCAGCTTGTCTAATTCATCCATTTGTTCTCTGACAGCTCCATAGATGCTCGGGTCTCCTGTATGTAGCCGAACTGTTGTTTCACCTTTTGCTTCGGCATTTTGCATGATTGCGATGACTTCGTTTAATGTCAGATACGCGCTGTTATGGATTTCACACGTTTTTTTCGCGTAGGTGAGCAACTCGGGATTTACCAGAGATCCCGTATAAATCACAACATCTGCGGATTGAAGAAGCCGCATGCCTCGTACCGTTATCAAATCTATAGCGCCTGTTCCCGCGCCAACAAAGTAAACCATTTTTCAACCCCCTTGCTTTTTGCGAGTTCCCCAAATGTATTGGCATATAAAATACAATCTGCTTTCAGTTTCCCATTGGAACGTTTCTCCAAATAGTAACAGACACGTTCTGCGACGTTTCCCATGACAACCTGCAATTTTTGATGTGATTTTAATATGGCAAGCGCTTCTTCCGTTGTCGCACAGTTCAGTATCTCGCAAGCATAACAACTTTCAAGCCGGTTTTTGACGGCAAATGCTACAAGAAGCTCCATTCTGCAATCAGCTTCCCGTGAATGGGTATTCATGATACCGCCCGCCACCTTAATTAATTTACCGATATGACCGGTAAGTAATATTTTCCGGAAGCCGAGCGCGACTGCCATATCAATTGTTTCACCGATAAAATTACTGCATTTTACGCTTTTGTTCAAATCATATCCATAGGTCTTTTGCATAAAATCCAAACCGTAATTTCCCGGCGCAATCGCTACATAATCAAAACCTTGGAACCTTCGCTGTTTTAGCTCAATTTGAATGGTATCCAAAATCGCCTGACTGCTCATTGGTTCTACGATGCCGCTTGTTCCGAGGATTGAGATACCGCCGATAACGCCAAGTCTTGGATTAAATGTATGTTCCGAAAGATGCGCTCCGTTCGGCACGGAAATCTCAATGCGCAGACTTCCTTGATAATCTGCAAGCTGACAGATTTCGGTGACTTCTTTTTCAATCATTTCTCTCGGAACATGATTGATTGCCGCATTTCCGACAGGCTGATCCAGTCCCGGTCTTGTCACTCTGCCGACACCGACACCGCCCTCAATCATAATATCCGATACTGTTTTTTCTCCGTAAGAAACTCGTGCGTAAATCCATGCACCCGTTGTGATGTCGGGATCATCTCCCCCGTCTTTTTCCACAGCGCAGCTTACCTCATTCTCCGTACGATGAATATCGAGGATTTTTGCCCGATATATAATTCCTTTCGGTGTTTCTATCGTAATCTCTGTTTTTTCCCTGCTTGTCAGCAGCATGTATGCAGCTGCTTTTGCCGCTGCCGCCGCACAGCTTCCCGTGGTAAAACCATACCGCATTTAACGATCCTTTCTTGTCAGCGCATACAATAAGGCATTACAGATTGCCGCCGCAACAGCGCTTCCGCCTTTTCTTCCAACATTGATAATGGATGGAATATCTGTTTCCATGATCAGTTCCTTTGCCGCTTCCACATTCACAAATCCGACTGGAACGCCGATGATAAAATCCGGCTTTCGGTTGTGCTCCTTTGCCATTTCGTACAGTTGTATCAGCGCAGTCGGTGCATTTCCGATTGCGAAAATAATCGGTTTTTCGATTGCGGCTGCTTTCTCCATGGAAACCGACGCGCGTGTCATATTTTTTTGTTTTGCCATACGCGCAACGTCCTCATCCGCCATAAAACAGTGCGCTTCTCCGCCCAAAGATGCGAGCGCCTTTTTATTGATTCCCGCAAGCGCCATATTAGTATCCGTTACAATGTCCGCACCGTTTTTCAGCAGTTCTTTTGCGACAGATACTGCGTTCTCGGAATATGTAAGCGTTTTAGCATAGTCAAAGTCCGCACTGGTGTGAATGACGCGTTTGGTGATCATCGCTTCTTCCGAAGGTAGATGAATTCCTTTTTGCAAAAGCTCCGCATCAATGATTTCGAAGCTTCTCTTTTCAATTTCTTCCGGTTGTAAGGATATGATATTGGGCATTATAATTCTCCTATTGCTTTTAACAATATTTCGTTTTCTGCTCTGTTTTTTATGGCAATTCGATAATATCCCTTGCCAAGACCTCTAAAATTACTGCAATCTCTGATTAGGATTCCCCGATCCAATAACCGTTCATATAACGGCGTTTCGTGAAAGATTAAGAGAAAATTCGCATCGGAATGAAAAACACGAAATCCTTTTTGAAGAAATGCGTCTTCTAAGAACTGCCGCTCTTTTTTGATGTATTCAACCGTGTTTTTGATAAAATCGGTTTGTTTCGCGAAAGCACAGCATGCACAGCCTGCCGCCTGTGCAAAACAGGAAAGATTCCATTCCGGAATATGCCGTTTGATCTTCTGCATCACTTTCTGATTGCTGCAGACCAGATATCCCAGCCGTACACCGGGAATGGAAAAAATTTTTGTAAACGCTCTGACAAGGATTAGGTTCTCATATGCTTCAATGTCTGGAAGCATGGAATAATCTCCGTCACAAAATTCCACAAAACATTCGTCCAGTACCACGTAAATCTTTCGCTCTTTGCAATAATCTAAGATTTTTTTTATTTTTTCTTTTTGGATCATATTTCCGGTAGGATTATTTGGGTTTGCAATAAACAGCAATTCTACATCTTGCGACAAAACGGAAAAAAATGATGATGTCAAACAAAATTCATTTTCCGGTGTCATCTTATGATAGACAATCTCACCATCCAACGCCCTCGCGGCATATTCATATCCGTAAAAGGAGGGAACGGGAATTACTGTCTTTTTGGGTTTTATCCCGTGAACAACTGCCATAAAAAGTTCCGAGGAACCGTTTCCAAAGAGCAGATACTCCGACGGAATGTTATATGTATCACTGACTGATTTGGTCAAATGTTCTGCCATAATATCAGGATATCTATTACAGGTTTCAATCGCTTGATACATTGCATCTTTCACACTTTGCGGTACGCCAATCGGATTTATATTTATGGAAAAATCCAACTTCACATGATTTCTGTATAAATCGCCGCCATGAATTTCCATTATGTAATACGCTCCTTATATTGACTTGTACGGTCATACTATGCATTGACAGGATACAAACAGCATTCCTGCCAAACATAGGATTTCACACAGCCATGCCGTCAGATACATTAAATGATTGGCACGCCGAATATCTTGATTTGTTACGCTGTGAAGAGAATCTCCGATATATGGTTTGGATACTGTTTTTCCAAAATAGCTCGCATCTCCTGCAAGCCGGATGCCAAGCGCGCCAGCACACACTGATTCTGTCTGCGCCGAGTTGGGACTTGCGTGTTTTTTGCGATCCCGTTTATAAATGCGCAGCGCTTGTTTTCCGGAAAAACATTTCTGAAACCGTTCCAAAATGAACGCTGCCGCAATCATCAGATATGCGCTGATCCTTGCCGGAATAAAATTAATATAATCATCAAGCTTTGCGGCTGTTCTGCCAAAATAGAGATAGGTATCGTTTCGATAACCGACCATGGAATCCATTGTATTTACTGCCTTGTAGAAAAATCCCAAAATTGGACCGCCTATCGCCAGATAGAGCATCGGCGCAATCACCCCGTCAGACGTATTTTCCGCAACTGTTTCAATCGCTGCCTTTGCAATGTCTTCCTCGCAAAGATGCTGCGTATCTCGGCCGACGATCATAGAAAGCGCCGCTCTTGCCTGTACTAAATCTTTCTTTTTTAAGCATTGATATACTTTCATGCTCTCGACTTGCAAGCATTTTGCCGCAAGGATTTGATACGTCATCAAAGTTTCCAGCGCCATTCCAAGGTAAGGATTTAAACAGTAGGCAGCTAATAAAAGTAGGGATGTTACCGTTACGGTACTGGCAATTACAAAAATGACAAGTATGGTTCCTTTCCATAACATGACTGCCGAATTTTGTGTTTTCTCATTTTGGCGTAGTGTCTTTTCTGTTTTTGTTATCAACGTTCCAATCAGGCGTATCGGGTGGGGAAAAATATGAGGATCTCCTAAAATACAATCACATATAAATCCTAAGAAAAACGCAAGCATATGATATTTCATAATTTCCGCCTCTTGATTTTTTTATTTGATTCTCTGTCCAATTCCGCATATTACCCGTTCTACCTCATCTGCCCTTTCTGCAATCGTTATCAGAATTTTCCCCACACATTCCCTATATTCCCGTTCAAATGGATCAATCGGCACAATGCCGTTTCCAATCTCAGAGCTAATAATGACACACCTGTCATAATGATCTAACAATGTCAACACTTCCTGTTCGGGACAGCCTTTTTTCAAAAGAGAATCACGCACCCATTGATGAAAATGGTTGACAATTATGGTTTCTTCACACTGCTTGTATTCTGCTGGTATAGTGCCGTCGTACACCCGATACTTCGATAATTGATATTTTTGAAGCACATAATTTAATTTACCCTGTGCATATCCGCCAATAACTAATTTCATTTTGTCGGCATACTCCTTTCAGTGTGCGGTTATTTTTAAAGGAAGTGGTTGGAAAACGCCGCAACCGTTACCATGCAAACCTCACATAGTAAGACAAAATATCCTGATGTATCTCCGGTAATGCCGCCAAGCGCTTTCTTACTCTGATAACTATAGAAGGCAAAAGCGAACAAAGCTGCGGCTGCTACAAGGATTCCCGCATAAAAAGACAAAGAAATCATCCATCCAATGCAGATCCCACTTTGCAGGTACAGCGTTATACGCACAATGTTTTTCTGCGCACTGTTTACAAAAAGATATAGCATTCCGTCCTTTTTCGCTAACGGAAAAGAAACAACGCTGATTCCGCAAAGGCATCGTGACAAAAAGAAACCGCAGCATACAATGCGTAACAGTACAATATCCGTTATTTCCGAAAAAGCGCCTCCATAGACAAGACCGTATGCGGCAAGCATAATGACGGCAAATGCGCCGATATGGGCGTCTTTTAAAATTTCAAGCTTTCGCTCCCGCGGCTGATAGGAATGAAAAGCGTCCATCGTATCCATAAAACCATCTACATGGATGCCGCCTGTCAGAAACAATAAAATTACCATTGTCACGGCAATACGACATATTTCGCCGACAGCATAAATATTACATAATCGATTCCACAAGTAAACACAGCCGCCTGTTACTGCTCCGACCCAGGGAAAAAAACAAAACATATATTTCAAATCTTTTTCGTTCCATGCAAATTGCATTACCGGAATTTTGGAATAAACGGAAAATGCGATCATCAATGATTTTATGACATGCATGTCTGCTTCCTCCGTTTCAGTACGATCGGAATTCCGACAACAACCTCCACAACTTCGTCTGCCATAGCGGCAAGCGTTTGATTGATGATTCCCATAGCGCGTATATAACCTAAAGTTGCGGGATCATAAATAGCGCCGTCTTCAAATATGTTCCCACTTACAATGACCAAATGAGTCAATTTTTTGATTAACTGTTCTACATCCTTTGTGATTTTTGCGATTACTTTTGTTTCCGATATTGCCGTTTCTTTGGAAAACATCTCATTTGCCGTCAGATTTGTGATACATTCCAGTAAGGCAACTGCATCTTCTGCTTCCATCTTTTCGGACGCTTTCCCAATATCAATCGGCTGTTCAATCGTGATAAATCCTTTGCCTTGCCGAAGAACGCGATGCCTGTCTGCTTTTTTCTGTGTTTCGTTATCAAAAATTTGCATGGTTGCAAGATAATATTTTTTGATATTCCTGTCTTTTGCAAGTCGTAAAGCTACCTTTTCCGCATATGCGGATTTTCCGCTCCCGCTTCCTCCGATTACCAGTATCACCATACCTCATACATACCTTTCATATTGCTGTAGCTGCATATCCACAAACGTTGTCCGACTTTGGTAAATATGCAGAGCTATATCCAATAAAGGGAACATCATAACGGCGCCTGTACCTTCTCCTAACGCCATTTTTCCGTCAATAACAGGTTCTAATTTCAGCGCATTTACCAATCGTTCTACCGCCGGTTCTTTTCCTTTATGCGACGCAAGCAGATATTGAACTGTTCCCGGCACAATTTTTTCCGCAATCAGCGCCGCCGCCATACTGATTACGCCATCCAACATAATCGGAATATGAAACAAACCGCCGCCAATGCAAACACCGGCAAGTCCCGCGATATCAAACCCGCCTACTGTTTCAAGAATACGAAGCGGTTCTGCTCCAAACAGCGCATATTTTTCGATTGCTTCCGCAATCACCTGTTGTTTGTGTAAAAGCTTCTCATCATCCAGCCCTGCGCCTCTTCCCGTGACTTCTTTTACATCACATTTCAGCATAGCAGTAACAATGGCGCTGCTTGTTGTTGTATTGCCGATGCCCATCTCACCAGTTGCCAGAAGCCGATAACCCTTTTCCTTGCATTCGGATACCAGTTGAATGCCTGTAAAAATAGCTCGTATCGTCTCATCCTCTGTCATCGCCGGTTCTTTTCTGAAATTTCTTGTTCCACAGCGGATTTTTTTGTTCAGTACGCCCGGAATATTTTCCTCTGTATTGATGCCAATATCAATCGGTATCGTGTCCACACCAATCAAGGAAGCCATTTTTCCGACGGAAGAAGCATTTTTTGCCATCTGCGCCGCGACGGCAGCTGTCACTTCCTGTCCCGACTGGCTGACTCCCTCCGCGACAATCCCGTTGTCCGCGCACATAATGATAACAGCCTTCTTGGAAATATCCGGTTCCCAAGTTCCTAAAATAGCGCCAATCCGAGCCGTCAACGCTTCAAAACGTCCCATACCGTCAAGCGGCTTTGCCACCATATCCCAATTTTGCAGTATCTTTCGATAAATAGTTTCATCGGGCGGTTTTACAGACAATGCCAACAATGCTTCTTTTGTATCGTTATTTCCAACACGCTTCTCTGAGCATTCCATATATTTCCTCCATGTTAAGACACTCCGATAACGTATCCGCAAGCCGATCATACTGTTTTTCCTTAAAAGCCGCATAATCCTCAATCTGTTTGCCTTTCATATCCACGTCTTTTTTTGTCGCCAATGCCTGTATCAATGCCGTCGCGATACTGCCTTTGTCAAACAGTCCGTGAACATAAGTGCCATAGACGTTCTTGCCTTTTTGTGACATGAGTGTCATATTTTGAGTTTCTCCGCCAATCGGTTTTGTCGTTCCCATATGGATTTCATATCCGCTGTATTCCTTATCTGACAATGCGGCAAAAATCCCCTCTACTTTTGGAAGCGCGCCTGTCACCTGACGGCGTATTTTTTCGCTTTGCAATTCGGTAACGATCGGAAGCAGTTCCATACCTTCTATACTGCCGCCCGTTTCAACACCCTCTGGATCCAAAATACGCGTTCCCATCATCTGATACCCACCGCAGATGCCGAAAATCGGCACATTTTTTGCGCAATTTATGATCGCCGTTTCCAGACCATTTTCGCGTAACCACTGTAAGTCATCAATGGTATTTTTGCTTCCGGGCAAGAAAATCAAATCAGGATTTCCCAGATTGGAAATGCATGTGACATAACGGACAGATACATCCGGACTCTGCTCAAAAACGTTAAAGTCCGTAAAATTAGAAATCCTTGGATAGCGAATCACAGCGATATCAATCGCCCCCGTGGCTGTTTTTTCAAACCGCTGCGTTAAACTGTCCTCGTCCTCTAATGATAACTCCATATAAGGAACTACGCCGAGCACAGGACAATGGCACTTTTTCTCCAACATTTTAACGCCGGAGTCAAACAGTGATCGGTCTCCCCGAAATTTGTTGACAATCAATCCCTTTACACGTTCCCGTTCCGTTTTTGTAAGCAGCATCAAGGTCCCTAAAAGCTGTGCAAATACGCCGCCTCTGTCTATATCTCCGACAAGAAACACTGGTGCGTCTATTCTTTCGGCAAGTCCCATGTTCACAATATCATTTTTGCGCAGATTAATTTCCGCAGGACTTCCCGCGCCTTCGATGACAATGATATCAGCAAGTTTCTCCAACTGCCGAAATGCTTTTTCGATTTCCGGAAATACATTCTTTTTGTATGCAAAATATTCTTTTGCGCTCATATTGCCGACAACCTGCCCGTTAACAATTAATTGCGAAGCGATGTGATGTGTCGGTTTCAGTAAGATGGGATTCATACAGACCAACGGTTTAATTCCCGCAGCCTCCGCCTGCATCACCTGTGCTCGCCCCATTTCCAAGCCTTCCTCCGTGATATAGGAGTTAAGCGCCATATTCTGCGATTTAAACGGCGCCACACGGTATCCGTCACGTGCCATCAACCGGCATAGCCCTGCAACGATCAGGCTTTTTCCGACATTGGACATGGTTCCCTGAATCATAATGACCTTTGCCATTTTTTCTTCCTCATTTATTTTATAGTGTTTCAATTTGTTCCATATAGGCAAGCAGTGCGTTGTCTGTCTGTTTCAGACTGTTCTTCGGGATATCAAAAAGCTGTCCGATATACCCATTATTAAAAATTTCAGCAGGCGTCCCATACCGCTCAACGTACGCTCCTTTTAAGCAGAGAATCTTGTCGGATATCCTTTTTGCAAGCTCAAGTTCATGAAGCGACATGATAACCGTCAACCCTTTTTTTCTCCGCATTTCCTGTAAAACGGAAAGAAATTCCAACTGATACCGAATATCCAAATAGGAAGTCGGCTCATCCAATATAAGAAGCTCCGGTTCCTGACAGATTGCTCTTGCAAGCAATACCCGCTGTCTTTGTCCATCACTGATTTTTCGAAAATCCTGTTCTTGAATGTCCGTGATCTGTACCAATTCAATGACCTCATCGACAATTCGCCCGTCCTCTTTTGAAAGCACGCCAAACCGTCCCGTATACGGATACCGTCCCGTTGCCACAACATCTTTGCATGTCATAAGTTCTGCCTGTAAGCGGTCCGTAAACACTACGGACACTTTTTTTGCGCGTTTGGCGCCGTTCATTTCCGAAAGCAGCTCTTCCCCAAGAATAGTAACGCCGCCAAGCAGCTGCAGTTGTCCCGCAATACTTTTTAAAACGGTGGATTTCCCCGCGCCGTTAGGACCGATTAATGTTAAGATCTCGCTTTTTGGCAGCGTGATTTCAATATCTTTGACAACCGGATTCCCATCATATCCGACACACATCTTCTTTGTTTGAAAATAATATTCTTCCATGCTCAAAAAACCTCACGTCTGCGTTTTGTCATGATCCAAAGCACAATCGGAGCGCCGAAAACAGCCGTAACAGTGCTGATACTGAGTTCCGTCGGCGCAAATACAGTCCTTGCGACCAAATCACATGCAAGGCAGAACACGCTTCCGCCCAGAAAACATGCCGGTATCATCAGGATTGGTCTGCTTGTTCCAAGCATCGTTTTTACCAGATGAGGAACAGCGATTCCTACAAAAGAGATCGGACCGGCATAAGCGACCACACAAGCGGAAAGAATGCCGGAAAATAAAATCAGCCAAATGCGGAGCATACGGACATTTACACCCATGCTCACCGCATCATTCTCTCCAAGTTGAAACGCACTGATTGGTTTTGATAAAAAGAAAACAATTATACATGTTAGCGATATAATAATGCTCATATGGATGACATTGTCCCACGCCATTCCCGAAAAGCTCCCGCGCGACCAGTTATGCAGATTCACAATATCCGCATCATCCGCAAATGTCACAATAAAATCGGTAACTGCCGAACAGATATATCCAATCATAACCCCGCAGATTACCAGCATCGACATGTTGTTTACTTTTGGGGACATCAATAGGACAAAGCCCATAGAAAGCAGCGCTCCTACAAAAGCGGACAAAATAAGCGCTGTTGAACTGACTCGAATTGAGTTTCCCAATAAAAATACCATTGTTATTGCTACTGTCAGCTTGGAACCCGATGAGATTCCCAACACAAAGGGTCCTGCAATCGGATTATGAAAAAATGTCTGCAAAAGATAACCGGATAACGCAAGCGCACCGCCAAGCCAAAACGCCGAAACAGCTCTCGGAAAACGGATATCCATAAGAATTCGTCTGTATGTTTCCTCGGTTTCTTTACTCGTAAATATATGTATAAAATCACAAAACGAAATGGAAACACTGCCGTATAAAATATTGCAGAGCAAGAACACAATGCAGCCTATTCCAAGCAATATCAATACGATTCTACAACGAATTTTTCTGTGTTCTTTTTGCATCTTGTCATCATGCCTTTCTATTCTAAAGGATACAAATACACGATGTTTTCCCGTGCGGAGCTATCATCGGAAAGCATACTGTGGATATCCTCAATCATCTGTCCGATGGACATGGACTGCTGATACATATCTCTTGTAGTGCACCAGACATTACCGCTTTGTACCGCTTTAAAGTCTTTTAACAGCGATTCCTTTTGCAGTAATGCATCAAAGGATTCGATCTCGCCGTCAATCGTGCTGTTATAAATCAAATAATCTGCATCTTTTGCCGTGTGATAAAATTCTTCCATCTGCATTGTCACGGTAGAGCGGCTGCTGTCGCCGTCCCCTAAATTGTCAAAAATATATTTTCCTCCGGCAAGCTGTATCATTTTCGGCACATAGTCCGATGATACCCGGACATTTACCATGCCGTTTGTTGTGATATAGAAAAATGCAACGGTTTTTTCCGACGCAATATCCGTAGCTGCTCTTTCCATGCTTTGAACCTGTTCTTCAAAAGCGGCTTGTGCTTCCGCCTCTTTTCCAAGCAAAACACCGTAGAGTTTGATCCACTCTACTCTTCCGAGCGGATGACTTTCATGACTGGATTGGTCAATCAAGGTCGGTATTCCAAAATCTTCTAATTTCTCGATTACTTCCGGCGAATGCAAAATCATATTGTTTTCAATCGCAAGCGAACACCCTTCAGAAACAATCAACTCATAATCAGGCATACTGTACTTTCCCGCATATAAAATCGTTCCTTGTTCCATCGCCTCCTGTGCTTGGGGAATGCTCCATCCCTCCGCCTTTTGACCAGAAAAACGAAGCGAATCGAGCGCGTCCAATTCACAAAACATATCCATTACAGCCGATGCGACAAGATAAATATTGTCAAAGGGACGCTGTAATATGATGATATCGGTTTCAAGGTCCTGTGGCGGTTTTGCGTCCTCAGGAACAATGAGGTATTTTCTTCCGTCCGCAACACAAACCATGACATATCCGTCTGCGTAATAGTCTATACGAAACTGCTCGGCATACTGTAATTCCATGCTTCTTTCATATACCAATGTTGTTTCGCTATCCGGCATTGTTTCTGTCTTCGTTTCGGAATTTGTTTGTGCTTCTGCCTTGGTTTTCGTCTTTGCATCAAAATCAGATGATGGACTGCTACAGCCTTGAAGCCATAGCAATCCTGCAAAAAGCAAAATGATTGTAATTCTTTTCATTTGTTTTACTCTTTTTTCATATTATCGGTATGAAAGGTAATCGTATATTCCACCTCATGAGGCTTGCTCATTGCCACCGTATCGCCGACAACATTCATTGGCTGATCAAAGCATAGAATGGGGATTTCAAATACAGAATCCCCTTTCGTATTGATTGGCAGATATTTTTCGCCGTCTACCAACATATAGTCATAATTGGGACTGTTCCACTGTACCGTTGCAGTCGCCGTTTGATCCGTTACAGTAACAGTTACGGGAGATAAGATTTGTGCCTTTCCGGTTCCGCCCTCAAAGGAGATTTCCACACTGTATGTGCCGTCTTCAAAGAATTGTTCATTATTGTCCTGTGCAGGTCCTTCCGACAGAACAGGATTGGAAACACGTACCTTGTGGTCATACCATGTCCCTTTTTTTCCGATTAGCGCCAGATCAAATTCCGTTTCCAACGCAGGAACAGGCACATCAAATCCATTGACTTCTTCGGTCATGCCATCGCTGTATGTAACTGTATCTTCGGTCGGTAAAATCAAATTAGCATCTTCTTCTTTTGCCGCATCTTCGGCAAATCCGTGATAAAGCTTTAAGATATTTTTGGAGCCAAGGGAAATATGAATGGTCATTTCCCCATTTGCCACCGTCAACGTTCCCTTTCCGTCACAAGTTTCATTTACACGAAACATACTGCTGTCTGTGATAAACTCTGCCGTATATATTCCGTCCGCCAATTCCATAACATCCGCTGTATGCGCCACATAAAGCTGTTGAATCGCTTCAATGGAACCAAGACCGATTATCTGTGTATCGACACTGTCAAAATTACCGGATGCTTCAAACATGCTAAGCCATGAATCCTCATCATCGCCTGCCATATCATTATTCGCATGGTCACCCGCTACAACCATCAACGGACGAAGAATCACCTTTTTTAACCCCGACTGTGCAACTGCACCTATAACTGCTTCGCAAGAAGTTTCTTCCGGCTCACCTTCTACCGTACCAATAAACACATTATCGTATCCGAGCGCTTCCATTTGTGACTGCATCTGGCTATAAGACACCTTTGCCGTGTGGGAAGTGCCGTGTCCCATAAATACGAATGCCACACCATCATCCTTTGCCTTATCCGCACTCTCATATCCGGCATCTTTTACTGCCGCTTCCGTAAGCGCTTTTGCAACTGTTTCCTTGTCGGTATTGATTACCGCTGCATCCATACCGACTTCGCCAAGCAGCGGCTCTGCAACCTTTACCGTTTCAAACTGATCTTGATATGTTTCCACGGAATCCATCAGCTCATCATACTCAGCACCGTGCATCAGATGTGTCGGCTGTATCACTAAATTTTTCACTCCGTTTGCCACTGCGCGCTCTAACGCTTGATCCATATTGTCAATAAATTCGTTATCACGCGCCTGTACATGATTGATAATAATTTGTGCCGTAAAAGCCCTTCTTACAGACCAGTCTGGATTTGCCTCTTGAATCGCATCTTCAATTCCCTTAATATCATCGACACGGCTGTCATTAAAAGAAGTACCAAAGCTGACGACCAAAATCTCGTTCTCTCCGATATCATCCTGATTGCGCGGATTATCCTTCGATGCGTCACCGGTATCCCTGCCAAAGTAATCAGGGTCTGCCTCATCCCCCTCTACTAATTCTTTTTGGGCATCTGTCAATGCATCCCATGCAGCTTTTGCCTCTGCGCATTGGCGGTCGGTATCATCAGTTCTTTTCTGCACATAGATTGCATCGATCAATGCGGCAACTTCGTCTGCCGCTGCCTGATCGGTATTGGCATCATCCTCCGTAGGAACAGTTTCGGTTTGTTTTGCAGTTTTCTTGTTCTCTTCGGCGTTTTCATTGATTGCTTGCGTTTGCACTGAATTTTCGGCAGACGTGGGTGTTTCTTTGGAACAGCCTGTCAGCGCCAATGAAGCAGTCATAGCGCTTGTTAATAAAGTAACGATTAAATATTTTTTCATACATTCTCCCTTTCTTCCCTTGTTTTATAACAAGGTTGTTATATTTAATTTTTTAAATTTACAAATAAAAAAACTTTTACCAACACATGTTAAAAACTGTTATCAGTAAAAGTTTGTATACAAACCAAGCTTACAAAATATCTTCTCCTGTAAACGCATTCACATAAACAGGAATAAATATTCCGTAAGTTTAACGTACAACCAATTACTCGTGGTTTTGAAACATATGTTTCCGTACAACATGCAGGCAGGTCTCCCGGCTTAGAGCTTCAGACTGATCAGCCAACGCATCAGCCACCTTCCCAGGAAAGTATTTCCTTAATTCCCAGTGATATATCGGCTTTTGCTTGCTCATTACGGTGACGAGTTCGTACAGGATTTTCACCTGTTTCCCTTTTCACCAAAACCAATGACTTACATTGTTTTGACACCTGTATGTTATCTATTCAGTTGTTGAAAAATTTTATGATATTGTTATATTGTTTACTTATCCAAACTCATAATCGTTTCGGTCACGTCGTCAAGCGCATTTTTAATCTGCGTACTTGTTTCTGCCATACCCTCGGCAAGTTTTTTTACCTCGGTTGCCACAACTGCAAAGCCTTTTCCTGCCTCACCCGCTCTGGCAGCTTCGATACTTGCGTTTAGCGCGAGAATCTTCTGTCTGCTGCTGTAGGCTTCAATCTGTTTTCTGCTCTCATTTGCAATCACGACCTGATCGGCTGCCTTATGAATTCCTTCTTTTAATCCGGAAAGAATCGCTTCATTATGGTATGCGAAATAGCTTTCGCGCACAAACATATTGATCACGTCACCGAGCAGATTGGCGGATGCTTCAATCCGATCTTTTGGCATTATAGTAACCTTTCCCAACGCCTCAACATACTTATCTTCATTGATATCGAGCTCTCTTGCAATCGCTCTGAATTTCTCATCATCGGGACGTTCAGGCAAAACCTGACCGCCGATAACGCTTCCGAGAACTGTTCCGTCATCTAACGTGATTGGAATACCGAAATCAACCAATCCCGCATGACAGTTGTAAACACCCTTTCCTTCCCTATCATTCTTCTCACATCTTCTGCAGCCTTCGGCAGAACCTCGTGTATATTTGATACAAAAATCCGTGAAATTATAGCAATCGCTTATGTAATTGCCATCAGCGCCGACAGCTACCGTGGCAAGGCCTGTACATTTTGCCCAGTTTGACATAATTTCCTCGAACTTTTTCATGTCACAAAAATCTTGAATTTTCATATTGCTCGTCCTCTCTTTTAATGATATATCTCATTCTCTCACATTTTTATATCGATATCAAGTTAGAATGCTTATTTTTTACAACTTTTATGTCATTTCTCCAATATAGTAAAATCCGTGCGCTTCCACAAGTCTTACATCTACGATTTTTCCAATTAGTGACGTATTACCAGGGAAATGGACGATGGTATTGTTGGAAAGCCTTCCCGAAACCAGTGTGGGATCGTGCTCATTTTGTTCCTCCACCAGTGCGCTGTGCACCTCTCCCATAAGACGCCCGACACGGTTTCTTGCTGTTTCTTGAACCACTTTTAATAGCCTGTCAAAATTTTCCTTGATTTCCTCATCGGTAGTCGGATTTGGCATTGCAGCAGCCGGTGTGCCTGTGCGCTTTGAATAAATAAACGTAAAGGCGTTGTCATACTGCACCTCTTTTACGACTTCAATCGTTTCATTGACATCCTCTGCCGTTTCCCCCGGAAATCCTACGATAATATCCGTCGTAATGGAAATATCCGGAATTTCGCGCCTAATCTTGTGCGCCAGTTCCAGATACTGCTCCTTTGTGTAACGCCTGTTCATCGCCGTCAAAATCTTTGTAGAGCCTGCCTGCAGCGGTAAGTGCAAGTGACGGCAGATTTTTTTTGAGTGTTTCATCACCTGTATCAGTTCGTCAGACAAATCTTTCGGATGCGAGGTCATAAAGCGAATGCGCTCCAGACCGTCTATTTTTTCCACTTCCTGTAAAAGCTGTGCAAAACTCATGGGTTCGTCTAAGGTTTTTCCGTAAGAATTCACATTCTGCCCTAATAGCATAACCTCCACAACACCGTCCGCCACAATCTTTTCAATTTCTCTGATAATATCTTTTGGATTACGGCTGCGCTCCCGTCCACGCACATACGGGACAATACAATAACTGCAAAAATTATTGCATCCGTACATGATATTGACACCCGATTTAAAAGGAAACTTACGTTCTGTGGGCAAATCCTCCACAATTTTGTCCGTATCTTTCCAGATATCAATAATCATACGGTCGGAACTGTACATCGCCACGATCAGCTCCGCAAATTTATAGATATTATGTGTGCCGAAGATTAAATCAACAAACGAATAGCTCTTCTGTATCTTTTCGATGACTGTCGGCTCTTGCATCATACAGCCGCAGAGTGCTATTTTTTTGTGCGGATTTTTCTTCTTCATGCTGTGTACAAGACCAAGCCTTCCGTACACTCTCTGATTTGCATTGTCGCGCACGGTACAGGTATTGTAAAAGACAAGGTCTGCCGACTCGTCGTCAATCATCTCAAATCCGATATTTTCCAGAATGCCAATCAGTTTTTCACTGTCCTTCGCGTTCATCTGACAGCCAAACGTCTGTTCGTTCGCGGTAAGCGGTCTGCCGCGTTTGCTACTCTCTTCCGCAACGATTTCGCGTGCCTTTTTTATGAAATAATACTGACGCATCGGCTCCTGTGCGGGCGCATCGTTTTGCAGATCGATTGTTTCTAAAATTTGTTCCAGTTCTTCATTTCTAATCATTATTCTTCGTCCGAATGACTTTCCCCCAGTCCTAAAAGCTCATGCAAAATATTATACAGGTCATTTCTTGTTTCCGCGTTGTTTTCACGATCTCTTTCGATGGTAGAGGCATTTGCCTTGTAAGGTGACGCATCGGTTGAAACGCATTTAAACTGTCCCCACGGCACAAATGTTGTGTCCTTGTTATAGACTTCCCAGTATTCCTTGTCGTTCCATGTATATTTGCCAAGCAGCTTGTTGTTGTTTTTCGAATAATAAAAGGTCACGGGATTTGGTGAATAATAAATCATGACAGCACGCGCATGTTCCCCGTCATAATAGTAAGTGTAAATCTCCTGTCCGGCATCATCAATCAGTTCCGGAACACCGTCGCCTGTTACATCTTTCAATGCGAAACGTCCGCTGTAGCTTTCCATCATTTCAAGCTGTGTCCTGTATGCCTCCGTGAACTTGTCGAGATTTTCATGCGCCTTCTGGCTTGCCGTCTTTTCTTTTTCAACTTTCGCCACAAGATACATGCCCGGAATATAATAGTTTCCGTTTAAATCCACCTGAAAAAATCCGTTGTCCGTAATGCCTGTAACGCGCACGTTGGTAAAGCGGTCNAGGTAAAGAACAACCGGTGTAAAAATNTCGGGNGCGGCATAAACCGGCGTNGCCGAGGTNGAATACAGTTCCATGCTCGTNGGNGTNACNTAAAATGCATATGCCTGTGCNGGCTTTTGNAACGCACCGATTATNAGNAACAATGCGATTGCCAACAGTAATTTTCTTCCGATTTTTTTCATGTTCGTATCCCCCTTATGATAAATCCTGAAANTGAAATTCTTTTTGNCCCGAGGCGTAATCCTCCACNATATGACCNCTGCCAAAAAGCTTGTATTTATAAGTCATAAGNCCNTCAAGNCCTACCGGTCCCCTTGCGTGGATNTTNCCCGTGCTGATGCCGACTTCNGCACCAAAGCCGTAACGGAAACCGTCNGCAAAGCGCGTGGAACANTTTTGATACACGNCTGCCGAGTCCACCATNTTCATGAAATATTCCGCCGTGTCCNTATCNTCNGTAATAATACAGTCTGTGTGGTGNGAACCGTANCGATTGATATGNTTTATCGCCTCATCNATATTTTCGACTGTTTTTGCCGAAATGATAAGGTCAAGATATTCTGTGGCAAAATCTTNCTCNGTTGCCGGTATACTNTCATATCGTTCGGCAATTTCGCGCGTCGCNCGAAGTTCAATCTTGTGCTTTTGAAATGCCTCNTTTAACTGTGGCATNAGTGCGTCTAAGGCATCCTTATGAATGAGCAGCGTTTCCACNGCGTTACATGCNGCNGTATACTGTATCTTTGCATCNATGATCACGGGGATTGCCTTNCGAATATCAAATGTCTTGTCAACGTAAATGTGACAGATGCCGTCGGCATGTCCCATGACGGGAATTTTGGTGTTGTCCATAATATATTGCACAAACGCATTAGAGCCTCTTGGAATGATCAGATCTACCGACTCATGGCAGGCTAAAAGCGTTGCAATATCATCTCTTTGTTCCACTTGGAATAGGCAGTTTTTCGGCAGTCCGCTTTGCAATGCCGCATCATAAATCAAATCAAAGAGTACCTTATTGGTGTGTTTTGTTTCACTGCCACCCTTTAAAATCGCGCAATTTCCGCTCTTGATGCAAAGAGATGCAATCTGCACCAACGCATCGGGTCTTGCTTCAAAGATTACTCCGATAACGCCGATCGGACAGCTTTCTTTGACAAGGGTAAGCCCTTCGTCCAATTCTCTGACAAGCTGAGTTTCATATACTTTATCGGGAAGCGCTGCAAGATTCTCAAGTCCCTTGGTTACATCAAGCAGTTTCTGCTCCGAAAATTTCAGACGTTTTACAACGGCTTCNGGCACATTATTTTTCGCCGCATTCTCCAAATCCTGTGCATTTGCATCAAAAATTTCTTTCTGGTGCGAAAGTAAGGCGTCTTTTATCTTAAAAAGCGCACTGTTTCTTGCATCTGCGGACATCGCAGCCATTTTGGGGCTGTCAAGTTTCATCGCCGCCGCTTTTTCCTGAACTGTCATTCTTAACCCTCCTCGACTTAAATCCGCAAAAACGAATAGATAATTTCCTCGGTCACAATCTTATCCATCTTGATATCATGCGCCTCGCGCGGCAGTTCTTCCACAATCTGACACGCAAAGGCAAGCGCCATCGTTGAAAGCTGCCGCTTGCTTGATAAAAATTTATCATAATAGCCCTTTCCGTAACCGATGCGGAAACCGGCTGTGTCAAATGCCACTCCGGGAAGGATGACAAGCGTATCCTCATTTGCGCAAAACCGATAACGAAGCTGTATATTTTCTTTTGGCTCAAGGATACCCATAAACCCTTTTTCAAGCTGTGCTGCCGATGTNGTTCGGTAAAATACCATTGTGTTGGTAAAGCTGTCGGATTTCGGGAAATAGACACGCTTTTTTCGCATCAGCGCATCTTCGAAAATACCGCGCGTTATGACCTCATTGTGATGATCCGCATATAAAAGAATATTGTCAGCCTCGATATACTCCGGCGTTTTCAGCACATTTTGAAGAATCGCTTCACTTTTTACCTCGACTTCATCGACGGTAAGGCTTCTTCTTACTTCCAGTATTCTCTTTCTTATTTCTGCCTTTGATTCCATGCTTTGGCAACGGTTTCCCGCTTTTCCTTTCTTTTTAATTCAATAAGGCGACTTGCGAAGCGTGTCGACGTTTGATGCACTTGTTATTTATGAAGTCTGTTTTCTGAATTTTTCCCCAAGATTTGTGATGCTGCCATCCGCCTCTTGTATGGATACATTGTCAAGCTGGCTTTTTAAGTTTGCTTTGACATTTGCCACATATTCCGCTCTCAGCTTTGCCTGTTCCTGCTTTTCCGCCTCGGTAAGCCCTTCGGCTTGCGATTTGTGGTAAAGTTCATTGATTCTTTTTATGCTTTCTTCTAAGCCCATACCCTGTTTACTCCCGTATATAATCGAGCAGGGAAGACTTCTTCCCTACTCGCGCGCCGCCGATGCGCCACGTCAGTGGCATATTTCCTATGCATCAGCGTGTGCATCAACAAACTGAAAGCCCTGTAAAGGGCTTTCAGCCATTCGTTGTTAATAACGCTTTTATTCAATCTTAAATGCGTTGACTGCCTGTGTAAGCTCTCTGGCTTTATCCTGCAGTTCGATCGTCGCCAGATTTAGATTATCCATCATCGTCATCTGCTCTTTCAACGAATCGTTTACGGTAGAAACGGAAGCCGCCGTTTCCTCCGATACGGAAGAAATACTTTCGATTGCAGCCAAGGTATCGTTTCTGTGCCGCTCCATGCTCTCGATGATTTTCTCGAGAGAGGTAATTTCGTCAATCAAATTCTGCAAATATTCGTTCATGTCATGGAATACCTGAATGGTTTCATTTACGGTCTTTGTCTGATTAGACACAATCGCTTCTGCCTCGGATGCAACCTGAACCGTATCGTTAGCATATGCCTTAATTTCTTCCATAACGCTCTGGATCTGTCTTGCCGCCTCAATGGTACCGTCCGAAAGGGAACTTACCGACTGTGCAACCACGGCAAACCCTTTTCCTGCTTCTCCGGCACGCGCCGCCTCAATGGATGCGTTCAAAGAAAGCAGACTCGTTTCGTTCGCGATTTCGTCAATCGTTTCCACAAAGCTCTCTACTTGGGAAAGGCTTCCCTCCAGATTTTTGATGTTGGTCGTTACATTCTTTGTAATATTAGTCGTAGCAGCAGATTTATCCGTCAAATCGTCCATTGTGGACATACCGTTCGCAATGATCCGCTTGGTATCACCGGTAATGCTGCCCATGTTTTGTACGGTTTCAACCGCTCTGGTAATTCGCTGAGATAATTCGTCCATCTGCACCAGACAATTCTGCGCATCTTCCGCCTGNCTGTTCAGACCTTGATCCATTTCGTCGACTGCGGCGGAAATCTGATTGCTGGAATTCGTCAGGATACCGGAAGCTTCTGACAGGCTTGTCGTAGATGTTGATACATTTTCCGTCGTCTTCAAAACCTGTACAATCAAATCTCTCGAATTTTTAATCATATTTGCAACACTGCGCACCAAAAGCTTAAACTCATCTGTTCTTCCCGGCACATTGACTGTCAAATCGCCGCCTGATACGGTTTCAAGCTTGTTGCTGATCTGTCGGATTGTTGCNGTGATTCCAATCGTAATCAATATACCCGCTAAAATCGCAACCAGCCATGAAACAAGCACCATAAAGATTGTGACATTTCTGATTGAAGCTGCGTTTTCGTTTACCAGACTTACCGGCACCATCGCGCAGATTGCNGAGCCGTTCTCATAGCTTTTACTTACCATAAACAGATACTGCTCATGGTTATATGTAACATAATCGATAATGGTAGCCGCATTGTCCGCCATAGCCTCCGTAAAATAAGACTGGTTNACAAATGAGAACTCGTCGCCTTTTACAATCTCGCCGTCCTTTAAGAGCAGTTCTCTTCCGTCTGCTGTCACAAAGGCTGCGATGCTGCCCTCTCCCAAGCCTAAATTCTGAAGAACGTTCGCGATACTGTCGCTGCTGTAATCCACCACGATGCAGGCACGCTTCGTTGCCATAGGACGGATATAAGCGCANGCATAACTGTCAGCCGAATAACCTGTATAATGTTGTGAAAGCATCTGATCAATATAGTTGTGCGCGCCGACCCAGCTGCCTTTTAAGGTTTGCAGACATGCTGCTTCCTCCTTGTCGGCAAGTTCCTCATAAAAGCCGGGNATCACAACGTCATCCTCACTGGTAGACACCACCTGTAAACTGCTCCCCGGAATAATGTACATATTTGCAACGAAGTCGTTTCCTTCCTGCTTTATATTTAAATCCAAGGATACGTGCTCCATGATCTCTTTTCTGCTCCACTCATTGTAGATTGCGCCGGTTGCCCACCGCATAAGGTCCGTATCATAATATAACTGTTCCGATTCGGATACTGCCGACTCAAATCCGAAATCCAGATATTCGATTGCCATAGACATTGCCTTTGACATGGAATCCTCATAGTTTTTCGTCATTCCCGAAGCTGCAAGAGAATATGCCACCATGCCGATCACAATGGTAAACAATAATGGAATTGCAAAACCGATAATCAACTTTACTTTTATGCCGATTGCAAACTGTGTTTTTTCCTTGCCGGTACTGTTTGCCGCCGTCTTATTATCTTTCTTAGCCAAAATACCTTCCTCCTTGTAAAATGGTGTATTATTGCGCTCTCCGAATCATTTCAAGGTAATCCCGAAGTCCGTTTGCGTCAGCATAACTGTCCTGAATTGCTATCGCAGGTGTCTTAAAAGCTGAGATATTCATTTTCTCATAGTCTGTTACGACTGCACCTTCCGCGATACATTGCTCCTTGGAACTGTCCATCATTTCATAAGTTACCGACCGCTCCTGTAGGGTGGCCGCTAAAGATGCCGTTTCAATCCAGTTTTTCTGTTCTGTGGTAAGACTGTCATAAAAATCGCCGTTCATGATAAACAGACGGGTTGTATAATCGTGGTGCGTTTCGCAGATATATTTTCCGTTCGGTGTGGTATGATGCTCTTTCAGCATTAGGTTTGTATAGTCATTTTCAGCAGAATCCACTTCGTTATTATTCAAAGCATCATATAAATCACCCCATCCGACGTTGACCGGCTGTGCGCCAAGGGAAGTCCAGTAATCAAATACAACGCCCGAGGTCTGCGTACGGATTGTTAGTCCCTGCACATCTTCCGGTGCGGTAACGGGAATTTTGCCGTAATAATCGCGGACACCCGCTGACCAATATCCCATAATGCGATATTGGTTGTTTGTCTTTTCCAAAATAATGTCGGTCATTGCCGAGCCAAACTCACCGTCCATCGCTGTTTCCCAGTGGCTGAAACCATTGAACAGATAAAGCAGCGAAAGCATGTTCACCTCCGAAACGCCCGCAGAAGACATGTTTCCGGGCGAGCATACGACCATCTGAACTTCGTTGCTGTCCAGTAAACTGATCAATTCTGCCTCATCTTCCGATATATCTCCATCGCTGCAAGTCACTTGAATCGTGCCTCCCGATAACTCCTCCGCAACTTCTTTAAAAGTCTGAAGCCCGAAATGATACGGATTATCCTGTGAAGTCTGATTGGATGCGATCGTCAACTGCAATACCGGCTGTGTGGCGCTTGCATTGCTGTCGGAACCGGCATCTGTGATCGAACCGATGGTTCTTCTCTTGGATGTGTTTTGTCCTCCACAACCGCACAAAGAACTTGCAAGAAGTCCGACAATGATTGTCAGAGCTAATATTTTACGAACTTTCATATATACTGTTCTCCCTCCTACTTGACGGTATGTCCTTCGTCAATAATATTCGTTACTGTTCACTCCGTTCCAGTAACAGGTAAAAATCCATGCAAAATCACCTTCTGTGATGGATTTTTACTTGGCTGCGATACATTTTCTCANGGACTTAGCAGTAAATGNTAAGTCCTGTCTGAACAGTAATTAATATTCATTATATCATTTCCTACAAATTTCTACAACCAAAAGTATTCGTTGTTTCAAAAAACTTTCTGNTACTGTTCACTCTGTTTCGGTAACAAGTAAAAATCCATGCAAAATCACCTTCTGTGATGGACTTTTACTTGGACGGCTGAANGTTTCGTACCATCGCAATTTCCCTTGCGTAGCCTTCGTCATCGTTTGGCGTTTCCAAAATAAAAGGTCTGCCCTCAAGCAACGGATGATANGCAACNGCAAGCAGCGCGTCNGCGCCNATTTTCCCTTCNCCNATNTTTTGATGCCTGTCCTTATGGGAACCGCAGTCGTTCATGCTGTCNTTGAAATGGACAGCATATAATTTATCCAGTCCGATAACATCATCNAAGGTTTTGAGCACGCCGTCAAGNTCNTGGACAATGTCGTATCCGCCGTCCCANACATGGCAGGTATCAAAGCAGACGCCTACTTTGTCNGCAAGNTCCACNCGNTCAAGGATTGCTNTTAATTCCTCAAAATTTCTGCCGACTTCGGAACCCTTTCCCGCCATNGTTTCAAGGAGAACTATTGTTTGGTGTGNCGGTTTTAAGGCGTTGTTGAGCGCNTCGGCAATCAGTTCAATNGCTTTATCGGCTCCTTGTCCCACATGAGAACCGGGGTGAAAATTGTAGTAATTTCCCGGAAGGTATTCCATGCGCTCCANATCGTCGGCAAGCATCTCCCTNGAAAAGTTGCGTACGCCTTCTTTTTCCGCACATANATTCATGGTATAGGGNGCATGCGCTACNAGTTTNCCAAAGTTGTGTTCTTCCATAATTGTCCGAAGTTTTGCCACATCATCGGCGGAGATTTCCTTCGCCGCACCGCCTCTTGGATTTCTGGTNAAAAATGCAAAGGTGTTCGCGCCAAGCTTGAGCGCTTCNTTCCCCATATGTTCAAAGCCTTTTGATGANGATAAATGATTTCCGATATACATGTTTTGATTCTCCTGTTGTTTTTTTATTCACAATCTCTTATATGCCTACCTTAACATAAAANTTTTGCGGTTTCAACGTTTTTTGCGGGNTTTGAAAGCAGCCANTGNATTCCGTCTGCNGTTCTTTTCGCCGTATCCTTAAAATGCCCTCCCGCATTCATACAGAGCACGGTATCAATNCCNTGTTGGCNGTAANNTNTTTCTATTTCCTCCGTATNCGCCTGAACATTTTTCATATANGGATTTTTTGTTTTACATTCCTTGTTNCCCAAAGAAAAATATAANTGTTCCGGTTTTCGCANCNGTTCATGNNANAANACATATTNNTTAAAATCNGGAAACCAAAGNGAACCGGACATNCTGGCAANTCTTGAAAAAAGNGTTGTNCGNTACATGGAATAGACTGCAAATAAGCCGGCAAGCGAATATCCCGCCANCCCTCTCCATGCAATACTGCCTTGTATATNCTTTTCCGCAGNCGGAATGATGNTATCNNTCATCAATTGTAAGTAATGNTCTGCGCCTCCCGTATACNGTGCATCATTTNGGAAAACAGGCGGGATATCCCACGGAACCANATCGTGATTCCANTCNANTCCNCTTATCACGACAAGNGTAAAATCCGGACAGTCGCTGTCGNACAACGTTTGATACACATTATCTGCTTCTTCCGCAGNAAAGGTATTCAGNTATATNANAGGCNTATCTGAAACACTGCACTNGGATAAACCGTAACTTTTCTGTTCTCTATTTTGAAAGTTTGTTCTTTTTTATTTTTCTGTTCCATCTGCTATTTCTTTTCCTTTGATATCACGATTTCCGCCGCATTTTTCGACAACTGACTTACTTTATTTCTCTTAATAATTCATTAAAAGTCTTGGTATCAGTTGTAAATTTGTGAAATGCAAGTGCAAATTCTTTCAATGCTTTCTTTGAGGAGGATTGCATCGAAAATGTGTCTGCCTCACAATCAAATGTAAATTTTGCCTTTGTATCTGTTATGTATTGTTCCATAAATGCCAACGCAATCTTTTCCCAATCGTATCCGTTCCCTAACAGATTATTTTTTTCAAAGCATTCCTGATTGAGTATGCCTGCATCAAGGATTAACGAATAGCTTCCGCTTTCCGACATCCAGCGAAACGGTGCAATCGTCTGCTTTAATTTTTTATCATTATCGCGCGGTTGTGGATATTCACTTTGGCGCTCCTCCACGATTTTTTCATAATTTAATTCCATTCCCTGTTTCGCCAGCAAGGAGCGAATATCGTCCTCTATACCTACCCCACTATATATAACGGTATCTCCAATTCCCGCCTCTACCAGTTCATTGAATTGTTGTTGTGTGATTTTGACATCCTGACCGCCTTTCCATATGCGGGGAGGTGGGACAGGGTATCGGAAAGTAATGTTTTCATAATCAGAGTCAACCCACTTGTCATAATGCGGATTGCTGAATAAGAAACGCCAACGTCTTGTTTTGAATGCGTGCACCATAAATATTGGTGCAAACATCCGCCCCGAATTGATAATGATTTCAGGCGTTTCGGGAATTTTCCCTACATACTGAAAAACTTCTATCAATTTGCAGTTTCCCATATCAATGTCAATCAATCGTCCATACGCGTATATGTCATCTTTGCGAAACCGATATTTTCTGTAATCAATCAAATCCTCCAGATTTCTCCACGGCAAAAACAACGGGATTACAAAAATATCGCCAATGTCAATTTCTTTTTTTGTATTCTCCAAATATTCCATTACGATACCTCACTTATCGTGTATGCGTTCACAATATCACGATTCTCCCCTTGCGGTTATAGTACTATCATATCACAAAGCGTTGAGAAAGAGTAGGTCAAAATGGGAATCCATGTTGTATTTGACGCGCATATCATAAAAGTCTATAATAAAACAATCATTGACTTTGTTGACTGATTTTTAGGAAACAGGAGAACTTCTATGAAATTTTACCTTGCCCCAATGGAGGGAATCACGACTTATATCTACAGAAACGCCTACAATCACTATTTTGGCGGCATTGACAAATATTTCACACCGTTTATTGCAAGTAAGAAAATGAACCGTCGGGAAATGAACGAGATCCTTCCCGAACATAATGCGCACATCACGGTTGTTCCGCAAATTCTGACAAACCGCTCGGACGAATTTCTGCAGATTACACGCAAAATTGCAGAATACGGCTACACTACCGTAAATCTCAATCTTGGATGCCCTTCCGGCACGGTCACGGCAAGAAAGCGTGGCTCCGGTTTTTTGAGTGTTCTTGATGAGTTGGAACGGTTTTTATATGAGATTTATGAACAGTCGCCGCTGAAAATTTCCATTAAGACCAGAATTGGTGTTGAATCAGTTGACGAGTGGGAAAATATTCTTGAATTGTACAAAAAATATCCGATGGAGGAGCTGATCATTCATCCACGGTTACAAAAAGAACTTTACAAATTCACGCCGCATAAAGATGCATATGCGGCTGCTGTCGCTGCTTTGCCGGATATTCCTCTTTGTTACAATGGGGACATTACCTCGCTGCAAAGTTATGAAGCGCTTCTTGATGCTTTCCCGCAAACTTACTGTATCATGATAGGACGCGGTATTTTGAAAAATCCGGCGTTGATTGTGCAACTAACAGAACACGAAAGTGATAATTTGCGCTCAGACGATATGCAATCTGCTCACGTTACCAAAGAAACTTTCAAGGCATTCCATGATGAAATATTTGAAGGCTATGCCGCGCAAATGCCGGGTGAAACGCCAACGCTTTTCAAGATGAAAGACTTGTGGACATACTTGATTGAAAGCTTTGAGGCGTCAGACAAATACCTCAAAAAAATTCGGAAAGCCTCGAATTACAGTGAATACAAGATTGCAGTCAACAACCTGTTTCGGGAATGTGAGATGCGGTGTTGAATTTTACCCCTCGTGTCTATTTCTCCATTTTGCAAGAAGCACTCCCACTACAAAACTCAAAACGCCCAAAAACGTTGCAAAAATTTTCGCTTTTTCTTCCTGTTCCTCCGTCGGGAACATCTCAAATGAACCATGAAAAAACAAATATATGCTTATTAAAAAAATAACGATGCTTAGAAAAAGCCCTAAATTCAACAATATCAGAAAAAATCTTTTCATTACGACCATCATGCCTCTCTCCGGTTCCCATACAAACTGGAAGTTATATTAATAAATAAATTCTTCAATTTGACCATGACGTATAAAATAATAAGTAGCCATATATACCTTTGAAACTTCCTGTTTTCTTTCTGCTTATACCGATCTTCTTGAACTGTCGCTCAAGAAGCATTCCTCGCTTTCAGTTCAATCATTTTCTAGAACATAGCTCATTATGGGTACATTATTCCCTTCCTCAAAAACATACAGTCTTTTACACTTAGGGCACATCCACACATCATATGTTGGCAATGGAATTTCCCACGGAATTAACATCTCACAATCCATAATATCTTCCCATTCTTTGTCTGTATATACCCATAACTCTATGTCATTAGGCACTTGTGTTGTACTTAAAATGTTCCCACACTTGCAATTCATTCTCGCCATATTCACGTATCCTCCTATATGCTATATCCTCAGCGGCTTCTCTTTCTGTGATACTCTAAGTGACGGATATCAAGACTCCAAATTTTCCGATACCAATCGCTTCCCGATGACTTCATATCATATCCTCCATGCTTTTAATCTTCTATATATTTTTGACGGCTATATCAGATTTTTAAAATAATGCTAGACTTGTACTTCTCGATATGTTATCATCTTGTATTAAGTGTGGGATATTTTTCTGTAAAATCAATGCCACTATTTTTGACTATGTCAGTCATTTTTGATGCAAAATTTGTAAAAAAGAACCTCATCATCACATAAAGAACCAACAAAAATTTCCGCTCTTTTCCAAGATTCAACTTTCCACAAAAATAACACTTGCATTTTTTCTTGCATAACGCCTATTTATGGTAACTTCCACTACATAACCGGTTTACCATAGTTCACTTTTTGACTGAAAAATATCATTTCGCATTTTATGTCAATTTTCTTCATTATTCGTACACGAATCGGCAGTTCTCCTCTTACATTTTATGAACATACATTCTTGTCATATCCGGTTCTCCATCCCCTTGTACCATACACAAAAATTCCCACCCGTATCTCTCGTAAAATGATGTATGATCCGTCACTAAATAAAGCGTATCAATTCCCTTGCTGTTCATATCCTTGCAGACATAATCAAGCATTGCTCCTGCAATTCCCTGACAACGGTACGCCTGTTCCACAAAGACGGCACACACATTTGGCGTCAAGTCTTTTCTGTCATGAAAATCATTCTCAATCACACCAAGACCACCGATGATTTCGTCCTTATTTTTCACAAGATACCACTGTGGAACTGCACTTGTGTTTTGCAAACATTCCTCCATACTGTCAAGATACGCCTCCAACGGAATTCCCCATTTTTCATGGAACCATTGTGCTGCTTCCTGTTTCAGCGCAGGATGTTCCTGTATCTTTAAGATTTCGTATTGCAATGTGTGTTACCTCCACAATTTTTTAATACCTCCAGCCTTTTATAAAACATTTCATAGAACTGCGGTAATTCCTGAAAAGCTTCCTCACGCACTTCCTTGATTTGATTCAATCCGATTTTCTCCACAGCCATTATCGCTGCTGCTTTTTGGCTCATATGTTCTCCAAACATAGTCTGACAATTCGCTCCTTCTATATCGTCATAGGAATGAAATGCACGGTTAAAATCCATCAAATCGTGCAGTCTTACCGGTTTATTATCGGAATTGCAAACGAGCACACCCCAGTTTCCCCAATGCCTGTCCGTATTTCCAACCAGATAATCCACAATATTCATCATATAATAATTGTGTCGGTCTAAAGAAAGAATATCTTCTTTGATATTCCTATCATGGTTTGCCGCATAAATTTCAAATGCTGAAATTGAAGCAATCGAATATTCTTTTGATGTCATATTTTGGCTGACACTGATCGGTTCCCCATCAAAATAATCTCTTTCATACAATACCTGTGAAACGTCAAAACATCTGCATATCTGACTGGCAAGCAGCTCTCTTTCAACCGCATCCTGTCCGCCGTCTTTCAGTAACCGGAAACCATCCGCAACGCGTTGCCAAGCTTTCGGGAAACAGCCGTTCGTTGACAAATCCCGCGCTAAATTCTCGTTTTGTACCGTATATTGTTTTCCTCTTAAAGAAATGTCCATAAATGTATTTTCCAAATGATTTTCATACAAATTGATTGCATCAAAGGAAATATTTTCATTCTCTAATTTCACCCAAAAAACATCTGTCAGTGACGCACATCGATAAGATAATGCAATTCCCGCTCTTTCTTTATCCGTCACGGCTTGTAACATTCCGATACTGTTTAAAATCTCTTTTGCATATGTTCGGTCTAAAGTAAGCACTCTTGTTGCACACCAGTAATAAAAGTTTGTGATATTATTAACAAGCGTATCAATATCATCTGCTTCTTCCAAATATAAGTTATACGGCATAAATGACTGATCATATATTTTGCAATCTCCCGATGTGCTAATCCTTGCAACTTTTCTATCTATGTGCATTATTTCATACACTTTTTTCTCTGTCATTTTGTCACCCTCTCCGCTGAAAGATAAATGATGCGTCTATTATATCATACTTCTCCCATATAATTCCACGAAAAAACGAGACCTTTATAAATAAAAGTCCCGTTTCATTGCTTCTCTTATTTCTTCTCCATCAGCATTTGCAACAGCTCTTCTGCACTGTTTGCCATAATTCCGTCCTTGTTCTCGCAGTCTTTGTAATTGGCATGATATGTAACATCGCCGTTATCCCATAATTTTACGCCGAAGGCAAGCCACTCTAAATTACCCTCATATGCTTTTTCCACATCTTTCATGTTCGCAATGGACTCTGTGATTTTCTCCAACAATTTTGATAAATCTTCTTTATCCTTATCCACCAATTTATTAAATTTATTCAAGTTATCCAAGTCTTTTACCATATTTGCGGATAAAAGGACATTGAATTTAGAATAGAATCGCCAAAGACTGTTTCGGCTGTCTGCTTCTTCTGTTCCGTAAAAATTAAAGCTTGTTTCATGTCCCTCCGATGAATACATAGACTCTAACGTGTTCAAAGTCGCGTACCTTTTCTCTGCGGGATCTTGAAACGTACCGGTAGCCATGCATCTTCTCTGAAACCAATCATTCTCAATACGAAAAGATTCATCCCGTAATCTCTGATATTCCTCCAGTTCTTCTTCTGTAGGGGCTTCTGCCCCAAAGGCAAGCCATTTCTGTTGCATTTCTCCCGCTCTTCTGGTTAGTTCCATAGATTTTGCATATGTTTCGGGTTCATCGATTCTCATCGATTCTAATGGATTAAATTTAGAAGCTCTGGTTTTGCTTTCCCCTCTGGCATCTCGTCTTAATTCGGCGGAACCGTTTTCCCAATCTTCCCTTGGACCGGTTACGCCCGCTTTCTTCGTATTCTGCGAACTGTTTTCCTGTTTTAATTGGCTCTCCTTGGAAATGTCAACCTTAGTGTTGGGTTCAATCCGTTCTTTTTCAAATCCTACCACTTTTAATTGCGGATTTTGGTTGTGATTGATTACAGATTTTGTCTGCACCTCTGTAAATGGTGTTTGATTCATATGAATATTGATCGTGTTGGACATATTTGTTTCCTCCTTTTAAAATTTAAACTTTATTAAAATGTATTTACAATAACATCTGCCCTTGGCTCAACTGCATTTTCTTTGTTCATTTGCACTTCAATATTAGTTTCACAAGCCTGCACAGTCAGCATTGGGGTTACTGATATTGTAAAAATCATTACCAGTAAACCAAAAACCTTTCTCATTCTATTCACCTCCTTTCATAACAAATCCGTTTTCTAACATTATATTTACTGATTCTTCACTGATTACAGTTTCCGTATTACCAGTATGAAGAATGTATGTATTCCCCCTCTTTATAATAAAAGTGTTTTCTGGCGTCATTTGATAAGTATTCTCATCCGTTTCAATTTCAGATATTGGTGTTTCATAGCTTGATTGCAGTATAAAGGAATAGGACACTGTTAATATCAGCAGCATCATGAATGCGGCAAACACATTAGTTCGATTTTTCTGCACAACGCCCATATCCGCCACAATCCGAAATCGTTCCACCAAACTCTGCGAATGGTTCTCCACAAGTCCTACAGCCCCGACATACTCATTTATTGTTCTCTTTTCCACAAAGGCGTCCAACATAACGTCCAGATAATCCGCCCGCTCATTTTCGTTCAGATATCTTGTAACACTCAAATCGCACCTGATTTCAATACTTTGATTCAGTTCCTTTTGCAGCAGATACACAATCGGATTCCACCAGTAAATCCAACAAAGCGCCATAATCAGTTCCTTTAGCAAAATATCATTGTTGTATAGATGTGCATACTCATGCAGCAGAATATACCGCAATTCGTCCTTACTGTATTCCCTGTTTGGCAATAATATTCTTTTTCTGAAAATACCAATGCAACAAGGGGATTTTACCGCTGATGTCTTTAGTACCTCTATACGATTACCTTTGTCCAGTTCCTTCAGTATTTTCTTGCCTTCCTCGCTTTCTGCCTTTGGGATACTGCTGATATATCGCATTACGTTATGATACTCTATCAGATACTTTGACAAGTGATACACAATTCCGATAAGCCATATCACAAGAAGCAACTCAAAAATTCGAACAGAACCGACTTTATAGTAAAGTATGTTGCGTATTGCTCTGTAAACCGGTCCTCCCGACACCACATGCGTCCAAGGCAATTCAATCGGTAACGCGATCCTTATCGCGCAGAACAAATACAGCAATATTACCGTCGATATGCTGCATATATGAAGCAGCCCCGTTTTGGTACGCAAAAAATAGAATAATGCAATCAGAATGCTGCTCCACAAAATCGTCATCAGAACAGAAAAAACACTAATTTCCATTCTCCTCTTCTCCTTTTTTTCTGAGCGTATCGATAATTTCCTCTAACTCGGCTATAACCTCGGCATCCCGTTCTTTGCCGCTTTTGCCTGCCGCGCCCAGAAAAGCCGCGGTAATATTCGCGATAGAACCAATGTTTAATCCGCGTTTCATCATAATCCCCGCATAATACTCTTCTTTTGTCAGCGCGGGCGCAAGCTTTCTCGAATAAGTTTTTGCGGATTTTTCAAGCCCCATAATTTTCAGATATTCCTTGTCCGAAAGTGACCGAACAGTTTTGAACAATGTGGCAGTGTTCCAACCGTCCATTTCCGGTCGTTCTGCCATTTCTCCTGTGGTCAGCGGCTCGTTTATTTCCCACAAAATATTGAGCAATTCTTCTTCTCTTAGTGTCAGACAATCTTGTTTCTTCATTGTAATCCTCCATTGTTATAAAATAATATCGATTTTACTTTTTTGATAATCGTTATATTAATTATATCGTCATTATCCGAAATTTCTTAATATTTTTTAGACAATCGGGTAAGGAAAGTTTCCTCCCCTACTCGCTGCGCCGCCGATGCGCCACTTTAGTGGCAAATTTCCTTTGCATCGGCGTGTGCAAAAAAAAACGAGATTTCTGTAACCAAAAACCTCGTTTTTATAATGATTTTAAATATACTCTGTTAAGCCATGCCGTTTGCTGTTTTATACTTATACAGCATCTCTGCGTGATTCTGCTCTTCGATCTGAATGTCTGCCAAAAGCTTACGCAGCGCCGCGTCCGCGAACTTAAATACATTCGTATTGTACTCGGAAGAAACAAACTTTTCCGTTCCGATACAGTCTGTTGCCAGAAAACTGTCCGACTGCTTATCATTGTTCTGCGACATAGCGTCATATGTCGCCTGCGGCTTATAGTTTGCCCCGTCCGAATCATTACAGTCGCAAGCGGGCACACTTCCGTTCAGAACCTGCTCCAATGAGTCGTAATGCTTCTGTTCCTCCTGCTCGAGCTTTCCGAAAAGCGTTTTCAATTCTGGATCCTTTGCCTGTTCCTTATATCTGTGATACTTTTCCACACAGATTTTTTCCTGTGACTGCAGCTCCGTAATCGCGTCCTTTTCCTTCTGTTTCAATATCATAACAATCCTCCTATCCGCAAACAGTTCGTATCTTTCTGTTTGCTTTATTAAGAGGATTGCCTTATATTGATAAAATATGCATATTTTGGAAAAGTTATTTTATAAATGCTCCATTGCAGTCTTTCAGCCGTTCAATTACTTTAATCTGCTGCGGACAGGCTCTCTCGCACTGACCACAGGCGATACAGTCGCCGGCTGCCCCGACATTCATCACAGCCTGTTCATACGCGGCTTTTCCTTCCGCAAGCTGTCCCCATACCAACTGTTTATTTCGCGCCGCAAAAATTTCGGGAATCGGAATCTTCTTCGGACACCCGTCCGTGCAGTAATGACATGCCGTACAGGGAATGGACTTCACGCCGTTAATAGCCTCCTGTGCTTTTCGGATTGCGTCCTGTTCCTTTTCATCCAACGGTTTGAAATCCTTCATGTAAGAAAGATTATCTTCCATCTGCGCAAGATTGGACATTCCCGAAAGAACCGTGATAATTCCGTTGAGCGACGCCACATAGCGGATTGCCCACGATGCATAAGACGCATTCGGATTTGTTTTGTCAAAAATTTCACGAACCGCTTGGGGCGGATTTGCAAGCGCACCGCCTTTGACAGGTTCCATGACGACAATCGACTTTCCGTGTCTGCGCGCAACCTCATAGTTTGCCCGTGCGGTCACATCGGGATTCTCCCAGTCCGCATAGTTCAACTGTAGCTGTACAAACTCCGCATCCGGATGGTTTGTCAAAATTTCATCAAGGAGTTCGGGCGTTGCATGGAAAGAAAATCCCCAATGCTTAATCAGCCCTTTTGCCTTCTGCTCTTTTACAAAATCCCAAATATGATATTTGTCATAGGTCTTATAATTATCTGCTTTCAAAGCATGAAGCAGATAGTAATCGAAATATCCCGCGCCTGTGCGCTCAAGACTGGTATAAAACTGCTGCTTCGCCGTTTCTTCATTGTTTGCGCCCATCCATGCGCAAAGCTTTGTCGCTAAGGTATAGCTTTCACGGGGATATCGGTCAACCAACGCTGCTTTTGCCGCCCGTTCCGATTCGCCGCCGTCATAAACATATGCTGTGTCAAAATAGTTTTGTCCGGCATCCATAAACAAATCTACCATTTTCTTTGTCTGCTCGATATCAATTTTTCCGGACGCTTCTTTGGGCAGCCTCATAAGACCAAATCCCAGCTTCGGCGTTTCTTGTCCAAAATAATGTTCCATCGCTTCCACCCCTTTCTTCTCTTCAATTTCTTTTTAATTTCTTACCTTTTGCACAGCCTTTGTTCTCCGTGTAAATCTCACAAGTCCCGTGCGGTTCAGGGCAACCATAATTGTAGGAATGAGAATCAACTGTAACACGATCCCGGGGATTGCATTTAAGAATGCTCCCGCCATAAACATCTGCCATGAGAAACTGCTTCCGCTAAGTCCGAGCAACAATACCTGCGCAATTCCCCATACGACGCGTCCCGCCAGCATTGCAAGGATCATGCAGCGGTATAAGGAAATCACGCACTGCCACCGAGAACGCGAATATGCCAGTCCGATAACCAATCCGTATGTGGCAAGCTCAAACGCCATTGCGATTCCCGTAGGAAACAGCACAGGCATTCCAAAAAGAACATAACGCAAAGGCGGAAGAACAAATCCGACAGCAAGTCCATACTGCCAACCGCAGATCAGACCGCATAAAAGAACGGGAATGTGCATCGGTAAAAGCATATTTCCAATCTGAGGGATTTGACCGGTAAAAAACGGAAGCACCAATCCAATTGCCATAAACATTGCGGATAATGTTAAATTCAAAACAGGCTTTTTCTTCTTTTCATTCATCTTATTCTCTCCTCCATAACTTAATTATTTTCATTTTGGCATATTTTGTTTCAAAAAGCAAATTTCCTTTTAAGGGATTTATTATAAGAAAAACTTATTATAATTCGCCCGCGGAAAATTTTGTTTTCAAGATATCTGCAAACGTTTCCACATAGTAACCCGAATTATCCGCTTTCCAAAAAGCGCAATAAGTCCGTTTGATCGGTTTTCCGTTGCGCAAAAGCGGCACATGATGCAACGGCGTACCCGGCATTGCATCACGGCTGCCCTCCACAGGCATAAATCCTTTTCCGCCGATAACCAAGAGCCTAGCCTCCTCCAAGTTCTCCGCAAACAGGAATTCTCCCTGTATCCCCACAATATCACGATAATAGAGCTGCTCATTTTCACGCTGGCTTGGTGAGGCAACTAAAATGCAAGGGATATCTTTTAGCTCTTGCACATTTACACGCTCCATTCCGGCAATGGGACTGCGTCCCGCGATTTCAATATAGCACTCACTAACAGCCAGAACGGTATTGACATATTCATCGGAAAAAGCTCTCCGCTGGTCATTTAAGACCAAATCAACCGTTCCAAGACGCAGCTGCTCATACAGGTCTTCATGATTGCCGTTGATGATATGAATCGCGACATCGGGATATTTTTCCGTAAATTCCGCCACTGCCTGTTGGAATTCTTTACCGCTATAACATTTTAAATAGCCGATGCAAAGCGCGGGCGCTTCCTCATGCGCTATCCGCACGGTTTCCCGGCACATTTTCTCAAAATCCGCAGTTAAGATCAGGCTTTTTTTATAAAAGTATTCACCGGCGGGCGTGACGGAAAACTTTCGATTTTTCCGATTTAACAGTTGGACGCCAAGCGTCTGTTCTAACGCCTGAATTTGCTGTGAAATCGCTGACTGGGATATGTAACATGCTTCCGCCGCTTCTGTGAAGCTTCCGCAACGGACAACTGCTTGAAAATATTGAATCTGTTTTAGCATAATGCCACTGTGTCCTCTCTTATCCAACCAAATTTCCAATCGCTTCTTCAACTGCTGCATTTAAACTTTTTCCATGCTCAATCGCATATACTGCAATATTTCGATGCAAATCAGGACTAATCCTAACATTAAATGTTCCCTTATAAGGATGTTCAGGCTCCACATTCCGTTCTTTACAATCTGCCAAGTATTCATCAATCACATTTTGAAAATCTTGTTCCAATTCTTTAACAGAATCCCCTTCATATGATAATAACGATTTTATTCCAATGACCTTTCCAAAAAGAGAACGATCTTCTTTCGAATATTCCACTGTTCCATTATAGTTTTTATATGATAACAAATTACTCATAACAAACCATCCCTTCTCAATTTCTCTATAACCTGATCCAAAATATGATAACAAAGATTCCATTTCATCAAAAGTAAAATCCTTTGGTTTCTTTAATAATCTATTTATCAATTTGTCTTTTTTACTCATACATTCTTCTCCCTTATAATAATATACCATTCCGCCTAAAAATATGCAACTATTTTTAGTTGCTATTTATGTGTTGCCTTCCTCACTTTGTTTCTGTAAAACCAAAACAATAAAAACACTCCCATATGCCTTATTACAGTCATACAGGAGCATTTTTCAGAATATATCGAATTATTTATCAAATTCAGGGTTAAATGCATAGAAGTTGCGCGAATCGAGATTTTCCTGTACGATGCGCAGCGCTTCACCGAACCGCTGGAAATGCACAATCTCTCTCGCACGCAAGAATCTGATCGGTTCGCAAACCTCAGGATCTTTCACCAGACGAAGAATATTGTCGTAAGTCGTGCGCGCCTTCTGCTCTGCTACACTTTGTTATACACAATTAAAATCTCCAGTGGATTATGATCGGCGGCAGATCATTTCTATGAACCTTGTGTTCGCAACGCCCTATCTCAATATAATCGATCAGCGTTTCCATGATGTTCCTGTCCAGTTTTTCAACATTGCGGTATTTCTGCAATATATTTTCTCTGGACTGGATATTATGGATCTCCTCTTCCCACAGTTCTATGATGCGCTGCTTTTCTTCACGCTGATTAGTGAGCTGCTTTATCTGATCCACAAAGCCGGCTTTAAATTCGGCGTATTCTTCATTGGATATAATATCATTTGCCTTGTCAACATATAAATTTTGTACAGCTTTTTTCAAATGTTCAATCTGGGAATTACATGCTGAAATTTCCTGTTTTAACTTTCGCTTTTCCGCTTCACGCTTTTTGGCAGCCAAAATCTTAGGTTCTGCTGAAGCTTCATCAAAGTAGCTTGATATAATGCTGTTTAATTCTCCCAGAACCGCCTGTTCCAAAAACCGCTGTGCAATAAATGCACCTTTACATGCATTGCTGCTTATGTATTTTGTCGGACATTTCAGATACTTAAAGCCTTTTGCAGTTGCGGAACGCAGCGTATAACCACAATACATGCATTTGGTCTTTGCTGCAAAAATTCCGATTTTTCCGGTGCACATGGGTTTTGCTTTTTCTTCCCTGCGCTTTTGTACGCGTTCCCACAGCTCCTTGTCAATGATCGGCTCATGTGTGCCCTCTACACGAATCCATTTCTCTCTCGGTACAGGACGGCTGTGCTTGCTTTTATATGTAGGATTTTCATACTTGCCCTGCACCATGTTTCCGATGTACATCTCATTTTCCAACATCGAAGACACAGAATAATACTTCCATAGTGAACTATGCGCATGGACATTCGCTCCCCCATATTTTAAGCCTTTTCTCTTCTTGTATTCCATCGGATTTGGAATGCCTTTTTCATTTAGTATTCTTGCAATATTTGTGCGCCCTGTTCCGGCAGCATAAAGTTCAAATACTTCTTTTACCACCGCGGCTGCTTCAGGATCAACGATCAGATGTCCTTTTTGATCCGGATCTTTTTGGTAGCCATATAACGCAAAGGCGCCGATATGCATGCCTTTTTTGCGATGATCCGTAAGAACTGTTTTGATATTATCAGATAAGTCCTCCAAATACCATTCATTTACAAGTCCGTTAATCTGCCGGGATTTTTTGTTTCCTTTATTTGCCGTATCAGCGTTATCTGCAAGTCCGACAAAACGGATCCCCCACTCTGCAAAATCTCCGTGTATGATTTTTTCAACAAGCTCCAGCTCACGGGTAAATCTGCTTTGCGATTTGCATAATACAATATTAAATTTGTGATTTTCAGCATCCTTTAAAAGCTGATTAAATGCCGGTCTGGATCGGTCACTGCCTTTGTAGTCATCATCAGAATAAATCTGATAAATTTCCCAATTATGCGATGTCGCATAAGAGATCAACAGGCTTTTCTGATTTTGGATGCTCCGGCTCTCATCCTCTTCGTTCAGTTTGTCTTTATCCTCTTCGGATAATCTGCTGTAAATTGCTACAATCTCATTCATATTACCCTCTTAAATAAAGCAAACCAATATCTCAAATTTATTATAAATCCGAATCATTGGTTTGTAAAATGTAAAGCTGTTGATTTTCCTTTTGGTTAATAACCTGTGTCCAAAGATTTGTAAATGCTTTTGCAATTTCTTCTTCATTACTGTGAGCAAACACACTTATGCAGTTATTTTCAGAAATCGTTTCTACCATAGTTAAATTCCTCATTTCTGCTTTATTTATTGTATGAATTAACTGCTTGTATCATTCAAATATTAGTCTTCTTAAAGTGACGGACATTTAAATTGGGGAGAAATGTCTGTCACAAAAGTGATTTTTGATCCAATGATGTGGTGTTACGCCACTTTAAAAAGACTAATATGCCGGCGGCTGTTGGTCAGCTCCACGGGAATCTCACCCCGTCCCATGCTTGTGGGTGCGCCGCGCAATGCTGTGAAGCGTTCAACGCGGGAGTATCATTATTCTATTCTTTCATATATCATCGACTACGGAGTGTTACCACTTACCCCTGATGCATTTAAACAGCAACGAATCCAGAAGCTGCATCAGCAGATAAATACTTTCTGCTGTATACGATTGTATAGGTATAAATGCATAATTTCTCAATATGAAGGACGTTTCCGGACTTTATATGTACCTATATATATAGATAATTTGTCAATGTTCAGATTATATAATAATTGGTCTTCTGATAGTCAGCCGTTATTATTTGCTTCGACCAAATTATTAACATATGCAATTCCGTAAGGTGATATCTTTGATAAGATAATGCGCTTACCGCAGTTATTACAATATTTTATCTTATTATTCAAACCATCTATATCTGATATTTCTTTCCTACAGACAGGACACATATAAATACCATCCTGCTCGATCAGGCTTCCCGGTATACGGTACTGCTTCAGTTCTTCATTCTCATCCTGTAGTTCTTTTGTCGCTGCTGCAATCATTTCTTCCGGATCCGGCATGTCTTCCCTGACATCTTTTATTTCCCTGGCAATTTTTGATATTAAGTTTTCAATAGAAAATATAATAGAATCAATTATATTCCATTTCATGATCACACTGGTACTAAGCATTGTTTTCCTTCCTTTCCACTGCTAACGTAGAATTTTCCGGTGGAATTGCAACATTAAAAAAAATACTCAAACGTCTGACAGGTTCAATGAAATAGATCCTGCCATTGATCAATGCGCTGACATATTGTGGCGTCCAATTAAATCTTAGGGCAATATCATTGAAATCCATATCGCGGTCAATCATTGCATGTTTAATTGATTTACTCCAGTTGGATAGTATTCTTTTCATGCGTAATTCCTTTTACCTCTCTTTTGTATTTTCTTTCCCCATTGTTCCGCCATTGCTTTTGCAATACCAAGAAATGTTTTGCTCCGGAGTTTTGACCGTTCTTTGGATTCCAGATGCAATGTTTTCATGTGCCAGTTGCTTTCTATTGTCCCGGATGCACATTTTATAATCTTTGGCTCTACAATTTCAGTCGGCTTCAGTTTCGGTAATCCTTTCAACCACAAGCACGTAGTTTTCCTTTCTGTATGACCAAACTCGTAGGGCTGTATGATACAATCTGGCTTTCGGTATTCTGTACTCATAACCCCTACTGGGTTCTCAATAGCAATTTTTTCACAATCTGCATTCACAAACCGCATAAAAAATTTAATCGCCAGATCTCGGTCTTTGTATCTCTGAATTGCTTTATCTCCGTATCGCTCAATATTAAACCATCGATTACCTGTTACTGTCAGATATGTACACGGCGGAAAAGCTATAATCATATCCCATTTTCCATCAATCCTATGATTTATACCATCCACGGTCATAAAACTGCAATCTCCGTTCAGAAGAGGGAGTACGTCAGCTTGTATGTGCCATTCCTTATGCCCACCACTGCAAGGCTCAATATCGCATGAATAGCTTTCATGTCCCAACCGTCTAAATTCCTTACAAACCCTTTGGCTTTCCTCACAAGCGATTAAAATTTTCATGTCTGTAATATTCCTTTTAAATATAACTTTACTTTTTAAAGTTATCTAGTTAAAATAAAAATAGCGGACTTTACTTTGTTTAACGCTATCATGTTACTTAGAGATATTTTTGCAGAAATATCTTTTATTTTGTTACTGTTTTAATCATTTACAACTTATTATTTTACATTTTAAATTATAATTCTCAATCGTGAATTTGTCAACAGCAATATTTTCGTTTGTGAATTCCGGAGGTAATATGTCTTCTAATACTAACGAACATATTATTATGCGCATTAAGAATTTATTAGCAGCCAATAAATCATTTACTCAAAAGGATTTAGCAATACATTTGCAAAAAGCTCCTAGTACCATCTCTCAATGGTTTACGAAAAACAGAGAACTGCCTGCCGAGTGTATAATTCCTATTTGTGAATTTTTGGGTTGTTCAATTAATTGGCTTTTAACTGGAACAGATATTAGTTTTGAATCAAAATCAGATTGTCAAGAACAAAAACTTTTAGAATATTATCGACATGCGGATGAACGGGGTAAGCGCAATATTATGCGTCAGGCTGAATCTGAGATCTCGGAGCTTTCCCCCTCAAACAATCAAACATCATCAGATTCAAAGACCGGATAAAATAATTTTAAACAAAAACACAAAGGAGAATGATAAAATGGAATATGAAGAAAGAAATTATATAAAAGAATATATATTTTTATGGTTAAAAGTATTAGGATTACTTGTTATCGGCTATCTTATTGATACTGTGGCTCTTGCTGATTATAATATTCATGTTGCTACTTATATATTACCTATAACTATATATGGACTGACTTTTATTAAGGAACACGATAGCTTTTATTTATTTGGTAATAGTGATTTAGTAACATATTTTTGGATTCTTAAATTTTTATTTTTAATATTTAAATTAATTATTGCCGCTTTAATAGGTTTAATTGCATTTCCTATCGTAAATATTTATTACATAGTAAAAATCGTGAAGTACAATATATTGAAAAAACATTCATCAAATAATTAATAATATTAAAACTGTAAGAATAAATAGGCTTTACATTATAGAAATAATCCATAGTGTAAAGCCTAATTCTTATTTTGTCATATTTGTTTCTAATTTATAGTTTTCTGTATCCCAACACCAGTCATCAATACATTCTTCATATACTTCATCTAAAGTTTGACAACCCTGAATCCTATAATCATTTTCGTAAAATCCATCTAAAGTTATACCAGAGCCACCTGTAACCTTACAACTACCATCCCCTTTAATTATTATATTATCAAATCTTGCGCAATAATAATATGATACTTCTTGATCAATAATTGTTATCGTAATTTTATATACACTATAGCAGTGATTATTTAAATCATAACTATCTGTTACTTTAGATAAAAGATAATAACCTATTATTTCACAATCTTTTAAAGATACTTCAATTACTTGTTTACTCATGTCTGCTTTAATGCTAGCTGTAGCCCACTCATTCATTTTATTTTGCATTTCATCAGTTATTTCATCAATTGTTTCCACATAATAATCAAGTCCCTCAACCACAAATTCTTTTTCGGTTTCTATAAGTGTATATCCATTTTCATTTGCTGTCTTTTCAGGATCATCGTCATCAATCGATATTATTACAACATCGCCATTTCTTAGATTAGAATGTGGTTCAATACTATAAAAATATCTCATAGGATTTGTTTTGTTTTTGTATACAATGCTGGCAGTTCCATCAGGGGACGTTCCTGAAAACGACGGATATATCCCCTCAAACGCATCAAATTCTGTCAATCCATTGCTTTTTTCATTCTCTCCAATATTTTCTTCAGCTTTAATCACTGGCATTGTGCTTGACTTGACAGCATTATCGTCTTTGCCGCAACCGGCAAACAGAACAGCTCCCCAGAGCAGACATATTACAAATATTGTATTCTTTTGAATTTTCATAAAACTGTTACTCCTATCATCTTGTTGATTCATGCTTTTCCTTATGTGATTCCGTTATATGCACTTGACTGTCTTGATCTCTATGCGCATTATATTCATCTGCCTTTTGTTGCGCTTCTTCTAACCGAAGCTTTATGCTTTTTCTTTCAACTCCCTTATTTTCAGCTTGCTTATGTTCAGAAATTTTTTTAAGTATATCTTCAAGATTTTCCTCATCTAATACATTACCATATTTATTTTCAAAATCTATAAGTAATTCTTTATTACCAATTTCTTCATTTCGAATAATCGAGTACAATTCCTTGTTATTGATATCATCATATATTTTGTCAATTATTGATTGTGCTTCTTTAGGTAAATTCTCCCACCCACCATACAATTCTCTGACTGCATTATCTACTCTTTCTTTTGTTATGAAATTGTTTGAATCTTGTGTTTGGATAATACCAACTATATCTGACCTATCATATTTATATGGACGTAGGGATGATAATTTCATCGCAATAAGATATTCTGCTGCCACCGTTCTGACTACAAGTGTCTGATTATATTTTTTATAAAATTTACTATGCGCTATTAGTTTGGGCGAATATGATTTTGTCTTTTGAAAATCAGAATTAATCCAGCCATTAGGCAACCCACATATATCACTAACTCTATTTACTGCATCTTTGATAGATGAATGTGATGCAACGATTGCATCTATATCCATAGTTGAATTTCTAAAACCATAATTCAGTAGAACTGCAGCTCCTCCAACTACTACTAATTCGATTTCTGCATTCCGTCCAAACTCTTTCTTTAATTCTTTACTTAGCATCAAAAAATAATGGTCTATGTTCTCCTTGGAAAAACTTTGAAATTCATACGACATCAAACACATTTCCCTCCACTATGTTAAATCTCAAAAATTCAGGTATTGCATCTTTTGCAAGCTCATCAATATCTGCATCATCCATTTTTGCGGCAAGAATTAAGGAAAGCGGATATACTTTTTTCTGTATTTTATGATTTCTCAAATAATTATATTTAGTATACAGCGGTATATTATTTAGTCCCGAAAGATAGTCAACCATTGCCAGTAAATATAATGCATATAATTGTTGTCCTTCATTCCAAAGCTTTTCGACCTGATTGGATACCAACGTATCTTCCAAGAATTGGAGCTGTCCATATTCTTTTACCATGTGGCATACATTTCCCTTAAATAATTCGAACTCCTGACAACTGTATTTTACTTTCTCCATAAGGACGCTTTCCCCCTTTCACTATTTTATTGTGTTCCTTTTTACTTATTATATCATACTTTATACGATTTAGTATCTATTATTTATCCTTTTCCTGCATTATTTAACTTGATATCTTAATCATTTTTTCCCAAACTGTTGAAAAACTTTCTTTGATATGCTACATTAGAAATATAAAAAGGAAGCAATCGCCCACAAAGTGGTTGACCTCCGGTAATGCTATGAGCCTACCTTCATCGGGCAAGTGACAAGGTAGGCTTTTTTATTTTCGCTTGTTATTCCTATCTATGTAGGCAAGCAGTGCAACGAGAAATGTACCAAAAAGGATCAACAATGTCAAAACTTCGTACGTACTCATATACACCACCTCCCCTCTTTTGTAAGATCCGGGAGGTTACCACCTTGTAACACGATTGTTTCCTGTCCATAATATACCATAATCTACATTTTATCGCAATTATGATAACACATATTATTTATTGTTTCGCGCTTTTATGCCGGATACGGCATTTTGCGTTTTGATCAGGCTGCCTATGCAGCCAAAACGCACGACTGCATCGCAGTCGGAAAGGCTGCTAAAGCAGCCACCTGTCCCGCGAAAATCCCCATTTTCACGGAATAGCAAGCAACGCAAGTGTGTACACACTTGCCCATATTTTAAAACCTGCCTAACGGCAGATTTCAAAATATTTTGCTTGTTGGGGAAATCCCCAAACCCCTGTAAAATCATTTTCCTTGAAAATGAAAAAAATCTGTTTTTCTGCAAAAAAACAAAGACTGCACGCTGTCTTTAATAACAGTTTATGCAGTCTTTAAAAAATCATCAATAGCCAATATCTCCGCTTTTATCATTTTTATCCTGTTCAGTATTTCTTGCATTCTCTTCACTCTGTCGTCTTATCTGTTCTGCCTCGTCTTCTTTATGAATAAGTTCTATTTTAAGTGTATCTTCCACATTTTTCCGGATCACATCAAGTTCTTTTATTTCTGCTTGTATTGCTTCATACAGTTTCTCATCGTCCAGTTTATCTTGCTTAATCTCTTTATATTTTGCAAATAAATCGGCAAGGTTCATTTCATCCGGATTTTCATCAATGCGTTCAAAATACATCTTTGATGACTCAAATAATATAATCTCATTTACGTGTTCTTTGTAAAAATTGGATTTAGTTCCTGCACGCATTGCAGCAGAATGAAGATTATGATACTTTTTATAATTCTGCAAAAATTTGATTTTTTCCGAACAGGCTAACTGTCTGTTATCGCTTGATTTGACACTTTTTCGTAGCAGTTCATATTCTTCCATTTTTGAATTATAGTAATCTGCAAATTGATTTGGTGTCGATAGATTATGTTTTATAAGGAAATTCATTGTTCTATTAAGTGTATCAATATTGCTCCTTACCAATGCCTGTTCATAATGTGATGACTCTTTCGCTTTTTTATTTTTGGAAATATCAATTATATGATTTATTTTATTTGGATTAGGTTTGAATACATATCGCTTGCTGGTTCCTTTGGAAATTATTGTTTGGTATTTATATGCATTTCCCGGATGTTCAATCCTGTCCCTGATCGCTTCCTCAGTATATGCTTCACCTAATTTTTTGCTAAGTCTGTAATATGTGTCATCATCATATCCCGGCGGATGCACTCGTAAGAAGCTGCCCCGTCTTGCAATTTTATAGTTTTTTTCCGACTCCATAATTTGCAGGAATTCATCAAAAGATTTTGCAATTTTGATTACCTCATCAATATCATTTCTAATTATATCTTTCCACGATCTTTTAGATGAGCTGCTTTTCTTGCGTTCGTGACATTCATATCCTTTCCTTCCTGATGTGTTTTCAATTACAGATAAATTATTTTTTTTACACAGATCATCATTTATCCTTCGGATCCGTTTCTTCTCTTTTTCCCATACTCCGGTATGATACTTTTTGTGATCGTAAAAATTTACGGCATTGAAAATAATATGATTATGTATGTGGTCTTTATCAATATGGGTTGCGATAACAAATTCAAATTTTCCTTTTAGGACTTTTTGAGCAAATTCCATTCCTATCTGATGTGCTTTTTCAGGCGTTATATCATCATCCGGAGAAAATGACTGCATCAAGTGATATGCTACTCGGTCACCAATTCCATTTCCTTTTTGCGCGGTCATTTGCATTTCAATATCAGCCGTTCCTATGCCACAGCCAAAAGAAGATACAAGACTTCCGGCGGCAGTTTTATTTGGATCTATAATATACGAAATTGCCTTGCTAAGCGTTTTTTTGATTGGTTTTAATTTACTTGTTGCCATAAAGTTACCTCTTTACTTTTCTCTTGGAAGTTGAAAAAATTTAGATCTTAAAAGCTGCCAGATTGAATCTACTTTATCTTTAAGCTCATCGATGTCGATTTGACTTATGTGATTTGTACTGTTTGCTTTGTATGCTATCTGATTGATATTGATGCCTATTTTATTTATCTCGTAAACAAGATTTTTCATTTCCGAATAATCTACATTTATGACGTAGCCATTAATTCCCATGTCAACAAGGTATTCCCTAAGAGTGCCTTTTCCTGCTGCTTTCATTCTCTGTCTGATAAGTCTATCCTCATATTCTGTAACCATTATGTGAATATCTCTGTCACGTACACGGTACTTTTTTGTTTTTATTCCCATATCATGAACCTCCTGTTTTATCATAAATGACAGTAAAAATAAGGGCTTTGGGAGAACAATCTGCTCTCCCAAAGTCCCTGTTCGTGCATGACTATCGTGCCGGCTCTTCATGTTTTCGTTGCTGCTCATGCGCTTGAGTTCCCTTATTCCCTTTTTCATTCAAATGGCTCTTATTTTGGTTCAAATTACCAATCACGGACTTTTTCTTGCCATCCTCTCCTTTTGTGCCAATTTGAGGCTCTGATTGCTTTGAAAGGTAGTCTTTGAACAATGATAAATCATTGGCTTGCGTTACATACCACTTTTTCATTTCAGAATTATATTTGGCTCCATTTGCCTTGAGCTCCGCTGTAACCTGGACAAATTTTTCTTTTCCAAGTGGAGGCAGATCAAGATAAATCGGTTGCAGATCAACGCCTGTGCTGACATCATATTTGCCGAAATTTTCATATGCTTTTGTTCCGGGATTATATTTCTTTATGTATGCAGTTTCAAGCTGGTTATCGGATGCGCGATCGGCATTCCATTCCCGGCACAGCTCGATTATTTTTTCCGGAGATGTGCCCGTTACGCGTGTTCTCGCATCGGATCCTTTCACATACACCAAAGCTACATATTTAGCCGGAGTAGCCGTTTGCTTATTTTCTTTCCGGGAACTTTCTTCTTTTTGAGGTGCTTCCGGTTCTGCAGGTGCGGCAGCCTGATCCTGCGTTTTTGCTGTGTCGATAACAGGACTCATTTCTCCGGAAATATAATTTTTGAGATAGTTAATCTCTGCATTATTAAAGAGTTTACTGCTTTCCAGTCTTTCGATAAGGCTTTCCTTATCACTGCGTATATTATATCCGTCATGACATTTTCTGATGCTGCCATCTCCCGGATCAAACATTACAGTGAAATTCACGTTATCATATCCGCTGATGTTTGAAACTCTGCCATACGATTCCAATCTGTCGGAAAATTCCTTTAGATCGTATAATGTATTCCACTTTATCCCCAGAGCATCTGAAGTTTCAACCATTACACACGGCGAAAACCTTGATATTTCCTTGTTATCAATCTGCCGCTTATGAAAACCTTTAAGGATGTCCATTCTGATCAGATCAACCGCTCTGTTAATAAGCGCCCATTCCGTAGACATAGGCGATAGATTGTGTGTGTCAATGACATTGTCAATCTTATGTGTATCAGCATTATAATCGACTTTATATATTTCTGTTACGGATTCTTCTCCGAAACGTGCTGAAATTGCCATCTCATCATCTGATATAATCTCAAAATCAAAGGTGTGCTCCGGATTGTTAAAAATCTTTTCAGCAGAATTTCTCAAATCTTTGTTCACTCCGGAAAAATCAATACTTTCTATTCCGTGGCAATGATTTATTATAGTATCCTCAAATTTTGTGTCGGACACTACGGCATCTTTCATATGGCAATCATTCATTCCTGAAGAACTAATATCACATGCTACCATTGCAGCTTTGCTGAAATCACAGTCAGTATAAATGGTATATTCCATCGCACAATATCCCATTTCTGCGCCATAAAAGTTTGAATTATCAAATGTACAGTCAGAAAACGCCGTATTCATGAATTCGGCATTTGACAGATACGAGTTCTCCACGTCTGCATTGCGAAAAATACACTCGTTAAATTCACTGTTCATAAGATTGATATCGCTTAGATTTCCGGTAAATTCAATCTTATCAAAGACACAGTTTGATAAATCAAGCGGCTCATAATTTCCCGCATCGTGCCTTTCTCTGTGCTCACCCAGTAACTTGTTCAGTTCTTCCTGTGCTATGTTTCTTTTTGGAATAGCTGTATCCTGCTCCTGTTGTGTTGTTTCTTTAACCGGTGGAAGCTGGTCATATTCCCATTTGTTCTGCTCACTTACCACCCTGTCACGTTCATCGATCTTATAGTGGAATCCTTCCATAAATTCCTTTGTAATGTCAGATACTCCTCCTGTAACGCTTATGTCAATGTCTACGGCTTTTTGCAGCGCGTCTGTCATCTGCTCATTAAGATCCATGATCTGATTGTATATAAGCCCCATCTGCTGAAGAAGCCTGTTCCTGTTATCCAATTTATCAACTGCCATTATTTTGTACCTCCTTTTCTCGTGGGAAATTCAAAAGTTATTTTATATTTACCTGTTTCATCATCTTTTTGCAGTACCAGATATGCATCAAATAATTTTCCAGTTTTACCAGTAAATCCTTTAATCAGATCTGATTTTTTATTTGTGATAAGTTTCTTTGCCGCAGAGGAAGATATCTTTTTCCCGGATATTTCTTTCCATATTGAAAAATTGCACGGCGGATCTTGATTATATCCGATACAGTACCAGCTCCGTTGATTTTCGCGGATCTTTCTGCCGCATGCAGGGCACACGCCGATAGATGCGGCGGATCCAAGCTTCTCTTTTGGAATGTTCTGAAGGAAATTTTGTTTATTGGTTTTCACTTCGTCTATAATGTCATTAATAAACTGCTGCTTTGTCATCTCTCCTGAATTTACTTTCTGTAACTTTTCTTCAAAGCAGACTGTCATTTCAGGCGCCTTGAGCACATTCGGAATAAGAGAAAGGAGCTTGCGTCCAAGCTCCGTTGATATGTATTTATTCTTTTCAAGTTTTATAAAGCCTCTGTTAATAAGATTTTGAACAATTCCGGCGGCTGTTGCGGACGTCCCTATTTTATATTTACCCATGAGCTTTATGATATTGCCTGGATTATATCTGGCGGGAGGTTTTGTCTTGTCTTCGTTAATAGCAAGTTCCTCAAGCTTAATCTCCATGCCTTCTCTCAAATCAGGTATGTTCTGCCCTTCCTGTTTATTTTCATCTGTACTTCCTTTTAACAGTTTCTGTACTGCTTCTTTGTATCCTAATGCAATTAATGTTTTTCCCGAAGATTTGAATTGTCTGTTGCCGATCGTTGAAATGATCTCTGCCGCCTCATATTCATAAGGCGGATAGAAAATTGATATAAAACTGACAACTACCTCATCGAAAACGTTACGCTCTTCTTCCGTGAGTTCTGCATATGCATCCGGCATTTTTTTATTGATGGTCGGGATCAGCGCATGGTGATCGGATACTTTATTGTTATTAAAATATGTCTTATCCATAGAAAAGTTGGAGTAATCTATTCTGTCTATATATTCTTTAAACTTTCCAAATGCACAGCATTCTGTATGCTCACGCACTTCGTTGTATAAGTCCGTTGACAGATATCGGCTGTCTGTTCTGGGATATGACAATATTTTGTGTTTTTCATAAAGGTTCTGTGCAAGTTGCAGCGTTTTATCCGGAGTGTATCCATATTTTTTACCTATTACACTCTGTAACTCAGCTAAGTTATAAAGAGCCGGCGCCTTATTGGATTTTTTTTCACGAACGCAGCTTTTTACAGAAGCCTTGCCAATTTGTGTACAGTATTCTGCTGATTGTTCGGCTGTTGCTTTTTCCATATACTTTATTACTTTTCCATCATCGCCTATCTCGCTCGCTTCAAAACCTTCTTCATATTTGACAGATATGCTCCAGTATGGCTGCGACTTGAAATTTTCGTTTTCCATATCACGTTTAACGATAAGATTAAGAAGCGGCGTCTGGCATCGACCATAAGAAAGCACCTGACCGTCTGAATACAGACAGGTCAGCAATCTTGTGTAATTATACCCATACGCCTGATCCGCAATAGCTCTTGTTTCCGCTTCTTCAAGCAGAGATACAAATTCTTCTTCAGCGTCATCATGAAGCCTGTTCATTGCATTTTTTATTGCCTCATCTGTCAATGACGATGACCAGAGTATTTTTACCGGATGCCTGTTTCCTGCCATTCTGTAAATCCACGACTGGATAAGCAGTCCTTCACGCCCTGCATCGCCGGCATTGATCAGATAATCTATATCATTCCGTGCGATCAGTTTTTTAATGACATTAAACTGTGCCTCTGCTCCTTTCTTTATTTTAAGACCATTTTCGGCGGGAAGCGGAATATTATCTGTATTCCATTTTTTGTACTTCTCGTCAACATCTTCAGGATCTTTAAGCTCCACAAGATGTCCAACAGCCCACGATACGATATAGCTGCCATTTTCCATGTAAGAGCCCTTGTCCTCCTTAACTCCTAATATTCGGGCTATGTCACGCCCCGCGGAAGGTTTTTCCGCGATAACTAATACTTTACTCATTTAATATCTTTTCCTTTCAAAATTTGGCTGCTCATGATCCTTGTTATACTATAATTTATTTAATTATTAATTTAATAATACTATGTGTTGGTCATAGTTTCCGGTAGATTTTGTTTCAATTGTAGAGTTTTCCAGTGCCTTGATGACAGATATGTTTGCCATATTATAATACATAAAATAAGTACTTGCATACGGCATATCATAATATTGTACTACAGCGCCGGAAAAAAAATCATGATACCAACTTCTGTTATCCACGTTGCGCACAATTATATAGTATTTATCTCTAGTAAGATTTACTGTGGAGTCTGCTGATACAACTGATGCAGACGAAATATTAATATCACACACTACATAACGAACGTAAAGTTGATTAGTTCCAATATTTGTAAATTTAAAACCAAGAACTTTATTTTTATTGCCTGTAACTTTAACTATGTAATATCTTATAGCAGAACTTGGAATCTCAGGAGTTACATTAGAAAATATAATATTTGCTCCTGTTGGGACGTCTAATTCTGATAATGTATTGTTTGGTCGTTCTGGATGTGCAAATACAACTATACAATCATCCGACGGTATACCTACAGATATGGTAGCAGAATTAGAATTACTAATATGCACTGGATCTTCCAAGTAGCTTTTAACAATATTCTCATTTATACTTTCAGCGCTAAGATATACCTCTCCATTTGTATATTTACCAGATGGAATTTTGTATGTTTTACCTGACTCCAAAACCTTTAATGCTGTGCCTGAAGCTTCAACTATATCACTTGCAGCCAGCGCTGTATGGCTTTCTTCTATGACTGTGCCGGCAACCCCCAAAATACTCTGACCTGATACAATTTTATCCGCGTCTACTCCTGATATAGAATATGTAACCTGCTCCATCGCATTGTTTCCACTGCTCGGGGTTATTGTTCCGGAAATATCGGAAAGGGAAACGGATCTATTAGTTTCAACTATGTGTGACTCAATCTTTGCCGTGCCGGTTACGCCAAATATTGTCATTCCTTCCACAATGTTCGCAGATGTGAGATTAGTATCGCCTTTTATAGTCTGTGTGCCGTTTAGATATTGTCCGGATGCGATCGTCTGATCAGCGCGTCCCGGAGTATATAATGCCTCGCCTTTGCTTGGAATAGCGCCTTTTATTTTAGCCCCTTTGACATATGCCGTAGCATCTTTTAGGATCATGTTACTGTCTGCCGTAGCGTCATCCGTAAGTGTGTCTACCGCCATCGCAAGTTCGCTAAAATCGGGTATTGTAGTTAGATCCATATTGACGGAGGGATATTTGTTAAGTTCCGTACCGACAAGTTTCTTTCCGGATACCACCATGTCATTGATCGTTGTAAAATCGCTTGCGTCAAAAACCACGTCATCCGCCGTGTCTTCCGTATTATTGCTGAATACAATTTTCCCTTGGGATTTATACGATATGGAATTTTCGGTAGCTGCTGTAACTCCGGTATAGAATGATGCCGCCGAAATGAAAATTGCGCATATTATCGCTGTTATTATATTGCTTTTCTTGATTTTTATCATTACCATTACCTCCTATTTGCATACTTCAGCAAGCGTTTCAAAATCACCTGCATCAAAAATTACATCATCTTTCGTTGACACGGTTTTATTGTTAAATACAATTTTTCCCTGAGATTTAAACCTATCTGATGCTCTCCCCGTAATAGAAAACACCATAATAAATATCAGAGTCATTACCACCATGAGCACATTAATTCGTGTTGTTCTTTTCATTTTCATTTTTATCACGCTCCTAATCCCTGATAACATTGTCTATTGTTAGCGTCGGCACACCGTTATCACTAAAATAATGTATCTCTGCTTTGGCTCTTCCAAGTCCGTTTATTGCAGCCTCTCTTTTCTCTGTTTCAGCATCCAGCCCTTCTTTCATTTGTTCTCCAAGGCTGACAATGTTATTGCTGTTATTTGTTATTTTGGTTATCATCTCATCGATTGAATTATTTACTTTTGTGATCGCGCTGTTAAGATTGTCTATTTTTACATCAAGATTATTTAAAGATGAATTTACCTGTGCATTGGCGTTATTAAGCGCGTTTTCGATATTTCCAATGTCATTATTTAATGCCATTTGCAATTCATCTTTTGCTTCTTGTAATCTTTTTGCGTCCTCACCCTCGGAAAGCTCTATCGCATCAGTCAATAAATCAATAGCTGATTTAACTGATGCCTCTCTCTCATCTGCCTCAGCCGCAAGACTTTGGCGTATGCTCTCCTGCGCTTCTGCAAGAGTGTCCCGTGTTACTCCCGTATTTTTTAGTTCCGTATAATTATCCGTCAATTCATTTTCAAGCGAACCTATAAGGGAACGTAGTTCATCATCTTCTATATTCATTTTTTCTGCCAATGCGCGTAATTCATCATCGCTCATTTCGACAAGCTGCCTAATCTCACTGACCGATGCATCTAATGTACTGAAATACTTGTAAATTTCTTCTTTTGACAAACTTAATTCCTTGGCAAGCTCCTCAATTCCGGAGCCGGTCAATTCTTTGTTGTTGTCTATCATACTGCTGAGTTCCGCAACATTCTTATTCAGCAATGCTGCAAGCTGCTTTATTTCATTTTCTGTCATTTCACCTGACTCAAAAATTGCTGCATATAACTGTTCAGACGTGATCCCCAGTTTCTTTGCCAGATCATCTATCGCATCAGTATTATTTTCTACCCGTTTGGTCAGTTTTTTTAGATCTGCGGCGGAAACGTCAAGCTGTTTTGAAAGTTTAATGTAAAATGAATCCGTATAATCCCTGCTTTCTACAATCAGCTTTTTAAGCTCGTCCACGGAAATACCAAGTTCATTCGCAAGACTGTCTAAACTTACTGTAGAATATTTTTTAATTAACGCAATAACCTGTGTTTCTGTAATATCGAGGGATTTTGCTATGTTTTTTATGTCATTTTCAGTATAGTTCTTAAAAAGCAGTATCTTTTTTTCGAGGATCCCGACCCTTTCTGAAAGTTCATCAAGCTGCATTGCATATTCCTTTAAAAGTTCAGCATCTTCTGTTTTAACTTCAAGAACTTTTTTCACGATCTGATTTGACATCTTGTTAATCTCTTCAGATGAAATATTATACGATGCCTGCGAAAGTTCGCTGTTTACTGCATCGAGAAGCTGCTGTAATTCTTCTTGCGTAAGCTCTCTCGTATTCATTACGGCAAGGCTGCTGTCAAGTTCATCTGACATATTTTTCGACAACACTTTCATTTCGTGTGTTATCTCCCCATAATAATCTTCCAGATATGTTTGAACCACTTTTTCAGTGACAAATTGATTTTTATTTCGCCACATAAAGAGTCCCATAAAGACTATAATAGCCGCTACAATTAAAATTGCCGCTGTGTACAGCATTATACTTTTTGTACTTTTAAATGTTAATTTCTTATTCATGCCTTCCCCCCATTTATTGAATATATAGTGTGGTTACTTTATTTTCATCCGTCGCAGACGTTATGATATACGTCCTGTATTGCTGCCAGGTGTATTCAGATGCTTTTGACGGTTGAATGGTTTCTTCTGTAATACATGTTCCTATATATTTTGTGGTTTCTGTCGGAGTCAAAGAAAATCCGGTTCCATATTGGTCATTCGCATATGCTATAAACGTAGTTTTTCCATCCATTCCATCCCTGCCATTTTCGCCGTCTTTTCCGTCTATACCGTCGCGCCCATCTTTACCGTCTTCACCGTCTTTTCCGTCATTGCCGTCTTTTCCGTCTTTGCCATTTACGCCATCAGTCCCGTTTTTTCCGTTTGCTCCGTCTATACCGTCGCGTCCGTCCTTACCGTCTTTGCCATTTATGCCATTAGTCCCGTTTTTTCCGTCTATACCGTCTTTTCCGTCCTTACCGTCTTTGCCATCTTCTCCGTCAGATATTGTGCTGATAGTATTCTGCATCGATGACAGCTCTTTCCTGACGTTACTGTATATTTCATTCTTTGCATTCTCAATCTCAGCATCATTATTTTTAATATGCGCTGTTATATTAACCGAAGTGCTTTTTTTCTTTAATTCATCAATCTGTGACTGTAGGCTGTCTGTAAGAATAATGTACTCTTCCTTATATGCATCAAGCTTTGACATGCCGCTTTCTTCTATTTGCATCAGTATAGTATCAAGAATGATTTTGCTTATTCCGCTTGCGAGCGCCTGCATATCTTCATATGTGATTTGAGTATCTGTTGTGTAGCTGTCAAGTGCCTGCATAATATTCCGGTTTATTGCGGCAGTATGATCGTCCGTTATGTTTTCTGCTCCTGATGACATTATGATGCGGTAATTTTCAACTGCTTCATTCGCGATTATGTTCTTATCGTGATTCTCAAGAATGAGATATTCATCCAGATAAGCTTTTACATTTTCAGCAAGTTTGGCTTCTATCATACTGTCATATTCAAAGTCGGCAGGATCCTCTTTTCCAACTACGTTTGATACCATAAATAACACTAATATAGCGGCTAATATGCCACATGCCAGTAATATGATTTTATATTTTTTTATAAAACTCATGTATCATTCCTCCTATTCATCTTCTTCTGCATCGAGATCCGGATCATACTCTGTAAATTCTTCATCTATTGTCGGATTATCATCGTTATCAGGATCCACATGACTTTCATCGTTGTCAATACCCACACTTTCCTCCTCATTAAGATCTGTATAACTTTCCGCTGTATAATTTTCCGGATCCTGATCATATAAATCACTTTCCTCATCATCGCCATCATTAATTAGATTGTCTAGGTAAGCTTGTTTCTCATCATCGGCAATATCGAAATCCACCTCGTCTCCTTCGTCCTCAGCCTCTTCAGCGGCAAAATCATTCATATCCATAGCGTCCATTACATCCATTTGCTGCTCTTTCTTATTTTTGTAAATTTTTATGTAGTAATACCCACCGGCTATAATGAGAACAAACACAACTATTATAATATTGGAAGACATGCCGCTTTTTTCTTTTGATGATGAATTTATCTTATCAGGGACGCTATCAGCTTCCTTTTCATTTTGAAGCGCGGTAAGAAGATTATCTTCTTCCTTTCCGTCTTTTTGCTCTGTTCCATCATCGTCTGTTGCAAGCGCTGCAAGATCAGACCGTGTAACCGTGTTTAGAAGATATACATTTTCAGTGTTTTGTTTTTTGTCAATCACCATATAGAAAGTATCTCCTTCTGCCGTAGTGACTGTGTAAAAAACCTTTTCTCCGTCATCGCTTCCGTCAGTGACTGTCCTATCATGCATTGTTCCTTCCCCCGGTTCTGCCGGAGAAGATGCTGGATCAAGAATGCTGCTGTAATCCTTATTTCCTATTTCAACGTCAATATTTATATCCTGTACATTCTCGTCAAGTTCAAGTGGCGATAGATAACTCGGTGAATAATCCTGTGAAGTAACGTTTCCCGCTGCATCTTTTACATATATTGTGTGGGACGTCCCCGCAGGAATTGTGAATGTATTCGAACTGGTAAATGCCGCTTCATCCGTTGAGTCTATTGAATACATCAATCCTTCATTATCGTCTTCTGCGTCTACTGTTATAGTAATATACTCTTCACCGCTTCCTGCAAATGCTTCTGAATCCAGCATAAGGATCAGACAAATCATAAGCATAAATGTAGAGAGCATAATGTTCAATTTCCTAGTTTTCATATATTTGTTCTCCTTCAGTGATTCCCTTTATTATTGGCATCTGCGCATCAATGTTGCTTACTGCAATATCCATAACTGTTATATTTCCCACCTCATCTCTCGCTTGCACCTCCCATGTTCCATTTTGGGTTACATCATACTCGTTTTTATCAGTCCAGCCGCTGTTCTCACCTGTTTCGCGACAAGTAAACAAATAAGTCACAGGCAGCTCATCTTTGGCGTTGGCAATTATTTTATTTGCCGCGCACCAGTTTGTATTTTTAAGCGTCAATGCAAGCTCCGGTCCTTTCTGGTCTACCACTATTATTTTTTCCTCAAACATTGCAATATTTTTTTTCCTGTCCCGGCAGTATGCTACCCATATTCCATTTTGATCGATATCTTTTTCAAATTTGGGTTTCGCTATCCAGTCGGTATCTTCCGGATCCACTCCTTGCGGAAGAAATGCATATTCAAGCGCGGGATAAGGTGTTTCATTATCTTCCGCAGATATCGTCACTTCCACTGTTACAGGCTCATCAACGGTTTTTATCGTAAAATCGCTAAGTGAAACTGCTGAAATAACGGGTGGATCTATATCAGCGCTCACGACCGTCAATTTAGTGTCATACGACTTATCCTGATCTCTGTATCTGATTACAAACTCCTTTTCACCGGTATCTATATAGCTGTATTCGCATTCCGTATTGATTGTCGTTACTGTTTCAATGACATTTCCTGTATCCGAATATGTAATTTCACTGCTCTCAAGCTTGTCTACAAATACCAGTCCGTATAATCCTTTTAAGATTTCGCTGCTATTGTCATGATAAGTGACCTTTACCGGAATATCGCGGCTGGAAAGCCAATGCCCCGATCCTGTTTTAAATTTTTCGTCCGTAGCAGTTACGTTTACAATAGATTTGATACATTTTACGGAAGCGATATCCAATATTTTTTCATCAGCGCCATCTCTTTCTATGCTGCAACGTATCATTATATCCTCACTTAAATTCAAAGATACAACAGATACCTGTCTGTACAGTTCATCGCAGGCGGTTCTGGCATCAAGAACGTCCCAACATTTAGCCTCCGTGTTATACAGTTCCCATGTATATTGAGTCGCATCAGGATAATAGCTTTTCAGCGTCAGATCTCCTTTAACTGCATACATATCTGATATTCTGACAATGTCTTGTGTGACAGGTTCCTGTTCATGCGACGTCGCATAAACTTCGTCCTCACCTTCTGTATCTTCTGTATAAATTTCTGTATCTGCTTCCGTGTTTTTTTCTTCAAATACCGCCGGCTCCTCTGTCGGTATACTTATACTGTCTGAGATAGACGCAAGAAGCGTTTTCTCATATGCCGATGCATTTCTAGCGCTATTTTCCAGCATTAAATACAGCAATATTAAAGATGCAATAACAGCAATAACAACAATAACGACTATTACATTTTTAATGCTCAGTCGTTTTTTCTGTTTCGGTATCAAGGTTATCATCCCCTTTCCCTTTCCCTTTATTACCGGATACAATCTCTATTGCCTCCATCAGTTCTTTTTTGTTATCAAGAAGATCCATCAGCTTTTTGTATTCATCTCCGTTAATATTCAAGGATTTGATTTTTTGATTGATCTGCGATCCTTTTAAAAGCTCAATTTCCTTTTTTATATCCTCTGCGTTTTTCTTATGCTTTTCCGCAAGCGCCAGCTCTTTGTGATAATGTTCTTCAAGTTTTTCCAGATTTTTCAAGTAAATGCCTCCTATTCATCATTGACAACAGCGCAGGTTTGAGGAATTATAAAAATCGGATTCACAGTATTTCCATTAGCGTCATTTACCTGTAAATGCAGGTGTGGTCCCGTGGAATTTCCTGTGTTTCCGCTATATCCAACAAAATCTCCGCGCTCAACTTTTTGATTGACAGATACCGCAATGCTGTTCATATGCATAAATGTCACTGTCCATCCTGTATCATTTTTAATAGTCACCATATTCCCCGCTGTATCGGAATAATGAGCTACCGTAACGGTTCCTTTCACGGCGGAATACAGCTTTGTGCCTGTTGGAACTGCGATGTCTACGCCTTTATGGGTTGTTCTTACCTTTGTGATCGGGTGAATTCTGTCACCGTAATTGCTGCTGATAAGATTTGTCCAGTTTTCACGCATTACAGGACCGTATACCTGTTGTCCTCCGGTTGTCAATTTATATGATTCATATAATTTGAGCTGATCTTCCGTCAGTCTGCTTTCAACAACTTCCTCCAGTTCTGTCCTCCTTAACGTCACATAGCATATTTTCTTTTCCTCATCGACATCATCTATCCTTCGGTTTTCCATCCTTGTATATATGTTTAAAACATACATTTGTTGAAATACATCTTTTAGATCTTCTTTGACGATATCATTGAGTTCAAATTCGTTATATTTAGCTCCAAGATACGCAACGATCGTATTTGCGCTGAAACCAAAGGCGCAGATATTATACTTAAATTCATATATATCGCTTCCATGCTCGGATCTTAGTTCAGATTCAAGAGATGATCTGTTGGATAAATATTCCTCCAGATCCGTTTCGAGGTTTTTATAATACTCTGTAGCGTCTGTCATAGTGTCATATCCGGTTTGCACAACCGCTTCAGCGTAATAATCCGCCATTCCCTGTCCTGCGCATAATATTACGAGCAGAATTATAACGCCTGACAGCATACATACGCCTAATATGCTTCCCACAGCAGCCACTGTTGTCATCGCCCTCTTAACTTTGCTGCTTTTGTACTTCACTGACCGCTTAGCCATTTTAAATTGGTTTTGTGTGCGTCTTACAAAATTTCCTTCGCGTTCAATGTGCACCTTCTGCATTTCTTTTTTTCGGCGCCGTTTTTCTTCTTTTGTGGTAGCTTCATTTACATACTTACGCTGTTTCTGACGTATTTCTTTGTTATCAAGCCGTTCCATCTTCGTGATATGATACTGCTGTCTCTTGATTGAGTGCTTGAGCTTTCCATACTCACTATACATGTTTCGGAGATCCCGCTGATTGTTTCTCAGAATGAATGCAGTCGCTCTTCCTCCTTTTTTTAACGCTTTGGAAACATCTGCCGCGGTTTCATCTTTTTCGATTTTTTCATCATCGTACAATGATTTTATGTTTGAAAAAATCAGTCTTCCCTTGATCCTGTTTTTTAATTCTTTTCGATCCTGTTCTGCAACCTGCTTGTTATATTTTTTATTTGTCTGTTTCTGAAGAGTTTTTAATTCTGCTTCACCTTTGGCGCGCACAAACTGGACTCTTCTGTCACCGTCAGTATAAAAATCTTTTCCTTCTTCAAATATTGTTCGTTTCGGTGGTTCTTTGAATTCAAGGTCACGTTTTTTGTCTTTTTTCTCATCACTCCTGTCAGATTCATCATGCTCATGCAAACGCCCGCCGCTCTCATTATTTTTTAAACGCCCGGATTTATTATCAGTGGATATACGCTTTTCCGTCTTATCTTCCTTCAGTCTTGGATCGACATTGCCTTTTTCAGTTCTGTCATCATTCTTCAAACGTTCGGATTTATTGGCATTAACAGATAGACGTTTATATTTTTCCTTCCCTTTTTCCGCGCTGTCTTTGCTCTGTCCTGAAAGCGGCATTTCAGCTTCTGTTATGATTTTTTGTCTTTTATCTGAGAAAGCCATGTTATTTGCAGGATTATTGGAAGTCGAGTCAGAAACAACGCGTCCTGTGCTTAATCTTTCCGCATACCGTTCAAAATCATCATCCACATACCGTTTAAAACTTTCCTCATCAAAAGATACATCAATAATTTTTTCATAGTCATAATATTGAGGTTTTTCCTGAGATTGAGGTATAACATTGACGCTATCCTGTTGCTGCTCATAATTATTGAATGCCTGTTCTGTATACAGTCCTCTCTGTTCATTGAATGATTGCTGAAAATTAGTAAGTATTTGTCGCTGAGAATCACTGCTATATTCGCTGCGCTGTTGTTCAGAAACCGGGCTCCTAAACTGTTGAGCTGTGTTATGCTGTGTATTAAGCTGATGATATGCGCTATTACTGCTATTACTGACGTTTTTGTTATTCCCATTATCCAATGCTTGTCCTCTGTTTTTAGGTGACAATTGTTGGCTCAAGTTTCTCACCTCCTGAAAAAATCTTATGCGACATCGCATAAGATTTTATGATGCATTTTTCTTTCTCTTTTCTTTGATCGATTCTCCCGGTTTTGTGGTCATAACCTTATAGCATATAGTATTCTTAGGGAAATTATCTTCAAACGGGATTTTAATTCCTTCTACCCACAAAAGCCCTTTTCCGGGTTCTCCGGACTTGATGTACCCTTCCTCTTCCTCACTCAGATCAAGATGTTCCGCCAGAAGTCTTGCATCATCTCCTGACTGGTTTAGCATCGCTATAAAATTTGTGGTGTCTAGGATATTCTGTATCTCCGGTGAGCGGAACAGGTCTTTGATATTCTGTGTGATGCCGGTCGGTATGCCACCCCATTTACGAAATCTTTTCCATATTTCCACGGAATAGCTTGCCGTCAAAGGCTCTCTCAGAAGAAGATGGAATTCATCAATGTCAACCCATGTATATTTTCCTTTTTCCCGGTTCAGAGCCACCCTGTCCCATATGCTCTCCTGTATTATCAGCATTGTAAGATCTCTCTGATTGCTGTCCATATTTTTTAAGTCAAAACATACAAGCCTTTCATTGATGTTGACATTGGAACGGTGGTTAAAATAGGACAATGACCCTGTGACATATCGTGATAATGCTATGGCAAGATCACGCCCTATCATTTTCTTTTCACCTTCAAAACCATTTTGCAGTTCATTGTGCAGATCCCCCAGAATTGGCATGTTTTCGGGAACCGGATTTTCAGCAAATCGGTAATATATCCTCTTACATGCCTCATCGATTACTGCTACCTCTTTTTTTCCCAATGCCGATCTGTTGCCAAGTATCAGCTCACACATCGATACGATAAAGCTGCATTTTGCAGAGATCGGGTTGTAATCCTTGTCATTATCGTTTTCCGCAAAAAGGTTGATCTCCATAGGGTTTATATACACCTGGGAATTCAGGGCGATTTCAATGATCTGCCCCTTGAGAAGCTTGACCAGCCATTTGTACTCTCCTTCAGGGTCGATGATAAACCTGTCATCTTCTGTTTTTAAAAACACATCTAATATTTCCCTCTTGATCATAAATGTCTTACCAAATCCCGGCATTCCGAACACAAGACCATTGGGATTGACAAGATCTTTACGATTCACAGTAATGACACTGTTGCTTAGCGAATTCATGCCGTAATATTGCCCGTTCTGCGTATACAATTCTTTTGTTGTAAAAGGAATGAATATCGCCATATCTGTGGTCGTAAAAGTTCTCACCGTTTCGATGCTGTTGTTTCCAAGCGGCATTGCGCTCATATATCCCTGCTCTTGGCGGTTGTCAAGACGGATGAGCGTGCATTGATAGTTATTCAGGATGCCGTTAAGCTCAAAGATGTTATCCTCAAGCTCCTTACGCGTTGATGCCGTCTGCACTATCGTAATCGTTGTATTGAACATATTTTCATCTTTGCGTTGTATATCCTTATATAACTTGTTTGCTGCATCCTGATACATTTTTAAGTCCGGTGGCAGAATGTCCATGTCATATCCGGAATGTACCGCTGTTTTCTGTTCGTTAATGATCATTCCGTCTATGTCCGTTATGTTGTCTTTTGCATAATCCAGTGCTTTTTTTCTCAGCATAGCGTCCGCATGGATTGAAATCCATACGTTACTGTCCATGCCTAAGATATCTGCAATGATCCTGTCTTCCATGTCTGAGGCAAAGATCTTGATATGGCTTACAGCGCCAATGCGCTCGCCTACCTTAAAATACCTTGACGCATTCAGTTCGGGACCGCTCTTAAAGCAAAAGCTGCTCGGCGCAATAAAATCTTTGCTTGAAAGTCCCGTGCCCACAGGCATGTCAAAGTTCCACATGAATTTTTCTTTTGCAGCCGGATGAAACAGTCGAAACAGCAGATGCAGACGTTCGTATCCGTCCATTATATGCGCCTTACAATTAAGTTTCCTGAAATTTTTCTCAAGCTGCTTGTTTATCTTTCCGAGCTTGAGCTTTGCAGTCTTATAATCCGCAGCCTTTATGCCGTATGTCAGATAACGCTCTTTTTTCAGGTTATTTGTTCCTTTGGAAAACTGGTTGATAAGCATGTCCGAGTATTCTTTACGCACAATGTTAAATGCGTCTTCCCTGAACGGGATTTTAAAATCCTTGGAATATTCATCTTTATCGATCTCCATGTTTCCATAGTTGAACTGAAAATGCACTTCCGGTTCAAAATAATTGATCAGCTTGCACCACCATTCGAAAAGTATGTTTTTGGGCTCATTATCCAAAAGCTGGTATGTAATGTCTTCAAAGGCTATTGTCTGCGTGAAATATCCGTCATCAGACTCAAATATCCCGTCAGGATACGGAACTTTATACTGTATCGTATCCTGCGCTGACTCGGGAATATCGCCTTTGAGTTTTGCTTTTTTTACTGCTTTCTCCAATTCTTTTTTGGTGTTTTTGTCAATCCGTCCGGTCATTGGGATCGTCAGCTTTTTTTTGCCGATTTCAATCTGGCTTGTTTCCCCTTTCTCCTTAATCTCCTTAATTTCTCCTTTCGTTTTCCCTTTAAACAAGATCCGTTCCACCTCCTTCTCCAGTTCCTCTTCTTTCTTCATAAGACTGTAAATATTGTTGGTCGCATACGGTCGGTCTGTATTCCTGATAAAATTTGTTTCATACCAGAAACGTACCTGCTTTTCCATATACATACCGTTTTTTTGCACTGTTATCAGGATGATTACCGGTGCGGCTGCCAGCGCAAAACCAAATACATCAATCATTAAATCGAAGCCCAAAACCCATTTAAAAAAGAAGAACACGGGCAGACCTACTACAGCTCCCGCTGCAAAGCCTATGAGCTGCCTTTTGGTAAGCCCTATGCCCGGTATTACTTTTCTGACTTCCGAAAAATCTTTTGTTATATTAACATAAGCCATATTTTGTCCCCCTTAGTGCGCGTTAAATATGCTTGCTGAAATGTTGCCCGCTTTGCCCATGAGCATGATAAGCGCTACGCCGGTTCCAAGAAGCATGGTGAGCGTCTCGATAAAATCATGCCTTGCCGATAATCCGGCGGTTATAAAGCCGTACATTGCGAGCATCAGCAGCATAAAGAAGCCTTCAAATGATAATGCGAGCATTTTTCTCGTATAGTTCATGCCTACCTGCGCCCACTCCTTATTGTCAAATGTCGAAAACGGAATAGGCGCCATTGATGCGTATATGAGAAACTCTAGAAACCATACCGTGATTCGGACATATATGATTGCTGACAATACAACGACAATAATGATTGCAAACACGATAAGCAGGAGGTCTCCTATTATCTGAAAGACATATGCCAACCTATACTCATCAAAGGCTGCCGGAAGTATTTCATCGAAAGACAGCAAATTTGAATTTAATGTGCCGTTTGCCTGATTTCCGAGTATTGTGACCGCCGAGGTTCCGATGCTGTAAATTCCCATTACGATATCAAAACTTTTTGCGCAGAGGACGCAGCAGAGGCAGAATTTCATGATCGTAACAAACAGCGTCTGCTTATTGATGTTGCGCATCCTGTTTTCGTCCTGCAAAAGCTGCACTATTTCAAAGCAGAATATAAAAGTGATAAATGCTGCGGCTATCGGTATGCATACATCTTTTGCGACAATATCCCTTATCAACACAAATACGCTCGGGTTCCACTGGTCGATCGGCTGTTTCAATTCTGACTGCGCCCATTCGATCTGACTGTTTAAGTAAAAAAACAAAAAACCGAACAAATGGCTGCACAGTTCATGAACCGCCTCATATATGCTTCCCATCAATATCTGCCCAATATTATGTGACCATTCACTCTCCATATCCGTTTACCTCATAATATTTATTCCGGGAACATATTTCTGATTTGAGGAACAAGTCCTACTCCAATCAAAATAACAGCGATGCCTCCTACAATTTTGGTTAATCCTTCCATTTTTGCATTAGGATTATGCTGCGTCTTTCCCTCGGAATAATCTGTAAGACCGCTAACCAGCAATACTGCACCGCCAACTGACACGAGCGCCGATCCCCATTTGATCCCGGTATCCAAAAATGCAGCTGCATCTGCAAGTATGATCATCTTTAATGCCATAATCTTATTTAATATCATGATTTTTTCCTCCTGAAATAAAAATACCTCTCTGATATGATTTCAGAAAGGTTCATTAATACGTTTATTAAGTTCCATATTCAGATTTATTTAACAGCTCATAGGGCATCCCCCCTTTTACATATATGTATAGCCATGAGCAAAATTACTAAAGTAAATTTCTCTTTTGGCATTTTACAATTATAGTTTTCAAAACATATCTATCCTTTTCTTCCAATTTTTTTAGTTTTATAGTATAATAATGTCAAATATTATCGAAAGGTTGTGATATTATGGCAGGATTTCAGTGTCCTTATTGTTCAATGATTATGCCTATCTCTGTTGATACGATGCGAGAACGTAAAACAAGTTTTGATTCTGATGATGGATTCGTTTGGCTTCATGGAGTTAGACAAATCGAATCCGCATCATGCATAAAAATTTCTTTTTATAAATGTCCAAACTGTGATCAATATACAATAAAAGCAACTGGAACTGGCGATAAAATTGATGATGTGGATTTTCCAATTCGCCCAATATCATCCGCCAAACAATTTCCCCAATATATACCAGAAGCAATTCGGAAAGACTATGAGGAAGCTTGTGCCATTGTTACCTTGAGCCCAAAAGCATCTGCCACTCTTTCTCGCCGTTGTTTACAAGGTATGATTCGTGATTTTTGGGGAATCAAAGAAAAAAATCTTTATGATGAAATCTCTGCTCTTAAAAATCAAATACCTGCTGATTTGTGGTCTTCTATTGATGCACTCCGTCAGCTTGGTAATATTGGCGCACATATGGAAAAAGATACAAATGTAATTGTTGATATAGATCCTGATGAAGCGGATTCACTTATTAAACTGATTGAATTACTTATAAAAGAATGGTATATCAATCGTGAAGAACGTAAGAAACTATTTTCAAGCATAATTACCACCAATCAAACCAAACAAACTGAACGAAAGAAAAATTGAGTAGGAAACTACTCTTTTTCTTTTGTACAGGGATCTCTTATGCGACGTCGCATAAGATTTATGCGATAACCTTATATGTATCCGTATTATGAAATTTAATGTCCGAAACAGCATTCTCTGCATGCTTTCGATATTTTTGAAAGTCAAACCAGTTTCGTTCATCGGCATCTGCCGTATATTTATAATTCGGATGCATTTCCAGTCTGTATTTGTCACTAAAGAATGGCGGAAGCCCCGATATCTGTACGATACACTTATCTCTGTCCATTGTTTTCAGTTCAAATATATTCTTCAGTTTCCGTCCTACCTTGTTGTAATTTAATCCGCTGCTTTCCTGATTGCTGAATGTCCTTGACTCATTAAATAAGTCAATGGTTTCATCACCAAGCGATTCCTCTATGTCCTTGACAGTGCTTTTCTCTTTGCCTCCAAGAAAAATCTCAGTGTCACAGTTGCCGGTTATTGTTTCAGCGGCATCTTTATAATTTGTTTTCAACTGGCTCTGCGTTTGGAGAATGATAATGCAGGACATTAATCGGCTTCGGATTGTTGCGATCAGCACGTCAAATTTCGGTATTTTTCCTATATTTGCAAACTCGTCTAACACAAACTGCACTGGTGTCTTCAGCTTTCCTCCCATTTCTTTATCTGCCTTATAGCATAGTACATTAAACATTTGGGTAAATATCATCGCCGGCAGAAAGTTATATGTCGTATCCGTGTCTGAAATAATGATATACAGGATGCTCTTCTGATCCGGATCACCGAATGTATCAAATTCAAGTTCATCATCCTGTACGATTTCGCTTACTTCAGGAATATCAAACGGGGCAAGATACGCGCCTAATGTTATTAAGATTGACTTCGCAGTTTTGCCTGCGGCTTTTTTATATTTTTTGCGTTGCTTTACGGCAAAATGCCTTTTATTTTTCTGTTCCAATTCCTCAAAAAGCATGTCCACTGCATTCTTGTAATTTTCATCATCCTCTTTAACTTCATCCGCTTCGAGGATTTCTAACAGTGTGGGAATATTCTGTTCCTCCTTCGGCGCTTCGTACCATAGATATCCTATAGAAGCCTGTAACCAGAGAAGCGCAGCCTGGTCAAAAAACGGATCGGGCGGCGTTCCGGCATTCTCTGGTTTTAGGTTCGTAAACAGAACATTTGCAAGAGTGAGGATGTCCTTGGGCTGCTTTATGTATGCAAACGGATTATAATGCATACTGTTTGCAAGATTAACCGTGTCAAATACCTTTATCCTGTAACCTTTTTTAGCAAAAAGATTACCTGTTTCCGGAAGAAGTGTGCCTTTCGGATCGGTAAGGACATAGCTGCTGTGAAGCTGGTAAAGGTTTGGTTTTACAATCCCGTATGTTTTACCGCTTCCGGATCCACCGTAAATAACCACATGCTTATTTCGGTTCAGATTAAATTTCTTCATTCTCGGATTCATCGAAAGAAATTCTGTCTTTGACAAAATAATGTTATTAAACGGATCCGGATCGATAAAAGGCTTAATGTCATCGGCAGTGCCCCATCGCGACGCTCCATATTCCTCTCCCGTTCTTGTGTTTTTTCGTTTCAGTTTGTTTTCAAGTTTTACATAAAACACAAGGAAACAACCGACTGTAATGCCAATAAGCAGATCACTTAACGCAAATTTTGGAAATGTTTTATAAAGATACTCTAAATTTATTATTATCTTTGATATGTTTCCGCTGCATAGTCTGCATAGTTCCGCTATCCTGCTACAGAACAAAGATGCTATTGCATATGGCGTTATTATTTTTAGTTTTTCTTTCAGAGGCTTTTCTTTGAAAGCCCGCAGTTTTTCCATATAATTTTCCATGATAATTTCTCCTTCCGGGCTGCTATCTCTGAGGCTCAGAGTGATTGAGATTCTTCTCTACTGCGCCGTTCTCTCTGTCCCTAGCTGCAACCCGATCGCGAAAAAAGGCAAGTTTTGCGCGTATGCTCTCAGGCGCTTTTTCTTTTCCAATGCCTTTTTCGTTCTGTTTCTGTTCAGACATCTCAGACATATAACCTTTATATGCCTGTTCCATAACATGCAGCACCAGCTCCGCTGATTTACCTTCATAAAACACATAGTATTGCGGATTTTTTTCGTCTTTCGTGTCTTTCATCGCAGAATACTTTACACCATGTTGTTTGCATGCTGTGTCAAAATGCCTCATCACGTCGCCTGTAATGGCGTCTTCGACCTTTTTTACAGTGCCCATTTCTGATAATTGCTTAATGTCGATGTTACGCCGGGAATATTTTATATCACCCGTTTTTTTCAGTGCTTTTTCATTCACGGCATTCATTACGTTTTCTGTCGTAAATCCAACGCCTTTTCCAAGAATCAGGCATATGCCTTTTAGCGCTTTTCCGGTAGCCCTTATACTTACATCTGCGCCCTTTGCTGCTCCTTTAACTATTTGCGGTGATTTATCAAAGGCTCTGGATGTAAAATCATCTGATAAACTTGGCATATATCTTGTCCCTCCTATCTTTCAGATCTGTCATCACGCTTTTGCTGTTTATCCTCCAACCGAAGCTGACCTTTTTGCTTATCCTCTAATTGCGATGTCTTTAAAAGGTCTGCTTCCTGCCCCTTTGGTTCCTGCTGTTGTTCTTCCTTAAATTTATCAAGCTTTTTCAGTACAGATTTTTTTCTAAGATGATCGCCGGCATCAAGTGCCTTCAATTCAAGCTTCTCAATATTAACAACCGCCTCGTGAATTTTTGCGTTGACTTTCTGACATGATTGCATAAGCTTACTATACGGCGCTATTAATAGGTTGAATAATTTGCCTTGCTTTTCTGACTCCGATTTTAATTCCTTTCCGGTCGCTGCTCTGCCTATGTTTCCGATATGGGTTTTAGCTTTATTTATCTCACCGCGTATTGTGTCAAGTTTGTTAATAAATTCCTGCGCTTTGTTTGCTTCCAGATTGAAGCACATCTCTGCTGATTTAAACATCTCTTTTACGCCAAGCTTCTCTGAAATATTGCTTAATGCAATAACTCCATGCGCTTTGAAATCCTTGATTGTTTCCGCTGCTTTTTCGTTTACGTTTCTTTTCATGTTTGAAATAAATTTGCCTATATCCGACACGCTTTTCTCAAATCCGGTCATAAGATCCTTTATGACCGAGTTATTTGTTTTTTCTTTTGTACTGCTATTTGCAATCAGCTGTGGCTGTTTTGGATTGTTTAATGCGATTTGCATTGTATTTAACTGCTGTTTTATGTCCTGCAATTCCTGATATAATACCTGATGCTGCGCGTCCATCACTTTAAAGCTGTCCTGCACCTCGTTTATCACTTGCACTCCGCCAATTTGGTTAAGGCTTATGAGGATTTTCTTTAATTCCTCCATCTGTTGCATAGGATTTGTTGCTGCTTCTGCCATATTTTGTCCTCCTTTTAATTAAAATGAAAAATTTATGCGACGTCGCATAAATCAGTTACTGATTATTTGTTGTTCCAATTCTTCAAAATTGTAATCATGTACCATACCCGTAGATTGATCTCCCGCTCTTATTTGGTGCATTCTGTTAGCCTCCGACAATTTTTGTCCTGTGATCATATTATCGATACATTTTTGTATGTATGCTGATGCGTTGATGATATTCGATGTCGCGTGCTCCGTTATATTTTTGCAGATTTCCGCAAAAATTTGTGGTGATATTTTCTTCAAGTACATGCTGTCGCGTTTTCTTAGCTCTTCTATAACTGAGCTTATAATTTCAGCCGAATACAGTTCTTTTGTAATTTCAAGATACTCTTTTATCATCTCATCGTCATCCGAAGATGATGATGAGATATTCTCTGTAGTAATCTCTGTAGTAATCTTAGTATTACGTCTCCCGAAATTTTGTGACCCCTCTCCCGTTTTTTCGTGACCCCTCTCACTTTTTTTTGTGACCCCTCTCCCGAAATTTTGTGACAGGGTATTTTCGTTTTCGTGACCCCTCTCCCGAAATTTTGTGACAGGGTCGGGCTGCAACAATTCATGCTCAAGATTTTGTTGGTCTGCTGTATCAGGATATGTAAGTTCGTAAAGTCGTTCCGGGAAAAAATCTATAAACAGTACATTATTATATTTTATCCCGGCGACATCAATCGTACGGAATTCCCTTTTTATTACTCCCAAAACTTCCAGTCGTATCACTGCATCTGTCACACTTCGTTTTGATTCGCCGAATAATTCCGCAAACTGGTCATAACTGCGCTGCAAGAGATCTGCTTTAAATTTTTTCTTATATCCTATGATATGTCCTGAACCTTCCTCTCTTATTTCAGTCGGTCGGTACCAGTATGCTATATCTGACAATATAGCTATTGCAAGAAGATGCGGTTTTCCGTTTTCTCTGGTAATCGTACGGTACCATACTGATGGCGTAACGTTACCCGTAAGCTGCATTTGCGCCATAGCGTCAACTTTGCTGTTACCTGTCGTGTATTCTTTCATATGCGCCTCTCCCCTTAGTGCATTGTAAAAGCCTATTTTACAGTTTCATGGTTTCTATGTGTTGGATCCTTTTAATGAATTAGCATTTTCCGCTGGATAATTTATAATCTCTGCCATTTGGGACGGCGTTATATCATTGAGTTTCGATATGGTATTGTGTATTATTTCTCTCATAGCCGGATCTTTTGAATCCATAAAGCTATTCAGTTCCTTAATAAGCATCTGCCGCTCCGTGGCTCTGCATGAATGTATAAGGTTTATTTCCTCAAGGTTAAATTCATTACTGATCATACTCTCTCCTGTTTCCTTTCTGATATCTTAGACTGCTTTTGTTCGCCTTCTATAAGTTTTTCTTGGTTCGAGTGTAATTTCCCGATTACTGAAGTTTTTTCTTCAGTATGGTTATTTTCATATACAGCAGATTTCTCCTTATATAACTCCTGCATATGCCCGTCTATCTTTTTGATAAAATCAGATGAAGTTTTTCTAATAATGTCTAAAGACGCTTTAAGTTCAGGCATCTCTTTATCTTTTGACCATGTTGCTATATAAGCAAAACTGTAATCCGATGTATCAATTCCATAATGCTGGCAAACTGTATATGCGACACTTTCTGCCTCTACTTCTTTACTGTTCCGTGTCTTATCTTCTGAAAAATTGGGAGTATCCCGTGAATGCAGATAATGATGACTCATTTCGTGAATGGCTGTTTTTATATTCTGCATTTGTGCCATTCCTTTATTTATCACGATTTTGTTATCTGCATTACTGTAATAACCCTTTGCGCCTGTATTTATATGTTCGAATTCTATTGGTATAGGACATATCTTTTTTAATACTTCAAAGAATTCATCGTACTTCTCCACATTCCCGGAAAGTTCCCCTATTCCAATAGAGGGGATTTCCTTGCCTTCTGTGTCACTGACATCAAAAACGTTGACTACTTTAAAATAAGGCTTTTGAACTTCAACGGTTTCCTTTACAGGATCACCGTTTTCATCCAATATCGTTTTGCGAGTGTTAGGATCTACCTTATTTCTTTGTACTTTTACTTTATATGGCGCCGGTGCAAGGATTTTAATTGCTTTTGCTCCTTTTACAACTTGCCTTTGATGTTCCGTTTTCCATGCATTATATCCGGCTATCAGACTCGCATTGGGTTTCTGACTGAATATTAAAACAATATTATTAAACGAATAACTATGAAATTTTGACATAGTAGTCAGATAATCTTTATACTGTTGGCTTTCAAACAGCTCTCCTATGCCTTGCTCTAGCCGATCAGTTATCTCTTTTACTTTATTATTTACATTATCATTATCATTTTGGGGCATTCTTAACTCCTTCCATTATTGTTATTCTTTTGTCCCTTACAAGAAAATAAGGCGGCTAGTTTTATGCTAACCGCCTGCTTTTATCATGGCTTTCGTGATATATTTCCATGATGAATCAGTTTCTTACAGCTGCCGTTTTCAGCTAGGTGTTTCAACCTTTCCTCCAAAAAGGCAGCCCTTTTCAGGCTGCCCTCCTCTTCCCTGATAAAATTGGAGGTATCAGGGAATGTCTATATCAAGCGATTGCTCGTAATATAGCTTATTTTTATCCGTCTATACTTTTACCGATTCACGCATATACTGCTGCATGCCCTTGTACGTTTACAATGTTTTCTGCGCATATTATAACCATGCATTTTTAACCAATTATTTCTGTAAATACACCATGATTTAGGTGCCTTTCGTTGTATATGTTTATCATTCATCTTTGCTACCCTCCATTCGTTGCTTTAATAGTGCCAATGCGTCCAGTAAACAATTGTATTCGCAAATTACATCTGCTTTAATACTATATTCTCGATAGTCCTCGTATTTAGCAATCAATTTGTCGATCAATGATATATCGTATTCACCCGCAAATTTAACCACTTCATCTACTAATGGTTTTTCTTGAATATCTGTGTCTGACTTCCCATTCTTTTGATCCTGAACAAACTCATCAGCATCAAATATCTGATTAGTTGGTTGTTCCATACTATCATCTGCATTTTCAGATGTCTCTGGATCAGGTTCCAGCTCACGGAATGTTCCATCAAGCACTATCTCCATTTGACCGGGTAAAGCAGTGTATGCATCATCCTCATCTTCAGGCTGTTCTGTTTGAATAGTATTATTTTTCTCAGCTATGTGGTTGTCTTTCTTCAGCTTTTGGATCTGTTTTACCGGCATATCCGGCGTAACCTGTTCAATAAGCTTTTGATCACTGATTGTCAACATTTCCTGTAGCTGACTCTTTCCATACTCTTTAAACTTTTCATCCAAATATGGACTGTTTCCATCGCGGCTGAATTTTTCGCAGATACTGATATATCGCGATGCAGTTGATTGAGATAGTTTCAGTTCATGTTCGGCACACTCCCATATATTTTTATAACCTTTATTTTTATAAAGTTCCCCATCTCTGATATGTTTTAAATAATACCCAACCGCTACAAAGTTTTCTGCCGCGGCAACCATTTTTTCCTTAGCCATATCAATCGAATCTTGTAAATTGAGATTTTTATACCAATCCTCTTTTGGAGCCACAAAGGTACTTAGTGTGAAGCCGGGAACTGTTTTTGCTTTTGTACTCATCGCTGCACACCTTCTTCCCAAAGCAGAAATTCACAAGTGAAGTCATTGTATGCTTTTGATACAGTTCCAGTCGGATCATATTGATATATGCTCATTCCGGCTGCCGGCGCCTCCTCTGCGGTAACTGCCCTCGGTATGTAACTGGAGAATATATGAATACTCTGTCCATAAGTATTTTTTACAATATCTGATATTTGTTTGTAATTATTTGTACGGTTATTTGCCAAAGTAAATAAAATTCCGTCAACGATAAGTTTACTGTTAAGCCCTTCCGTTACAACTTGGCTGATCGTTCCAAGAAGCTGTTCCAAGCCTTTTGCACTATAATACTGTGCCTGTACCGGTATCAGTACACTATCGGCTGCCGTCAACGCATTTAACGTAATAATATCAAGGGACGGCTTACAGTCAATAATGATATAATCATATAAATGGCGTATCATCCCCAAATATGTATTTAGAATTTTTTCCCTGCCAATATAAATTGACAATAGTTTCATTTCCATAAGTGATAAATCAATCGATGACGGAATAAGATCAATTCCCTCATCATGATGCAGTATTCCGAACTCCTTTGTAATATTGAAGTCCTTAATGATAATCTTGTCCATAATAGTTGATATCGTGCAATCTAGCTCATCCGGATTGTATCCCAGACCTTGTGTCGCGTTTCCTTGTGGATCTAAGTCTACCAAACAGACTTTTTTTCCTGCCCTTGAAAGCCCGACGCCTAAATTAATACTTGTTGTGGTTTTTCCAACCCCACCTTTTTGGTTTGCAATCGCAATAATTCTACTCATAATTTTTTCCTCCATAAAAAATTGATGATAGTTAATAGTTACTTACATTTATCCAAAAGGCTTTACCGCCTATTGATAACTAAATAAAACACAAAAAAAGAACCGGTAACAGTTCTTAAATGTGAGATATTGATTTGCTTTTTAATAAAATTATTTCGCTGTCTTTATATACATGCGGCATCTGCCGCCATATCCTCCATCAAATCCGTAATCGGATCACCCTTTGACTGGAACTCACACGCATTGAAAGGGATACCCCCCGCTGCCTGCGGCCAAAGTGCAAGCGTATGATCAACATAGTATTTATCAAAGCCCGATTTTGCGATTTCCTCAGGCGTAAGATTTTTGGTCAACTGATGAACGATCGTACCAACCATCTCAAAATGTGCAAGTTCCTCTGTAGCAATATCCGTCAGCAATCCCGCCACAGTATTATACGGCATTGTATATCGCTGCGAAAGATATCGCATAGATGCGCCAAGCTCTCCGTCAGGTCCGCCGTACTGGGAAATAATAACCTGTGCAATTTCCGGATTCGTCTGCGTAATTTTTACAGGAAACTGTAATCTTTTTTCATAATTCCACATTAGTTATAGCCCCCTTCCCACGGCCAATCCTGTGTGGCCCATTTCCACTCTCTGCAATCCATATCAACAATACTCAGTACCAATGGTCCATACTTTTCCGTGTATTCCTGAACCATTTTGTTTTTTGTCATATTGTAGTGTTTAAATGCTTCCATCGCCTGCTGGTCGTATGGGTGGGTATCCAGATAAAGGTTCAGTTCCTTGCGCACAAAATCAACTTTACTGATTTCATGCAAAAGTTTTTTTCGTTCTGCGCACGAATCGGCATTACACGTCTTGTAACCTGTATTCATCCTTTCACCCTCCTTCCCGTAAACGGCTTGTTCAGTTCCGGAAAGATGGTACCTATCTGAAAGGCATCATCAAGGTTTTCGTACATGTTACTGTTTCTCTGCCACGGCACATACGCCATTGCCACAGGGAACTGCTCTAAATAAGGCATCTGCGGTTTCCATTCCTGCATAATGTCTACACTCCTCGATTTTTTATATTTAATAACATATTATGTCAAAATCGGCGATAGGTTCCCGTTTTGCAAAGTTAACAGAGTGTGTCAACGACAAACATAAAATAATAAAAATAGGAAAAAATAGAGAAATAATTATAATAGAAAAATGAATATTGAAATAAATGAAAAACTGCCGGCCGGAGCGTGTTCCCGGGATTAACCATGTGAGACCGGACACCTCCGATACAGCAAAGCCATACTCCTCCCGGAACCGACAGCTTGATGTTATTATAATCCCGACAATTTAGAAATGCAAGGAAAATCAAAATGCGAATATTTTTCCCATATTCGGTAATAATCTACATCAAACGCCGACACGCTCTGCGCGTCGCCTGATTGAATCAAAGGAACTCATATCCGTATGAGTTCGACTTGGAGGTATATTATGTATCAGACTTTTGAGGAAAATATGAACTACTTAAATAATATGCTGCATGTTAGTGAATGCTTTGATATCGTAAACCGCGAAATCACAATCGGCGGAAAAAATGCAGTCTTTTATTTTATAGACGGTTTTTGCAAAGACGAGATGATGCAAAAGCTTTTGCAGTTTCTCATGGGCCTAAAAAGTGAGGATATGCCGCAAAATGCGAAAGGTCTGAGCAAACTTCTGCCGCATGTGGAAGTAGATCTTTCAAAAGATTTTAATGAAATTTCAAAAAATGTGCTTTGTGGTGTATTTGCAATCATTATTGAAGGATTTGACGATTGTATTATGATAGACGCACGCACTTATCCCGCCCGCGGTGTATCAGAACCCGAAAAGGATAAGGTTTTGAGAGGATCTAAGGACGGTTTTGTGGAAACCATTGTATTTAACACAGCATTGATACGGCGCCGTATCAGAAGCACAGACCTGAGAGTTGAAATGCTCAGCGCCGGAAAGGCATCCAAAACAGACATCGCCATCTGCTATATGGACAGCCGCGTTGACAAGGAATTTTTGAAAAAAATACGTGACCGCATCAAAGACATTAAGGTCGATGCGCTCACCTTAAATCAGGAAAGCCTTGCTGAGTGCCTTTATACCTCAAAATGGTATAATCCTTTTCCGAAGTTTAAATATACGGAACGCCCTGACGCTGCCGCCGCACAGGTGCTTGAGGGAAGCATCATTATTTTAGTTGACAACTCTCCCTCCGCGATGATCCTTCCGATCAGTGTCCTCGACATGGTGCAGGAAGCGGACGATTTCTATTTTCCGCCTGTTACAGGCTCCTATTTAAGACTTTCGCGCTTTATCATTTTGCTGCTGACCTACTTTGTTACGCCTGTCTTTTTGCTGTTAATGCAAAATCCAGAGTGGATTCCGCCCGGGTTTGAATTTATTATTGTGAAAGAAGATATCAATGTGCCGCTGATTTGGCAGTTTTTGATTTTGGAGCTTGCCATTGACGGTCTGCGCCTTGCCGCAGTCAACACACCAAACATGCTTTCGACTCCTTTGAGCGTCATGGCGGCTTTGATTCTTGGAGAATTTTCCGTAAAAAGCGGCTGGTTTAACTCCGAAGTCATGCTGTATATGGCATTTGTTGCGATTTCAAACTATACACATCCAAGCTATGAACTCGGATATGCGATTAAGTTTTTCAGAATCTTCAATCTGATACTGACTGCCCTTTTCCAGTTCTGGGGATTTCTTGCAGGCACAATACTGTTTTTCGTCGCGATTGTATCAAACAAGATGGTATCCGGTCAGAGCTACCTCTACCCGCTTATTCCGTTTAGCTGGAAGAAACTCAGCCATGCGCTGTTTCGATACAGATTGCCAAAGTCACAAGAATAAACAGCGCCTTTTGGCAGCGATGTATTCAAAAATAGAGAATATCCTCAAAGTTCTATTGCAACTTGAGAGATATTCTCTTATTTTAAGTTAAATATTGCTGTTTTATGATTTCCTAATTTTTTCATATGCCAATCGTGGATAGCAATCCTCTTCTACATATATTGTTCCACATTGAATGAAACCATTTTTTTCGAGTAAATTTTGCATGACCCGATTGTCACCGTGCGTATCCACACGCAAGTGTCCACATTTTTCAAATGCCCAATTGATGCAGAAAGTTCCAATGCCATTTACAGTTCCGTTTCCTGCCAATCGATGGATTACACCATAAGGACTGTCATCCAGCCAAGCGCCGTTTTCTATCCTATTATAAGTGGGTTCGATATCCTTTCCTTGCGTAAAGAAAAATGTACCAACAATTTTATCCCCATAAGTACAAATATAACTATTCCCCGTTGCAATATCAGAATGAATCAATTCTTTGGGCGGCCAATTGGTCGGTCCCCATTGATTGGGATTGCCATGCTCTGCCATAAAACGTCGGGCATATTCATAAATTTCCATTATCGGAGAGATATCTTTTTCTGTTGCATGTCGAATCACCATTTTCTGTATCTCCATTTTGTATCTTGAGTTCTATTCATACTTCAAATTTAATAACTGTAAATGCGCTAACGTTTCCGCTAATTTTTCCCTGTAGAACCAAATCCTCCACGGTTTGGTCCGGTCAGTTCACTGACTTCCTCGAATTCGATATCCGGCTGTTGCTCCATGATGCGGAACTGGCAGATGCGGTCATTTAAATGAATTTCCGTGTCCCGCATGGCATACATCGGAACGAACCATGCATCATCGTTTCCGCAATATCCGCCCTCGCCTGTTTCTCTGTCAGGACCGTCAATCACACCCTGATGATTGACCTGTATCAGTCCGAAATTTTTAAAGGTAGAACTCCTCGGAACGACATGCGCCTCATAGCCTCTTGGCAGCTCCACTGCGATTCCAAGCGGTATCAGTTTAAAATCGCCTTTCTTCATCACCACGTCCTCAGCCGCCCGAAGGTCAATCCAATTTCCCTTCGATATCTTTTCAAGCTTCTGTACCTTATCAGTAAAATACTTTATCTTAATCTTCACTTTACGCTCCTTTTTAATCTGCAAGAAATTGTGACAGTGCACACGCTATGCTTTCTTTATAGAACAGCTTCCACTTGCGCTAAACGGAATGATATTTTTCTCTCCCGTCGCACCTGTAGTCGTTTCCCGTCCCATAGGGATATCATCATAATTTCCACAATGGAGTACAGGAACCGATTTATCCTCCGATGCAAGCGTTGCCTGTACGTCTATAACACGCTGATTTCTGCTTCCCTTCCACATAAGCGTCGTATCTTTTTTATCCTGCTCAAATTCTCCGTCAACAAGCACATCTATATATTGGATTAACGAATAATTCATTGCATCTTCCCACACATCGCCTGTATAAAGCCAAATCGTCTTGTCCGGATATTTTTCCTTAATCTCCATCGCAAGCTGCTTAACACCGCTGCGGTTTGCACAGTGAAGCGGATCGCCACCCGAAAATGTAATACCGGAAATATAGGATTTGTCAAGCTGCTCAAAAATCTCATTTTTCGCGTTCTCATCAAACGCAAGCCCACCGTTCGGGTCCCATGTCACAGGATTTTGACACCCCTCACAACAATGCTCGCAGCCTGCCACCCATAAAACAACCCGCAAACCATCTCCGTTTAACATGTCATCTTTCGTAATATTGTGATATCTCATGATACTAACCTCTTATATTTTAAATTATTGTATAAAATATTGCGCCTAACCTAGTGGAAATTAGGGAGAATGTGCTGTATTTTAATACAGTACATTCTCTGAATGCGTCGCTGCCGAGCGACGCTATTTTTACATACTCTTTCTTTCTGCAATTTCCGCCATCTTCGCATCATTCAACCGCGTATCGCCGTGCACGCGCGAATAAGATAGATACCCATTCATGCGGTCAATCTTTGTCAGATTTTTGCTGCCGCATTTCGGACATACATCCATCTCAAGCTCCTGATGTCCGCAGTCGTCACAGTATGCAAGCGACAAATTCACGCCCTCATAAAAGCCCATTTCCATCGCACGCCTTACAAGCGTCTTTATTGCCGCAATATTATAATCAATCGGGTACTTCACATACTGAATCTTCCCACCGTTTGAAAGCTCCCAGAAACGATACTCCAAGTTTTGTTTTTCAATCGGCGTGATATCCTCCGTCACATGACAGTGGAAACTGTTGCTGACATATTCTCTGTCGGAAACACCCTCAACAATGCCGTATTTTGTCCGAAACTGCGTCACTTGCAGACCGCAGAGGTTTTCCGCAGGTGTGCCGTAAATCGCGTAAAGGTTGCCGTCCTCCTCCTTGAAACGGTTTACTTCTTTATTGATGTACTCCAAAACTTCCAACGCAAAATCCCCGTCTTCCACAAGCGATTTACCGTTGTAGAGCATCTGAAGTTCGTTAAACGCCGTAATGCCAAACGACGCCGTTGCAGCTTTTAAAAGCGGTTTAATCTTATCGGAAAGCTTCAAATGACCGCCCAGGAAACCGCCCTCGCAGTATGCAAGCGGATTTGTTGACGCACGCATATTTCCGAGATACGCATACGTTCTGATATGAAGCTGTCTGATCAAATTCAGATAATAGTCAAGCACCTCATAAAAATCCCTGCTCTCCTGTCTTGCTTTAGCAAGGATCATCGGTAAATGCAGCGATACGGCACCGACATTAAACCGTCCGACAAAAACCGGCACATCATTTTCATCTGCCGGATGCATACCTCCCCGCTCATACCACGGAGAAAGAAACGCCCGACAGCCCATCGGCGATATTACCTTTTTGTACTGCTTATACATGCTTGCAATATATCCTTTTCCCGTAAGGCTCAGCCAATCGGGATACATCGTCTTTGCGGAGCACTGTACGCCCGCCTCAAACACGTCCTCGAGCTCCTTGCCCGGACCGTGCAATTCTTCATCATATAAAAAGACAATTTTCGGGAACAGCACAGGTTTTTTGCACTCTTTCTTTCCCTGTCCTTTTCGTCTGACATTGAGCATCTGAATCGTTGCCATTTTTGCAAAACGCTCTCTGCCGATGCCCGCAGTCACCGTGATAAACGGATAATCACCGCGGCTGCTTGCCACTGTATTAAACTTATATTCCCAGCCTTGGAAACCTTGCTCAAACTCACGTTCCACATCGACCCATGCGACCTCTTCCGCCTTTTTCGCGTCAATGCCAAGACCTGTATATTTTTCAATTGCCGACCGGTACGTTTTTTCCGCATAAGGCGCAAGAATTTTATCAACCTCCGGTACCGTAAATCCGCCGTACTGCTGGCTTGCCGCGCTCAACACAATATCGCCGATCACGTCAAAAGCAACGTCCAGCGACTTCGGCTCATTATACCAGATATTTCCCATCTCAAATCCGCCTGAGAGCACGCTCTGCACGTCAAACAGACAGCAGTTCATCGTGTCACGGCGCGCAGACATGTCATGAACATAGATATACCCGTCCCTGCATGCCTGAATCTCTTCCGTAGTCATGAAAAACTTCTGATACAATTCTTTATTAAACTGATTGAAAATCAGACTCCGCTTTGTGGAAACAAGAGCCGAATCCGTGTTAGCATTTTCCTTGTCACCGACATACATGATCGACTGACTCTTTTTATAGACATCATCCATCATGCGCACAAAGTCCTGCTTATAATTTCTATAATCACGATAACTCTTTGCGACTACAGGCTTTACCTCTTCAAGCGCGCTCTCCACGATATTGTGCATCACAGGGATTGGCACCTCGCTGCTCCCCATCTCGTCCACCTTATTGATCACATATTCGCATATATGGCGTTTGTCTTCATCGGTAAACTTCGTCAGTGCGCGGTAAGCAGATTTTCCGACTGCCGTTATTACCTTCTGCACGTTAAAGAGTTCCTTACTCCCGTCTTTTTTAATGACATAAACCTTGTTCTTCGGTTTAAAAAGCATGCTGTAGTCGATTTCTTTGCTCATTTTATTCATTCCCCCATCTTTGATGTATCTGTAAACAAACCGCGCGCAACGCACACACACTCTTACAGACAATCAACTTATCCGTTATGTAGCCCACACTATATTTTCAGAATATTCCCACAGTTACCATAAATATTATTTCATTTTTTGAATATATTGTGTGTAACGCCTGTTTCAAACGCAATATATAGTGCGCTTTTATTAGTATAGAATACTTTACATAATATGTCAATTCGTGATATTGGACAGTAATAAACAAAATTATTTATGTAAATTTGCTATTGACTTTTCCTCTGCATGGGTTTGCGCATAAAAAAACGCAGACTCAGCAGCCTGCGTTTTTTAAGCTTTCTTCTTATTATAAAAATATTGTTATTAATCTTCCAATTTCTCAGACTTTGATTTCGGTTTCCAGCACTTAACGCCGATAAATCCGCCAACTCCCGCTACCACAACAATTACTGCAAACGTTAAAAGATACGATAATGTCATTCTTAAAAATTCTATTAAATTTGCCATAACCTTCTACCTCTCAATCTGCTGACAGCCATTTTGTCTGCAAAATGACCAACGCATTTGTATTTTCTAAATCGTATAGTAATATCATACCACTGCATCTGTCATTTCGTCAAGCGGTTAATTCTGTTCTAATTATATCCACGAAATAGATAACATAAACAGGGTAACAACGGGTCAATCAGATATTTTGTTATATATTGCCTTGGAATTGATTTTAAATGATTTGGATACACTGCCCGTATAACCGCCGATACCGACAATCTTAATGGTACCGGTACCTTTGGCAATATTTTTCGTATACTCAATCCTATAATCCTCGTCTTGCTTGAGTGTTTCCCATTCAGGCGGCTCATAATCTTCGTCATCCTCTCTTCCATATCCATTAAAAGTCTTATATCTGACTTCCTCGACTTCCGGCATGATTTGTTCTCCGGTATAGGAAAACGCATTCTCATAAGTAACTTCAACTTTAGCGGCAGAAAGAACACTTCGATTAACTGATACATTCAGTTCAATCTCATCATCATCATTGCCATATGCTCCTATGCCTTTAATTACCGCTACAAGAACATCACCACCTTCCAGGTCACTTCTTGTATTTCCAATATATTCGACGGTAAAATCCACATCCTTTTTCAAGGCAGCGTTTCCATCTTTTATCGTTATTGCAGGTTCAAATTTACGGTCCGGATCTTTTAAGCTATCCTCTATCCATTCTCCATATCCATCACCATAATCCTCGTAATGCCGTCCGTAAGGATATGATACCTTAATTGACGCTGTTGTTATGGTCACCCTGCCCTCCTGATAACTTCGGAAAAGCGAAGCCTTCGTAATATCAAAATAGATGTCTATGCTTCCTGTATAGTTACCTATACCTTTCAGTGTCATATATGCCGTTCCATCTGAAACGGTCTTATTATTGGTATACTTTACAGTATAATCCATGTCTTTTCCAAATCTTAGAACAGTATCGGATATCGTTAATTGCAGTGAAACTTTGTCTTTTGGTTCAACACCTCTCTTTTGATAGGGCACGCTTTCCAACAACTTCCACCCCGAAGCTGTCTTCTCTGCACCATTTACTGAAATCATACCTTCATTAATGGCTGCCTCTAAATCCATAGGCGCTATCTTAAATTTTTTGCTGAAGCTTCCGCTGTACCCGGAAGCAGGATTTGCTGTAAATACCATCTGTGCGGCGCCCTTTTTGATGTTATTTTTGTAGCTGATGAAATAATCCTCTCCATATGTCAGAACTCTACCATCATTTGTTTTGAGTACAACATTGTTCTGAGTCAGAGCTTTGCCTGTATATGGCATTTCATCCTGCCATCCGGACATTTGTATGGTGCTTTCCTTGAAATCGGTTCCATTGATTTTAAATGTAATACTCTTTGAGCCTATGTAGTCGCTTCCTTTTGGTCTCACATTCACCGTCGCGATGCCGATTGCATGATTATTGGTACACTCAACTGTATAGTCTGCTTCTGTAAGAACGATGCCATTCATATTCACCACAAGGTTTTCAGGCTGTATGCCAGCTTCCAGTTTTTCCTTTGTGGCATTGGATATTACCGCTTTACAGGTAACCTTTGCATTTTTAAACAACCGTGTTTTATCTGCAACATACACGTTTTTCGTTATCTCACCGGTAAAATTGTTTTTTCCGGCAATCGTAACCTGATACGCACCCGCTGTCAGAGGAAGCTGTCCTTTCGCATTCAACGGCACGGTGGCAGATTCGCCGTCCACTTTCTGAACCGCAAGTGTATAATCTTTATTGTATCCCAACCCTTTCTTTTTGTATTTAAACTGCGTTACAACCGTTCCATATTTGCCGGGATTTTCCTCAAACTGATCCGTATATTTTAAGACATATTCCGATGCATTCGTCTGTACTGTTGCAATATCTGCCGGACGAATATGGAAATTGACATAAACGGTTCCTGTATAATTGCCTTTTCCTTGAATGATGACATAAGGTAAAGCACTGTTAAATCCCTGTGTTGTGTCACCTAATGTTTCGCCGATTCCACCTTGCGGTACTTCAACCGGAAATGCTTTTGTATCCGCATTGATATTATTTTTATAAGTTATTGTGTAATCTGTTTTGTATTTCAGGCGTATCTTACCGTCGGCCGCATATACAACAACTGTAGGTTTAATCGCCTTTCCGGTGTATGTCTGCGGCAGAATTTCCTGCACACATAACGCCATACCGCCACTCTCAACCGCATGCTTTGACCATCCGGCATAGAGGGTCAGGTTGCCTTGGATAACATCTGTGTCGAAATCCCATTCTCTGTCTGACGTTTCGTCCGTATACCAACCTAAAAATATGTATCCGTCCGCTGTCGGGTCTATCGGCTTTTTGATTAGTTTTCCCGACTCGTTTCCGGAACGTCTGATATCTTTTTGCGTATTCAGAGGATCCAGAGGATCTACCCATGTGTATATGACCGAATAGCTGCCCTGTTCGGGCTCACGCACTGCTAATTTACCTTCCTGTCCTGCAATAACATAGTTGGCTGTCACGTCTTTTCCTGTAGCATTGGCTATTTTCACGACTGCTACGTCAACATTTACCGGATACTCTGTCAATACATCTGCACTTTGTATATTGCAGCTTACAAGTGGTTTTGTACTTACAACATCACCTTTCGCTAGACCGTCTGTGTGATAACTATATTGTGTCGGTATTGTATCTTGCAAATACAGCTTCACATCATCCGCAATAACGCTGACCTTTCTTTGACTTATCCGAAATGTTCCGACATCCATATACTCTGATTTAAAGTCCGGATTATCTTCAGAAACTTTTGCTTCTACTTTGTATGTTCCTACGTCCGTTGGCGCGTTATTTGAAGTATATACGGTGCCATTTATTCCTGTATAGCGATAGTCCAGTGTTTCTTTAATTTGATTTAACAGTTTTTCCGAAATTGAATCATTTGTCCCTTCAATAGATAAAATCCGCAGCCCGTCCGCATTGAGTGAAACTCCTTTGCCGTCATACTCTTTATCTGATACGGTTACCGTTCCGCCAAGCGTCATCTTTTGTTTTTGGACTGCCTGTATATGGATTATCAACTCACAATCCTGATAATTGTCAAAAAAAGCGGCAACCGACAAATCCGCCATAGGAGAATTTTTATCCGCACCATCACGGATCGTATAGGTGAGTATGTTTCCCTTAAGAAGCGGATCCTTATCAGGAATCAGTACATCTCCTTTATCACAATACTCAATCCTATAACCCAGAGGGATAAGTTCCTGCCCATTCGGTTGTTTTATCTGAAACAGTTCCGAAAGGTTTATCTGATGTGTATACTGCTGATTCCCTGTTTCTACCTGAAGTGTTTTTTCCTGTCTTTGCAGAGCTTCTGCCTTATGAATCGTAAAAGAATACGCAATGCTTCCCCGAAAATCATAGGAATCCGGCATCGCCGTAAGAAGCACTCGAGCCTCTCCGGCATTGATGTTATTGACGTATGAAACAGTAAAATCTTTATCCATAGAAAGTGTCACTGTTCTGGACCCTGAACCATTTTCACGATTAGGAGTGATCGCACTTAATGTCATAGTTTCGACTTCAATCGCTTCTCCGGTATAGACAGGGATACCACTTTTGATATTTTTGAATTTATAGCTTGTTATCTGACACCCTGCCCTCGCGTCAGACAATGAAAACCGATCCTGTAAATCTAATACGCTGATACCGATTTCTTTTATGTTATAAAGCGCCTCCATATCATTGAGCGTAATTGTATATTTACCATCCTTCTCCTGCACGGACCATTTTGCCCCGGAACGATCGATTACTTTGTTCAGTTGTAATCCATCGATAAGTGAAAAGTTCAGCGATACATTATCTCCACCATATACTTCAATGGTTCGCTGATCTTCAGACAATTTCGCGCCGCTACCTACGCTGATATCCGTAAGATCGCCTATATAATACCCAAAAGATATTGTATGGGGATTTAACACAAACTCTATTGTTGTTTCTTCGGAGATAAATATTTCCTGTACTTCTCCCTCAATGCCCTCCATAGTTATGTTTTTAATAGATGTTTTCCAATCCGAAAGAACATTTAGTTTGCACCATTTATACGCATGATCCGATGTATCTTCCCACTCTGCCTGTAAAAAAGTCGCTTTATTACGTTCTGTCACAAACGTATCTTTTATCTCTTCTTTACGCCATTTTTCATTGCCTTGAGCGTCATAACCATCCGGTATGTAGTTGAAAATGCGGACGTTTCCCGGAAATCCTGTTGTTACAGTCTGTACCTGATAGCATTCATTTAAATCAATTGATATGCTAAAAATGTTATACCGTTGTCCCAAATGAAAAATATAGTATCCTTGCTGTAACAATTCCTTTTCTTTTGTGTTCATGGAATTTATGTCTCTTTGATATGACAGCGTTTTTGTATAGCCAATGTTATCTTCATTGAAAAAAGTGACAGATATTTCCGGAATCCATATTGCAGATCCTTGCGTTTTCCCGATTTTTATGTATACACCAATGTCAGATGCGTTGGAAACAGTCATATCCTCAGGGCAGTCCTCTCTCCATACATCACCGTTTGCAATAATAACGTCTTCCATACAATCCGAAACAAGAGCAGAAGGATAAAAAATATGCATTGTATGGTTTTCCGCCGGCACGGTTTCAATATGTATCCATTTATCGCCTACATATCCATTCTCTCTATCATCTGGAGATGCGATATACTGGTTGGCAGATGTTCCCTCCTTAAATGAAACTTGGAAATTTTCTTCGTCCGCTTTCACGCTTTTTACTACATAGCCCTCTGACGGTTCAACTGAAAATACCACTGCTTTTGTTCCCTTTGCCACAAGCAGTTCATGCTCAATGATGTTTCCGTCGAAATCTTTTATGGTAACATTGTCTCCCGAAAAATGGATTGCTACTAATTGTGTGTCCAGTGAAGTGCTTTCCGATTCATTTTGCAGCACTTCCGTTTCTTCCGTTTCTTCCATTTCTTCCATTTCTGTCTCTGATTCCACACCCTGCATTAAGGTTGTTTCTTCGGTTTCTGTGAACGAAGTTTCTTCCGTGGCAGCTATCGGTTCAGACATCATCCGGTCTTTTGTCATGCTGCTTTCTTCTATTTCGATTTCCTTCGCCTGTATTGTTTCAAGTACAAGCTGTTCAGTTTCCTCTATTTCTACTGACTCCGGTATGAATTGCTCGGCTTCATCCTCCTCTGACGCATCAAATTCCATACTGTATTCGCCGATTTCAGCTGCATGCACCGTTAAGCGCTCCTGTGAAACAGAAACCACAATAATCGCAATCACTACAAGCAACGACAATAATCGCTTTCCTTCCTTTTTCAGACGTTCCATTCCTAATCTCCTCACTTTCAAGTCAATGATTACACTGCTTAATAACTTATTTTGAAACAGGTGGTTTCATCATACATCCTTTTACACTATAATCAACATTTTTCGTAGGCTAGACTACTATTTATATCTTATATCGTCATATTGTTTTCGTCAATTAATAACAATTAACATTTTTTGTAATTATATTTTTAATAATCTTGCCTAATCTTTATAAAAAAAAGATGGCTATATTTTTAACTATTAAAAAATCCGTAGAAAGCCCTGTAATAAAGCTGTCTACGAATATTTACTATCATAGATGGAATTGTATCGCGGTATCATACCATTCGTTAGAATATTGCATTTAGTACCGTTTATCGTCACTTTTTCCACCACAAAAACTCTTTCGTGCCAATATTTAATTTTACGTTTTTCATACCGCCATATAGCAAATAATATTGTATAAATTAAGGGAATAAAGCTTCCGAAATGTCAAAAATCACACTTGTTTCCACAATTACAGTATGTTATAATCAACTCCGAATTATAACATATTTTGACCGCAACGGTCATTTCAAAATTTTCTATTCAGATATTCTATAAGGTTTCACGAATGAGTGAAAACATATCTTAATTCAAATCATTTCACAAAAGAAAGGAACATATCTATGAACAACAATCAACAAAATACTTTTCAAAACGCAACCGGTAAAATCGATTATACGTTAATGAACGATTATATGTTTCGCGCCGTGATGCAAAAGAACAAAAATGTATTAAAAGAACTGATCTGTGCACTTCTTCATCTCAATCCCCGGCATGTAAAATCTGTAGCGCTCCTCAACCCGATTGAACTGGGTGACTCCTTCAACGCCAAAACATTTGTCCTTGACATCAAAGTAATGCTGGACAATGCCGCAGTCATAAATCTTGAAATGCAAGTATTACAGCAAAGCTTTTGGAACGACCGCGCTCTCTCCTATCTTTGTGACATCTTTACCAATCTTGAAAAAGGCGACGACTATTCGCATATTAAACCGGCATATCACATCGGCATCGTTGACTTTACTCCATTTCCCGATTACCCCGAATTTTATACCATGAATAAAATGATGAATGTCAAAAAACACTATATTTATAATGACAACTTTACACTAAATGTGTTAGACTTAAATCAGATAGAACTGGCAACTGAAGAGGACAAAGCCTACAAAATTGACTACTGGGCTAAACTTTTCAAAGCGAAAACATGGGAGGATCTAAAAATGCTGGCACAAAAAGACGATATTTTCGAAGAAACTTCTGAAGAAATTTATAATCTCAACCAAGATGATGTTGCGCGGTACTGGTGTCAGATGCGTGAAGAAGGCGAGCGCATTCTGCGGACTTATAAAAGTCTTATGAAGGAAAAAGATGCTATTATCGCAGAAAAAGATTCTTCTCTTGCCGAGAAAGATTCCATGATTGCAATGCTTCAGGCTAAATTAGCAGAGTACGAAAAATAACCTACACTCCCACAACCTCAAACTTTTCTCCACTCCCCTGTTCGCAGAAAATCTCCTGCCATATTGTCGGCTTGTTTGATGATATCCTTCGAAAATCCGATAATCTCAAGTAACTTTATCGCATTCCGCGTATGTGACCGTCCCGGCAAAAGTCTGTAAGAAAACAGTACATCGCCATCTTTTACTTCCTCCTCAAAATGACAGTTATCAAATTCATCAACAAGCAGCTTTGTCAGTTCAATATCATGCGTTGCCGCAAAGCAAAAAATACCTCTTTTTGAAAGTTTCTTTAAAATCTGAACCGACGCCGCAATCCGCTCAACTGTGTTGGTGCCTCTGAGCACCTCGTCCACAAAGCACAAAAGCGGATTTTGACATTCTGTATCTGCCGCGTCAATAATCCGTTTTAACGCCTTAATCTCGACCATATAATAACTCTCACCGCTTTCAAGACTGTCGCGCAGCGACATCGACGAATAAATCCTGTAATAATTTCCGCTGTATGCCTTTGCGCAGCAAATGCTGATGCTCTGTGCAAGAATTGCATTGATCGCCACAGTTTTTAAAAACGTCGACTTGCCCGATGCATTTGAACCAGTGACGAGCATTCCGCGATTCTGACTGATGCTGTTTGCGACAGGATTTTCCAGACACGGATGAAAAGCGTCTTTTATGACAAGTGTGTCATTTTTTCCTTTTGTCAGAACCGGCACACAAGAATACGGAAGCGCTGCCCTAAAATAATCAATCGAAATCACAGCGTCAAGATATCCGATACTCTCCGCAATCTCATAAATATCCTTCTCATGTCTTTGTATAATGCCAAGCATCTTGTTAAATTGAATCAAATCAATATGCGTCAGCATTTTAATATAATCAAACAAAATTCCGCCTACGCTGCCCGTTGCCGAATTGAGTTTAAGTACCATTCCCGAGTTTTTCTCAAAACTTTTAAACCGCTCTCTTTTCTTTTTCAGAGTGTCCGTATATTCCGTAAATTCGGAGCCGAGACCAAGCGCTATAATTCCGTCAGCGCATTCCAGCATTCTCATAATATAAGAAAATGCCGTGACATACGTCGACGCGACACCCTTTTCATTCATATAAGTCACGATGTTAAAACACGCCGCCGCAATCAACAGCGCAACCCCCAAAGATGGAATCGCAAAAACAGACACCAAAGAACCGATCAGAAATAAAATGCACAGATAATGCTTTAGATTGCTTCTAATCCCAAGCTCTTTGATAAAATCCAGATAGTCAGCAAGCGCATACTTCCCGCTTTTTCCAAGTTCGTCCAACAGCATCATCGCATCAAGACGCATCGTTTCATTCAGCGTCATATACGCAATATGCTGTTCCAACATATATTTTTCCTGTCTGTCATTGGAAAGCGCGGGATGCCGCAACATGGCATAAAGCGTTTCCTCGCCCGCAGAGGACTGCGTAAAATTCATGCGGGCAAAGATGCTGTCCATATTTAAGTCATTCCATGTGATATCATCAATCATGCCTTCCAAGGCTTTCCCGTTGAAGAAATGACGAAATCCGCTCTCAATACGCGCGATTTCTTCCGCACTGCACACAGTTTGCGGAAAGCTTCCATATAAATTTTTGAGTTGATTTCTGTATTTTTGCTTTCTTTTCTTCTCGTCGTATGCGCCGCGTATCATCACAAACACAAACACGGCATAAATAATCAGCAGAACAATGATCGTTTCCATACGCACCAATCTCCCAAAGTTGTCCCTTTCTATAAATTCTTCGGTCCAAAACCATGCGGCAACATTTCCTCAAGCGTTTTGTCAATGTACTCGTCCTCAGATATCGCGGTAATTATACGAAATTCTTTAGGATCGCAAAACTCCATCATCACCTGTCGGCATACGCCACAAGGATAGGCATAATCTGTCGGTGCGCCCGGATATCCGCCAACAACGGCGATTGCGGCAAATTCGCGTTCGCCTTCACTAACTGCCTTAAAAAATGCCGTTCGCTCTGCGCAGTTCGTCGGGGTATAGGCGGCATTTTCGATGTTACACCCTTGATATACTGTTCCGTCCTTTGTCAGAAGCGCCGCCCCGACCATATATTTTGAGTACGGCACATACGCCCGTTCTCTTGCCTCCAAAGCAAGCCTTATCAATTCTTTATTCTCCATAAATACCTCATTTCTGCGCATGTTCTTTGCACATTATCCTCCACCCGCTTACGCAAATTTTAAAATTACGTCTGTCACAAGCCGTGTGAATTTTTCCGCCGCCATATCCGCCGCTTCCTGTACTTCCTTATGTGACAAAGGTGTCGGGTTCATGCCCGCCGCAAGGTTACAGATACACGAAATACCGCAGATTTTCATGCCCGCATGATTTGCGGCAATCGCTTCAACCACAGTGCTCATGCCAACTGCATCTGCAAAATTGGAAAGCATTTTAATTTCTGCAGGCGACTCGTAGCATGGACCTGTAAGCTGTACATACACGCCCTCTTTCAAATCAATGCCGTCCACCTTTGCCGTATTCCTTATAATATCCTGTAAATCTTTATCATAAACATTCGTCATATCCGGAAATCGCGTTCCCAGCTCGTCTATATTCGGTCCGATCAATGGATTTGGCGCAAAGATGCCGATGTGGTCAGTCAGCATCATCAAATCGCCAGCCTGAAAGCTCTTATTCATACCGCCCGATGCATTGGTAAGAAACAGGATCTCCGCCCCCAACAGTTTCATCAGTCTTGTCGGAAGCACCACATCTGATACGGGATATCCCTCATAATAATGTACGCGCCCTTTCATGCAAACAACAGGAACCTCTCCTACATATCCGAAAATAAATTTTCCTTCATGTCCGGGGACAGTTGACACAGGAAATCCTTCGATATCTTTATAGTCAATCTCCGTTTCAATCCGAATACTGTCTGCATAATTTCCAAGTCCCGAACCGAGAACAAGCGCCACCTTCGGAACAAAATCCGTTTTCGCCCGCACACTGTCATAACAGCTTTTTAACTTATCGTATATTTCATTCATCTGCATCAATCCTCCATAATTTCATTAAAACGCCGACTCGCAAAGCGCGCCGGCGTTTGGTAATTTCAGTATAACACACTGCTAAAATATGGGCAACATAATTCTATTCTGCATCCTCCTGTACAGCGTCTTGTTCATCGTTTCGCGGTCCCTCCTTCTGCAACGCAAACCGCAGGATTACTTTAAACAAATCTCCATCCACCACAATCCGCATATCGCCTCCGATTAAATCCATAAGGCTTTTGGCAATCGAAAGTCCAAGTCCGTGCCCTTCCGTATTTCTTGAACTGTCACCGCGCACAAAACGCTCCGTAAGCTCGCTGCCATTGATGTTCAACTGATACTTGGAAATGTTTCTGAAGGTCATGACAACCTCTTCCTCTTCTTTCTCAAGGTTTACATAAACCCTTGATGAAGGCTGCGCATATTTGCAGATATTGTTCATGAGATTATCCACCACACGCCATAAATGCCTGCCATCTGCCAAAATATAGAGCGGCTCTTCCGGTTTTTGCACGATCAATTCCAATCCGACCAAGGATAATTTTTCCTCAAATTCACCGACCGTCTGAGTCAAAAATACGCCTGCCTCAAGAAGTTCATTTCCAACCTCAAGGTTTCCCGTTGACGCTTTCGACGCCTCAACCAAATCCTCAATCAGCTTCTTTAACTTCGAGGACTGCCGTTCCAGCACAGCAAGGTACTCTTCCGCTTTTTCATTGTGAAGTTCTTCCTTTTCCAACAAGTCAACGTAGTTAATAATCGATGTGAGCGGCGTCTTGATATCGTGTGAAACATTGGTAATCAGCTCCGTCTTAAAACGTTCGCTCTTTATTCGTTCATCAACCGCCTTCGACAACCCTTCGCCTATTTTATTCAAATTCTCCCCATGTGTTTTACAAATCGAAAACATCTTCTCTGTACGCACTTTATAGCCCAGATTTCCGCCCGCCATCTTCTCAGCCGCTTTCTGAAGTTCGTTAATCTGAAGCGCTGCGCCAAAGGCAGCCGCACTTAGAAGAACGGTCTCTATCAGCCACAAAAATATTAACCCACCATCCGCAGTACACGCCGCTAGCACAAACAGTTCGATTACCGCCTTGATAAACACAAACAATATCAACTTCCACAACAATGTGATATTATCAAACAGCTTTCTTACTGCCCTCCAAACAAAACTGCAAGCTTTATAGCAGATGGTATTTCTCCACCATTTACCGTACTTGATGCGCACACACAGTCCAAGCACATACCACAGCGCAATCGCACAAAATACAATAATTGCGCTGGTCACAAGCGGAATAAAAATATTCAAGTTCATTACGATTATACGGCTGTTCTCAGTCGCAATAGCGCCAATGATACAGATTGGTACAAGTTCTACAAAAAAGACAGCTGTCGATATGACCTCCAGCGGAAGTTTGTCAAACCATGTCAGCACAATTCCCTCTTTGTCCTTCCTGTAACCACACGCATATACCAGGAAAACAAATGACACGAGTATCATAATCGCAAAGAAGATTGCAACAACACATGCATTATTCCCATACTTGTAAAACAGTTCAACCCCTATTGCCGTCGCTTGATACTTGCTTCCCTCCGGCACAGGCTGCGTAATGTCCGGTATTAAAGAAACAATCCAGTAATACTCCGGCGCTGCCTCTTGTCCGACATAGAGCGTGTAATTCTCATCAAGGTAATATTCCGGATAGTTTGAGGTGATAAAATACTTTTTGTCGATTGTACCGGAATCGATTAAAGTAAGTTCTCTCCCTTCTATCTCACGAATATGGTCAAGCAGTATAACATCCCAATTATTAATGCGAAACGCAGTCTGATTTAATTTGCTGAAATCAACATAACCCTCAGTTCCTTCACCGCGCAATATCATCTCCACAGCATACGGTAATGTTTCTCCGTCGCTATATAACGCTTCATCAATTCCGGCCACTCCTGTCTCGTAATAATGCTGTGTTACCGTTGTACCGCTATCAGCATCATAGCGTTCTACAATGCGTTCTTCGGGAAGCGCTATTTGCTGATTCTCCAACTCATCCACTTCAACATCATATTCGCTATAACTGTATTCACCGGTTTGCGCAGCCGAAATGCCGATATCGGCATCGGAATAATTAAACAGATACTTCTCTTTTCCATAATCATAGATATAATTGTATTCTTTGGTTATTCCGATACGATCCGTATAATACAAGGATACAATCTCCACAGGATAGTAATATTCCTCGGAACGATAGTAAAAAATTCCCTTTGTCGTGTCATAACATACCGCATCCGCATATTGACTGTTCCAGACAATTTCATTCTGCTCCTCTAAATGTCCCGTGATTTTTTCAAGAACCGATAAATCCTCCCAGTCACTGACACACCCATAGAAAGAACCCTTGCTTCCTCCATTTGCATACTCGCAAAGCTCATACAGATAAAGATTCGCTTTATCCATATTTTGCAGTTCCTCTTCCGTCATATTGGTGTCAATATAAAGCGATTTGTCACGAAAATCCTCTTTTGCGATATCCTCCGTCTGAAAAATACCATATCGAAACCCTTCCGCAGTAAGCGTTTTCTGATTTCTGTGATCTCTCATATTTTCATAAGCCTCTGCCGAATATACCGCATTGGCATTTCGATATGCCTCCTCAAGTACCTCCTCACGCGTCATATTATAATATCCCTCCGCCGCGCCGGCGACTGCCAAATAGCCAAACGCCACCACGCCGAGCGGACAGCTGATGCATATGACCCATGCGATCAGCTTCGCAATAAACGAACCCCTTATTTTATTCATTTTCACAACCAACCTTTCTTGCTATGTTACTATTCACAGCTTTCAGCTGCTCATAGTAACGGCATTTGTGCATTTAAAATCGCCTACGGCGAGGCACAAATGCTTGTTCAATCCAATGTATCGGGTCGTAAATGCGCAGTTTATGCGCATTTCGACTATGAGTAGTAACCTTGCAATACTTTTTTTATCCTGTTCCCTCACTGACTGATTTTATATCCCCGTCCCCACACGGCTTTGAGATATCTTGGTTCCGCGGGATTATACTCGAGTTTTTCCCGCAAATGTCTGATATGTACCGCTACCGTATTTTCCGTGCCGTACGGATTGTCATGCCATACGGCGGCATAAATTTGTGAAGGAGAATACACCTTCCCGGGATTTTTCATCAAAAGCTTTAAGATATCGTATTCGGTCGGCGTCAGCGCCACAGGCTCCCCGTCCAGACGAACCTCCTTCGTTGTATCGTCAAGTTCGATACCGCCAATGACAAGCGTTTCATTTCCCGTATTTCCGGTGTTTCCGCCAAGCTGCATATACCTTCTTAACTGGGACTTTACCCGCGCCTGCAATTCCACGGGATTAAACGGTTTCGTCACATAATCGTCCGCTCCGATATTTAATCCCAGCACCTTATCGGTATCCTCGCTCTTTGCCGTCAGCATGATCACGGGCACATTGCTTTTTTCCCGCAGCTTTACCATCGCCGTAATTCCGTCCATTACAGGCATCATCACGTCCATCAGCACCAAGTGTATCTCTTTTTTCTCAATCAGCGTAAGCGCCTCCTCACCGTTATACGCCTCATACACCTTATAGCCCTCAGATGTCAAATAAATCTTTAACGCCGATACGATATCCTTTTCATCATCACATACCAGTATGTTGTACATTGTTTTCTCTCCCCGGTTCAATTTTGTTTCACAATAAGAGTATAACGCATATTATTTTAAGTTCCAACTAGGGAAATGATTAAGATTTTTTTAACTTTTTAAAAGAAATGATAAATGACAAAAATTCCCGATACAAGACAGTCGCCTGTCAAATATCGGGAACCTCATAAAATAGGTGAACCTAAATGATGATACACACCATTCCGCCGTTAGAATCATTTACAATCTTCTGCATCGTATCCTGCAATTTTATCTGGCTCTCCTCGCCGATCATGGAAATCTTGCTCGTTATGCCATCATTTACAAGCTGCTCAACCGTCTTTCCGAAGATGTTTGTTTCCCAAATGCCTTCTTTTGAAGTTTCCGCATCGGATATGTAGCCGATCAGATCCTGCGCTTGCTGCTGGGTGCCCACAATCGGCGCGATCTCGGTTTCAATGTTTGCCTTTATCATATGGATGGAAGGGCTTTGCGCCTTAATTTTAACACCGTATTTATTTCCGTGCTTAATTAAAGTCGGATTTTCAAGCGTTATCTCATCGCGCTCGGGAGTCACCACGCCGTATCCTTTCTGACGCACACTCTCCAACGCGCTCAATACTTTCTTGTATTCCTTCTTCATATCCGCAAGGCTTGCCAAAAGCTGCATCAGCTGATATTCGCCCTTAATATTCTCTCCTGTCATGGAACTTAACAGTTCATAGTAATACTTTGTGTCACCCTCAAGCAGGAATGCCGCGGAACCGTCCGCAATGTTGATATTGTCATATTTACAACGCTTGATATATTCACTGTCTTTCTCAAGGATTGCGCATACGTCCTTCTCCATTAAATCGCGAACAGAACGTATATTCTCCATGATATCCTTCAGTTTCTCGACGATTTCTTTCTTCATCGGGTTATCCATCGACATGATATCCATCCATTTCGGCGTGTAAAACTCTACTGCCGAAACGGGGAATTCATACATCACCTGTTCCAGGATCATGGTGATATCCTCACGTCTTAACTGATCAATATTCACGGGTATCGCCTTAACCTGATAGTTTTTCTCAATCTCCGCGGCAACTCCCTTTGCCTCGTCACCGTACGGCTTTGTCGTGTTTACGAGCACAATAAACGGTTTTCCGAGATGACTCAATTCCGATATCGTCTGCCCCTCGGGTTCTTTGTAAGCCATGCGCGGGATTTCCCCAAAGCTTCCGTCTGTGGTGACGACAATTCCGATTGTGGAATGATCTTGTATTACTTTTTTTGTGCCGATTTCCGCCGCCTGCGTGAACGGAATCTCATTCGGAAACCACGGCGTCTTCACAAGCCGCTCTGCGTCTTCCTCCATATGTCCTGTCGCACCGTCCACCATATAACCCACACAGTCGATCAGCCGCACTTTTACATTAATACCGTCACTGATTTCAACGTCAGCCGCTTCTTTCGGGATAAACTTCGGCTCGGTTGTCGTAATCGTCTTTCCGCCGCTGCTCTGCGGCAGTTCGTCAAGCGTTCTCGTCCGTTCATGTTCATTCTCCATGTGCGGAATAACCATTAAATCCATAAAACGCTTGATAAAGGTGGATTTTCCCGTTCTGACAGGTCCCACCACGCCTATGTAGATTTCGCCTCCCGTTCGCTGACTGATATCCCTGTATAAATTAAATTCCTGACTTGCATCAAGCTTGCTCATATTTTCCCCTTTCTTTATTTCTGTTCAGAATACTTCATTTTCAAATCTAATTAAGCTTATGCAGTGTTGGACAAAAAAAGAACCTAGACGGTTCTTTTTTAATTCTTGCTTTTATTATTTATTAGCCATGAGTTTTACCATTGCCTCATTTAAACCTTTCACGGTCAGCTTATACATCGGAAAGATTTCTTTTACGGCAGTTTCTGCTTCACGCCAGGGTGCTCTGCCGGGAGCCATTTTGGGATTCATCCACACAACCTTTTTGTAATGTCGTTTCACAAGCTGCAGCCATTGATATCCCGAAAGTCCGCCGTTTGGACCTCTGTAATTTCCCGTTTCGGAGTAAAGCTCCTCGGGCGCCATCGCCGCGTCGCCGACAATGATGACCTTATAATCACTGCCCGCATTCCGAAAGAGCCAGTCCGTATCAATCCAGTCGCCGTTTTCGCACTCGGGTGTCTTATACAGCTTGGAATAAATACAGTTATGGAAATAGTACACTTTTACATCTTTAAAATGATTCGACTTATTGACTGACTGGAACAGATCATTCATCAGTTTTGTATACGGTATCATCGTACCGCCCGAATCCATAAGCAGCATCAGCTTTACAGCATTCTTGCGCGGTTTCATCATCTCAATCTGCAGATATCCGCCGTTATTACAGGTCTTGTCAATCGTTATATCGATATCAAGCTCCGTCTTGGGAATATCAAGCTTCGTGGAAAACTGCCGAAGTCTGCGCAAAGCCATCTGAAACTGTCTGTTGTCGATCACCCTGTCGTCACGGAAATCCTTATACTTTCTCGCGCCGATAACAGCAAACGCCGACTGATAGCCTGTTGCGCCGCCGACTCTCACACCGCCGACATTTCCGCCCGTGTTTCCAAACTGCGTCTTTCCCATCGTGCCGATCCAGAAATTTCCGCCGTTATGCTCCTCGTTCTGATCCTTCAAGCGCTCCTTAAACTTCTCCTCAACATCGTCCTTGTCAACATGGATTTCCTCAATCTGATTGAGCCAGTGCTTTTCCTCCTCATGAAGCAATGCGCTCATTTCAGGCTTATCAAGCCACGAAAGCATGTTCTTTCCGACTTCCGTTTCGCTTTTGATGCCCTTAAAGCATTCCTCAAACGCCATATCAAATTTGTCGAACTCGGTTTCACTCTTTACCAAAATCATTCTTGCCACATAGTAAAACTGTGTCAGAGAACTCTCGCAGAGTCCTTTGTCCAGCGCTGCCTGTAAGTCCAGCCACTCACTGAGCGTTACCTCAAGTCCTTTTTCCTTTAAAGTATAGAAAAATTTTGCAAACATTCACATTCCTCTATCAAAGATTGCTCATATTTTTTACAGTTTCCAAATCCTCATCTTTCTTAACGACTACTCCCACAAACGGAAGCTTTTCGCGAAGCGTATCGGCGGAGATGCCGCCAATCTGCAATGCATTAATCCAGTCGATCAATTCCGACGTGCTCGGCTTTTTGCGGATATCGCGAAGGGCGCGAATATCGTAAAATACCTTCATCGCATTTTTCATGAGATTTTCCTCCACATCGGGATAATGCGTCTTGATAATCTCCTCCATCAGCGCTTCATCGGGGAAGTTAATATAGTGGAATATACATCTTCTCAAAAAGGCGTCGGGCAGCTCCTTTTCCGCATTGGACGTAATGATCACAATCGGTCTGTGCTTTGCCTTTACCGTGCGCTTTGTTTCGTGAATATAAAACTCCATCTGGTCAAGCTCCCATAAAAGGTCGTTCGGAAACTCAAGATCCGCCTTGTCGATCTCGTCAATCAAAAGCACAACCTGTTCCTCGCTCTCAAACGCCTCACCGAGTTTTCCAAGCTTAATATATCTCGCGATATCGTCAACGCCTTCCTCGCCGAACTGTCCGTCGTACAATCGCTGAATGGTATCGTACATATACAATCCGTCCTGTGCTTTCGTCGTCGATTTGATATTCCATATGATCAGGGGCTTTCCGAGTGAATTTGCCACAGCCTGAGCAAGCATTGTTTTACCCGTGCCCGGCTCTCCTTTGATCAAAAGCGGCTTTTTCAACGCGATTGCCACATTCACGCTTGATAAAAGCTCCTCGCTTGCCACATAATCCTGTGTACTGCTAAATGCTGTGTTTTCCATTTCAATCCTCCATTCACTCTAGTTCCATTCATCATCACTGACTGTTTCTATTTTTTTATCCCGAAGCATTAAATCCCGCACTGCCGTCGCCGCACTCTTGTTGTCAAAGAGCACTTCGTTTACCTGTTCGATGATCGGAAGCTCCACATCGTATTTTTTTGCAAGTCCCATTGCCGCCTTTGCGGAGAATACGCCCTCGACAACCATCTTAACCTCGTCCATCGCCTCGTCCATGGTCTTTCCCTGACCGATCAGAATGCCCGCACGCCTGTTTCTACTGTGCATACTTGCACAAGTCACGATCAAGTCGCCAATTCCGGAAAGTCCGCAGAATGTTTCGAATTTTCCGCCCATCGCAATGCCAAGTCTTGCGATTTCCGTAATACCGCGCGTAATCAACGCCGCCTTCGTATTATCACCGTAACCAAGTCCGTCAGCGATTCCCGCTGCAAGCGCAACGACGTTTTTCAATGCCGCGCCAAGCTCAATGCCAAGCACATCGGGGCTTGTATAGACACGGAACACATCGCTCATAAACACATTCTGAATATACTCGGCAGTCTTCTTCGTACCTGCTCCCACCACGATTGTTGTGGGAATGCCTCTGCCGACCTCCTCCGCATGGGATGGTCCCGATAAAACGGCGACATCTGCCTGTGGGATTTCGTCCTCGATTACCTGTGAGAGTGTCATCAATGTTGATTCCTCAATACCCTTTGCCACATTTACGATAATTTGGTCTTTTGCCACATGCGCTTTCATGAGATGCGCCGTACTTCTCGTAAATGAGGACGGTACCGCGAGCACAAGGATATCTTTGCCGTCCACTGCTTTCGCTAAATCCGTTGTAAAGCATGTATCCTCGGAAAGCTTTACGCCCGGCAGTTTCTCTTTCTGCTCATGGTCGCGGTTTAACATTTCAATCTCGTTTTCAAGCGCCGACCACACGGTAATCTCGTGACCGTTATTGTGTAACAGCACAGACAACGCAATTCCCCAGCTTCCGGCTCCTATAATCCCTACTTTCGCCATTTTAATCCTCCATTTCTACTGCGCATCTTTTTCTTTTTTGGTTAAATATGTTTTGCGTTCTTCCTTGTGAATAAGCCTCTTGATGTTTGCACGGTGCCCCCAAAACGCAAGCGCCGCCAATAATATCGTTACAATATAAAGTTCGTTTAATGCACGCTGGGACATGCCGAACACACCCAACTGCCCGAAAAGAACCATCTCCACAACAAGCAACACTTCTGTGACAAGGGAACCGAGCGACACATAATGCGTCGTAAAAAAGATGGTCAGAAAACTGACTGCCTGTGGCAAAACCAGATAGGGATGAAAAAATATGATCAGTCCTGCCGTGCACGCAATGCCTTTTCCGCCCTTAAACCCTAAGTAAAAAGGGAAATTATGACCTAAAACGGAACCCGCCGCCGCGTAAATCGCAAGCAGATACAAGATATCGCCGTACTGTTCCCGAAACAAAACTCGCACCAGAATGATCGCAAGTCCTGTCTTTAACATATCGCAAAGCAAAACGATAATTCCTGCCTTTTTTCCGAGAACACGCAGCGAATTCGTCGTACCAGCGTTTCCGCTCCCGTAATTTCGGATATCAATTCCGTGCAGTCTTCCATAAATGTAGGACGTTTGAAAGCACCCAAACGCATAGCCTATCAATAAACATATCAATCGTATCATTATTTTCATCTTGCCTTTCCCGCAAATTGTTTATTCAGACCAAAGTCTATTTTTCATCCGAAGATAAAAATTTATTTTTCATCTTTGCGTTCCCTAATGATAAATTTCAGCGAGGTTCCCTTAAAACCGAATGCCTCTCTGATTTGATTCTCAAGGTATCTGGTGTAAGAAAAATGCATCAGTTCCTTATTATTCACAAACACCACAAAGGTCGGCGGCTTGATACCAACCTGTGTTGTATAAAAAATTTTCAATCGTTTCCCCTTATCGGAAGGCGGCTGCTGTAATGCAACTGCCTCACTGACAATCTCATTGACTACACCGGTCGATATGCGCAGCGACTGATTTTCAATCACCATATCAATCGTTTCAAACAGCTTTCCGATTCGCTGTCCCGTAACCGCTGAGATGAAAACAATCTCCGCATACATCATAAAGGACAGAATATTTCTGACTTTCTCGGTAAACCGATAGATTGTCTTATCATCCTTCTCGATCGCATCCCACTTGTTTACCGCTATGATAATGCCTTTTCCCCTGTCATGCGCAATGCCCGCAATCTTCGCGTCCTGTTCGGTCACGCCCTCTGTCGCGTCGATCACGAGAATGACCACATCGGAACGTTCCACAGCGCTGACTGTACGGATGATCATAAACCGCTCCAGTTCTTCCTTAATCTTATTTTTGCGCCGAAGTCCCGCCGTATCGATAAAGACGTACTCTTTGCCCTTATAATTGATTTCCGTGTCAATCGCATCTCTTGTCGTTCCCGCAATGTCGGAAACAATCACACGGTTCTCGCCCGTAATTTTATTGATAATGGAAGATTTTCCCACGTTCGGCTTTCCCACGATTGCCACGCGCGGTCTGTCATCTTCCTCCTCCTCAAGCGCATCTTTGTCAAACAAATCCGTCACTGCGTCAAGCATTTCTCCGATGCCCATTCTGTTTGCCGCCGAAATCGCGTGCGGGTCGCCGATGCCCAGATTATAAAACTCATACACATCCGCCTCATATTTGGCAAAACTGTCAACCTTGTTTACTACCAGCACAATCGGTTTTCGACTCCGCCGCAGCATATCCGCAACCTTCGCGTCCGCATCAACAAGTCCCTGTTTGACATCTACCATAAAAAGAATCACGTCCGCCGTATCAATCGCAATCTGCGCCTGTTCGCGCATCTGTGAGAGAATGATATCCTTGGTGTCGGGCTCAATTCCTCCTGTATCGATTAATGTGAAATTCCAATTCAGCCAACTGACATCGGCATAAATCCGATCTCTTGTAATGCCCGGCGTATCCTTTACGATTGAAATTTTTTCTCCCGCAAGGGCGTTGAATAGCGTGGATTTCCCTACATTCGGACGCCCAACAACCGCGACAATCGGCTTTTTACTGTTTTTTTCCATTTATATTACAACCTCTCATAATTTTTAAATCTATTTCCGGTAAAATATGGAATCTATAAAATCCTTTCCGCTTGATTTTACAATATCTATCGGCACTTGTAAAGCTTTTTCCAGTTCTCCCGTCGTCATATCGTCCAGAAATACGGGTTCTCCGCTCTTTAAAATATTTTGCGGAAGCAGCAGCCGCTCTCCTAAATTCTGTCCTGTAAGCTGCGCCTTTAAATCCTGCCCCGTAAGCAAGCCCGACACAGTGATCATTTCTCCGAAAAAGTCATTTTTGATGGGATAAACATGGATTGTAATATTGTCAAATTCCGTCATGATCTTATCCGCCATCTCTTTGATAAAGCGGTATGCAAGCATTCCCGTCGCAATCGAAAGTTCTCTTTTTCCAATGCCGAAAACACGCTCTTTCTCATGCCTGATTTCCTCAAATGCCTCGTCAAATTCGTCCAGTAAAAGCCTAAGCATCCCAACGCCGTTTTCCAGCTGCAGATAGCCATCATAACGCTCCTCGCACGGCAGCTCCTCGTCCGCCATGATATACCACTCGTCACTCGCATGGATAAAATGCAGACCATATTCGGGATAAAGCTTGTCCTGCCATGTATGAATTGTCTTAAGCGCTTCTTTTGCATCTTCTTTTGTAAACGGCTCTAGGGGATATAACCCCTCCCGAAATTTCGAAAGTCCTACAGGCACCACGGATACGCTCTCAAGCGTCGGTAGATAGTTTGCCAAATCACGGATACTGCGCTCAAGCTCCGCGCCGTCATTGACGCCTTTGCAAAGGACAATCTGACCATTCATGGTTATTCCGGCTTCGGCAAGTTTCCATGCTTTTTTTAACGCCTCGCCCGCAAAACGATTGTTTAACATTTTGCAGCGCAGCTCGGGATTCGTTGTCTGAAAAGATACGTTAATCGGGTAAAGACGATATTTGATAATGCGCTCGATGTCGTCATCCGACATATTGGTGAGCGTCACATAATTGCCCTGTAAAAAAGAAAGCCGCGAGTCGTCGTCCTTAAAATAAAGCGTATCCCGCATTCCCTGCGGCATCTGGTCGATAAAACAAAAAATGCATTTATTGTGGCACGAACGGTAATCGTCCATCAGCCCGTTTTCAAAAGTGATACCCAAATCCTCGTCGTAGTCCTTATCAATCTCCAAAAGCCACTCTTCTCCGGACTGCTTGCGGATCAACACCTCAATATACTCGTCCTGTATGTAATACTGGTAGTCAAAAATATCCTCAATTTTATTTCCGTTTATTTCGAGAAGCACGTCGCCGCTTTCAATCTCCAGTTCCTCCGCGATGCTCCCGGATTCTATTTTATCCACAATGTGCATGTGCTGTTTTTTCATAGATTTTTGTCCTCTTTATTATTAAGCTAAATCTCACACTTATATAGTACAAGATTTTTCTTGACGTGTCACTACCTGAATGATATAAAATAAATGTAACATACGAGAAAGGAAACAGAATAATGCCCCGTTTAAATGAAATTGAAAATACAATGCCCGTTGCGCCTTTAAAGCTTATGGTGTTAGACAGTGCAGCCGAACTTGGCAAAAAAGTAAATGATTATATCGTAGAACACAGAAACAGCATAAACAATGTATATAACAATGATCCAGCGTTTCAAGGATACGTGGAAAAGGATTATCTTTTCCGTTTTTCTGTTCCCCGTTTTAACAGCGGAGAGGGAAAAGCGGTTTTGGAAGAAACGGTTCGCGGAAAAGATTTATATATTCTGGTTGACGTGTGCAATCACAGTCTGACCTACAACATGCATGGTTATGTAAACCATATGTCGCCCGATGACCATTACCAAGATTTAAAGCGCGTGATCGCCGCTACAAACGGCAATGCGCACCGTATTAACGTTATCATGCCCTTTTTATACGAGGGACGCCAGCACAGACGCTCCGGAAGGGAAAGTTTGGATTGCGCCTATGCATTTAAAGAGCTTGCGCATATGGGCGTCAACAATTTCATCACGTTCGACGCACATGATCCGCGAATCCAAAACGCCGCCCCTTTAAGCGGGTTTGACAATTTCACGGCACACTATCAGTTTACAAGAGCGCTTCTTCGCTCAGAAAAGGATTTAGTGCTGGACAAGGATCATATTATCGTAATCTCACCCGACGAGGGCGCACTTGACAGGGCAATCTACTTTTCAACAGTAATCGGCGCCGATACCGGTATGTTTTATAAACGCCGCGACTACTCTACCATTGTGGGCGGGAAAAATCCGATTGTTGCGCACGAATTTTTGGGAAATGATATTGAGGGAAAAGATATTATCATCATTGACGATATGATTTCTTCCGGCGACAGTATGCTTGATACGTCAAAACAGTTGAAAGCGATGAAGGCAAGACGTGTGTTTATCTGCACCACATTCGGACTGTTCACAAACGGTCTTGCCGCATTTGATAAGGCATATGAAGACGGTGTGTTTGACAAAGTTATTACAACCAACCTAAGCTACCGTCCGCCTGAACTTTTGAAAAAGCCTTATTATATGGAAGCGGATATGAGTAAGTTTTTAGCCTCTGTCATTGACTTTATGAATCACGATATTTCGATGGAAGCCGTTATGAATCCGACCGATAAGATTCAGCGCATTATTGAATATTATAATGCGGATATGGAAATTTATAAGGTCTAGAAAGCGTCGCTGTACAGCGACGCTTTCTTCTGATTACAGACAAATCTTCTGAAAACTCTTCTTACCCTTCTTTACAATGAACTCCTCGTTAAATGCGTCTTTTGCATAGACAGCTTTCACGTCGGTCACTTTCTCGCCGTTTACAGACACGCCGCCTTGTTCCACGGCACGTCTTGCTTCCGATTTTGATGCAGTCATTCCGGCTTTTACAAGAAGCGAGAGAATATCAATGTTTCCGTCTGCAAAGTCGTCGTCCGAAAGCGTGGTCTTTGGCATGTTTTCCGAGTTTGCGCCTCCTGCAAACAACGCTTTTGCCGCCTCCTGCGCTTTGTTTGCCTCATCTGTTCCGTGCACAAGCTGCGTCAGTTCAAACGCAAGAATCTCTTTCGCCTTATTCAGCTCGCTGCCCTCCCATTTCTCCATCTTCTCAATCTCTTCAAGCGGAAGGAATGTGAGCATCTTAATGCATTTTATGACATCCGCGTCAGAAACGTTTCTCCAGTACTGGTAGAAATCATACGGTGAAGTCTTTTCGGGGTCAAGCCACACTGCGCCCGATTCTGTCTTTCCCATCTTTTTGCCTTCTGAATTTAACAGCAGATTAATCGTCATCGCATATGCGTCTTTTCCAAGTTTACGGCGAATCAACTCTGTACCGCCAAGCATGTTGCTCCACTGGTCATCGCCGCCAAACTGCATATTGCAGCCATATCTTTTAAAAAGCTCCATAAAGTCATAGCTCTGCATAATCATGTAATTAAACTCCAAAAAGCTCAAGCCACGCTCCATACGCTGCTTGTAGCACTCCGCCGCAAGCATTCTGTTGACGCTGAAATGCGGTCCTACTTCTCTTAAAAGTTCCACATAATTTAAATCTAACAGCCAGTCGCCGTTGTTTACCATGATCGCCTTGTCTTCACCAAACTCAATAAAGCGGCTCATCTGCTTTTGAAAACACTCGATATTGTGGTCAATATCCTCTTTTGTGAGCATCTTCCGCATATCCGTCTTTCCCGACGGGTCACCGATCATACCCGTGCCGCCTCCAAGAAGCGCAATCGGCTTGTTTCCGCCCATTTGCAGACGCTTCATCAGACAAAGCGCCATAAAATGTCCGACATGAAGGCTGTCCGCCGTCGGATCAAAGCCAATATAAAATACTGCCTTTCCGGAATTGATCAGTTCCTTAATTTCCTTTTCATCTGTCACCTGTGCGATCAGTCCTCTTGCTACCAATTCATCATACAACTGCATTTTGTTTTCCTCCTTTTTCCAAACAAAAAATCCTCGTCCTTGAATCATCTTCATTCAAAGGACGAGGTTGTTTACCACGTGTTACCACCTTTATTTACACAGAACTCACATCCTGTGCCTCAATAAGTACGGGATTTAAAGAGCAATCACCAAAAATCCGATACTCCTCCCAATATAACGTTCGGGTGCTCCGTCACAGCCTACTCTCAAATTCATGATTTTGGTGTGCAGCTCCGAGATGTATTCACTGATGTTTTCCCCTGCGCCTCTCATCACCCGGCTACTTTCTGTTGGTTTCCGCAAAAGCTACTTATTCTCTTCTCAGCCTTTTACTATAAAGTGATTATAAACATTGATGTTTCATTTGTCAACCGGATTTTTAAAGTTCTGCGTTGCCTTTAATATCCCGGTAAAACGCATACCCGTTCTTACCGTTCTGTTTTACATAATACATCGCTTCATCCGCTTTTGACACAAGCTGCTCCACATCCTGTGAATCATCCGGATAAATACCCACGCCGATGCAAGCAGAAAGACCGGTATTTTCTGCATGACAATCTTCCTTGATGCGCATAATCTCCTCTCTCAGATGTTGTATTTTACTCTCTGCCACAGCTTCATCGCTGTCCTTTATAAATATAATAAACTCATCACCGCCGAAACGCGATATAATATCATCACTTCGAAAGATATTTCGGATACCTGCCGCCACCCGGATCAGAATTTCATCCCCCATTAAATGACCCATTTGGTCATTCACACTTTTAAAATTATCGAGATCCAGGAACAAAAGTACGCTCTTTTTCTGCTCATTCTCCATATATTTTTTCACAAGTGAATAAAATGCATTTTTGTTATAAAGCCCTGTCAGCTTATCCCGCATCGAAGCATCACTTAACCGCTGCATCCGATTGACTTCCTTATCGATATCCGTCATTCTGCAAAGTATGCGATACAGTTTTCCGTTTTTCTCCATACAGTTTAATTTTACCCGATACCAGCGATACTCACCCTTCGCAGTTTTAAGCCGCACTCTTGTTTCCGCTTTCCGTTTGCTGCCTTTAAGCTCCTCAAACACCATTAAAAAGCGTTCCATATCCTCCTCAGCAATAATGTCCTTAAATGCTTCCGCCTCTTTTCCGTCATAAATAAATTGCGGCGGCACAACGCCGAAACGTTCTTCATAAAACGACGGCCATGTATACTCGCTTGTCTTGCAATCCCCATAAAAGACAATATCTCTCGAGTCCTCCATAAACAGCTTGTACATCTCTTTTTCATCTTCCAATACTTCTTTTAACGCCTGCTGTCTGCTGTAATCAATCAGCACGCAAGTAATATTTTGTTGACCATTTAAGTCACTGTTTTTCGTTCCTCTTAACAGGATTGGCATTTTCTCATCATTGCTTTTGATGTTAAATTTAAGTTCCAGCATTTTCCCGTCAAGCCACGCCTTCTCCAAGCCTGCCGCAACGCTGTCCCGATCCTCGTCGCAGATATAATCCAAAAACAGGCTGTCCGTTTCCGGTGTGCAGTCCTCCCCACCTACCACTTGCCAAAATCTGTCGTTTGCAAAAGTCACCCGAAAGCCGTCTTTCTTTGTGATGCTCACTAGTCCGCCGTTAATATTGTTGGTAATGTTTTTCAGGTATTCATCATGTTGGAACATAAGCCCCATCATCTTACTGCGACTGTGCAGCCTCACAAATAAAATCACCACAATAATAAGTCCCAGTATGATAACGCCTATCGCAATAAAAAGCATCGGATTATTCTCAATCTGCTCCGAAATGGTTGGATAATACATTCTTGTAATCGTATAGTCCACGATCAACTGACGTGTATACTCCTCCGGCATCGCTGCGATCGCTTTATTCAGAATGTTCACGAGCGCCGGATCTTCGCTCGACAGCACCGCGCACGCAAGTTCTTCCTGTATCACAGAACTTTTATACAGCATCAAATCACTGTACGAAGGTCTTTTTAAATACTCGTCCGTGACATAGACACTCTGAAACATCAAATCCGCAGTTCCCTTTTGAACTGCCTTGAGCCCCTCATCCATATTTTCCGCATACGACACTTCATAATTCGGATAGTTATCCGTCAAAAACTGATATCCCATACGATATCCCTTGGGCACAAGCACTTTCAAGGGCTTGCTCATATCGATTGCCGCACCTTTTTTTGCGACAAGAACCACATCGCTTGCAAAAAAAGTGTCCGTCAGCACGATATCGGGATTATTCAAATTATCTCCATAACGAAAAACGCCGACTGCAACTTCGGCATTTCCTTGTGTAATATACTCGACGGGATTGGCGCCCACAGGAAGTTCCAAATATGTAAAATGAAGACCTGTGTTGACTTCAATCCATTTCATAAGGTCTATGGAAATGCCTTGCAGTTCTCCGTCCTCTTTATAAGAAACCGGCGCTCTGGTTGAAAAGTTTACAAGCCTTATCTTTTTTCCCTGTTTAATATATTCCAATTCTTCTTCGCTAAATTCAATTTCTACACGCGTTATGTCCTTTGTCTGTGAAGCCATCACGCCAAAGCTGCTGATCAACGCCATGATGAACACCATGACACACAACAGACTCCGTCTATGGATTTTCTTTTTATTCAAGTCCATGTTACACCTATGCTTTCCGTATACTTGGGATATTGTATACAATACGATTATAAGTCCATATAAAAAAGCTGTCAATATAAAAATCTTGCCACATACGGCGAATATGGCAAGATTACAAACAGCAGCGAACCGTGTTTAAATTCGCTGCTGTTTTTTAATAATAATTATTTTATTTTGTCTTTATTTTTTTTGTCATTGTTCCTGTAAAATCACCTTTTCCTATGATTGTTACTTCAACTTTATTTTTGCTTTCTGTGCCATATACGGGTTTTCCGTAGTCTGTTCCCATTTTGAGCTCACGCTTATTATAGGTAAGAACAAGCTTATTCTGCGTTCCCTTGAGAGAGGCTTTTTTCATTTGCTGTGGATTAATCGTAAAATTGGCTGTCGCACGCAATCCTGCATAGTTGCCTTTTCCCTTCACGATGACAGTTGCCTCTCCTGCGTGTAAATTATTCTGATAAACAATTGTGTAATCCTTCTTGGAAAGCTTTTTGTCTTTACCGTTCTTTTTGATGGTCACGCTTACCGAAGGCTTCTGCTGCTTGCCGTTATAGGTCTTTACCGGAATTTCTTTGATTATAAAATCATTTGCGCTTACAATGGTTTCTGCTTTGATCGTAAACGGTACAACTGCCTTTCCTTTATATGTACCCTTTCCTGTCACGATAACATAAGCGGTTCCGGCGTCCTTGTTATTCTGGTACTGCACTTTGTAAGCCTTGTTTGTAAGTTTTTCGCCATTTACGGTTACCGTTACTTCAGGTTTAACTGCTTTTCCGGTGTATGCTACGATTGTTTTGTCAAGTTTTACGTTTTCTGCGGTGATAAGCTGTGTGCCGTTCTCATGTTCATTAAATTTTGCAATCACCACACCATCATAGTTATTGACACCTGTCACATCTACTTGTACAACACCTGGTTTTATGGACTGCTGATTAGAAAGTGTATAATCTTCCCCCTGCTGTAGGCGTTTTGTACCGTCATAAACGTAAATGGGAAGCGTCGATAAATCGGCGGTCGCCAAGTTGGCGATTCCCGCAACGTCACCTGTAAGAACTTTAAGTTTCTTTACCGGCTTTTTTGTAATTGTGAAGGTTTTATCAATTTCGCCTTTATAGATGCCATTTCCTTTGACAATGACTTTGCCATCATCACCTGCGTTAGTATTGTTCCGGTAAATTACGCGATAGTCTGCGCCCTCTGTTAGTGTTGTCTTTTTTCCGTCTATCGTTGCCGTTACTTTGACAACAGGTTCATATGCGTCACCGTCATAAACCTTTGCCTTGATATCTGCTATCGTTGCAACAGATGCTAAATCTGTCCGCTTACTGTATGAATACGAAGAATCGTCCTTGTCTTTCCAGTCATCATCATCGTCTGTATCGTTTGCTGTCCAGCCTGCATAGATTATGGTGTCGGCCTCTAATGTGTCATTGTCGAAATCCCATAAATCAGTACAAATCGGATCTTTGTACCAACCTGTGAATGTGTAACCCTTTGCCAATGGATTCTGTGGCTTTTTGAGCAAACTGCCGCCCTTAATGCCCGTATTCGTTATATTGCTTCCATGTCCTGACAAACTGAAAGTAACGGTATAGTATTCTGCAGTTTCGCCATTTTCATTAACAGTCAACGTACCATTTTGGTATGTAATCATATAATTCATGCCTGCATCCGCGCCGGAAACAGCAATGATATAGGTTGCTGCCATTGTGTTATCGACAACATTACATGTAACCTTTGGCTCCGTGATTAGACTGTCGCCCTCAAGAAGTCCTGTAGTTCCGTATTTGTAATCCTTTTCTTGCGGAAGTGATGCGCCGATTTTTAGCCCTAAATCGCATGCCGTGACTGTGATGGGCGCTTTTGCAATTGTAAATGAATACTCCACACTGCCCGTATAATCATCATTATCTCCCGAGACAGAAACGGTCAGCTTATAGTTTCCGGCATTGACAGGCGCTTTCTTCGTATTTGAATAGGCGCTGCCATCTGCCTGTGTGCCGCTATAGATATAAGTCAGTTTGACTGTTCTAGTCACATCTGTGCCGTTTGCTTCTACTTTCGCTGTTCCTGTGTATGATACAGGGCGCTTATTATAAACGCTGTTCTGGATCTCAATTCCAGAGATTTTTACTTTACCCTTTATAATGATCGGAATGTCTGCGGTCAACGCTTCTCCCTCGGAAGGCTTGTAGGTTACGGTCAAAGTCTTCTCCCCTGGCGTTTCCATGCTGATTTGAGAAACATTGGTTGTGTATTCCGTCTGCGCAAGCTTTTTTATCGTTCCGTCCGCACCATAATAGGTAACTGTAATATCATTGATATCCAATGTTTCACCACAGATGTATTCTGTCTTTGTCTTTTGAGCAGTAATATATGCTATGACGCTCTGAGGCTTCGTGTTTTTGCATAGCAATATAGAATCCGCCCGCCCTTTAGGAAGTTCCGTGTAAGTGTTGCCGTTTACATCGTACCAGTCTCCGTCTAAAGTAACAGATACATTTAAGTTCCGCGGGGTGTATATTTTCGTGAGGGCATAAGCTTTATCGGTTTCCACCAATCCTGTTCCTTGCGTCACACGGCTTGTATTAAAGCTGCTTAAATCCAAACTGGTCAAACTTTTGCATCCCGCAAACATATACTGCATATCGTAAACGTTGCTTGTATCGAAACCGCTTAAATCCAAACTGGTCAAACTTTCGCAATTAAAAAACATACCGTTCATATCAGTAACGCCGCCTGTATAAAAACTGCTAAAATTTACACTTTTGAGATTAAAGCACTCCGAAAACATTTCACTCATATCAGTAACACGGTTTGTATTAAACCCCTTAAAATCCACACTTATCAAACTCGTGCAATGATAAAACATATTACTCATATTTTTAACGTTACTCATGTCACAACCACTGAAGTCCAAACTTGTCAGTTTTTCGCATCCGGAAAACATTTCGCGCATATCAGTAACGCTGAACATATGCCAACCGCTGAAATCCACGTTCTTCAAATTCTCGCAATCAGCAAACATATTGCGGGCATTTCCCAAACCTGTTACCTTAATGACAGCTGACTTAATATCTTTTGCATTGTCGTGCCAAGGCTTGTACTGGGTTTCTGCAAAATCTCCTATTCCTTCCACGGTCAGTTTGCCGTTTTTGTCAATTACCCATGTAAGATTACTTCCATTTTCCTTATACTCACCATGTGCAATATCTGCGCCTGAAGCTGCAAGGTTTTGTATGCTTTCTTCAACTTCCGTTTCAATTTCCGCTGCTTCTATTGACAGTTCCTCTGTCAAAACCTCTTCCGGTGTCATTTCCTCTGTCTTTATTTCTTCCGTTCTTTCTTCTTCCGCTGTTGTCTGTGCTATGAAAGTTTCTGTTTCATCCACCTCTGTACTGTCATATTCTGCAAATTCTTCGTCCTGTATTTCCTGCGCCTGTTCTGTTTCCTCCTGCTGCGTATCCTCTGCCGCAAATACCGGTGTTCCCATGTCCATAAACAATATTGCCGCGCTCATCGCTACGCAGAGTGTTGTCTTTGCATATACCTTTATTTTTTTCATTTTCCGTGTTTAATCCTTTCTATGTATCATGTTCGTTGTTCCTTGTTACGCATTACATATTAACAGAGTATAACCTTTATTGCCTTTTGCTGTCAACTGATTTTATATTCTTTATTCCCGATTTTTCTGTTCATTTAGGTTCACAAGCTCCATGCTCTCCATATCAAGCTGCCTGTAAAAGCAGTTATTTGCCACACCGTTATAGGACGTATGGCATATGTTTCCGTTCAACGGGCGTACCTTATAAACAAGCGAATTCTGTTCGCAATTTACAAAAATTTCCAAAAGTTCAAATTCATTTCCCGAAGTTTTTCCTTTATGCCAAAGTTCATTGCGTGACGTGCTCCAGAGCACAAGCCGGCGCAATTTTATCGACTCAAGAAGCGCCTCCTCATTTGTATAGGCAACAAGGATCACCTCGTTCGTATCCGCATTCTGAATGGCAACCGGAAGCACTTCCTGTCCCTTCATACCCGCAATTTTTTTAAAATCCAGCTTTAATTCATTCGTTTCTTCGATATATCCCATATCCTACTCCTTTTCTCATTCCATGTACCGACTTTCTGTTTATCACAAAATCATACTTCAACCGCAGTACATTTTCCAGTTGTTTTAATATATAAAATAAAACCGCTCTTGCCTCAAATTCCTCTCTTGTCTGCGGCAGCGGGCGCGTCGCCATACGTTTTAGAAATGCGTCGGTCTTTGTAAGCAGTCCCTCCACAGTATTCTCACGGTGATAGCCTTCCTCAATTTTCCTAATCAGTGCGGCCACCTGAACTGCCTGTTGCGGAAGATATTTGAGTCCTTTGATATTTTTATAAACTTCCTTCAAAATAACGCTCTGCTCCTCGCGCATTTTGATGTAGTCAATCTCGTACGTATCATTGGAAAACATGGAATTATTATAGTTATTGATTGCGCAAAGCTTCGCCTCGGACAGTGCATCATCAAGCCGTTCAAAACAATCGCTCTGATAATCGCCGCGGTCTTCTCTGGGAAGCCATTCGGACATATGGTGCAAAATTCCTTTAATCTGACGGTCAACCTCGTCCGAAAGCATTGTAAATTGATGCCTTTTTCTGTGCAGATGCAGATTTACAAGGATACCGAACGTAGTTCCGATGAAAAACAGCAACACTTCATTGATGAGGCTCTCCATCGACATGTTTTTTTCCGTGAGAAAATGCGTCACAAGCACGGAAACCATCGCAAGCGCTTCCACCCAGCCTGTTGAAAAACAAAACAGGGCAAAGAAAAAAAGATAAATTGCAAAAGCCGCAACATTATATCCCACCATGTAAAAACACAATGCCGCCAAAAGAAATGCACAGATTAGCGCACCCGCCCGCCTTAACGCAGTCCAAATCGTTTCGCGCTTTGTATTTTGGATGCTTAACACAGTGATAATGCCCGCTGTAGCCGAATACTTTAAGCCCAATCTGTCCGCAAGCGCAATCGCAAGCACGGCAGCAAGCGATATTTTGAAGCTTTTTTTGAGTGTTTCCATGCAATCTCCTTTATATCTGTCTTTTTTACAGCATAACCATTTTTCGAAACATTGCATCAATCTCAGGATATTCCTTTTTTAACCAGACAACACGATATTCGTTGTTGAGAAAACAATGGGAACTTGTCCCCGTGGTGCAAAGCTCGCCGGTTACGGCATTGGTAATCGTATAAGATAAATCAAGCTTCACGCCCGTATATTTTTCAACCTTTACTTCTATGATAACGTCTTCATCAAAGTGTACCATATTTCTGTATTGGCACGACACGGAAACCACAGGAATGATGATGCCCATTTCTTCTAATTTCCCACAGGATATCCCTAGTTGACTTAAGTAGTCAATTCTCGCCTCCTCCATCCAGCGAATATAGTTGGAATGGTGGATAATACGCATCTGATCTGTTTCATAATACTTCGCATTCCGAATATACGGTTTTATCTTCTGTTCACTCATTTTTCTGTTCCTTTCTTTCTCACACTCACAAACAAAGCACACGCCGTTCCCAACAGCACAGTACCTACCGCTGTTATTGCCCATGCAAACCCGTTTCCAAACTTTCCCGCAACAAAGACCGCTGTCGGTCCGTCCGCCCCCGTAATCGAGTAAGTAATTACTTTCTTTGTCATGGAAACAACACCAAATCCCAAAGTGACAACTCCCACTACTGACATGATACCTGCCAATAACGTCTTCATCTTTATCAATCTCCCTTCCGCTCTCAACTCTGAATAACCTTCATACGGTAAAATTCGCCTTTCAGCGCCATCAGTTCCTCGTATGTACCGTATTCCACACAGCCGCCGTTTGCGATCACGGCAATCTTATCCGCTTCACGAATGGTTGAAAGTCTGTGCGCCACGATAAAGGTTGTCCTTCCCTTTACCAGATTGTTGACTGCCTCCTGTATCATTTTCTCCGAAATGCTGTCAAGCGCGGAGGTCGCCTCATCCAGCACAATAATCTTCGGATTTCGGATTAACGCCCTCGCAATCGCAATGCGCTGTCTTTGCCCGCCGGAAAGCTTTCCGCCATGCTCTCCTACCTGCGTGTCAAGCCCTTTCGGCAGACTCTCGATCAGTTCTGCAAGATTTGCCGCCTTGATCACTTCACGCAGACTTTCCTCACTCACGTTTTCACAGCCATAAGTAATATTTTCTCTGATGGTTCCGGAAAAAAGAATCGATGTCTGCGGCACCACGGCAAGATGCTGTCTGTAAGTGCGCAAATCAATCTTGCTGATATCATGTCCGTCCAAAAGCAACGTTCCATGCTCTGCCATATGAAAGCCGATGACTAAGTTTAATATCGTTGACTTTCCGGCTCCCGACTCGCCGACAAAAGCGATTGTTTCTCCCTGTTCCACATGCAGATTAAAATTTTCAAGCACGCTGTTATCATTATTTTTATAGTGAAAGCTGACATTTTGAAAATCGAAGATGCCTTCCACATTTTCCAATTTTTCTTTTCCTTCGTTCTGCTCCACATCTTCGGATAAGAGAACCTCTCCAATGGAGTTTACGGACTCGATTCCCTTAGTGATCGTCGGAAGAAGCGTCACAATCGCGGACACTTGATTGACCACAGTTGCAAAGTAACTTTGATACAGCGTGATATCTCCGACTTTGATGCTTCCCTTAACGGCAAGATATCCCGTAAAGGCAAGGCAGACAACTTGAAAAATCTGAAAGACTGCCCAGCCGACAGATCCAAAGAGCGCCTGTACCACGTCAAGCCGATAGCCTTTTTCCGCCACGGTAAGAAGCTGTCCGCTCATCTTTTGAGCTTCCTTGTCCTCCAGCGCGTGCGCTCTGGTCACGGGCACAAGCTGAACCATCTCCATAATCCGCGCCGACGTTTCCTCCATCTCTTTACGAAACTCTGTATTGCGCTTTCTCATAACGTTGCGAAAAGATACCATCGTGATTGCCGCCACGGGCGCCGCAAACACAAAAAACACAAGCACTGTTTTACTTTTCGTGCCTGTTACCACAAGCGCAACCGCAATATTGATTGCAATATTTAACATACTTAAAAACATCTGTGTGGAAAGCGTCTCCACAGCCTCCACATCACGCATTATTTTCGAATGCAGCCGCCCCGACTGTGTTTCCACATGATACGCGATGGACAACTGCTGAAGCTTTCGCACAAGCGCCTTTCGCAGTCCCGTTTCCACATAGCGCGTGGCAAGACTTTTGTAGGCGGTATAGAGGTAATTCATCGGCACATTGATTCCGATTAAAACTGCCTCAAAAATCGTGTAAAATACGATGTTTTTTATCGTATCGGGATTCCCGGAAGTTACATCATTGATAATATTTGCCGTCACGATCGGCAGCACCCACACACAGGCATGTTTGATAAAAAAACAGATAACCGCCAAAACAAACTTGTGATAATTTCCCCGATACAAAGAAAGCAAAATCTTCATCGGATGCCCTTGGTGCCTGCGGTAACTCTCTATAAACCAGTTTTCCGTGTCAAAGCTCTTTCTTGGAGCCATCTTATTCCCAAAATTTTTCATAAATTTCACTTTCTCATACTAACATCATAAAAGCTCCCAAATTTCCTCGTTTTCCCATGCTTGCTCTATGGCTGAACAAAAGGTTCGGATTACAACAGGTACACACATCCGTAACTTCTATATTTTCATCGGGCACGCCCGCGTCGCGAAATACCCTGAAATTTGCATACCACAGATTCAACTGATACTTTCCGTTTTCTTTTTGATATAACAGACATGTATCAATATCCTTTTGAGAAACTTCGTCCTGATAGCGCAGAAAAAATTCCCGCGCCATAGCATCATTTTTCGGAAATGCCTCCGCAAAAGCAAGCGCCACGTCCTCACTGACTTCATAACAGTTCTGACAGATAGAAGGCGCTATCGCAACATGCACGTCTTCTGCTTTGGCGCCGAATTCCCGCGCCATGCACTCCAGTGTGACCTTTCCCATTTTACCGACTGTTCCCCGCCAGCCCGAGTGCGACAGTCCTATCGAGTGACTGACCGGGTCAACTACAAATAATGGCACACAATCGGCAAAAAAAGTAGCAAGTATAATGCCGCTCTCGTTTGTGATCAGCCCATCTACATCAGCATAATCGCGTGCGCATACAACGCCCTTGCCCTTATCCGCAGATGTCACTCTGCGCACGTTTGTCGTATGTGTCTGTTGGGAACACACGATATCTTCCGCTTTTTTTCCGAAATGCGCGACAGCCCGCCGAAAATTTTCGTCAACGTTTTCGTCCTTGTCGCCCTGTGAATAACTGAAATTCAGTGACGCGGTATGTCCTGTGCTCACACCGCCCATTCGCGTCGAAAAAAAGTGCTCCACAATGCCCGTTTTTTCGATTCCCGCAAACGTAAAATACGCCATCTCCCGATTATCTTTGTCAAATTCCAGTCTGCATGTATTCCTTTTTCCACATCTGACAATATTTTTTAACATGATATCCCCATTCTTGATTCATTTTCCACTCCAAATCTTAACGTTCCGTATAAATATGTTCAAACGCATTCTTATACCACGTTATTCGACTTCCCTCTATCGCTATCACATCATAGCGTATTGCCGAAAACTCCCCCATTCCGTGCGTCATGCGGTAATAATCGGCTACTCTGCATATCGTTCGCCGCTTTGTGAAAGTTACAGCCTCCGCCGGACTGCCTTTCGCATCATTTTTTCGATACTTTACCTCAAAAAATACCGTATACTCATTATCTTTTCCAATCAGATCAATTTCCCCGCGACGGTTTCTGTAATTGCGTTCCAATATTTTAACCCCTTGGTTTTGCAGATACGCTGCCGTCACCTGTTCATACTCCGCACCCTTTTTTCTAGTGTTCATCAAACACTCCTATATCGCTTATCATTAAATATTCATTTCGTTTTTTGATATGCCGCTATTTTTGCCTTTATTTTATCCATACTGTCCACAAACAAGAGAATTTCCGCCACAACCTCATAAAGCTCAGGCGGTATCATATCTCCAATCTGCAGCTTTGACAAGGTTTCCGCAAGCTTATCATCTCTGTGCACAGGCACGTCTGCCTGTTTTGCCTGCGCGATAATTTTTTCCGCAAGCGCGCCGCGTCCCATTGCGATCACTCTTGGCGCGCTATCCGCCGGATCATACTCCAGCGCAACCGCCTGTTTTACTTTTTTATTCTTGTCCTCAGCCATTATTACGCAAATCTCCTTGATTTTTCATTTTATGCTCTAGTGTCAAATGTCTGGTAGCTTAGCACAGCGCTTCCCGCCGCCACCTGTTCCTCAATATGCTCAAGCACAGTCTTCTCTTCGTCTTTTTGCAAAATCATGTTTTTACAGTTATAACCTTTTTTCTCAAGCCGCGCGCTAAGTTCTTCTATATGCTCCTCAACAAGCGCAATCGAATCCTCATCGAGATAAAATTTCGTCGTAATCTTATTGCGTTCGGTCTGTAGCACAATGCTCACATCAAGCGAACCGAGATGATCCATATCAAGATGCAAAAACGCTGTGAGTGTCCCGTCCTTTTTCGCCATATTTTTTTTGTTGGTGTACACATACAGATCACCATGCGCCTGTGAATCGCCAAACTTTAACGGTAACTGCACATAGTTAAACATTTGGTTCATCTGATTGATAAACTCCACATTTTCGGAGATATTTCCCATCGCCTTTGCCGCCGGCGCGTTTGCTGTATGCGCGTCGGCAGACTGCATCGCCTCATTCATAAGCTTTGTGAGCTGGTTGGACTCCTTTAACAGCTTATTGTATAATTCCTCAACCTTTCCCTCTCTTGCAATCTCCTCGGGCGTAATGCTCCACCGCTTTTGCAGTCCATCCTTTAACAAGCTTTTAAACGGCTCAGAGTCAAAAATTTTAGCCTTTTGCTCTGCCGTCAGCGTTTTTCCGATGTCCGTGTCAGTCAACAACTGCTTAATATCCTTGATATCCGCTTTCCCGCTGCTGATATACTGAATCACCTTATCCGGCACATGCTCGGGCGTCTCTGCCTTTAGCTGACCGGCAAATTCCTTGACTGCCTCTCTGTTAGCGCTTTCCGTTGCAGCGCCTCCGTCTGCCGTCTGCGGTTGTTTTAACATAGGTTCTTCTTTGATATTTTCATTGACTGAATTGGTCACTTGGTTATCAACTGACTGTTTTGTATCTTGCTGTATATTCTCCTGAGCTTTTTCCTGTATCTTTCCCGCAGCTTCATGATCATTGCTGGCATTGATTGTGGAATTATCACTGTTTTCGGCATTTACAGGCTTTCCGTTCTCCTCAATGGTTTCCGCTGTTGCACCGGCTTTGATCGTTTCACCGTTTTCGGGGTTTACCGCCGCATCATTTTGATCCGTTTTCGCGGTAACCGCGCCTTCCTCTGTACTCCCGTCGGACAAAAGCGTAAGAACCTGTTCCATAAACTTCGCGCCGTTTGTAAGCGCTGGTCCCTCCTGTGCGCCTTCCCCGACAATTTGCTCATATGTTTTCACAAGTTCCTCGGCGGCATCTCTTACGCCATCTATGATCTTGTGTTCCAGATTGTGATAATTTTGCAGTTGTCTTACATTATCTTCCGTGATTGGCATCTGCAATTTATTAAGTTCAATGATATTGGAAAGATTCACGTTCGGATTTTGGAACGACAGCCGATTGTACGTCATAAGCGTGTTTTTATCGATTGACATACCATTTTCGATCAGCTTTGCCACAAGCTGCAAATTCCTCTCATTCACTGCCATATTCGCCGCGCGAAGCGCAGCCTCGCCCACTCGAACCATTTGGGAATTACCGTCATACACGGGCTTTAACACCACGCGGTTATCCTTATTGGACTGTACCTGTAAGTTTAGAACCTGACCCAATGCCACCTGTACATCCCGTTCCAGCTTTGCTGCCATATACTGACCGTTTGCAAGCTGTATCTGTACATCCTCTCCGTTTACCGAGGTTATTTCACCTTGAAAGGTATCTCCCGCCTTTAACTGTGACACATCTGCGCTCTGTCCGCCCGAAGTGCCGCTGCCCGCCGTGCCCGCGCCTGATACGCCGCCCGTATATCCTGTGCCCACACTTCCCGTATATCCGCGTGAAAATCCCGATAAAAAGCTGTCCATAAAACGCCCTCCAACTTATACCACAATTGCTACATTATACACCAATAAAATTTCCAATAAAACTTTTTCTGTGTATCGGTGTCGGACCGTATTGTCTGATCGCATCAATATGCGCCGCCGTGCCGTATCCCTTGTGCTCCGCAAAATGATATTTCGGATAAACCTTGTCGTATTCAACCATCATTCTGTCCCTCGTGACCTTTGCCACAATGCTTGCAGCCGCTATGGAAACGCTCTTTGCGTCCCCTTTGATGATCGGCACTTGCCTGATCGTAATTTCCGGTATCGTCACAGCATCATTTAATAATATATCGGGCTTTACTGTCAGCTTGTTTATAGCTTCACGCATCGCCTCGTACGTCGCCTGTAAAATATTAATCTCATCAATGCGTTCCGGTGATACGCAGCCGATTCCGACCGCCACGGCGTCACGCATAATAACCTCGTAAAGTTCCTCGCGTTTCTTCTCACTTAATTGTTTCGAATCATTTAAATATAGTATTCTACAATCCTTCGGCAAAATAACCGCGCCCGCCACAACGGGACCCGCAAGCGGTCCTCTCCCGACCTCGTCAATCCCGCAAAGATATCCGCACGCAGCGTATTCATACTCGTATCGTTTCATAGCCTCCGTGCGCTGTAATTCCTTTTCATAAGCCTCTATGCGTTTCTTCGCTTTCGCAACCAGCGTCTTTACGCCGCTTCTTTGGTCTGCCTCATAGCTTGCCACAAAAACAGGCAGCTCGCTTTCGTTTGCTGCCATAAGTTCGGTTCTGATATCGCCAATTTTTTTCTCCATCACAACTCTCCATTCCGTGTTATGCTGCTTTTATCAAACGCGGGTTACTGATGCTTTAATATGCCAAATTTTGATAATGGCCATATTCTGATAAATGCCTTTCCGATAATGTCATCTCTGTGAATATTGCCTACGGAAGGATCTCTGCTATCCGAACTGTTGTTCCTATTATCGCCCATAACAAAATATTCGTCGTCCCCAAGCGTTATCGGCTCGATTGCCCTTCCGGGATTTTCGATAACCTCCCTGCCATAGTCCTCCTCCAAGATTTCATCATTGATGTAAATATTTCCCTCTGTATCAATCCGTATCGTTTCACCCGGCATTCCTATAATGCGCTTTATGTAGTAAAGCTCCTCATCATACTGAAACGGAAATACAATAATGTCAAACCGCTCGGGAGCATTAAACCGATACGATATCTTATCCACCAACAGATGATCTTCGCTGCTCAAAGTGCTCTCCATACTTCCGCCGCTCACCCGCGTGCGTTGTCCGACATAAGTAACAATCAAATACGCGATACAGATAACGATCAACAGATAAATGCTGGTGTTCAAGATCTCTTTCAATATACTTTTTACTTTATTTTCCCCTGTTTCCATTCTACGGCATCTCCAATGTAATTTTTCCTATTTTTCCATTTCGAAAGTCATCCACGATCATGGTTGACGCTTTCATTATATCAAGTTCTTCCCCTTTTAGAAAGCATTTTTTATGAATACATACAGATTTTATGANTTCNTGCGCTNTCTGCTCCTTTGGNANATNAATTTCATATCGTTTNTCAAGCAGCCCGGGATANTCCGCACGCAAAAAATCAATCAGCTCACACGCAANTTCATCTAAATGGATAATCTCNTCATTCATNGAGCCAATCATCGCAAGGTGAAGCCCCACGCGCTGATCGTCAAACTTCGGCCANAAAATCCCCGGCGTATCCAAAAGCTCAAGATTTTTGTTGAGTCGTATCCACTGTTTTCCCTTGGTNACACCCGGTTTGTTTCCNGTCTTTGTACATGCCTTTCCCGCAAAGGAATTGATAAAGGTGGACTTGCCNACATTCGGGATTCCCACTACCATAGCACGCACAGGACGATTTAGAATACCNCGCTTTCGGTCACGCTCAATCTTTTCTTTACATGCCGTCTGCACCACGCCATGAATGGATTTGATTCCCGCGCCTGTTTTNGAATTNATCTCAAGCACATGAAAACCTTTCTCCGTAAAATATTCAATCCACTTCTTATTGATTCTNGTNTCCGCAAGNTCCGACTTNTTTAANAANATGATGCGCGANTTATTTTTTCCAAGTTCATCAATATCCGGATTGCGGCTGGCAAGCGGCACGCGTGCATCCAAAAGTTCGATCACNAGATCGATNAACTTGATATTNTCCTGCATCATTCGCTTTGCCTTGGTCATATGTCCCGGATACCATTGATAATTTGCCATGNTGAACCTCCTCCTTATTTNTGTCAAAAANTGCGACAATCGTAGTGATATTNAAGAAAGAATTTTCAGCGCAGTTTTGCGCGGCAAATTCTTTGAGGTTTCGCTGCCGAGCGAAACCTTTTTTATTTAATAAACCCGATGTCACTGTCACCCGACGCCGTCTTAAACCACGCTTTTCCGATGATATACTCTTTTTTGATGGTNCCGATATTTGCNGAACGGCTGTCNTCACTGTTGTTGCAGTTGTCGCCAATGACAAAATATTCGTCGTCNTCGAGCGTAACGCTGTCTGACAANAGTCCNGGTTCCGCGATCTCNTCGTTAAAATATTCGTTCACCACTTCNTTATTTACATACAATGTTCCGTTTTTTATGTAAAGCATATCNCCCGGCACNCCTACCACNCGTTTCACATAGTAATGNGATTTNTCATTTCCGTTCGGCAGAAACACGACCACGTCCCCCTCTTTCGGAGAAGATACCCTGTATATAAGCCGATTNANAAANATGCCCTGTCCGTTGTACANACTCGGCTCCATCGANGAACCGATCACANTNGTTTTCATCCCCACACAAAACACGGTTACCACAGCCANAAGCATTGATGCAAANATCCAGAANATCCAGCTCATAATTTCCCGNAGCACNACAATATTCAGTTTTTTCTTTTTCTGATAAAAGCTTAATCCCTTTCTTCTTGCCATCATAGCCTCCATACAGCGGACAACTTCTGAATTTGTAAAAACGGAGCCTGTTTCCAAGCTCCGTCTNATGAACAGACAATANTTATTTAACTAATTCCTTAACCTTCGCNTTCTTACCAACGCGCTGTCTTAAGTAATTNAGTTTTGCACGTCTAACTTTACCCATTCTNACAACNTCAACCTTTTCNACGTTNGGAGAATGCATCGGCCATGTNTTCTCAACGCCGACACCGTTGGAAATCTTTCTTACCGTAAAGGTTTNTCTGTTGCTGCCGCCCTGAATTTTCANTACAGTGCCNTCAAANACCTGTATTCTCTCGCGGTTTCCCTCTTTAATCTTGCCGTGTACTNTTACNGTATCACCGACTCTAAAGCTGTCAACATGCTCCTTTAACTGCTCCTGNTCAATTTCTNTNATAATTTCGTTCATTNGTTTTGCCTCCTTATTCTNTCGACGTTCTTAATACTNTATAATCATCTCTATATNATGACTCGTACCAGAGGACCATCTCTTTCTTCGCAACATTAATAATTTATCANAAAACACCCAAGAATGCAAGCGTTTTANTGTTTTTTCTTATGTATATTTCGGATNGTTTTCTTNTTGNCGCCGTTTCTTGTGTTGGCGCTTGGCTTTTTCACACNGTTTTTCCCTTTTTCCGCNGTCTTTTGCCGCACCGGTTTCCCATAAGACATTTTCTCGGCTGCAAGCTTTCGCGGTCGGATCAGACACTTTTTGTCAAAACCAATCAAATCCTCTCTCCCCGCCGCCTTTAACGCCTCCAATACAAGTTCATAATTTTTCGGATTCCGATACTGGATCAGCGCACGCTGCATCGCCTTCTCGTGTGGATTTTTACAGACATACACTTTCTTCATGTCTACAGGGTTAATACCCGTATAATACATGACCGTTGACATAGTGGACGGCGTCGGATAAAAGTCCTGCACCTGTTCAGGCATATAACCGATATCCCGCAGATACTCCGCAAGCGCGACAGCTTCCTTCAACGTGGAACCTGGGTGCGAAGACATCAGATACGGTACAAGAAACTGATTTTTACCCATTTTTTTGTTGAGTCGAGTATATTTTTCCGTAAACGCTTCATACACGGCATTTTCAGGCTTGCCCATCTTTGACAAAACCACATTACTGATATGCTCCGGCGCTACTTTTAACTGTCCGCTGATATGATGTTCCACAAGTTCCCGGAAAAAGGCATCATCTTTGTCTAACATCAGATAGTCAAATCGAATTCCCGAACGCACAAACACTTTTTTTACATTCGGCAACGCCCTTAATTTCCGCAAAAGCGACAGATAATCCGAGTGATCTACCTCAAGGTTGGGACACGGTTTCGGACAAAGACATTGACGATGTCTGCACACGCCCGCCGTAAGCTGTTTTTTGCACGACGGCTGCCGAAAGTTTGCCGTAGGTCCTCCCACATCATGTATGTATCCCTTGAAATCTTTGTCTTTTGTGATCAATTTCGCCTCATCTATCAGAGATTGATGACTGCGTACCTGTATTGTGCGTCCCTGATGAAACATGAGCGCGCAGAAATTGCAGCCGCCAAAACATCCCCGATTGCTGATCAGAGAAAACTTAATCTCCGCGATCGCGGGAATTCCCCCTGCCGCCTCATAGGACGGATGATACGTTCTTTGATACGGAAGCGCATATACATCATCCATCTCCTGTGTCGTGAGCGGTGGCTGCGGCACATTCTGTACGACATAAATGCCGTTTGGATACGGCTCAACCAAAATCTTTCCGTTACAGGCATCTGTATTGTCATACTGGAGTTTAAAACTCTTTGCATAAAGCGTCTTATCCGCGCGCATCTCGTCAAAAGACGGCAAAATCTCACACGGACTAATCCCCGAAATATCCTTCGTCTTGTAGACCGTTCCCCGAATAAACGAAAGGTCCTTNACNGAAATGCCGCTGTTTAACGCGTCCGCGATTTCAACAATCGACTTCTCACCCATTCCGTAAGAAATGATATCCGCCTGACTGTCCAGCAAAATGGAACGCTTNAAAGAATCNGACCAGTANTCATAATGCGCCATTCTGCGCAGACTCGCCTCGATTCCGCCTATGATGATCGGNATATTNCTGTATTTTTTTCGTATCAGATTNCTGTATACCACTGTNGCATGNTCGGGACGNTTGTAAGCCNCNCCNCCCGGNGTGTAGGCGTCNCTTTCGCGGTGNTTTTTNGANACATAATANTGATTNACCATGGAATCCATATTTCCCGANGAAACNAGAAATCCAAGCCGNGGCATTCCNAGAANCGCNATNCTCTCCTCNTCNTTCCAGTCCGGCTGCGCAATCACGCCCACACTGTAGCCGTGCGCCTGTAAAAGCCTTGTGATGATNGCATGTCCAAATGAGGGATGNTCCACATACGCATCTCCCGAAACATATATAAAATCGAGCTGTTCCAANCCCAGCTCGCGTACCTCNTCCATAGAAATTGGCAGAAAACCGTTTTCCAGCGACACNTTTNATCCTCCTCTAATGCTTCATAAGCTGCTCTATTTCTTCCTGACGCAGCAAGCGCCACTCCCCNGCGGCAAGCGTATNNTCAAGCGCAAGTCCNCCAAACGCAATNCGNTTTAAATACGTCACATTCCCGCNAANCGCNTGNATCATGCGNTTTACCTGATGAAAACGNCCCTCTGTAATAGATAACTCCAATGAGTAAGTATTAACGAACNGTTTTACATGCNCTACCNTNGCNGGNAGTGTCGGNTTGTCNTCNCCAATNTCAACGCCCTGTTCCANCTTTAAAATATCCTCTNCCGTCAGTTCTCCCTCGCACTCNACATANTAAGTCTTTTCCACATGCTTTTTGGGNGACAGCAGCCTGTGAGAAAGNGCCCCNTCATTTGTGACAAGAAGCAGTCCCTCTGTGTCCTTATCCAGTCTGCCNACNGGAAACANNTTTTTCCCNGNNGCAGNACGCATCANATCCATCACNGTACGNTCTTTTGCNTCCTTTGTCGCCGTCACGACGTTCGCCGGTTTATGCANCATATAATATACAAACTGNTGANANCGCAGTTCGTTTCCCATAAAACAAATGGTNTCTTCCAATTCATTTANCTTGTANTCGGGTTTTGTGATTACCGCNGCATTGACCGTAACAGCTCCTCTTTTAATATGCTCNCTTGCCGCACTTCTTGTTTCCNGTTGCATNTCCGCGATAAATNTATCAAGACGCATTGCCCGCCTCCAAATAGTTGTATTACNTGATGCACACAGCAAATGTTATTTACCGTGAGTATAAATATNCTCAAAAAGGAATAAGCTTTTAGTAACNAAAACGCCTGGGGTACATCTATGCTTTTTAAAACCCTCGTTTATCTGCTTCTGATTATCGTGATTCTGNTTCACCCCGAANCCACTTTCCAATACGCATATGAGGGTCTGTATCAGTGGGCNGTNAAAATGGTGCCCACGCTTTTCCCNTTTATGATGATNAGCTCNATTATGGTCTACAGNGGCGCNGATNTGGAACTTGGGCGCATGCTTTCTGTTCCGCTAAAGCGCATCTACCGATACAGCGTATACGGACTGTATGCAATCTTTATGGGCTTTTTCTGCGGNTTTCCGATGGGGGCAAAGGTTGTAAGCGAACTTTATGAGAAACAAAAACTGTCCAAAACNGANGCGATTTCGCTGCTTGGCTTTTGCAANAATATCGGTCCCGCATANTTTCTCGGAATCATTATCCCAATCCTTCACGCGTGCGGATATCACAATACCCTTCCCTTTTTATTTGGAATGTACGGAATTCCNGCCNTATACGGAATCGTTTTAAGCCGCCGTTTCNCGAAAGAAAAACCGCATATCATTTCCGGTAAGATGATGCNGCCCCACGAACCGCGCAAACCGCTTTCNCTNACANACTGCTTAAAAAGAGCATGTACNGAAAACACCCAGTCGCTCATCATGCTTGGCGGCTATATCACATTTACAAATGTGTTCCGTATCTTTCTGGATTTTTTCAGNCTTTCNGACAGTATCAAGCGCGTNTTATCAAGNTTTTTGGAAATCATGGGCGGCGTGCANACCGTTTATACNTCCGCACTCTGTCCCAAGCNAAAAATTCTGTGGATCATGACAGCGCTTAGTTTCAGCGGCATCTCCTGTCTGATGCAAACCAGCAGNTTTCTTGAAAGAGCAAANCTGCCGCTTGCCGCATATATCAAGAACAAAGTTGTGNTNACGATTNTTTCGTTCTTTTACTATACCGTTATCCTGTATGCCCTATAAATTCAGCANATTCGAATTTGTCGGCTTATCATACAGNTTCATAACCTGAAACAAAAGCGTATCCTTTTTTCCNTATCCGATATTGACCGTGACAGTCATTGTGTTTTCTCCTTTATTCCAAGGCTGAAGCGNCGACCATGTCAGCCCNTTGTCCGTTGAAAACGCATAATATTGCAGTGCCGATTCTTCNTCAAGCGCATTCANTTCNACNGTCGCATATCTGCTNATATTATTATAGTTTAAAAGNTTTGCCTNNAGATAAACGGGCGATGTCGTATCATCATAGACGCGGTNNTGCGGAACCGGAACGGCAAGCGGCGCATAGTCNCGNTAATCCTGTGAACCGTCCTTTTTNACNAGNCCAAAATAGCGNGCCACAGCCGTCGCATCACATACGCCAAACTCGCGAAGNTTATCCTGAGACTGTATATTTGCGCAGTCNTTGATATTGTCNACATGGCAATGCTCCACAATGATACCCGGAANCTCCCGCANNGNNCACTGTTTGATAATTCCGTAATAATCNGTTCCTTTCGAACCGATTCTTGTCTTGATNCCTCTNNTNNAAAGNCCCATCACCTGTTCAAACTGCATCANAAACTCATTTGCGGCGCTGTATCCTCTGCTGTACAGCGTCCCTGTCGAAGGAATCCAAACTTCACTCCCGTATAGCGCGTGCGACAACGACATATTGAAATGAAGCGAAAACAGGAAATCGGCATTCACGCTTTTCGCAAATTCCGCCCTCTCGTCCAATCCCATATCAACATCATCGGTATGCGTGAGATAGACCTCCACATTCTCGTACTTTTCCAATTCTTCTTTCATATACAACGCCACTTGCATCGTATAAAACTTTTCCGCGATCGGCAGATAATCGGTTCCCAAATTATTACCGCCATGCCCGGGATCAATGACAACGACCACAGGCTTTGCGGCATGTACCGTTTCTCCCTGAACGGAAAATGCGTCAACCGCTGTTATAAACAATGCAATACTCAATATCAAAGCAACAATTTTTTTCATAACTCTCCTCCCCTGCAATAAAAATCTGCATAGAAACGAACCCACAGTTTCCTGTGGGTTTCACTTAATTCGTATCAGTTTGCTCCATTCCGGTTTCTTCCTCGATAACTTCAGGCGGTATGAGCGAAGCGCGGTTTGCAGTTACCACCTTGCCGATTTCCTGAAGATCGCCAACCAGCTTATTGTAATCCTTCGTGGCATATTCAATCGATTGACTGATAATGTTTTCAATGCTTTCAAGCATTCCGTCGGAATACTGCACCATTGAAGAACGCATTCCGTTTGCCTCGATGGTGGCTCTGTCAAGGATCTCCTGTGCCTGCTGCGTGGCAAGCTCCACAATCTCATTTGCCTGTGCATACGCCTGCTGCATAATCTGGTGCTCACTGATCAGTTCGCTGGTCTGCACAGCTGCGTTATCGAGCAGCGCCTGCGCTTTCTCTTTTGCATCATTTAAAATCGCTTCTTTGTTTGAGATGATCTTCTGATAACGCTTAATTTCCTCGGGCGTTGTCATTCTAAGGTCACGGATCATCTCATCGATCTCTGTCTTGTTGACAATGATCATATCCGTGGAAAACGGCTTAAATTTGCAATTTTCTATGTACAATTCAAGGTCATCGATGATCTGCTCAATTCTACTGGTCATTTTTATCCTCCATACTGTTTATATATTTTTATACTTTTCATATACAAGTTTCGCCACAAAGTCAGGAACACATGGGGATATGTCACCGCCAAACGATGCCATTTCTTTCACTCCCGACGAGCTTAAATATGCATACTCAAGGCTTGTCGTCAAAAATACCGTATCAAGCATTCCCTTGGAAAGCAGCCGGTTTGTCTGCGCAATTTGCAGTTCATACTCGAAATCCGTGATGGCGCGAAGCCCTCTCACTGAAATATGGATATTTTTCTCCCGCGCATAATCCACCAAAAGTCCGCTAAAGGAATCGACTGTGACATTCGGCAAATCTTTTGTTGCCTCTCTTAATATATTAACACGTTCTTCAACAGAAAACAACGCATTCTTCGCCTTATTATCCAAAACGCTCACAGTAAGGCTGTCAAACATTTTCGACGCGCGCTTTATCACATCAAAATGTCCAAGTGTCATCGGATCAAAGCTTCCGGGGTAAATTGCATCATTCATTGATTTCTAAGCCCTCCTGATAAACATATGTTTGCTCGTTTTATAGCATTTTTCTTTTTCAACCGCAAAGCCAAGCGCATCGGCATAGGAAAAGTCTGTTTCCAGAGAAGCCTCTACTACGATGAGCGTGTCCTCATCCACAAAAGGCGCATCTTTTAACAGCTCAAGCGCTCTCTTATCGTACTCCTGATTATAAGGCGGATCCAAAAATACCACATCTGCCACATCTTTGATGCTTCCGCGTATTGCCGAAAACACGTCCTGTTTTAAAATGACTGCCTTGTCCGTAAAATGGGTATGCTCCACATTATCGCTGATACATGCGATTGCTCTGGGGCTACTGTCCACAAAATAGGCTTTTCTTGCGCCTCTGCTTAACGCCTCAATCCCGATGCCGCCGCTTCCGGAAAAAAGGTCTACAAATACGGCGCCCGATAAATACGGCATCAGCATATTAAACAGTGTTTCCTTGATCCTGTCGGTCGTCGGTCGTGTATCCATGCCGCTTGGCGTCTTTAGTAAAAGGCGTCTTGCGCTCCCCGCGATCACTCTCATAAAAATCCTCCGTTACACCTTAATCTTTGTCCCTTTTCCGTCTCTCTTGCCGAGTTTAATCCGATTGACGCTGATTTTTTTATCCTTGTACTCAAATTCCTGTTCCTCACCGGATAAATTGCAGCAATAAACATTTTCGATATAATCCTTTGCGCCCAGCTTCATTCCACGCACACCGATCGCCGTCTTTTTCAACTCGGAAATCTCGTCCGCATCAATGCGCAGAAAATATCCCTCCACACTTTGGAAGATCACATGCTGATGCTCGTTCACAATAGAAACGCACACCAGTTCGTCACCCTCTCCCAGTTTTGTCGATGCCACGGTACGCTTTGTCACGTCAAATTCCCCGCCGCTGACAACCTTACACATCGACTGCTTTGTGACAAACAACAATCTGTAAAGATTTAAGTCCGACTGGCTTGCGACAAGCGCAACCGTCTCGTTTGCGGAATCATAGTTGCTGATATTGTCAATCGGAAGCCCCTTGTCCCGAAACTTTCCAAAAGGCATGTCCGCTACCTTTATTGTATGCAGTTGTCCCGTATTTGTAAAGACACAGATTCTGCCTGTATTTTTACATTTTACGACATGCTTAAATTCCGCGTGCGCCGCGTCTTTATTTCGCTCATATGTTGCAAGATCGATTGTCTTGCAGTAACCGAAACGATCCATAAGGAAAATGATATCCATTTCCTCCATCTTCTTTTCCTCGTAAACCGCCTCCTCGGCATTTTCGATATGGGTTCTGCGCTTTCTCGAATACTCTTTTTTGAGCGCGTCCAATTCCTGAATGATCACCTGCGCCATCGAATCGCGCCGCTCCAAAATATCCTCATATTTATAAATATTGGCATTGGTTTCCGCGTTCTCTTTCATCAACGCCTCGATTTCCAATCCAATCAGCTTGTACAGACGCATATCCAGAATCGCATTCGCCTGACGCTCCGTAAAGTTCAACTGCTGCGCCATGACGGACGAACTCTTGGAACGGAACTTGATGCCGTCCGTGATACCGCTTGTCAAACAGTTTTTCACCATATTTCTGTCCTTGGAGCCGCGCAGAATCTCAATGATCAAGTCAATGATATTGCAGGCGCGGATTAATCCCTCCTGAATCTCACGCCGCTCAAGCTCCTTGTTTAAAAGCGTCGTATATTTTCTTGTGGCAATCTCAAACTGAAACGCAACATTTCTTGCAATAATGTCTTTTAAACCCATTGTTTCGGGTCTGCCGTCTGCAATCGCAATCATGTTTACGCCGAAGGTATCCTCAAGACGCGTTTTTTTGTAAAGAAGATTCTTGAAATTCTCAACATCTGTATCCTTTTTCAGCTCTATGACAATCCGGATTCCTTCTTTAGAAGACTGGTTGGAAATGTCGATAATCTCGGGCGCCTTTTTCTGCTCATAAAGGACAGCAATATCCTGTAAAAACTTACCGATATTCGCGCCAATCATCGTATACGGTATTTCTGTGATCACAAGGTTTAATTTTCCGCCCTTTGTCTTTTCAACCTCCACAGTTCCCCGAAGCTTGATCTTGCCGACGCCTGTTTCGTAAATCGAGAGCAGCTCGTCTTTGTTGCAGACAATGCCTCCTGTCGGAAAATCCGGTCCCTTGACATACTTCATCAATTCGCGGGTTGTGATATTTTCGTTCATCATGTAGGCCTTGGTGGCATCAATAACTTCACCCAGATTATGCGGCGGAATGCTTGTCACCATACCTACCGCGATTCCCTCCGAACCATTCACCAAGAGATTCGGAAAACGGCATGGAAGAACCGTCGGCTCTGTTTCCGTTTCGTCAAAATTCGGAATAAAGTCAACGACATCTTTGTCAAGATCCGCAAGCATCGCTTCCTGTGAAATCTTTTGCAGTCTTGCCTCAGTGTAACGCATCGCAGCGGCGCCATCGCCTTCGATATTTCCAAAGTTTCCGTGCCCGTCGATCAGCGGAATGCCTTTCTTGAAATCCTGTGTGAGCACTACAAGCGCCTCATAGATTGAGCTGTCGCCGTGGGGGTGGTATTTACCCATCGTATCGCCCACAATACGCGCACTCTTTCTGTAAGGTCTGTCATAACGAATCCCAAGTTCATGCATATCATACAAGGTACGCCTCTGCACCGGCTTTAATCCGTCGCGCACATCGGGCAGCGCTCTCGATATAATGACACTCATTGCATAATTGATAAAGGATTTCTGCATGGTGTCGGAATATTCTGTTTTTATAATCTTCTCTTCCATGTAAAACAACAACTGCCTTTCTGTATTCTAACTAAATATCAAGCTCTGCATCGGTCGCATGCTCGTAGATAAAGCTCTTTCTCGGAAGAACATCAGTTCCCATAAGCATTTCCGTCACTTCCGACGCCATTCGCGCGTCCTCAATCTCAATCTGTTTCAAAATCCGCGTTTCGGGATTTAACGTCGTTTCCCACAACTGCTCAGCGTCCATCTCTCCAAGTCCCTTGTAACGCTGTAAGGTAAACGGTCCTTTATGTTTTTGACGATACCGCTCCAGCGCTTTATCATCATAAAGATACTCTTCTTTTCCCTTTGCGGGCATCGCCTTATATAATGGCGGCATCGCAATATAAATATGTCCCTCATAAATCAGTTCCGGCATAAAACGATAAAATAACGTTAAAAGCAGATTGCTGATATGCTCACCGTCAACGTCGGCATCCGCCATAATCACAATCTTGTTATACCGAAGCTTGGAAATGTCAAAATCGTTTCCGTACCCTTCCGAAAAGCCGCAGCCAAAGGCATTGATCATCGTCTTAATCTCTGCGTTTGCAAGCACCTTGTCAATGCTTGCCTTCTCCACATTCAAAATTTTTCCGCGTATCGGCAAAATCGCCTGGTACATACGGTTTCTTGCAGTTTTTGCACTTCCTCCTGCAGAATCTCCCTCCACGATAAAAATTTCGCACTTATTACTGTCCTTAGACTCACAATTTGCAAGTTTCCCGTTAGAATCAAAGGAAAACTTTTGCTTTGTGAGCAGATTGGTCTTTGCCCGCTCCTCGGATTTTCTGATTTTTGCCGCCTTTTCCGCACAAGAAATCACATTCTTTAATATTTCAAGATTTCTGTCAAAATATCGTGGCACCTCGTCTCCCGTTACCTTGCTGACAGCCTTTGACGCATCCTGATTGTCAAGCTTCGTCTTTGTCTGTCCCTCAAACCTCGGCTCGGGGTGCTTGATCGACACAACTGCCGTCATACCGTTTCTGACATCCGCACCCGTAAAGTTTACGTCTTTTTCCTTTAAAATATTAAGCTCACGGGCATAATTGTTGATAATCGTCGTAAACATCGTCTTAAAGCCCGTCAAATGCGTTCCGCCCTCCGCATTGTAGATGTTATTGCAGAAACCGAGCACATTTTCGTGAAACTCATTGATATACTGAAATGCACATTCGATCGTGATGCCCTCATTGACGCCCGTATAATAAATCACATCATGGATTGCCTCTTTATTTTTATTCAAATCCTTGACATAGCCCACAATACCGTCCGGCTCCGAATAGGTGATTTTTTCCGGCGTATCGCCTCTTTTGTCCTCAAAAATAATGGTCAGATTTGGGTTTAAATATGCGGTTTCATGCAGTCTGCTTTTGACCTCATCCGCCTTGAAACGGGTTTTATCAAAAATCTGCGGATCCGGTGTGAAGTTGATGGTCGTGCCTGTTTCTCTCGTTTTCCCGATGACAGGCAGCAGTCCGTCAACCAGCTCCACGACGGGATTTCCGTATTCATATTTATCCTGATGGATCAATCCGCCACTCTTGACCGTAACAGTCAACCGCGTGGAAAGGGCATTTACCACAGACGAACCAACGCCGTGCAAACCGCCGCTCGTCTTATAAGCACTGTTGTCAAATTTTCCGCCCGCATGAAGCGTTGTAAATACAACACGCTCCGCGCTAACCCCTTTCTGGTGCATCCCCACGGGGATACCGCGCCCGTTATCCGAAATCGTAGCCGAGCCGTCCGCCTCAAGCGTCACACAGATTTGGCTACACTCCCCCGCAAGATGCTCGTCCACAGAATTATCTACAATTTCATATATCAAATGATTCAGACCCTTTGTGGAAACGCTTCCGATATACATTCCGGGTCTTTTCCGAACCGCCTCAAGCCCCTCTAAAACAGTAATGCTCGACGCGTCATACGTATTATTCTCCGTCTTTGCCATTTTTAGCAACCATGCCTTTCTATTATCATAAACATTATCATACCATATAACTTTCAATTATTGCAAATATTTTCTAGATTTTTTTCGAATATACGTTTTTGTTAGTTTTACATAAAAATTTTTTATGCACTTTTTTCAATGCAACCGTTGCAAATGTAAAAAATATGTATACAATAGTAGTTAGAGCGATGTCAAAACCGCAAAATATGACGGTGTAAGCGCTTTCATAAAAATCGAATGAAAAGGAAGGATTAAAACTATGTATGGATTTGGTACAATGATCGAACAACTGAAGAAGAACCCCAAAACGATTGTCTTTACAGAAGGCTGCGACCCGCGTATTCTTGAGGCGGCATCACGTCTTCTTGCCAGCAGTTTCCTTACTCCTATTCTTGTAGGTAATGAGGAAGATGTTTTAGCGGCTGCAGAAGAAGCAGGCTACAACATTCGCGGCGCTCAGATTATTGACAGTAATCATTATGATCGTTTTGATGAGATGGTAGATAAATTCTGTGAACTCAGAAAAGGAAAAAAAGAAGGCACGCCCGAAGTGGCAAGAAAGATTTTAACACAGCCGAACTACTTTGGCACAATGCTTGTAGCAATGGGCGTTGCAGACGCGCTTCTTGGCGGCGCTACATACTCTACTGCTGATACTGTTCGTCCCGCATTGCAGCTGATCAAGACAAAACCCAAAAACAGTATTGTTTCTTCCTGCTTTATTCTTGTACGTCCCGGTGCAACCGGTGAAAACGAGGTTCTTGCCATGAGCGACTGCGCAATCAATATTGATCCTTCTGAGGACGAGCTTGTTGAGATTTGCGGTGAAACAATTGAGTGTGCTAAGATTTTCGGTGTTGACCCGAAGGTTGCATTCTTAAGCTACTCTACTCTTGGTTCCGGCAAAGGAGATAAGGTAGAAAAGATGAGAAATGCCGCAAACAAAGCAAAGGAAGAATTCCCTGATACCCCAATCGAAGGCGAGTTGCAGTTCGATGCTGCCGTATCTCCGCGTGTAGCTCGTACAAAATGCCCTGACTCTAAGGTTGCAGGTCATGCGAATACTTTCATCTTCCCGGATATCAACTCCGGTAACATGGGTTACAAGATTGCACAGAGAATGGGTAACTTCGAGGCATATGGCCCTATCCTTCTTGGTCTGAATGCTCCGATCAATGACCTTTCTCGTGGATGTAACGCGATTGAGGTTTATTCAATGGCTATCATTACGGCAGCTTTGGTGTAAGATTAGATTATTGATAAAATATAAAAAAGATAACCTGCTCGTTTGTGAGTGGGTTATCTTTTTTTATATTGGGGTAGTTTGGGGTAGTTTGGGGTAGTTTTGGGGTA
>JAAUZZ010000006.1 GCA_014804345.1 Lachnospiraceae bacterium | reverse complement strand
CCCCACAAGCACCATTTGCGCCTCGTCAATCTTTTGCGCGAAAAGCTTTTGTAGCTCTGTTATTTCCGAATTTTCCATCTTGGCTCCCAAATCATTTACAATTATCATATAAGAGCCGGGGGTTTTGGCTCCCGGCTCTGCATTCTTTTATTCTTTTAANAGTAANTCATCAATAATCTTTACAAGATTTCCGATCTCGGGCTTNGAAAGCTGTGCATCCGCACCAAGCTCCTCGCCCTTTCTGCGCATTTCGTCATTTACAAGAGAAGAGAAAATAANTACCGGAATTTNCTTTGTNTCTTCATCNGATTTTACAAGCTTNGTCAGACGGTGTCCNTCCATCAANGGCATCTCAATATCCGTGATGAGNANCTTAACGCCCTCNTCCAATTTNCCGGACTCTCTGCATGNNTTTATGTANTCCCATGCTTCCTCGCCGTTNTCCGTCTTGATTATATTATCATATCCCGCTTTCTTGAGCGAATCAACNATCAGNTTTCTAAGNANTGATGAGTCCTCCGCAATCAGAATNGGAACATTNTTCTCTTTTCTNANNCCAAGCGCTTCAATCTCCGTTACTTTCAAACCGGTCTCCGGATTGATATCNGTAATAATCTTCTCAAAATCGAGAATGATAATCAATTTTCCNTTAATCTTAATGATACCTGTAGAAATACCNTCTTCCGCAGTTGTCACGGTCGCGCCNGGTTTAATAATNTCNACCCANGATACACGATGAATACCGATAACGGCATCTACATGGAATGCAATATCCAACTTATTAAAGCTTGTGATAATAAACAAACCACCCGGCTGAGATTGTCCACGCTGCAGACAATTTCTTAAATCGATTGCCGTAATCATAGCGTCACGCGGCATAAAAATTCCTTCCACGCTGGGATGTGCATTGGGCACGGGCGTTACAGGCGCGTAAGAAATGATTTCTCTGATCTTCGCCACATTAATACCGTAAGAGTTACCGTCTACTATAAATTCCAGCACCTCCAACTCGTTTGTTCCATTTTCCAAGAGAATCTTAGTCTCCATATTAAACCTCCATTCTACCGGGCAATCCAAGTATATATTTTATGTTTCTATCATCACTGCTCTGCAGGACTTTAATCTTATATAACATTATAGCATACCCTTTGCCATAATTACAAATATTTTGAGAAATTTTTTAACTTTTTTTAAACTATCTTATTTTAATGGAACAACTATTGTCCGATGATGAAATCTGAAGCATCAGCGACGCAATATCACTGTCNGACATTTCCTCTATTTGCGCAATTGCAATAACATCTGNTTTTTCACCTGCCTCAAGCGTTCCNCTGTAGGATANCATATCATCNGGCAGCANCGGNGTTTCNTCCGCGNTTCTTGTAACGGAATCGTTTATNGTAACGCGAAGCCGCATCGAATANTCAAACAACTGNCAGTCAACCTTGTCCGCNGTATCATTTTCAAGGTCAAAATGCATAACNAGCAGTTTTTTNCCCTCCGCNGCNTCNATTCCGCTGTATCCTTTCGCNTCCTTCGGATAAGAATCGCATATTTCAAATGACTGATANCGAAGCGATACCTGTTCCGCAAGNCCAAGCTCCATCACNAGNTCTGTGCTCGAATCGACAAGCATCTGCACNGGCGTTTCCTCNACAGCCTCCTCCGATGTTTCCTCCGTCGGCGTTTCCGCATTCGGNGTTTGCTGCTCCTGTGTTTTCTCCTCGNCTGCTTCTTCCTCGTCCNNCTGTTGTGTTTCGGCAGCGAGCAGCTGCTCCTCCANAGCCCTCTGATTCAGCGCGGCGGCAAGTTCGTCATCACTAACAAGCATGTAATTATAGTTCGGNGAATATTTAAGCAGCAGTCCCGCCGCATATTCCGCCACCATATCNGACTCATCCGATGTCATTTCGGGCATCGAATCGATACACCCTGTAAGCATTACAGCCGATATNGCTAATACNCCTAATATCCTNTACTTTTTCAAAACAGCACCTCCGTTTATTTCGTTTCAAGTTCAAACCAGAACTCGACTCCGTTTGTATAATTGATAACACCGTAGCGCTGATTCATGGACTCCATGATCGCTTTTACGATGGATAATCCTACGCCGCTTCCGCCGTATTCCCGNGTGCGNGCCTTNTCNACCTTATAAAATTTTTCCCANATATGGGAAAGNGATTCCTCCGGTATCGGATCGCCCGTATTAAACACGCTGATGCGCACTTTATTCATTTCCGNATCTTCTATGAAACGATATTTGATTTCGATGATCTTATCGCCNTTTGCATGNTGAATNGCATTGCTGAAAAAATTTCCNACGACCTCTTCTGTCTTAAATTCGTCCGCCCATACATAAATCGGCACAGACGCATCATGTTTTAGCGTCACTTCATTCTGCTCAATTAAAATCTCCGCAGAGGCAAGGAAATTACGNACAAGCGCNACNATGTCAAANNGCTCCATAACCACAACATCATTTCCAAACTCNAGCTGATTGAGGTCTAAAAGCTTTTTCACCATANNATTCATTTTTCCTGCTTCGTCCATTATAACATCGCAGTAAAATTCACGGCTGTCGGCATCNTCNTTTATGCCTTCCTTTAANCCCTCGGCATACCCNTGTATCAGCGCGATCGGCGTNTTCAACTCATGCGANACGTTCGACAAAAATTCNTTNCGCATCTCGTCAATCTGNTCTTTCTTTTCGATATCGCGCTTTAACTCATTGTTTGCCGTCTTAAGNTCCGAAATCGTCTTTTCCAGCGTTTGNGAAAGTTCGTTCATATTTTCNCCAAGCAAATCAATNTCATTTNGATAACGNCTGTTATATTTTTCNTCNAAATCGAGCTTNGTCATCTTCTCCGAGATTTCTTTCAGCTCCATGATCGGCTGCGTNATCTTTGCCGTCACAAACCAGATGATGAACGCNCTNACAATCGTTCCCATAATGCCNACATAGGCNAGAAACCGATTNGAAATNCTAACACTGTCCCTGATNCTCTCAAGNGGGGAACGNATCAGAAACAAATTTCCGTTGTCNAGCTCTCCCCACATTTCAATATACTCCGTTGACGTGGTTTTGTCCATCGAAGTTGCAATATAAAATTTANTATTTTCNTCAAGATACGANATTTCAAGGTCNGAATTAAAAAAATGNTCGTAGAGCCGCCAGATNAGNTTCTCTACATCGCGGCTGCCGGATTTTATGATATTGGACTGCGCATCNATNACAACAATACCNATATTATACATATCACAGGTTTTGCGAAGNTCAAGGTCAAACGNATCGGAAACAATATCACCGTTTGACGCNGCCTCATTNATNCGNACATATGCNTCCNGAATCGCGTTCGTTTTATTTTCAATATAAAATTTTTCTAAAAAAAGATTGTTTGCTATCCAGCACAGCGCAACAGTNCCNGCCATAACCGCTATAAANATTACGGCAATCTGCTGNTTCACGGAATGCTTCATGTTGTCACCGCCTATACTTCAAGCTTATAACCCATTCCCCAAACAGTTTTGATCAGTTCACCCTTTTCTCCCATTTTACTCCGGAGTTTTTTCACATGCGTGTCAATCGTTCTCGCATCGCCGAAATAGTCGTAATTCCACACACTGTTTAGTATCTTTTCTCTCGAGAGCGCAATGCCTCTGTTCTCAACAAAATATGTCAGCAGCTCAAATTCCTTATAACTCAGATCGATTGCATTTCCGTCAATTGTCACCACATGAGCCGCTTTGTCTATCACGATTCCGCCGCACTCAAGGTTTTCGTCCTCCGAAATCTTGTTTGTGCGCCTTAAAATCGCCTCCACTCTTGCCACCAGTATCTTCGGGCTGAATGGCTTCGCGATATACTCGTCAACGCCAAGTTCAAAGCCCAGAAGTTCGTCTTTCTCGTCAGCTCTCGCGGTAAGCATGATAATCGGCACTTTTGAGTAAGCCCGCACTTCTCTGCATACCTGCCAGCCGTCTATTTTAGGCATCATAACATCCAATATCATCAGCGCAATATCCTGATTGTCAAAAAACAAGTCAAGCGCCTCGCTGCCATCGCCCGCCTCTAACACCTGATAACCCTGTTTTACAAGAAAATCCCGTACCAGCTTACGCATTCTGCTTTCATCATCAACCACGAGTATTTTTAAATTCCCCATGTCAGTCTCCTTCTTCCAGCATAAGCTCTCTTTCTTTCTCGCGTATCACACTCTCCCGCCGGGAAAGTTCCTGTTCCCACTGGACGTATTCGTTTTGNACCGCACGTTTATAATTTAAAACCGTTGGCTTGGAACCTGTCATGGATATAAAAAACATAAGCGCCACCAACAGCAAAAGTACCACATTGGCAAATACCGACGCGCCAAGACCGATTTGTTTTCTTGTCGGCTTCGGCTTCTTCTGACTCGCCTTGACGCGCTCAACCGCGGGACTTGTGCTTTCCCGAAGGCTGTAGACGCCCTGTATGGGAATATCCGCAACTTCATCTTCGGAAATCGCAGTTTCTTTTAATAAACCTTGCAGTTTTTTTAAAAATTCATAGCCCACGGGCGTTTTAAATACGCGGTTATCGACCGCCTTTTTATATACCGCAAGCATCATCTCGGGGTTGCTGTAATCGATTTTCCCCTCAAGACGCTGTACTTTGATTTTTTCGCTCTTTGCAAGATTTGCGTCCTGCTCCGTTCCGAATTGAAATCCATCGACAACCCAATCTGCCTTATCTGCCATCTGCACTACCGCCTTTTCCTCGTCAAATAGTCACACCAATAATTTTATCTCTATTTTGTACAATAGTCAATGTATTCTGAAAATTTTATAGGGTATTGTNCATCTNCCTTTTTTCGTACTATAATGTGTGGAAGAATACATTTCGAAAGGAANGAACATATGTTTAGATATTCCTGTTCTGTTATTGCACTTTCTATACTAATGCTTTTTCTCGCGCCATCTACCGTGTATGCCGCAGAAACCGTAGAAATCAACATTCCGACCTATTCTGCTGTACAACCGCTTACGGGAAACGCGCTCTGTACGGACAACCTGTTATCGAGTCTGACCGACAGCCTAAACCACTATCTCGTGGACAGTTATATTGCGGGAACCGTAGATATTGACCAATACAACGCTTTTTTATACAGCGGCATCATTTCGGAAAACGCTTTCTTTGCGGATGCGGTCTTTGTGGGGGACTCCCTCACAGTCGGTTTTGAAGAATACTGCCGAAATCATTCCGACTCCATTGCCACAGATACAACCTGTTTTCTCGCAAGGGTAAGCTGCTCGGCAAAGGTCGCNATTTCTTCCAACGCACTCTCAAANCATGCGAACATCATGCCGAAATATAACGGCAGCGTGCAATATATTGAAGATGCCGTTGCACAAATGCCGCANATTAACAAAATGTTTATCTGCTTTGGCATGAATGACTTGACGGGAAGCTCGCCGCAGCAGTTTATATTGGACATGCAGACATTGATCGTGCGCGTTTTAAGCAAAAGACCNGATATCAAGGTATATATTATTTCAATTCCCTGCGTCGTAAGCGGTGTAAACACAGGCGGCTTAAGCAACAGCTCCATCGTCACGGCAAACCTTCTGCTGCAGGAAACCTGTATGATCAACGGCTGGGGCTTTGTCAACCTAAGCGAATACCTCATGGGCGCTGACGGTGCGCTGCGGCCGGAATACAGTTCGGATCACTATGTGCACGAAAACGCAAAGGCATATGAGGTATGGAACAGAGTATTAAAAAATTATGCCTATATGGAAATAACGAAATAATATTTCGCCAAAATATTNTCAAAATAACATTTGTTATTATATCATCTTCGAGAAGTTCATAAAACTGTCTTCTCCTCCGTCTTCCGTGCTTGCTATTTTTACCGATACAAATTTTTGATCGGCTTTTAATGCCGCATCCAACAGGGATTTTCCACTGATCAGCGTGAAAGTCCCTCCTTTTTCGTTTACCGAAATACAATCCGCGTCCGCATCGCTTCCTATTTTTATCGACGACGGATTCAACTCCATTAACCGCTCAAATGCGCCCGTCTGATATTCCGCCATTCTGTCGAGAATTTTCTGTGCGATTTCCTCGGGCAACGCATTCGTGCTTTCTATAATCAGATTATAATTGCTCATATCGTAATAATCAATGTCATATATTTCCTTGTAGCGCACCGTTTCAAGCTTCTGACGGTTAATCAGCGCTTTTCTGCACTCCTCCTGTGATTGGTAAGATTCGGAATTTGCCCGCACACTGTCATGAAATACTCTGCGGCTCGACTCATTGATATCCGTGATCAGAAACACCTTAAAGCTCTTCGGTGCAAAATGCCACGCAAGACGGGAATCGATCACGATATTGTCGCGCTCCTCACTGATTCTTGTCGTCGTATCGTCTATCATTTTATCAACGGAACGGTCACCGCGCTTTGCCGCCTCGTTAACCTGCCTGTTAAACTCCTCCACGGAAACGCCCTTCTCCATTGCAAGCTGCCTGAAAATATTTCCCGTAGAAAAAATCTCATATCCTCTTTCTTTCANGATTTTCGCCACACTCGATTTTCCGCTTCCAAGATTTCCCGTTATACTGATATTCATCGTAATCCTCCATTCCCTCGCGCCCGCAAATTTGCCGGCGGCATTTTCTTCTTCCATTATGTTTCGAAACGCTGNCTTTCTTTATCTAAAATTATACCCTACAAAAAATACATAGTAAAGAAAAAAGTAGTCATCGCAGTTTAAAAGTGTTACAATATCATTATCAAGATGCAAAGGGGGCATATGCCTATGGAGAAACAAATTTTTACCAATGATGTCATACTTGCGTGGCTTCAATACTATTCGAAAAACACGACGATTGATTTGGAACATGTAAAAATTATCGACATCACAAAGAAAAACAAGAATGTAATCCCTACTGTTGAAGCGCACAAAACCACGCTTGTATTTACAAACGCCGGAATTGATGATATCTTCTACCGTCTGTGGAATGCGGGGCTTGGAGAATGCGAGATATGGTACAACGAGGGTTCCGATCCGTCCGGTGAGATTTTACATAATCAGGTAAAGGATATGATTGACCGTGGAATCAACGCATCCGCCGGAATGCTGATCTTAAATCCCAATGCCAGAAACACTGCAAAAATCGGACTGAGCAACGAACTCTTACAGCGTGGCTCAATTAAATATGTAGGAAGTGAAATCCGCTCTATCATTTTGAGCAAAATGGGCGTTGCNCCACAAGATGATATCTGTGTCATCGGCGGTGAAAGCATTGCGATCGAGGCCGCGCTTATCGCAGCCGAAGGCTCTGTTATCGCAGTTGAGTACAGCCGCGCCGACCGCACGACCTTAGAAGACAATGTCGCTCATTTTGATCTGCACAACATAAAAATCATTGACCATGTCGATGAAGAAAGCATGTCAGACTGCCCCGTGCCCTCGACTGTATTTTTGGTGGCATCGGCAAGCACAGATCAAGAACTGAACTACCTGATCAATAAAAATCCCAATATCAACGTGGTGATTTATACACTTGATTTCAAAGCTGCCGCTGCGCTTCCCGATACGCTGCGCAATCTNGGNCTTATGGATATCGATACCATTCANGTNTCCGTTTCAAAGCTTGGCAGNAACAANGCNTTTAAGACAGATCCCGCACCGTGGATCATNACGGCNCGAAGCAGATAATACGTCGCTNGGCAGCGACGCATNCAAAGAATGCACTATATTAAAATATAGTGCATTCTTCCTAAATGATATATNTNTTCGCAACCTTTATGTAGTAGGAATNTTNTTATCCGACTGCAAAATGTGATTGACCAGCCAGCCAAGCAGAAACTCNAAAAGCTCTTGCAGATATTCCTTCGGATTNTCNTCAATCTCNTCTAAGTTTATGTTCTCAAGCTTATCAATAAACGCCTCATGTGCGCGTTTNTGCGCCTCCANACCTTGATANTGAATACTCTCCATGTATTCCTCTTCATCAGCGAAATGCTCTTTGGTATAATCTTTTAGTTCATTCAAAATTTGGACAATGTTGTCATATCCCGACAGATCATTATAAGATTTCACAANCCGGTCTGCCTTCTCAACAATCCCGAAAAGNTCCTTATGTTCCGCATCAACCAGCTNAATGCCTGTCAAATATTCGTCCGTNAANNCACAGGGATTTTCGCGAACCATCCACTCCTCAAGAGGCGGCAGCTTTCCGATCATAATATCACTGCCCAAAATATGNCGATANAGCCANTTTGCGAGAAAACGCACAAGNTCCNGAAGTACCCGCTNCTGTTCNCNNTCGTCATCGATATTTGCAAANTCATACTCGCGGATTTTCTCNCGGAAAAATTCATGCTGTGTNCGCTGNCGTATCAGCTCGGGATCACGNATTTTCATCATNTATTCCTCTTCATGNGAAAAATGCTCCTCCGCATATCGGTCAAGTTCTTCGANAATNCCNTTTAACTCCTGATAATGATCTTNCTGATAATCAATATCCANCAAATTTTGTGCCCGTGACAGAAGCGCAAACAGATTTCTGTGCTCATCATCTATCGTTTCTATCCCNGTAAGGCAGTCATCTGTAAATTCAAACATAAAAAACTCTCCTTTTCCTTTATTTAAAATAACANATGTATTTTATTTNCTATGGNTTNCANCGTTTACANGGCNNNTATCCCTGNGCGATCACTTCTTCCCGTGATAATGTGACTTCCAGTTTATTTTTTTCGCTCATGTCATTTACGCTGGAACACGCAGGCTTATGAAATTTTTTCGTATTTTTGTTGCAAACATACGTTACNGCAGACGAAGNCGCNGCNTCCCCGACNGTCGATGAAGAAACCNTCGCCTCCCCCGCAAGCCANGTTTCNGACGGAGCGCAATTCCATGNAATCTCCTTTCCGTCNCTNACGGCTATAATGCTGCCCTGTTCATCTGTCCGATAAACCNTTACTCCGTTTGCCCGAAAGGTATTGAGCGTCTGNNCGTGAGGATGTCCGTAGNAGTTNCCCGCACCACAACTAATCACAGCATACGACGGCTTCACCGCCGCGAAAAATGNTTCCGATGTAGACGTTCTGCTTCCATGATGCCCTGCATGGTAAACGTCAGCCGAAACAGCAAGGTCACTTTCCAAAATATCGTTTTCGGCAGGTTCTTGTGCATCACCTGTAAACAAAAATTTATTGTCACCGTTTTGTATGANCAACGCAATCGAGGCATCGTTTGGATTATTGTAGGTTTTATTGGGCGCAAGAATGGTTATCTGAGCCGTCCCNAGCGCATACTGCGANCCAACCGCGGGCGTTTTCCCTTTCAACCGCTTATTATCCATTGCCTGTATCAGTTTTTGATATGTTTTATTNTCCTTCTCATAATTGGACANNAAAACCGTATCAATGTCAAATTTNGTGATAATGACAGGCGCTCCGCCGATGTGATCCGCATCNGGNTGCGTAAGAATCAGATAATCCAGCTTTTTGATATTCTGTTTTTGCAGATAATTCTGGATTGTCGTTCCTTTCGTGTCATCCCCCGCGTCNATCAGCATAGAATGTCCGCCNTTTGTTATCAAGGTNGCATCTCCCTGNCCNACATCGATAAAATGCACCTCCATTTTATCCGTATCNGCGGCAGACGACGTTACCGATAAATTGAGTAAAAATCCACTCGCNATAATGGATGCNGCCANNATCAGTTTGATTATGTTTTGATAAACCTTCCTCATATGAATCNCCACCCCGATTCCAGTATATCACATAATCNNCATAAGGGATAGAAAATTATTNNCTCCGTTTGNACCGTCCAATGTCCACCNTCATCTTTTTCANATACAGGATTCCGGTCAAATCNGCCANAAACCAACCAATCGGAATTGCCCACCAAATTCCCAAAACNCCGATGGANGGAATNGGCGAAAGCAGATACGCAAGCAAAACTCTTGTTCCNAANGAGATTATNGTCAAAACCAANGACATTTCGGGCTTTTCCACACCNCGNTAATAACCGTACAGCAAAAATAAGATGCCGATTCCACAGTAAAAACTGCCCTCAATCCGCAAATAACCTACTCCTGTTCTTATAATTTCCGTNTTCGTTTTGTCCACAAAAATCCGCATCAGATACGGCGCAAGAATAAAGATTACCAGCGAAACCGCCAGACAAAAAGCGGCGGAAACCTTCACTGCCTTTCGGATTCCCTCCTGCACGCGCTCCTGTTTTCCTCCGCCATAGTTTTGGGAGATAAAAAGGGAAAACGCATTGCCAAATTCCTGTGCGGGCATATAGGCAAACGAATCAATCTTTACCGCTGCCGCAAACGCCGCCATAACCGCCGCGCCAAAGCTGTTCACCAATCCCTGTATCATCAAAATTCCGAAATTCATCACAGATTGCTGCACACACGCGGCAGCAGAATGTCGTATCACCTCAAAGACGGTTGCTTTGCTGATTGCAAGCTCTTTCCTGCACGGACGAAGCTCTGCCTCTTTCAACCACACATAAATCCCGATACCGACACCCGATATCGCCTGTGCGATGACCGTAGCAAGCGCCGCGCCGCCTACTCCTTTGTTAAACATCACTACAAATAAAATATCAAGCGTTATGTTTAATATTGCCGCAATGCCGAGAAAACACAGCGGCACTACGGAATTTCCCACAGCACGCAGCAAAAACGCAAAATAATTATACAAAAACACAAAAATGATACCGCCAAAAATAATCCACACATACTCCCGCATCAACGCATAGATATCCGAAGGCACACGCAGCAGCTTTAAAATCAAATCAATCCCCGCAAATACTGCTGCGGTTATCACAACCGTAACTGCCGCAATAAACAAAAACGAAGCCGCCATACTGTTTTTCATCTGCCGATGATTCTTCTTGCCAAACCATACAGAAAAAACAGTGCCGCTTCCCATGCACAAACCAATAATAATCGAAGTCAAAAAAGTCATCAAAGAATATGCGGAACCTACTGCCGCCAAGGCATCCGGACCTAAAAATCTGCCGACGATCAGCGTGTCGGCGATATTATAGCATTGCTGCAATAAATTTCCCAATATCATCGGATAGGCAAACAGCAACATGGTTTTTGTCACATTTCCCTGCGTTAAATCTTTTTTCATATCTCCACCAATATAAAATATACCATATAATCGAGTAGGGAAGTTTTCTTCCTCTGCATCGGCGTGTGCACAAAAAGAAAAAGCCTAGATAAATCTAAGCTTTTCCAATGGAGTAGACGGGAGTCGAACCCGTGTCCAAAAAACCGTCCCATGTACTTCTACAAGCTTAGTCGGCTGTTTCGGGCAAGCCCTTTTCCCTTCCGTGTAGGCGAGCCAACGCCCCTAAACGGTCAGTAGCTTCATAATACGCCCACATGCGCAAAGCTTAACATGTGTCGTTTCCTACATAATCGATGCCTGGGTCCCAATGTGTAGGTGCACTAGGTCAGACAGCAGCCATTAGGCTGCGTATGCTAAATTGTCTTCAGCGTTTAATTTTAATTTTGGAATTAACGCATGCCTGCGGCTTGCTTCTCCATCTTCAAGTTCCCTGTCGAAACCTTTACTACCCCTTGAAAAACAATTGGTTCCTCTTTTGTTTCAAGGTTTTATTATAATACCAAATGCCCTGCATAAAGTCAAGTGGTTTTACAGCTCATTTTTGCAAATTTCTTCTTCAATGCCTTCACTGCCACAACGCCAAGAAACGCACCAAGCGTATTTAAAATCAAATCGTCAAGTTCGGTAATGCCAACACTACACACATACTGCATGCTTTCTATAAAAAGTGACAACAAAAAGCCAAAGATTACTGTTGTAATAATCTTCTTTTCCCGAAATCCCAAATACGCCCCAAACGGAATAAAAGCCGCGATGTTTCCTCCGAAAAAATATACAAAATGCCACCAACTATGATGTCGCAAAAGGCGAATATGTTCCCTAAAAAGATGCCAATTCACTTCCCTTTGCGGCGTGCTGCGAAATAGGGTAAGCCGAAAAAGTACACCCATGTAGATGACAAAAAGCACATGTACAATCCACAGATATTTCGTTTTCTTCATAATAATCCTATCATCATCAATACAGATTTTTTACTTTAAACTCCCTTTGCGCCTCACGTCTTGCATCTTTCTTTGCAATATCCTCGCGCTTATCGTAGAGCTTTTTACCTCTTGCAAGTCCAATCTCAACCTTCGCCCTGCCATTCGAAAAGTAAACTTGAAGCGGCACAAGCGTATAGCCCTTCTCCTTAATCTTTCCAAGCAGCTTATTGATTTCCTGTTTATGCATCAGGAGCTTTTTTACGCGCAAAGGGTCTTTATTGAATATGTTTCCCTTTTCATAGGGTGATATATGCATACCGTAAATAAATATCTCCGCATTCTCAATTCGGATAAATGCCTCTTTGATGCTGCATTTTCCCATGCGCAGCGACTTTACCTCCGTGCCGTGGAGCGCAATGCCGCACTCATATTTCTCTTCAATAAAATAGTCGTGGTACGCCTTTTTATTGTTGGCTACCAGTTTTAACGCATCATTCTTTGCCATTATTCAATACTATACTCCTTTCACAATCCGCAAATTTGTGCCCTCATGCACAATATTTGCAAAACGAATAAATTCGTTTATGAAAAATCTCTGATTTTTCAATTTTCCCACTCCTCGGGTATTACAAAATCAATATTCCTTGAAATCTTATCCACTGCATTCACTTTTATCGTTAACTTCTGTCCAAGCTGATACCGAATCCCTGTTGCCTGTCCTACCATCTCATACGATTCCTCATCATAATAAAAGTAATCTCCGGGAAGC
>JAAUZZ010000005.1 GCA_014804345.1 Lachnospiraceae bacterium | reverse complement strand
CGGATATTATATCGGCGAATCGAAAGATATTGGAGGATATTAAGTTTCGGGTGAAGAAATTGGAGTTTGGTTTGCTTGATCCTGACGGAAATGCTGTGAGTCAGGGTGTAAAAAAGGAAAACGATATCAAAAAAGAGGACTATTGACGCAAAATTGTGTACAATTCGTACAAATTCCTAAAAAATATAGAAGGATACTTGCATTATAGAAAAAAGAAATATATAATTATAAAATATATATTAAATTTACCATGTGATACTTGTGCTCGGCAGACGGTTTGGATAGTTTTGTAATAAAAGAATAAAACGTTTCCGGCAAAGTACAGGAATATGGAGGAAGAGTATTATGAAAAAGGTTGAATTAAAAACTTTTGTAAAAAGGTTTACGGCATGCACTTTAGCGGCAGCGATGATTCTCTCTACATCGTCTACGGCATTTGCTGATGAGTTTTCGGATAATTTCCCGACGGTTTATGGTATGGATGAGAATGGATCGCATACGGATTCGATTGATCCGGATAAGCCGTTTGGGACGGATACGACAACAATCAATGAGAATATAGGAGAGGTCACAGATCTTATTATTTATGGAAACAAGAAAATCTCGGCAAAGCCGGGGAAAGAGATTACGCTCTCGGCAGCGCTTCTTACAAACGGTAAGTTGGATAACACGGCTATAGCGACGTTGAATAAGCAGATTGAATGGAGCTTAGAAAATCCGATCGAGGATGCGAAAATCGTATCTATTCGCAGAGATGTAACCAATCCGAATAAATGTATTCTTAATCCGAGAAGCGCTGGAACTGTGAAGATTACGGCGAAACTGACCCAAGTAGAATATGATGAAAATGGTAATAAGAAAGTTGGCAGTGAAGGAAAAACGTTTACTGATTCTGTAGAGGTTACGGTTCGTGAACCGAAAAAAAGCGATTTTGAGTGGAGAAAGATTGACCCAAAGAATGATAAGTTCTATGTAAAAGGTACATATTGTCTGTCAGATTATTTGAATATGAATGGAGTTTCAATCAGTGATTGTATTGAATCAGGTTTATTGAATAGTGCGTCAGATGTTGTTACCTTTGCAGTAAAAGGTTCGTCAAAAGCTGCAACGTTAAGCGGTGATGAATTGACAATCAAGAAAGCGGACGAAGAGATTACATTACTTGCGATTCTTCCGAATGGCGACGTAGTAGAGCCGTCGCTGACAATAACGACTGAGGCAGGAAGTCCTGTAAAGAAACTGATTGCATCGGAGAGTAAGATTGAGTTGGATTTTGGTGAAAAAGAAAATTTTATTCCAACTGCAGATGTATGGGTGGATGTAGAGACAGTCGATGGTGGGGACACAACAGATGATATTAAATGGACAACAAGCAATCCGGCTATTGCGACAGTAGATGTCGATCCAAAGAAACCAGATGATCAGACAAAGGCTCAGATTACGGCGGAGGGAGTCGGCAAGGCAACCATTACTGCGAAATCTACAAGCGGTAAGACAGCCAAGTTTAGTGTTACGGTAAAAGCGACATTAATCAGGCTTGAAATTGTTCCGCAAGATGCAAACGAGTATGCATGGTCGGGAAAGACAAAGGAACTCATTATAAATAGAGTGCCTGAGCAAAATAAGGATAAGCTTAAAGTTACAAGTACAGATAAGCGTGTAAAAGTAAAGAGCACAGCAGGCAGTGTAATGATTACACCGGCAGCGGATTTAAAGCTTGCGGATGATGAAGATAAGAAAAGCGCAGGTGAAGGCGAGAATGCGTTTGAGTACATTGAAGTAGATCTTACCGTGGAAAATGCAGACGCATTTGCAGATACAAAGATAAAAGTAAGACAGAGTAATGTTCGAATTAAGAAAGTCATTGATGTAGCGACTATCCCTGAACCCAGTGAGTCTGATTCTGAAGATACGCCAACACCAAAGGACATGGATAAGCAGACTGTGAAAGCGAATTTGGGAAATGAATTTGCCTATACAACAGAGCTGTATGAGAAAAACAGTATGCCGGGGAATGATGCCGTTTCCTGGGTATCAAGCAATACGAAAGTAGCGACAATTTCTGCCAGCGGTAAGCTTAAGGTTGTTGGTGCAGGTACAGCTAAGATTACAGCGTCTTCTGTATATCAGGTAAGTAAAGGGAAGTATGCGACAAGCAAGAAGACTTTTACCGTGAAATCTACACCGGAATGTGAGACAATTGAACTTAAGTCTGCAGTAGCAGCATATGATATGTCTAAGAAAAAAGCTGTTACAATTAATATTAAGCAGCAGCTTCCTAAGAAAGCAAGTGATGAAATTGATTGGTATGTAAACGGTGTAAAGCAGAAAAAAGATAAGAAATATGCAACAGACAAGAAACTCACACTTCAAGCATCTGCATTTAGAAATCTTAAAGCAGGCGCAACAGTGGAAGTAATGGCAGTGGCAAGAAGAGATGAATTGGGCAGACCTAAGGTTTACGCAGTGGCTACCATTTATGTTGTGCAATCAGCGGCAAAGAAAATCGCATTTAGAATAAAGACAACGTCGCTTAGTGTTGGTGAAGTAAAGGATATTCCCGAACCGACAGCAACGGGTTCTAAGACGGATCCTATCGTAAGGTATGCGGTAGATAAGAAGGGTCTTAGTATTGTAAGTACGGAAACGAAAGAGGTCAAAGAAGTTACAGAAAATGGTGAAACGAAAATTACAAAGTATGTAACACTGACCGGTATCGGTGAAGGAAAGGCGACTGTTACCGCATATACGGCATCCGGCAAGAAAGCAACATTAAAGGTTGAAGTAAAAGGCGGAAGCGGATCATCATCAAAAGAAGATGAGAAAGAAGACAAAACAGAAGACGAAACAAAAAAATAAATAAAAATTTCAAATTTAAAAAGGACAAAATCATATTGGCTTTGTCCTTTTTATATGCGTCTTACAATAGTTTTGTAAAGAATTCCTACTTTCTCACTAAAATTAAACAAAAGTTTATAAAAGTTTGATATTTCATAAACATCTAATGAATGATATACTTAATATGCTGCATTGTATATAAGCAGTAAATCTGAAAATGTTTATCGCATATTTAAGAAAGAGAAAGGAATACACATAATGTTCAAACGAAAGCTATGGAAACGTGTTTTGCCAATTATTTTGAGTGTTGCAATGGTATTGGAAACAATGCCTGTGACCGCGCTTGCCGCGGAAACTGTCGAAGAAACCGCGCTCGAAGAAACAAAAACGGGTGACGGGAATGATGACGTACAAGATGCGAATGACATTGCGCAAAATGAAGCAGGGAATGCGTCAGAAGATGGCGATACAACTGACGATGAAAATATTGCAGTAAAAGAATTATCAGAAGAACCCTCTGAAACCGAAACACAGACAACAAATGTTGAAACAATCGAAACTACATATTCGGAAGATGAGGCACAGATCCCGGATACGGTTTATGAGAATCCGGAAGAACCCACTCAGACGAACAAGAGCTATGGATATGTCGAAACATGGATTGAGGCTGCGCAGAAGAATCCGGAAGAACAGATTGCAAAGGTTTATGATGAAACGAGAGAAAAGCAGATCAGCTATGAAACAGAGATTAAAGACAAATTGACTATAACAGTCAAAGCAGATAATGAAAACACAGACGAAGGAGTAGCGATTGACAACGCGGCAGTCACCGAGGTGTGGTTTGACGGTGCAAAAAAGGAGCTTGGTGAAGGCGCTGCATTTGAACCGCAGACAGCGGGTACATATTATCTCGGTTTCCGCTATTATCCCACAGAGGATGACGCGAAGATTTATAAGGCATGTAAGGAGAGCGATTATATCAGAGTCGTTATTGAGAGGGCTCCGCTTACCCTTGTCCCTGCATTAAAGAATGGCGCGGAAGTATTCTATACCGGCATGTCAGAGATGGATGTGTTAAAATACGCGGACTATACACTTTTGGATGCAAAGAATGAGGAAGTAAAGATTAACAGGGATACCTTCTGGGGCGTTTCCTATGATGATATTAGCGAGGATAATACCACAAATACAAGGCAATCGTATGAGCCGGTATTTCAGCTGCTTCGCGCTGAAAAGGATACGGGCGAAATATGGACGGAGAATAACAATGAACCGCTCGAAGCGTCGACATACAGCTACAGACTTGTCTTTACGGGAAAAAAGACTGTTTATACAAAAGCGGGCATTGAGGTAAGCGGTAAGAGAGTCAGCGTAAACGGCAGTGATGTCGCTTCGGAGGACAAGAACCATGCCATCGTGATAACCGAGGAGGCGCTTGCGGCAAACTATGTAGTTGTGCCTGTTGCGGATGCAAAGAAGACAACAATTGATGTGTCTGGCATCTTACAGCAGAATTTTAATACAACAAACCTGAATGATTTATACAGCCCCACAAAGCTTGTATCAAAGGTATATGACGGCAAAGCGCTCTATGCGTCGCCGTCAAGAAGCGAATATAAGAAGGCGGTTGTCACCTCGACAGACGGTCAGGAGGTTGCAAAAAATTACGATTCCGCGATTGGATATACATGGTATAAGATTAACAGTGTCAAAGCGGTGTATGATGAAACCGATTCCGATGATCCGGTACAGACGGGATGGGAAGTTGACGAAAAATCACAGGTAGGTGGAACAAGCAACAATATACCGACCGACGCGGGCGAGTATATGCTTGAAATCGTTTTCCGAAAGACGGGATATGAAACGCAGACACAAAAAATTTATTATCGAATCGATAAACAGTTGCTTATTGTCGATATCGGGGAGATCCCGGGAGCTTACAAAAATCAAACAATATCGGATTATACAAGAAACATGCATTATGACGGTGAGTACAACGTTTATGTTGTGCCAAACAATGAGTATACGGCAGCGTTTCGGACAGAGCAGAATCGTTTGGATTGGTTCCAAGCGCCGTTTGATGGGACGCTCAATGATGCGGAGTATCAAAGCGGGGCGAACCGTTATAAACTAAACTGGTATGTGGAGCAAGCCGCGCTTGATGAGAACGGGAAACAGGTGTATACAAGATTAAGCGATGCGGATATTTTCCAAATAACAGGCGAAGACACATACAGACTTGGCGTGACGCTTACAGGCAGCAACAGCAATTATACCAATTATGAAATTGTCTACGATGCCGAAATGCGTCCGACGCCGACATATACGGAAGCGTATCATAATGCGTTTGCAGACATTGCGGTATATGAGGAGCAGATCGGAACGGTTGCGATTGTGCTTGAGATTGATGCCGAGAAGCTCACAACGACAAAGGAGTATGACGGAAAACCGTTCTATGCATCCGAAAATGAGGCATGGGAGGCAATCCAAAAAGCGTTTACTGCCAAAACGGTATCTACAGGGGAAGTATTTGAACTGAAGGAGCGGCCGCAGTTTACCGTTACAGACCTGCAGACGGATCAAAGGATTCCATTTAGCGAAATGGTTTACGGCGGTGACTATACGGTTACGTTGTATCTGTTATCCGATGCCACATACCGGTTTACAGATGTGGATATCGCGTATACGATAAGCAAGCGTGCGCTTACGGTAACGCCTGTGTTGGCAGAAGATATACCCGCAGGTACGAATACGAAAAACAACAATGACGGCATCATCTATAACCTGTCGAAAACAGTGTTTTCGGGATATGTGGAAGCGGATGCAGCGGCATTTCAATATGGCACACAGGTATATACCGGTTCCAACGGAACCAAAACGCTCGGTTTTGAAGCGTATGCTTATGAAGAAGACGGAGAGCATTATTACAATGCATTATCAGCGACTGTAAGCAAAGAGGGGACCGAAAGCAAATATAATGGATATATCAAATACGGTACAGAGTATGCGATACAGCTTGACGGAGCGCTTGCTTATCCACACAGCAGAAATTATGATGTAACCTATGCGAAGACAATCTTTAGCGCAACACGCAGAGGAAATTCCACAGCAGAGTCGGAACGGTTTGGAGGCGCAGCCGCAACCGCATTTGCGCAGCGCGTTGATGGGGATACTGTAACAATTACCCCGACTGCAGCAATTCCGTATATCAAGAATGTTGACGCGACAGACGCATACGAAACTCCAATCAGCGGCGAAGGCAACTATTTTGCGTTGCGGATCAATGTGCCGTATGAGTTTTATGAAGATAATGGAAGCTGTCTTGAAAAATACGCCAAGAACTTTATCTACAGAAGCAGCATCGAAACAGCAGGCGGATATATACTTGAAACAAAAAACAATGATATAAAAGCCGTATTCCCTGTAAAGGAGAAAGCCGCAAAGAGCTTTGACATCATATGGGAAAACGGATATACGGAAAAGTTTGTGATTAATTTCACAAATGCTGTATTGGCGGATGACCTTACCGAAGCGGTGGCGCCAAAGAGCCTTTCGTTTAACGGCGTCAACACAAAGATGGCTGTCGGTGATGAGCAGCAGCTTGATGTGAGGATAAAAAAGGCACAGATTGGCGATGTGATTTATATTGACTATCAGGTGACCCAGGGCAAGGATGTTATCAGTGTTGCGACAGATGACAACAAGGGTATTGCCGGCTATGCGACAGCGTTAAAGCCCGGTAAGGCAACGATTACGGCAGTGCCTGTAAAACTTGTAAATGGCGTAAAGACAAAGATTGAAGGTGCAAAAGAGGCAAACGTTTCCATCACAGTAAGCGATGTGACAGCGCCCGCGATCAAGAAAGCTGTGGCATCGGATAAAAAAGTTACTTTTACATATTTAAAACCTGCAAACGGATATCGCAGGGAAGTGTATGTTCTTGCGGGGAAAAAGAAAGCAGAGGATTTTGAAACACTGATCCGCTCGATGAACAATGGTCAATGGCAGGGCATCTTTGCAGTACAGCCTCAGTATTATGTAAATGAGCAGGTAGATGCAAAGACAAAAGCCACGCGAGAAACAACGATCAGCGGTCTTTCCGCAAACGGAGAGTATACGCTTTATGTAAGAAATGTGAGCGCGATCCGTGCGCTTGAGGATGGTTCTTGTGTGCAGCTATCGGCAAAAGGCACCGTAAAGACCTTTAAGACGACAAAGCCGCAGGTGGAAGCGTTAAGATTGTACGCGAAGAATGATGCTGATATTTCGGTAACTTCAAAGAATGTGAAGCTTGCAGACAAGACAGAGCAGCTTTATACAGAGGGACAGTTCTCGACAATTGATATTGATGCAGCGGCAGATGCTACGGATCAATCATGGCTTACACTGCCTTTGGATAAGGCATACAAAAAGACATTTGTAGCGCCGAAACTCGTCTATGCAGTAAGCTCTGAACCGACTGCTCTTAACAAGGTGGAAGTTTCCAAAATAAGAGATTTCAGAAACTATACATATATCGATGGAAAATATTACAAAAAGACAGATATTGCGACGGTTGATAAGACAGGAAAGGTTACGTTTAAAGGTGTCGGAAAAGTATATGTAATCGTATACGATCAAGCAGCAAAGGAGAAAAAAGCGCAAGTTACATTAAATATTTACGCATCCGCAGACAGCATCAAGACAAAGGATGCAAAGCTTGCCGTCGGGAAAGGATTATATCTTTCCAGTCTTTTGACATACTCCGAAGGAAAGACGGCGCTTGCCGGTATGGATTATCAAAACACTGGATTGCTCGGTACAACCTACAAGCCAAACCTTACGATTTCGGCGGAGGAAGTAACAAAGATTAACAATGAGGGCAATTTTTATCTCGAATATACGGGTGACGGGGATTACTATATTTATGCAAAAAAACCGAATGCAGCGTGCAGTATTGCGTTGAATGACGGAATGCTCTCGGCTTCGCTCAAGATACAGTCCGCGCCGATTGAGCCGGTAAAAAATCTAAAAATTACGGATATCGCGGATGACCGGTTTACAATCAGTTTCTCATATCCTGTGGAAACTTATTTGAATGGCGTAACATACAGGATTGACATAACGGATGCGAGAGGCAGTCTGGTAGACAGCCGGCAGTATGATGCCGACGGTTATACAAGTTATGACGGAAAGAAAAAGATGTTTACGAAAGTAGTGAACTATTGGAGTGACAAGATTGTACGTCTTTCAAAGTATAATGTGTCCGTGACAACGTTATATGCAGACGAAGCTTCGGCAAAACCTGTGAAAAAAGCAGTAAAGACAACGGATTTCCCGGCAAGCTACGAGAATCTTGGAAGCGGTTCTTATGGCGGGGCAGATGTGTATTTCTATAGCACAGCAGGAGCCCGTGGAACACTTAATCTGACTTTACGGTATAGAGACTACCTGACCTCCGGAAATACATACACATTGAGGGCAGCGGTAAGCTCCAATGCGCAGTACAGAATGACGGATACTTTAATATGGAAGAGCTCTAACACAAAGGTGGCAGCCGTAAAGGCAAAAGCGGGTACCTATACAGCACAGCTGAATGCCTTAAAGCCCGGCATTACCGAGATTGAAGTGACTTCAAAGATTACAAAGAAGGTAATTGCAAGATGGCCGGTCTTTGTAAAGGCAGTGGGAAATGCCGAAACATATTATGGTGATTATGAGTTTACGTCGGAATATCTGTTTCCCTATGACCCGTATTATGCTTCGGGAATGGAGGTTCTTACGCTGCAAAATTCTGTGAGCGTAACAGCTTCCGAGCTTGATAACTCAGCGCCCGGTTACGAATCTCATGATTACAAATGGGTGAAGTTTACGGCTCCTGCATATGGAAGATATCAATTTCGTTGTACGGGTACGTTGAAACAGGTTCTGTCTTCTTTAGAAAAAGAGATCTCTCCGTCAAAAGTCGTTAGCCCGAATCATATTGCGATGCTCGAGGGAGAAACACTCTATTTCAAGGTAAGCGGAGCTTTTACAATGGAAGTAAGCGACTATATCAAACAAGGCACGAGCTTTACGGTGGAAGATGGTTCTGTTTCCATTGACAGCGATTCAAAACAGTATATCGAGTTCCGCTCGACAGGGGATAATGTTTATACGTTCTATTCAAAGGAATTGCCTACGCTTGCGACGGATATGAAGGTATACGATGAAAAGAATAATGCCTTTGACAGCCAAAAATGCGAAACATGGACAGACGATGAAGGGATGAAAAACTGTGATGTTTCGCTGAGCATGGGAGAAAACATTTATCTGGAAGTGCCTGCGGGGGAATATACGATCTATGTAAAGAACAGAAAGGCAGTCGAACTAGAAGAAAACACAAAACTTGAATTGACTGATGAGGTCAAAGAACAGTGGTATACTTATACAGCAACGGAGAACGGATTGTATACCTTTCAGTCAAAGGATGCGACGAGCGTACTTACGGTGGAGTATTATGAAAGCCTTAAGGATTTAAATGCTACAGATTGGAATGTCACAAGTGACGGTAACGATTTTAGCGGCAGAATGACGCTCGAAGCAGGACAGAAAATTGCATTTAAAATGAGCGCAAGTGAGGCAATGACAGCGACCATCATCGTAACGCCGGAAATTCCTGTAAAGCTTTCGGTTGGTGAGGAAAAGGATATCCCTGTCAATGCAGACAGCAGAAGATGGGTGACCTTTACACTTCCGGAGGCAGGCAGATATCAGTTTTCGGCAGTGTCGACAGAAGCAGATGCGGCATATGATGTAAATTTGCGATATTATCAAAATGCAATCGAGGAAAACGAGATCACGACGATTGAGAAGAATGAGTTGATTGTGTCAGACCATAAATCTTATCAACCGGATATTTCAGAGGGGGATACCGTCTATGTGGAGATTACGACCAATAAAGAAGGAACGGATGCGGCAAATGTCAAAGTGAGTTTGATGCAAGTAACCGCGACGGAGCTTACGATAGGGGAAGCGCAGACGGTTACGATAAAAAATGGCAAAGAGTGGTGGTATACGTTTACACCACCCAAAGAAGGATATTATATCGTACAATCGGTGGTAACGTCGAATGTTGGAACGGACGGAGAAGAAACGGATACGCATACGCTTTCGGCAGCCTGGTACCTAAATTTGGAACACAGAAATGCTTCAGAAAAATTCTCTGCTATCGGTACACATGATATTTATGGGGAGTCCCCCTCTGTACAGAGGTTTTTTAAGGTATCCGCAGATGATTTGGGACTAGGCGAGGATGGTGCAGAGATTATAACAACGGCAACGATCATTGTAAAAGAGCTTACGGCAACACCTCTGGAGCTAAATCAACCTCTGGAGATTTTGCTTGTGAAAAACGAGAGAAGGTGGTATTCCTTTACAGCGCCGGAAACAAACACGTATCTCTTTCAGAAAAATATTGCGGAAGGAAGTGTTTACTCTTCATATGGGGATGCAATAAAAGACGAGACCATGACTGATATGAACACAACGAAGGATTTCTTTCCGATTCCTTTGAACGAAGGTCAGACGATCTATATTCAGGAGCGCGAAAACAAAGGTGGTCCGGTAACGTTTACACGTTCGATCGATTGTGTGAATCAGATATCGGGAAAAGTAGAAGAAACGATACCGTTGACAAGTGATGCGTCTAAATATTATCAGTATACGGCAGATACAGATAACTATTATATGATATATTATACAACGGAACCGGAGGATGCGGATGTGGCGCTTTTTTATGGAAAGAATATCGAACAAATAGATGATTCTTTTCCTGTTGACCGCAGTTATATGCAGCGTAAAATGCCGAATGAAGATATTCTTTATCTGAAAGTATCTACAGAAAGTGAAACACCGGTATCGGTAACGCTTCATGTTGATCCGGCAGAGCCTTTGCCGCTTGCAGTCGGTGATACGGAGCTTACGGTAGAGCCGGGAGGAACGGACATGTATACATGGTGTTCTTTTACGGCAGAGACCGCGGGCAGATACGTCGTCAGCATGAGTAATGCTGAGTCAGACAAAACGCTTGATGATATTCATATGGAGTGTTATAGCAGGATTATGGATGAAACGGAAACATTGCAGTCTGACCACTATTATGAGGCTGGTGAGACCGGGTATTTTGCGGTATACAACGAGGGTACAGAAAAACAGAAAGTAAATATGACTGTAGAGAAAATAGTACCCACGCCGATAGAGCCTGCAGATGATGGTATCGTGTCTGTAGAGGAAGAAATGGGTGCGGATGAAAGTAAAGGGTATTTATATAAAGCGCCAAAGACAGGGATTTACGAATTTAACAATTTGAGTGATGTTTCTACTACGATATCTTTTGATATTACAGGAAATGACGGTGTGCCTTTTGTTAAAAGTGCCAAACAAATGTTCTTAGTAAAGGACGATGAAATTTATATCAGCNNTTCCTCTTCTACAGGTGGAACTGCAAAGTTCACCATAAAATTGGAAAGTGAGCCGCAGACGCTTTCCTCGGAGAACGAACCTGCGATGGTAGAGTATGACGGACAGGACTGGAAACTGATTGCGTTTACGTCGGAAGAAACTGCACTTTATAATTTTGANATTGTATATTCCAAGGAAAATAGTGCCNGTTATGATGACTATGTTTATTATATGAATCACAGTCAGATCCTATGGGAGAATGACGCCCTTTACAGTAAGGAACATGGTGAAAATGTAGGCGAAAATGCGGGAAAACATAAAGTTTATGCAAGGCTTTTGTTCAAAGGCNAAACGGGATATTTATATATTCCATGGCTTGATACGGAGGCCACAATAGAGGCTTCAAGATTTCCGGAAGAACCAATCGTGGAAACGCTTAAGGTAAACGAATCTACGGAACACGCATTCCAAATGAAAGATGAAGTGGATGCAGTCGGCGAACAAGTCGGAGATCGGGTTTGGTATGTGTTTGATGCTCCCAAGAATGGCGATTATGAGTTAACATTCGACTGGGAGGGAACTGCGAAGTATCAGGTAAAATGCTATCAATATGGATTGAAGCAGTTAAGCTCTGCTGCCAGTTTTTATCAAGATATAAATCCGCTCCGATCGTTTGATATATCAGGTATAAAAAAGAAGCAGCGGGTATGCTTTGTGATTACAAAGAGACAAGGAAGCTTGGACGAACAACAATTAACTGTTACAGTTACAAAAAAATAATAAAATAANATATGTAACACAAAAAGAGCGGTCGAAAACAATCGCTCTTTTTGNATGTTTATTCTATAGNAAATTGCGACAGCGTAAATCATTTAAGAAAGAATTTGCTGCGCAAAATTGCGCTGAAAATTCTTTGAACGCAAGCTGCTGAGCTTGCGTTTTTTATAACTATNTTTCAATCAACTTATCATTTATGCAAGCAAATCCGCAACATGAATACTCAAATCTTCATAGATACACACAGGAACCGTATCATCAAAAGAATATTGGTTTGAACTCACCCANTCCCNTTTTCCTTACGAAACTGCGTCGGCGAGATNCCCATGCTGCGCTTAAAGCAGTCGCTAAAGTAAGCGTTGCTTGAAAANCCCGCTTCCAAAGCAATCTGCGTCATACTCAGCTTGGAATTGACAAGGAGTTTCTGCGCACATTGCATTTTTTCGTTTAATACAAAATCGGAAAAAGACGTGTGCAGTTGGTTGACAAAAATTTTTGAAAGGTAAGACGGCGAAACATGNATCCCTTTGGCGGTTTCTNCCAAGGAAGGATTTTCGCGCANATGTACNTTGATNTATTTNATNGCGTTGGAAAGACAATCATGNTTTTTCTCCAACGTATGTATCGGCATTCCGCNAATGGTNCGCTCCCGCAGGCATATAATGATCAGNCGGTACAATAATCCCTTTAAAATCAGTTCCGAATAGATATTATAGNTGTTCCANTCAGCCTCCATCTCNTTTAAAATCGAAACAATTTTANTCTGTGTCGCTTTATCAAAACGAATNATCGATTCCTCACAAAGCTCGTTATAGGCATCCGGACCAATCACNTTTAACAGNTCGGAAAGCANTGCGTCCGTAAATTTCAAAAGAATAAATTCANATGGTTNCTCTGCCACAGAGGTAGAACGCGTATAGACATAACGCGGGATAAAGTTNAAATCNCCNTGCTGNANGATTGTCGTGCCGTTGGGAGAATAGACCATACGTTCTCCACTTACGACATAGGAAAGACCGTAAAAGTCCGTATACGCCTCCGCNGAAGGCATTTCAAAATGCGGNGGGCGGCGCANCCGCGCAAAATTAAAATTATATCCGGGTTTTAATGGAAGCGGCATATAAACTCCTCCTTTTTTCTTTTAAAAGTCTGAATCGAATTTGCATGGAAAANCNACATTCCACAAAATTTTGAGCGGCAGTGAATTTTTGTAATTTGAAGTTTAGCACAACGAAAACACGCCCACAATCAACAAAAAATGGAATGGTATTCCCAAAATCAATTCCCAATTGATGAAATATTTTACTCGAAATACGGAATTTTGCAGGAAATAAACTGTAAAAACAATATCATACTTATGTAGAAATAGAAATGTCTGAAATCTAAAAAAACGCAAGAAGTGAATGTCTGTACAGAAGAAATGTCATTTGCGGCAGTGATAGAATAAAAATAACATAGAAACGATTCGGCATTTTCGCAAACTTACGAACCGTTGCAATGTAAATTAAACANAAAACAGGAGGTTACATATGAAAAGGAAATTCATTTCANTCCTTTTGGCAGGCGCTATGGTNACGTCGCTCGCNGCGTGCGGNTCCAATAGNGGAGATACACCTGCAACAGACAACAATAACACGGGCAATACGCAAAACAGCNCAGCTNCTTCGACAGGNNATACGACCNCAAGNGGTGATTATCAGCTTGACAANCTTGTCATGGTTGTTGACGGNACCNTGACGGCATCGCTTGACAATGGACAGGCAGATTTGGAGAAGCAGTGGGAGGATGCGGTAGGCATCGACCTTGAAATCCANCAGATNGACCATTCAGGCTATACTGACGCGGTCGGACGTCTTTTTGCAAGCGGCGATTATCCGGACGTTATGGTAATGTCNGCGGANATGTTTTCGCAGTANATGCCGACAGGCTTACTCTGGGATATGACAGAGGCTTATGANAATGCGGATTTTCAGNCGAGNATGACCTTACCCAAAATCAATGAGGCAGTAAGGCAAAAAGGAGACGGAAGNCTTTACGGTTTTTCTCCCACTTACGGAAACGGCTGTGTGACATANNTTAAGAAAGCATGGCTNGATGCGCTTGANATTAATATTGACNATATCAAGACCTATGATGATTACTATGAAATGATGCTTCGNTTCCACAANGANGANCCNGANGGAAACGGNGTCAACGGTGANACTTACGGTGTGGTAGCGGCAGGATTTGTCGGAAATGAAGCNCCGTATATCAATTATCTNCCGGAGTTTTGGCAGGACGCTTATCCCGCAATTCTCCAGGGAGAGGACGGCGTGTGGTACGANGGNTTCCANAGCGAGGAAACAAANGCNNCATTGTTAAGATTACAGNAGGCNTATGCCGANGGTGTCATTGANCCGGAATCACTCACGGCATCGACAAANATTGCGCGTGAAAAATGGTTNTCAAATGATCAGACGGGTTCTTCCGCTGCATTTACTTACTGGGCGGGACGTTGGTATCAGACTTTGACAGACAGCTTTATCAAGAACGGTGTCGATGCCGAATTGGTACAGCTTCCTCCCATTGCCGAGGTCGGCGCATACCTCAACCGTGAAGCTCCCGTGTGGGTTATCATTGATGATGGCAACGGTGACAATGCCCGTGAACAGGCGATTTTTGACGCATTTATTGAAACCATGATGGACGGTGATGTTGTACAGACGCTTTGGACATACGGTGCAGAGGATGTGCATTGGTCAATCCATGCAGAGGAATTTTCAACGAATGCAAATGATCCCGAGAAGAAAAAGGATTACAGCTACGAGGAAGGTGTGTTCCACTTAAAGCCGTCACCCAACGACCCGAATACGTTGTGGACAAAGAACATGTTTGATCCGAANCTTGTCGTTTGCGAGCTGACAAACGGTTACGGTGATCCNAGTACGNTGATGGCGGAAGGAAACAAGTTCTTCTCAGAGAACAGTAAGGACGCACCGATGTCCCCTGTTTCGGAGACATATACAAATGAAACCGGTACNATCTATGANGCAAAGCTTGCGGTTATTACGGCAGTCGTAGTTGAGGGCGGCGATGTTGACGCAGCAATGCAGACCTATGTTGACACGGTTGGTTCGATCATCGATCAGTGTCTGGCTGAGTTAAATCAATAATTTTAATACCCAAACTGTGCGGGGCGGCGCAAAGAGCCGCCCCGAATTTCCATTGAAAAAAGGAAGAAAGGATGAGAACGGTATGGCAAAAAANCAAGTTNTNATGACNTCCGGCGGCGTGGAAGTCCGCCAGAAACCGCTAGGACTTCGTATCTGGAACAACAGAGGATATTATCTCATGTTCCTNCCCGTATTTATCTTCATGTTGATCATTTACTACTGGCCGATGCTCGGCGTGCGTTACGCATTTTACGACTATAAGCCTGTNGGAGAAAAAGTCTTTGTTGGATTAAAGCATTTTATAGGAGATGGAGCATCCAACAAAGGAATGTTTGGAACACCGGCGTTTTGGACTGCATTTAAAAATACGCTTCAGTTGAGTATTATAAAGCTGATCATCACAAACATTTCCGCGGTTGTGGTATCAATCTTTTTAAATGAAATGAAAAACCTGTTTGCAAAGAAAACTTTGCAGACAATNATATATCTGCCACACTTTATGTCATGGGCGGTAGTTGCGTCGATTTTCAGTTTGTTCCTTTCACCGTCGTCAACNGGTATGGTAAACGGTATTTTGTTCCACGGTGATACGACAAAGTATATCTATTTCCTTGCNAGCAAAACGTGGTGGCGTCCCATTTTCTATCTGATCAATATCTGGAAGGAAACAGGTTGGGGAACGATCATCTTCCTTGCAACGCTTTCCGGCATTAATCCCGAGTTGTATGAGGCNGCNGACATTGACGGCGCGACACGGATGCAGAAGATCCGGTTCGTGACGCTTCCNGCGCTTTCNAATACAATTATCACAGTGCTGATTTTGAACCTTGCNAAGGTTATGAATATGTTNGAGTCGGTATTCGTGCTTTACAACAATGCGGTATATGATGTGTCAGACGTTATNTCTACTTACATTTACCGTCAGACATTNGCGATTGCATTNCCGAACTATGGTTATTCAACGGCGGTAGGTCTTTTNAAGTCAGCGGTAGGNTGTTTTCTTGTTATCGTNTGTAACTGGGCAAGCAAAAAGACCCGTGGACGCGGCATTGTTAAGTGAAAAACTTCACACAGCAAATGGAGGATTAAAATATGGCAAAGGAAAAAGAAATCAGAACNAAAAAGCCAAGTGAGAGAACAACCATGTTTGACATTGTCAACTACATTGTATTTATCCTNATTGGCTTAATTATCTTGGTGCCTATTTGGAAGGTTATCGTNGACTCACTAAANAAGGTTGGTGTATANCAGTTCCAGATTTGGCCGAGTCAGTTCACANNGGACGGATACCGTACNATTATTGAAACNTCGGCATTGTACAGACCGTTTATTAATTCCGTTATTACGACATTAGCGGGTACACTGCTCGGTCTTGTGCTTTCAACACTCGGCGGATATGTGCTCGTACAGTTTGAAATGCCGGGACGTGAGTTTTTTGCTTATTTCTTACTGTTTACNATGATCTTTTCAGGCGGTATGATTCCCGAGTATTTGGTNATGAAACAGTTACATCTTGTAAACAATTTGTGGATCCTTGTTATTAANCATGGTATGAATGTTTACAATCTGGTACTGATGAGAAACTTCTTTGAGGGAATACCGACATCGCTGTTTGAGGCGGCGCGAATTGACGGATGTTCNCCGATGCGAATTTTCTTTACGATTGTACTTCCGCTTTCNAAGGCGGCGCTTGCTTCNATNGGTTTGATGTTTGCCGTAACGGTATGGAATGATTACTCAACGGTTAAGATTTATATCACAGACCCCGACCAGACAAACTTCCAGTATAAATTAAGAAACATGATCATGGACGGCGATACGCCGACAACCTCNTANGGAGTATCGCAGAATACGTTGTTTAACGCGGGTATCATTTCGGCGATTTTGCCGTTTATGGTTCTGTATCCGTTTTTACAAAAATATTTTGTAAAAGGTGTAAATATCGGAGCAGTGAAAGAATAAAGAATTTGAATTGTAATACTGTCATAAAAACACAGAGTCTTGTTCCTATCGGGCTCTGTGTTTTTGTGAAGGACAAATATATTTGTAATAAAAAGTAAATTCCATATTAGTAAATGTTGCTATATTTTAAAATACATGTTAAACTAAAATTGGTGATAAACACGGATAAAATAGAGAAAGCTTGTTAAAAAATTGTCTATTTTGTCAAGTGAATTTATATTAATAGGAGGAAATACTATGCGTGGTAATGTAATCGTAGGTCAGTCCGGAGGTCCGACATCGGTCATCAATTCAAGTCTTGTTGGTGTATTCAAAACAGCAAAGGACCGTGGTGCGGGAAAAGTTTATGGTATGCTGCATGGCATAAAGGGCTTGCTTGACAGGCAGTATGTTGACTTGTCGGAGCACATTAAGTCTGATTTGGATATTGATTTGTTAAAGCGTACACCGTCTTCATTCCTTGGCTCATGCCGTTTTAAGCTGCCCGAGATCAAGGATGGCAAAGAAATTTACGATAAGATTTTTGAAATATTGGAAGAACTCAATATCGAAGCATTCTTCTACATCGGTGGTAACGACTCGATGGATACCATCAAAAAACTGTCTGATTATGCAATCATCATCAGCAGTGACATTAAATTCATGGGTGTACCCAAGACAATCGACAACGACCTTGCGTGTACAGACCACACACCCGGATACGGCAGTGCTGCAAAGTATATTGCGGCTGTTACAAAGGAAATTATCAGAGACGGTCTTGTTTACGACTATCCTGTTATCTCAATTATCGAGGTTATGGGACGTAACGCCGGCTGGCTTACCGCTGCAACAGCGCTTGCAGCAGGTGAGGACTGCGAGGGTGTGGATTTGATTTATCTTCCCGAGGTAGCATTTGATATTGACAAGTTTATGAATAAAGTGAAAGAATTGAGTGGAAATGGACGCTCTGTAGTGATTGCCGTTTCCGAAGGTATTAAGACCGCAGACGGAAAATATGTATTTGAGCTTGCAGACCATGTGGAATTTGTCGATGCATTCGGTCATAAGCAGCTTCAGGGTACTGCGAAGTTCCTTTCCGACAAAGTGAGTGCGGAGATGGGCGTTAAGACACGTGCGATCGAACTGAGCTCGCTGCAAAGATGTGCGGCGCATATGACATCACGCGTTGATATCACAGAAGCATTCCAGGTAGGCGGCGCTGCAGTAAAGGCTGCATTTGAGGGCGATACAGGAAAGGTAGTCGTACTTGACAGAGTTTCCGAGGATCCTTACATCTGCACGACAAGCACACAGGATGTTCACAAGATTGCGAACATTGAAAAGAAAGTGCCGCTTGAGTGGATCACAAACGATGGTACATATGTATCCGATGAACTTGTTCATTACATCAGACCGCTGATTCAGGCAGAGCTTTCACCGATGATGGTTGACGGTCTGCCAAGACATTTAAGACTGGAAAAATAAAAAGCATTAAGCGAGAGAAAATAGGAACGTGAAAAGCTGTAGAGTGCTGCAGGGCAGTCCGGTAAGGGCTGTCGGGCAGCACTCTTCTTAATCTATAGGAAATTGCGACAACGTAAACCTTTTTTAAAAGGAGCATTTCATGAAACTGAGCAATTTAGAAAAATACAATGATATCGTGATTCAGATGCATAACAATCCGGACGCAGATGCTGTGGGTTCCGGATATGCGTTATACAAATATTTTCAATCAAAGGGGAAAAAGGTGCGTCTTGTCTACGGCGGATTTTCAAAGATTACGAAGAGCAATATCTGCATGATGATTGACAAACTGGGGATTCCTGTGGAGTTTATAAATGACACGGATGTCACAATTCCGGTTCCGGAATTATTGCTGACCGTGGATTGTCAGTATGGNGAGGGAAATGTACAGCATATCGATGCCGCTAACGTGGCGATGGTCGATCATCACAACACGGGAAGAAAATCCGATGAGATGTGCGAGATTCGCAGCAATCATGTGAGCTGTTCCACAATCTGTTACGACCTTCTCAAAGCGGAGGGGTATGATGCCAATCAGGATATCGCGGTTGCAACGGCGCTGTATTATGGACTTTTTATGGACAGCAACGAGCTTTCCGAGGTACGGCACCCACTGGAACGCGATATGCTTGACCTTTTGAAAATTGATGAACAGCTTCTAAACCGTTTGACCCATGCAAACTTTACATTGGAAGAGTTTGAAACGGCGGGCATGGCGATGCTGCGGTATCATTATAATGAAAGCAAACGGCTTGCAATTATCAAGGCAAGACCGTGTGATCCCAATATCCTTGGTCTGGTGGGAGATTTCGTGCTGCAGGTTGACAGTATCGATGTATGCATTATTTTTAATGAACTTCCGGAGGGGTACAAGCTCTCTGTCAGAAGCTGTATTCCCGAGGCGACCGCAAATGATATGGCACAATATCTGGTAGTCGGCATCGGGGACGGCGGCGGTCATCTGAACAAGGCGGGCGGTTTTATCAGCAGAGGAAAATTTCAGGAAATGTATGGCGATATGAGTATCGATACGTACATTTTCTCGCGCTCCGAGAAATATTACGATAGCTGCGACGTTGTCTATGCCAGCGACGGGATTGCCGATACTGCGGGATTTGCGTTGTACAAAAAGCTTCCGAGTGTTTGCGGTTATGTGAAAACACTGGATTTTATGGAACCGGGAACGGAGTGCAGAGTTAGAACGTATGAGGGCGATGTGGCTGTGAAAGCATCGGAAGAGATTTATGTAATGATTGGGCTGCTTGGGGAAGTGTATCCGATCGAGCGGGATAAATTTGAGCATAAATATGAGGCGATGGAGGAAGCGTTTCATAAAGANTANGAATATCCCCCGTCNGTCGTAGATGTGACACGGGGAAAGAAATATGAACTTCTTCCNTATGCGAAACAATGTNTGCGGAAAGCGGGCGCTTGTATCTATGCTAAAAGNCTTGAAATTCCGACAAAGGTGTTTTCGAAGTGGAATTATGAGAACTATATGTACGGAAAAGTGGGCGATTATATTTGCTATTCTCCAAATGACAAGAACGATGTGTATATTGTGAAAAGGGAGATATTTGAGGAAACTTATCTTTTAGAGGGATAGTGTGTGAAAATAAAAAGGTTTCGCGGTTGGGCGAAACCTTTTGCATATGATATCTATTCAACAGAACTTACACAGTTGTACATCAGCATGGCGATTGTCATAGGACCGACGCCGCCGGGAACGGGTGTGATTGCGCTTGTGTGAGGAGCGACTTTCTCAAAATCGACATCGCCGCAGAGCTTGTTGTTCGCATCTCTGTGAATACCGACATCAATCACGACCGCGCCTTCTTTGACAAAACTTTCATCGACAAATTTCGGTTTTCCGATCGCCACAACTAAGATGTCCGCCTGTTTTGTGATTTCCTTGATGTTTTGTGTGCGCGAATGGCATACCGTGACAGTGCCGTTTTCTCTTAAAAGCAAGAGTGACATGGGCTTTCCGACAATATTGCTTCTACCGATAACCACACAGTTTTTTCCCGCAATTTCGACGCCGGAGCGCTTTAAGAGCTGGATAATTCCGAGTGGTGTGCATGACACATATCCTTTGCTGCCCACGCAGAGCGCGCCGACGTTCTTTTCGTTGAAACCGTCTACGTCCTTTTCGGGCGCAATGGTCTGGATCACTTTTTCCTCATCAATCTGTTTCGGGAGCGGAAGCTGTACAAGAATTCCGTTTACCTTGTCGTCTGAGTTCAGTTTTTTAACAAGGTCTAACAGCTCTTCTTGCGTTGTTTCCTCGGGCAGTTCATAGGCGAGCGATTCAATTCCGATATAGGCGCACGCCTTTTTCTTGTTTCCGACGTATACGCTTGACGCAGGGTCACTGCCTACCTGTATGACTGCAAGACAGATGCTCTTTCCCTCTGCTTTGAGAGTAGCAACTTTGTCCTTTAATTCGTCCTTAATTTCCTGTGATATTTTTTTTCCGTCTATTATTTGGTACATTTTGAGTGATTCTCCTTTCTTGCCTTTTGCCTCTTTTTCAATTCTATCAATATTTTCCGTAAAATACAATGCAAAATATATTATTAAGATTTTATACCCATAACCCCAAAAGCTGTGCTACAATATATCGAGCAAAAAAGAGTAAGAGGTATCATATGAAAAACATACAAAAAGAAGATTACAATAAAACCATTTATGCCTGTTTTATCGGTTATATCGTACAGGCAATCGTAAACAATTTTGCGCCGCTTTTGTTTTTGACGTTTCAGACGCAGTACGGCATAGCGCTTTCCAAAATTACACTGTTAGTTACGATTAATTTTGGCATACAGCTTCTGGTCGATCTGGTATCCGTGAAGTTTGTGGACAAGATAGGCTACCGCGTTTCGATGCTTTTGGCGCACGGATTTGCGGCAGTGGGCATTCTTTCGCTTGCAATACTGCCGGAGCTGCTTTCGAATCCCTTTATCGGTCTGCTGCTTTCTGTGGTTCTTTATGCGATCGGCGGCGGACTTTTAGAAGTGCTTGTTAGCCCCGTGATGGAGGCGTGTCCCACTGATAACAAGGAAAAGGCAATGAGTCTTTTGCATTCGTTTTACTGTTGGGGGCACGTGGGCGTGGCGCTTCTTTCCACAGTGTTTTTTTCGATATTTGGCATTGAAAACTGGAAGATACTCGCTATGGTGTGGGCGGTTGTGCCAATCATAAACGGCATTCTCTTTGCGAAAGCGCCAATTGCGCCGCTTATGCCGGAGGGGGAAATGGGACTTTCGTTGAAAGCGCTGTTTGCCACAAAGCTGTTTTGGTTTTTTATGTTGATGATGGTTTGCGCAGGAGCGAGTGAGCAGGCAGTAAGCCAGTGGGCATCGACGTTTGCGGAGAAAGGCCTTGGCGTCGGAAAGACGGTAGGCGATCTGGCGGGACCTATGACGTTTGCGGCGCTGATGGGTACGTCGCGGCTGTTATATGGGAAATACGGAGATAAACTGAATTTGGATCATTTTATGATTGGAAGCGGTATGCTGTGTATCGCATCATATCTTGCGATCTCACTTGTGCCAAATGCCGCTGTGGGATTGCTTGGCTGTGCGCTATGCGGATTGTCGGTTGGAATTATGTGGCCCGGAACGTTCAGCAAGGCGTCCGCTACGATTAAGGGCGGCGGCACTGCGATGTTTGCGCTGCTTGCTTTGGGTGGTGACGTCGGCTGCTCGGGCGGACCGACGCTTGCGGGATTTGTGTCGGGATGTTTTGGCGATGACCTGCGAAAAGGGATTCTCGCGGCGGTTATCTTCCCGATTTTGCTTGTTCTGGGAGTGTTTGCATTGCAAAGAAAGGTGGAAAATTAAACTTTTTTGCCAAGTACATAGGTAACTTCGTCCCTTACCGTTTGACTGCATTGATCAAAATCGACACTGTTTTTCAGCGCTTGCGCCTCCTCCAGAGAGATGAGCTCCCGCAGCTTGACAGAGTGATTTTCAACGGGAATATATGCTTTTTTAGTTTTGTCGTATACGGAGCGCAGTAAGTAGTAGCTATAGGTATCTTTCCTGCTGTCGGAAAGTTTTACGATATCGTCGACGGTGCATACGCCGAGGGTTTCACTGTATATAATCTCTTTTTTTTGAAACAAGGTTTTTCCTCCAAATGGTTTTGTCTTTTGATCTATTTTGTCCGTGCAAAATGCCATATTAAGAAAGAATTACGGCATTACTTATAAATACAGTATACGATAAATTTTCATTCTCTGCAAATGCGCAGAATAGAAATTTTGGTGTAGGTTGGACGATAAATTGTCTGAAAATTCAGAAAATAATATGCAAAATGACTGAAACAAACTGTGCAAAACGACAGAAAAGAGAAAAATGACAAAAACCCCTTGAAATATCCTAAAAATAATGTTATTCTACAATCACACCAAAGAAAAAACAAAAAAGCACAAAAGATAAAATCTTAAATGCTTTATCAGGATATTTTCGGTAGCTGCAAACAATGGCTATAGAGGGTATTGGAAAGAAAGGAGATGAGTCCATTGGATGAGACGCAAACCTTAATCTGATGAAAATGAAAATCCTTAATAAATATGAGAATGAGATGATGTGTATTTAAGAGGATTGTACACATAAAGGAAGTTAAGAGAATGTTTCAGTTAGAGTAGTCGGATGAAAGGGAAACAAACAAGAAACACAAAAATTAAGAAAGTAAAAAAATAAAATTCGGCTGGTGAGAAAGATAAGTAAGAGAAAGCCGAGAAAGAGGAAAAAAATTGGATATTGAAATGATGTAAGAGCGGTCGGTATATCTCAAAAAGATGATGTAGCGGCCGCTCTTAATGTGTGTAAATATATAGCAGTTGTTTTTGCAGGCATTTTATGATATCATAAACAACAAGTTCAGACAATTTATAACAAATGTTTAGCACACGGGTCTACTTGATTTTCTTGTCTGAGCATGTGAAAACAGGATAATTTTACATATGGAGGGAGAACAATGAGTAAAATTACAGACAACTATACAAATCTTGCGGCAGCCATCGGATTTACATATGATGCGTTTACCAATACCATTTACGGTACAAGAAACGGGTATGAGATATTGATTTATGCTACGGATCAGAGATATCCGTATCTTTTTACCATCACAACCGCGGCAAGAAGCGCCAACGTGACGCTTGGGAAAGATGAGATTTCACTTTTCAAAAAGAGCGTAGCCCCCGCGGCGGCAATGACGCAAAAAGACAGTTTAATCACAGTGGTAACAAAAAATAACAGCAATAAGCAGGAGAAGGTTCGCGAAAATGTTCAATATATTCTTGACGCATTGACAGCATTTTTGCGCGAAAGAAACTTTACACCGTGTTGTCAGACTTGCGGCGCATCTACGCAGACAGTGGGCTTTATGCTCAAGGACGCGCGTCTTCATCTCTGCGCGGACTGTGCGGCAAGGGCAAAGAGTGAGAACGAAGTAAAGGCGCAGGAACGCGACCGCAAGAGCGTCAACATTATCGGAGGCATTATTGGAGCCCTTGTGGGTTCGCTGATCGGTGTGGCATGTATCGTAATTTTAGGACAGCTTGGCTATGTGGCGGTAATTTCGGGAATTGTTATGGGATATTGCACCCTAAAGGGATTTGATAAACTTGGCGGAAAACTTACGGCAGTCGGAATTGTGATTTCCTGCGTTATTATGATCGCCATGACGTATTTCGGGAATCGACTCGACTGGTCAATCAGCCTTGCAAGCGAGCTGAGAGACTATGTGGACTTAAGCGTTTTCGAATGGTTCAGGGCGGTGCCTGCATTTGTAGAGGAATTTGATATGAAGGGCGATTACTTCGCAAGCTTTGCACAGCAGATGCTATTTGTCGTAATTGGCGCAATACCGACTGTTATTTCGATTTCAAAGGATCAGAAAAACTTAAACCGCGTGGCACAAATTGGATATATGCAGAATGCGGGTGGATTTAGCGGTTTCTCATCAGACAACAGCGGAAACAATTTCTAATTCCATTACCGTAAGAGTAAAACAAAATCTTTTGTTAAAATTATACAAAAATATAAAAAACACGGCATAAAAAGTTGTTCGAATCTCAAAAAGGGATTATAATAAGAAAAAAGCGCATAGATGTATTCTTGCAAAGAAGGAGGTTCCAATGATTAGAATAGGTATGTTGACAAGCGGCGGTGACTGTCAGGCTTTGAACGCAGCAATGCGCGGTGTGGCAAAGACGCTGTTTAACTCAGGTGAACAGATAGAGCTGTTTGGCTTTATCGATGGCTACAAGGGACTCATTTACGGAAAGTACAGAATGCTTGGAGGTTCGGACTTTTCGGGAATACTGACAAAGGGAGGAACCATCCTTGGCAGTTCCCGTATGCCGTTTAAGACGATGCGCGATCCGGATGAGAACGGACTGGACAAGGTTGAGGCAATGAAGCACAATTACCACAAGCTGAGTCTTGACTGCCTTGTCGTGCTTGGCGGAAACGGTACGCATAAAACTGCAAATCTGCTCCGTGAGGAAGGATTGAATGTGGTAACGCTTCCGAAGACGATTGATAACGACCTTTGGGGAACTGACATGACCTTTGGTTTCCAGAGCGCGGTTGATATTGCGACACAGTGCATCGATCAGATCCACACAACTGCGGCATCGCACGGAAGAGTATTTATCGTTGAGGTAATGGGACATAAAGTAGGCTATCTGACCTTAAATGCCGGTATGGCGGGTGGTGCGGATATTATTCTTATTCCCGAGATTCCGTATGATCTTGATAAGATCATTGAGGCAATTAATCTGCGCGCGAAAGGCGGAAGCCGTTTCACAATCCTTGCAGTGGCGGAAGGCGCTATTTCGAAAGAAGTTGCGGCACTCTCGAAGAAAGAATTTAAAAAGTATATGGCGGATTACAAATATCCGAGCGTTTCTTATGAGATTGCGGAGAAGATTACAAAGAAAAGCGGTATGGAAGTGCGTGTCACCGTTCCGGGACATACACAGCGAGGCGGAAGCCCCGACTCTTATGACCGTGTTTTTGCAAGCCGTTTAGGCGCAGAGGCGGGAAGACTGATTCTGAAGGGCGAGTACGGTTTCATGGTAGGATATCGCAACAGAGAAGTTGTAAAAGTGCCTCTTGAGGAAGTTGCCGGAAAGCTTAAGACCGTGGATCCGAAGTCTACGATTATTGAGGAAGCTAAGATGCTTGGCATCAGTTTCGGCGATTAAAGTGTGAGAAGTACTTCTAATGGCTTTCAGCCATTTGCACTCACAGCAGAGGCTGTTTCGTGGAGAAGTACTAAATCTCATACGAGAGAATGCCAAAGGTCGGCATTCTCTGCACTGATTTGTGATCAAAAGATTAATAGAAAAAATAGCGCGTTAAACAACACGCGCTATTTTTTGCGTTCGTCCTATTGTCCGACATATTCCTCAATCACGTCCCAGACAGCGTTGGTTTCCAGTCCGAGTTTCCAACTTGCAACGCCTTTTATTTCATGCGTCTGCATCACTTGCAGCTTTACACGGATTGAGTCAATATCCTCAAGCCAGCACTGATATAATGTATCTCCTGACTGATATTCGACATAATTTTGACAATACTCGTCAAGCCATGTAGGGGAAACGCCTGTTTGAGCAATCCATGACTGCTCCGCCGACATTGCAAGCGTGGACGCTGTAAGACCGTTCGGTCCCGATTCCCAGATTCGCGTATAGAACGGAATCGCATTGATAATCTTGTCCGCGGGAACGACCTCTTTCGTGTTTATGATGCCATCCTCCACAAATTTGATGGATGCGTTGGGACCCGCCGCGCCGCCGCCGACATAATACTCATCATATCCCATAATGATCACGTAATCAGCGACAATTCCCTGTTCTTTTCTATTGTAATGCGCCGTATATTCACTCGGCACAAAGTTATCAACGGAGAGAACTACGCCGCGCTTTCTTGTTTCGATGGAAAGCTCGCGCAAAAACTGCACAAAATGTGTTCCCGCCGGATTTTTTACCTTTTCAAAATCAATGTTCAGTCCGTCAAGCTCGTAAGTGTCAACTTGTGCCATAAGACCGTTTATGAGGGTCTTACGGTTTTCGGACGACGATAAAAGTTCGTTAAAATCAATGGTCACATCATACAGGCTCTGGCTGTCCACGTCCGTCACAAGCGCCCAGACCTCTACGCCAAGTTCATGTGCCTTAGCGACATAAGAAGTATTCGCAAGGCTGGTAAAGTTTCCGCTGTTATCGTTTAACCGAAACCATGTCGGACAGACAACATTGACTGACTTGGTCGAACTTAGAGCGTTGGCAAGATAACTGCCGTCAACATTCTCAAACAGTTGATGGAACGCGAGATTAATCTTGCCGTCTTTCTGGACATTATGGAAAACGATTTCCTGAAAATTCGTACTGCAGATCCGCTCCGATACAGTCTTGTCCGTTAAGAATTTATTTTCCACATACCCGATGATCGAGCTTTCCGTCTTTACCTTAGACCAGTTTTCCATTTCCTCGAGGATAGTCACTTGGGCGTCTGCCGGAAGCTCCTGTAAAATCGGGCTCTTGATGCCGCCCTGATAGCGCACGGCAGTCTTTTTGGAAAGACTTGCGTAAGTGTACTCGTCCCATTGGGTATAAACCTGTACATGATTCGGTTCAGCAAAACCGAAATATTCAAAATTGACAAAATTTTTCAGATATTCCGCACTGATATAAAGCACGTCGCCGTCATAGAATGCCGCCATATAGTTCGGATCCGTTGAACCGAGGCTCTGCGGCACATCGGAAACGTACATTGTATTGCTGGCTTCGCCGATATTTACCCGAATGACATCGGTATCAGTCGTAAAGAGCAACACTTGCTCATCGGTATTTACATAAAATCGATCTGTAAAATATTGCTCTACGGTTGATAACTTGAAATAACAGGTTCCACTGGTAAATTTTGCCATATCCTCCAAAATTTCGTCCTGTAAAATAATTGCCATATCGTCTTCCTGCGTAATGCCGAAATAATCGTTCAAATCTGCCTGTTCCTTCGAGTAAGAAAACCGCTCGATCAATTTCACTCCAACTGCCGCCGCAATCACAAAAATAATGAGAACGATCGGCACAAGTATCGTAAAAATCCTTTTTTTCATTCGGATACCTCCAATCGTTCTCATTATAGCAAATGATTGCTGTTTCGTACACAAAAATTGTTGAAGTTTTTTGATTTTTTGATTTTAAGACTTTAACATATTCATCTATTGTTCTACTGTTCACTTCGTTCCAGTAATAGGTAAAAATCCATGCAAAATCACCTTCGGTGATGGATTTTTACTTGGCTTCGATACGCTTTCTTACGGAATTAGCAGTAAATGCTAATTCCTGATTGAACAGTAACTAAATTTTATGCAATTTCCAAATTGAAAAATGGAATATTTTAGTTACTATCATTTTTCAGATGCATATGCTATTATATAGATGCATTGAGATATGACGATAAAGAGGGGCCTTATCGATTTTGCTGCCAAAGTCCAAAAGTATTTCGTGATATATAAATGCAAGAAACCAAAAAATTTTAAAAAGATGACTGAAACAGGTACCTATTGTCGAAAAAATGTTGTATAATAATCATTAAGTACAATAATTGCGTGGCAATTATTAAGGATTGTAAACGTACAAAGTATTTTGAAAAAATACTTTTAGTATTTGGCAAAATATTTTTCGCTAATCCGCACAAGCTAATAAGACAATGAATAAAAATCAGCTTGAACATCAGCGTTTGCAAATAGATTTCATGTATTACAACATTTTTCGGCGGTTAAAACGCTCCTTTCCTGTACGGTTTTGCCGCAGTTGCATCTTATAAGTAAATTATTAGCATAAAATAAAAAATTATGCAGAGCGAAATGTAATAATTCGCCCGAAATGTAAAAATTAATATGAAATTCACCTAATAACGTATGTTATTTTGACATTTTATTCGATATAATCAAAAAGAAGATTATATTACTATTCAGACAGGAATTAGCATTTACTGCTAATTCTGTAAGAAAACATGCCGCGGCCAAGTAAAAATCCATCACCGAAGGTGATTTTGCATGGATTTTTATCTGTTACTGGAACGGAGTGAACAGTAACAAGATTATAAAAAATTGAAAAACAGTTTTGTATCCTATTGACTTAGGCTTTTTTACACATTAATATAGGTGGTAGAAAATTAAGACTAACATAAACGACAAAATGATTTGCCGTTTATGATATATGAATGCACATGTCCACACAGGGAATTTAGTTGCTTTCGCAACATGCGGACAGCTCATATAGAAACAATGTTCGTTGTTTCCTATAATTTATTAGGTTTAGTGAGGGTGTGAATATATTATGAAGATTGAGAAAGTAAATGACCATCAGATTCGCTGTACACTGACAAAAGCAGATTTAGCGGAGCGTGAATTAAAAATAAGCGAGCTTGCATACGGCACGGAGAGGGCAAAAAACCTTTTTCGGGACATGATGCAGCAAGCGTCATACGAATTTGGATTTGACGCGGACGACATTCCGCTTATGATAGAGGCGATTCCGCTCAATTCCGAGTGTATTGTCCTTGTGATCACAAAGGTGGAAGATCCCGAGGAGCTTGACACGCGTTTTGCGAAGTTCGCGCCTTCCGCGACCGATGACGAGGATGAGGAATATGATGACACGCTTTCGGGAGTGCTTCAGAGTATTTCCGACGGTGCGGATGATGTGCTTGACCTGTTTCGAAAGATTCATGATGGCTCAATCGCAGAAACGATCGCAAACACGATGGATACACTTTCTGATTTGGGCAAACAGGCAGGCAGAAGGAGCGGCAAAAATAAAGAAAGCAGCACTGCAAAGGCGATAGAGGGAATTGATCTTACACGCATTTATGCGTTTGACAGTCTGAATCAGGTGACGCGCCTTGCGCATGTGCTTGACGGACATTATGAGGGGAGAAATTCCTTATATAAAAACGAAAAGCAGTCCAACTACGTTCTTGTCGTTGCGCAGTCAAAGCATACGCCCGAGGAGTTTAACAAGATTTGCAACATGCTCTCCGAGTATGGAAGCCCCGAGAAGTTTGCATCCGCAAGCGAGGCGTATATGGAGGAGCATTTTGATGCAGTGATCAAGGATAATGCAGTGCAGGTGTTAGCGAAAATTTAGCGTGCCTAACACGTTATACTGATTTCGCTTTTAAGGAAAATAAAAAAGGCCTAATGCTATGAAAAATGTGGCATTAGGCTTTTTCATTTGGAATCGAAACACGTTTCGAAGTCTGTTTACGAAAGCTTCGCAATCTCAGACATCAGCGCGTCTGCGTCGAGTCCGTGCACCATTGCAGCTTCTGCTAATGTTTCGCCCTGTGCGGAAGGGCATCCAAGACAATGCATTCCCGCATTCATCAAAATCGGAGCAACGTCAGGGTTTGTCCGCAAAATTTCGCCGATTGTCATATCCTTTGTTATTTCTGCCATAGTTATAATCCTCCTGAATTTTTTTCAATTATTTTTATGTGAATTATTTCAATTATTGTAACTATTCGGACCTCATTCGCAAAACCGCCTCTACGAGGCTTACTTTTTGCTCATGTATGGCTTCTCGCCATATAGATTTATAAAACCAGCCTTTATCAAGCAGGCTTGAATAGTCTGTTTTTTATAAATCTGCATGGCTCTGAATAGTTACAAACTATCATTCATTATCGTACATCTTTGAAAAATTATCAAGTCCTGTATTATTTTTAACGAAAATTTAATAATCGCCAACGACAAGAGCTCCGCAGACCGATTTAGTTGTACTGAGGCGATGGAATAAAATCGCGGCGCGCGCGAAATCCATAGAGGATTTTGAAAAACAGACGTTGATCAAATGATGAAAAATGTAGTAAAAGGTGAGACCAACTGTAAAAATTCAAAAAGATAAAAACGCATATTATTAACCATAATAATACATTTTCAATCTACTTTCAAGTCTTTAGTAAATTTTAACAAAAAATTCATAATTTTTTCCATTCTGTACATGAAAAAGTACAAAGAATAATATTGACGTGTATACAAAATTGAGGCTATAATACTGTTAGAATGTTAGACGGAAAATTGCAAATACTACTTAGGCAATAACATTCGCAATTTTCAGTAACCGGCGGTATGAATACCGCATAAAAAATTAAATTATATTATTAGGAGGCATTGCAAAATGAGACCAGAATGGACAGATTTTGTAGGTGGCAAATGGGAAAGCGAAATTAACGTACGTGACTTCATTCAGAAGAATTTCACTCCGTATGACGGTGATGAGTCTTTCTTAGCCGGACCTACACAGAACACAAAGGATTTATGGGAAATGGTTCTTGACCTTCAGAAGAAGGAAAGAGAAGCAGGCGGCGTATTGGATATGGATACGAAGGTAATCTCTACGATTACTTCTCATGGTCCCGGATACCTTGACAAGAGCAAGGAAACAATCGTTGGTTTCCAGACAGATAAGCCTTTTAAGCGTTCTTTACAGCCGTACGGCGGTATCAGAATGGCAGAGAAAGCTTGTTCTGACAACGGCTATGAAGTAGATCCCGAGATTAGCGAATTCTTCTCTACACACAGAAAGACACATAATGCAGGCTGCTTTGACGCTTACAATCAGGAGATGAGAGCATGCCGTTCTTCACACATTATCACAGGTCTTCCCGATGCTTACGGTCGTGGACGTATCATCGGCGACTACAGAAGAGTTGCTCTTTACGGTATCGACAGACTCATCGAGGATAAGCAGGATCAGAAGGACTCTACGGGACGCGTTATGACAGATGATGTTATCCGTCTTCGTGAGGAGATCTCAGAGCAGATGGTAGCGTTGAAGATGATGAAGGAAATGGCAGCATCTTACGGATGTGACATTTCAAAGCCGGCTACAAACGTAAAAGAGGCTATTCAGGCAACTTACTTTGGTTATTTATGTGCAGTTAAGGAGCAGAACGGCGCTGCAATGTCACTTGGACGTACTTCTACATTCCTTGATTGCTATGCACAGAGAGATTTAAAGAACGGAACATTCACAGAGGAGCAGATTCAGGAGTTTGTTGACCACTTCATTATGAAGCTTCGTCTGATTAAGTTTGCGCGTACACCTGAGTATAATCAGATTTTCGCAGGCGATCCGGTATGGGTAACAGAGTCCCTCGGCGGCGTTGGCGTAGACGGACGTCCTCTTGTTACAAAGATGTCATTCCGTTACTTAAATACGCTTACAAACCTCGGACCTTCACCTGAGCCGAACTTAACAGTTCTTTGGTCTACAAGACTTCCTGAGAGCTGGAAGAAATACTGCGCAAAGATGTCTATCCAGACTTCTTCAATCCAGTATGAGAACGACGACCTCATGAGAGTAACACACGGCGATGACTATGCAATCGCTTGCTGCGTATCTTCAATGGTTGTTGGTAAGGAAATGCAGTTCTTCGGCGCTCGTGCAAACCTTGCAAAGTGCTTGCTGTACGCTTTAAACGGCGGTGTAGACGAAGTAACAAAGAAACAGGTTGGACCGAAGTATCGCGCTGTAGAAGGCGATGTGCTTGATTATGATGATGTATTTGCAAAATTCATCGATATGATGGAGTGGCAGGCAGATGTGTATGTAAATACACTGAATATCATTCACTATATGCATGATAAATACTGCTATGAGAGAGCAGAGATGGCTCTTCATGACAGAGATGTTAAGAGATATTTCGCTACGGGTGTTGCAGGACTTTCAATCGTTGCTGACTCTTTATCAGCAATTAAGTATGCAAAGGTTAAGCCGATCCGTGACGAGGACGGAATCATCGTTGATTTCGAGACAACAGGTGAGTTCCCGAAATATGGTAATGATGATGACCGCGTTGACTTGATCGCGCAGGACGTTGTTCATAGATTTATGACAGCTGTAAGAAGACATCATACCTACAGAAACGGTATCCCTACAACTTCAATCCTTACAATTACATCTAACGTAACTTATGGTAAGGCTACAGGTAACACACCTGACGGACGTAAGAAGGGACAGCCGTTTGCTCCGGGCGCTAACCCGATGCACGGACGTGATACTCATGGTGCAGTCGCTTCACTGTCATCTGTATCAAAACTTCCGTTTAAGGATGCACAGGACGGTATCTCAAATACCTTTACAATCATTCCGAACGCTCTTGGTAAGGAAGCAAAGGTCTTCTCAGGAGATATCGAGCTTGACTTGAACAAATAATTTATGTACTTGCAGTAGGAAGGCGACTGTAGAGGCGCACTTTACAGTTGCCTTACGATAGAGAGGAATAGGTGTAATCTATGGATGAGAAATCAATGATTGATGACCTTGTGGCACAGCTTGATGCGGGATTTTCCAAAGATAAGGCTGTGGGACATTTCAACGTAGATGTCAAAGAAGGTTCTTCTACAAAAGAGGTTGAAACTCTCGGATGTACAGACTGTTCCGCCAATCCGATGGCATGCAGTGTTCCGACGCTGCACGAGGGATTGGACGATCAATAAATATTATTAAATTTTTAGGAGGTATGAAAAATGGACAACGCAGCACAGGTTGATAACTTAGTATCTTTATTGGACGGATATGCAACAAAGGGTGGACATCACCTTAATGTAAATGTACTTAACAGAGACACATTGTTAGATGCTCAGAAGCATCCTGAGAACTATCCTCAGCTTACAATCCGTGTTTCAGGCTACGCTGTAAACTTCATCAAGTTGACACCGGAGCAGCAGGCAGACGTTATCTCTCGTACATTCCATGAGGCAATCTAGTTATCAGAAAAATATGAAATCCCCGAGGCTTGTCCTCGGGGATTTTTGTCATGTCTTGTTTTTTTTGCCAAGTGCGTAGTAGTTGCGTCTCGGCGCATTTTAGTGTAAACTATAAAGCAAAAGCGGCTGTTTGCGCCGTCACGTTGGAAAACGGAAAGGGGTATCAATTTTTATATGGATAACATGCAGCGAATAAAACGCATGCCGAGACGAAAGAAAACGGGGAGCACGGTGATCATTGCGCTGTTGATCATCACGACGATCGCATCTGCGACGCTTGCGGCAGTGTTCGGAACATGGTACATGAAGGGGAAGAAAGAGAAGGAAACGCTTGTCGCAGAATATGAGGCGCGGATTGCCGGACTGGAGGCAGCGGAGCCTGTGATTTCCAATAGTTTGGAACTTCCCGACGGGGAAAAGAAGGACACTTCGAAGGAATATGTCGAGGTAATGGGAGATGCCGGAAACGCGATTGACATCAGCGAACTGCTTCAGAATAAGGAAGACGAAATGGAGGCGTCTGTGAAAGAGCGCATGAAGGAACTTGTGCTTGCCGAGAACGGAAGTCCGTTAAAGATGCTGCGTTCGTTCTTTCCGGAAAATTTGATTTATGCCGACCAGGATGAGTATGTGTTTGCACCCGTTCTCGACGGTGTGACAAAGCACAATTATCTGCCGGAAAACTTCGTATCGACAGACGACGGAGAGATGCAGTACATAGAGAACGGTGTAGTCGTTTCACATAAGGGGATTGATGTATCGAAATATCAGGGAACCATTGACTGGTCAGCAGTGGCGTCGGACGGTGTCGAGTACGCCTTTGTGCGGCTGGGAATCCGCGGATACGGCTCGGGAAAGCTTGCGCTTGACGAGTTTTATGATCGGAATATGCGCGGCGCAAAAGATGCTGGAATTCGAACAGGCGTTTATTTTTTCACACAGGCGATCACCGTCGAAGAGGCGGTTGAGGAGGCGGATTATGTTCTGCAAAATATAGCGGGATATGATGTGACCTATCCGGTTGTGTTTGACGTGGAGATGATCGTAAATGACGACGGCAGGGCAAACGACCTCTCGCAGAAGGAGCGCACGGATATCGCGATTGCTTTTTGCGACAAAATAAAGCAGGCGGGCTACACGCCAATGATTTACGGCAATGTGAAATGTTTCACGAAGCTGCTTGATATGACAAGGCTTAACGATTATGAAAAGTGGTATGCTTTTTATGACGACTATATGTATATGCCCTATCAAGTCGAAATATGGCAGTACACGGAAAAGGGAAGCGTGGCGGGAATCAATGCAAACGTTGACCTTAATATCTCTTATAAAGCGTATTAAAAAGGAGGATACCAATATGAGCAAGGAAATCGAAACCTTACAGAAAATGATTGATGAGAGCGAACGGATTGTATTTTTTGGAGGCGCGGGCGTGTCTACGGAAAGCGGCATTCCCGATTTTCGGAGCGTTGACGGACTTTACAATCAGAAATATGACTATCCGCCTGAAACGATTTTGAGCCATACTTTCTATGTAAAGAAGCCAGACGAGTTTTTTCGTTTTTACAGGGACAAAATGCTGTTTACCGATGCGAAACCGAATGCCGCGCATGTCGCGCTCGCTAAGTTGGAAGAGGCGGGAAAGCTGACGGCTGTGGTAACGCAGAATATCGACGGACTCCACCAGTCGGCGGGGAGCAAAAAAGTCCTGGAACTGCATGGCAGTGTTTTGCGCAATTATTGTGAAAAATGTAACAAATTCTACGATATTCACGCGATCATAGAGTCTTCGGGTGTGCCTGTCTGCGAATGCGGCGGCAGGATCAAGCCGGACGTAGTGCTTTACGAAGAAGGGCTTGACCAGAATACACTGTCCGAGTCTGTGCGTGCGATCAGCGAGGCGGATATGCTGATCATCGGCGGAACGTCGCTTGCGGTCTATCCCGCGGCGGGATTAATTGACTATTACCGCGGAAATAAGCTGGTATTGATCAACAAGACGCCGACAGCGCGCGACACCATGGCAAATCTGGTGATCACAGACAGTATAGGGGAAGTCTTTTCGCAGATTCGGATATAAACGCAAGCTCGGCAGCTTGCGTTCAAAGAATTTACTACGTAAATTCTTTCCAGAATATTATACGTTGTTGCAATTTTCTGAATAATAAAAAACGCAGGTTATTGATACAAATAAACGGACGGGGAGAAGTGTAAATGGATTATGAAGTGGGCGATGTTGTGAAATTAAAGAAAAAGCACCCTTGCGGCAGCTATGAGTGGGAGATTTTGCGCGTGGGCGCCGATTTTCGTCTAAAGTGCACAGGCTGCGGACACCAGATTATGCTTCCCAGACGCCAGGTAGAGAAAAACACAAAGGGATTAACAAAGCAGCAATGATAAAAAACGGCAAGAATTTGAAAAAATTTTGAAAATTTTTGAAAAAGTTTTTTTAACTACTTGAAAAAATATCCAAGCTGTGTTAATATAAGTTTTCGTGATATATAAAAATCCTTGCTTTTTCCAATCATGGGAAAGGCCAGAGACCAAAAGGAGGTAACATGATGAACAAATATGAATTAGCCGTTGTTGTCAGCGCAAAGCTTGAGGACGATGACAGAGCAGCTACCGTCGAGAAAGTAAAAAACATGATTACGAAGCATGGCGGTACGATCACAAACGTGGATGAGTGGGGAAAGAAAAGACTTGCTTACGAAGTAAACAAGATGAAAGAAGCTTTCTATTATTTCATTCAGTTTGATGGCGAATCAGATGTTCCGGCAGAAATCGAATCAAGAATTCGTCTGAACGAGAACGTTGTCAGATTTTTGTGCGTTAGACAGGACGAGAAATAGAAGATACGCATAGGCGTATAGTGGGAGAACTTAAATATGAATAAAGCAATTTTAATGGGACGTTTAACAAGAGACCCTGAGGTAAGATATACACAGGGCGAGAACCAGTTGGCGATTGCAAGATACACGCTTGCGGTAGATCGAAGATTTAACCGTAACGGCGACGAGAACACAGCAGATTTTATTCCGTGCGTTGCATTTGGCAAGGCGGGAGAATTTGCGGAGCGTTATTTCCGCAAAGGCACAAAGATTGCCGTGTCAGGCCGTATCCAGACAGGTAGTTATACCAATAAGGATGGTGTGAAAGTTTATACCACAGAAGTTGTTGTTGAAGATCAGGAATTTGCTGAGAGTAAGAATAGCAGCAGTAACTCAGACGGAGGAAATTACGGAAACAGCCAGTCCGCTCCCGCACCGGCGGCAGCAGATGACGGTTTCATGAATATTCCCGACGGAATTGACGAGGAGCTGCCGTTTAACTAAAGTCAGTATCTATTCCGAACAGTGATTTGAGATTGAAAGATAGGAGGCTTTTATCATGGCTTTTAATAAAACTGAGAAAGCGGATTCGCCGATGAAGAGAAGAAGCGGCATTCGTAGAAGAAAAAAGGTTTGCGTATTTTGCGGCAAGGATAATGTAATTGATTACAAGGACACAGCGAAGTTAAAGAGATATGTATCTGAGAGAGGAAAAATCCTTCCCAGAAGAATCACAGGAAACTGTGCAAAGCACCAGAGAGCGCTTACTGTAGCAATCAAGCGTGCACGTCACTTAGCGCTGATGCCTTACACAATCGACTAAGAAGCAAAAAATTTAAAAGACCAATGAACCCTCGAGACTGTTCGTTCATTGGTCTTTTATTATAGTACATTTGTTATCAATACTTTTGTTATAAAAGAGGAGCGTAAAATGGCAGAGAAGACATACTCCACAGTCGTGGAAAATTTTTTAAGATATGTAAAGATTGATACACAGTCGCTTGAGCGGTATGCAGACAGAACGCCTTCCACCGAAAAGCAGCGGGATTTGGCGTGTCTGCTTCGGGACGAGCTTTTAAAGCTGGGCGCGTCAAACGTGCGTTACGATGAGGCGCATTGTTATGTCTATGCGGAAATACCGTCCAATGTGAGCCGCGAAAAACAGATTCCCAAAATCGGATTTATCGCGCATATCGATACTTCCGAGGCCGTGAGCGGGGAAAATGTTAGGCCGCGCATCATAGAAGATTACGACGGAGAAGATATCGTGCTCAATGAAGAAGATAATATTGTGACACGCGTGTCAGAATTTCCGATACTTCAAGCATGCAAAGGAAAGAGCCTGATCGTGACGGACGGAAACACGCTGCTTGGCGGAGATGACAAGGCAGGCGTTGCGGAGATCATGGCAATGGCAGAATATTTTCTGAAACATCCCGAGGTAGAGCATGGGAAAATCTGCATTGGCTTTACGCCGGATGAGGAAGTCGGAAACGGTGTGGCGTTTTTTGACATCGAAGGCTTCGACGCGGATTATGCCTATACCGTGGACGGCGGAGAACTCGGTGATATGAGTTATGAATGCTTTAACGCGGCGGGCGCGACGCTTACGGTGCGAGGCAAGAGCGTTCATCCGGGATCCGCAAAAAATATCATGAAAAATGCTGTGAAACTGGCATATGAGTTTATCAGCGCGCTTCCGAATGAGTGCCCCGAGAATACAGAAGGCTATGAGGGCTTTTATCATGTGGACAGCATTCGCGGAGATGTGGAGAAAACGATTGTGGAACTGATCATACGCGACCATGATAGCGAGAAATTTGAGCAGCGAAAGCAGATTGTCAGAGACAATGTTGAAATGCTCAATGCCAAATACGGTGAGAAAACTTTTACGCTCGAGATGAAGGAGCAGTACCGCAATATGCGCGAGATGATTGAGAAAGAAATGTCCATCGTTGACAACGCAGTCCGTGCAATGCGGCGTGCGGGCGTGGAACCGAAGATTTCCCCGATTCGTGGTGGTACGGACGGCGCAAGGCTTTCCTTTGACGGACTTCTCTGTCCCAATATATGTACAGGTTCGGAGGGGCATCATGGAAGAAATGAATTTGCGTGCATCGAGGATATGGAGACGATCGTGGAAATTTTGAAATACATTGTGCTGTTACCGTGCGATGCATAGAAAAATATTGTTTTTTGGCAAACAAGTCTATATTAAGACAAAATATGCTATGGAACTTTGTCCCAATTAATGTTATACTAGAATAGTATCATTGAATGGCATTATACGAATTAGGAAAATATCCCGAGCTGAAATGCGGGAGGCATTATACATGAATAGAAAAGTGAAATTAAAAGGGCAGTTAAAGACGTATCTGAATACGGCTATGCTGCTCGGCATTGCGTTAGCGATTGTCAATGTCGGAATTTATATGCTGGATTTGTCGGCAGGAATGAGCGTATCGATTTTTCTCATCATTTATATGATCGCGATGGGCGTATTGCTGCGTCGGAGCAAGCCAATCATCTTGAATGAATTTATCGACTTCGCGACACAGTATGGTCAGGTGCAGAGCAAACTGCTAAGAGAGCTAGAGCTTGCGCATGTGCTGATGGATGACGCGGGTAAAATTATTTGGACAAACAAAGCATTTGAAGAAATCATTCATAAAGACAAAGGTTACAGGAAGTCAATCGCTACCCTGTTTCCCGCCGTGACAAATGAAAAGCTGAAGTTCGAACAGGAACTTGAGATGGATATTACCTTTGAGGAGCATGAATATATTTTAAAACTCAAGCGAATTTCGATTAAGGATGTGCTCGACAACAGCCAAATTTTGGAGGCGGACGAGCAGGATTCGGGTCTGATCGCAGGGTATCTGTTTGACGAAACGGAGCTGAAAAAAGCGCTTCGCAAGATTGACGAGCAAAGCCTTGCCGTCGGTATGATTTATATTGATAATTACGATGAGGCGCTTGAGAGTGTGGAGGATGTGCGGCGGTCGCTTTTAATCGCGCTTATTGACAGAAAGATCAATAAATATTTTTCCGCGCTTGACGGTATTGTGCGCAAGACGGAGAAGGACAAGTATATGGTCATTATGCGTAAAGCGGCAACGCTCGCGTTAAAGGAGTCACGCTTTGACCTTTTAGAGGATGTAAAAACCGTAAATATCGGAAATGAGATGGCAGTCACGGTTAGCATAGGCGTAGGGTTAGATGCGCCTACCTATGCGCAGAAATGCGAATATGCCCGTACAGCAATAGATTTGGCATTAGGACGAGGCGGGGATCAGGCTGTAGTCAAAACGCCTGACTCGATAATCTACTATGGAGGAAAGAGCCAGCAGGTTGAGAAAAGTACACGCGTAAAGGCGCGGGTAAAGGCGAATGCGCTTCAGGAAATCATCAACAGCAAGGATAAAGTGCTTGTCATGGGACACAGGCTTTCCGATGCCGACGCGTTTGGTTCGGCAGTGGGGATTAGTTGTATCGCGAAGGCGCTCGGTAAGAAGTGCCATATTGTCATAAACGATATTACGACCTCTGTAAAGCCCTTGGTAGAGCTTTTTAAGGACACAAATAATTATGACGAGGACTTTATCATCAGCAGTTCCGACGCACTCGAGCTTGCCGACAGCAGCACGGCGCTTGTGGTGGTTGACGTAAACAAGCCAAGTATCACGGAGTGTCCCGAGTTGATCAAGGCATGTCGTACCGTGGTGGTTCTCGATCATCACAGACAAAGCTCCGAGGTGATTGAAAACGCAACCTTATCCTATGTGGAGCCTTATGCGTCGAGCGCATGTGAGATGGTCGCGGAAGTCTTGCAGTACATTGCGAACGGAAACGTGAAGGTGCGAAGCAACGAAGCGGATTGTCTTTATTCGGGAATTATCGTCGACACCAACAACTTTACAACAAAAACAGGCGTTCGAACATTTGAAGCGGCAGCTTTCCTGCGAAGATGCGGCGCTGACGTGACGAGAGTGCGGAAGATGTTTCGGGACGGCGCACTGGAATATAAGGCAAAAGCGGAAACGGTGCGAGGCGCCGAGATTTACAGAAATGCGTATGCGATTGGCATCTGTCCGACAGGCGGCTTGGCGAGCCCGACGGAAATCGGGGCACAGGCGGCAAACGAGCTGTTAGGCATCAACGGCATCAAGGCAAGCTTTGTGGCGACAGAGTACAACGGAAAAATCTATATTTCCGCAAGGTCGATCGATGAGGTAAACGTGCAGATTATCATGGAGCGTTTGGGCGGCGGCGGCCATATGAATATAGCGGGTGCGCAGCTTGCGGATATATCGCCCGAGCGGGCTGTGGCAATTATCAAGGAAACCGTCAGCGCAATGCTTGAAGAGGGTGCACTGTAGAAGAGAGGAGCAAAGCGAATACAATGAAGATAATCTTATTGGAGGACGTAAAGTCGGTAGGTAAAAAAGGTGATTTGGTTGAGTTAAAAGAAGGTTATGCCAGAAATTTTATTATCCCCAAAAAGCTTGGAGTGGAGGCAACAGGTCAAAATTTAAACACCTTAAAGCTACAGAATCAGAATAAAGAAAAAATTGCAAAGGAACAGCTTGAGGCGGCAAAAGCCCTTGCGGAAGAACTGGAAAAGATGACCGTAAAGCTTGAGATTAAGGGCGGTGAAGGCGGAAAAACCTTTGGATCCGTTTCCTCGAAGGAGATTGCAAAGGGCGTTTTGGATCAGTATGGCAAGGAGATTGACAAGAAAAAGATACAGCTTTCCGAGGCGATTAAGACAGAAGGAACACATGAAGTAACCGTGAAGCTTCACCCGAAGGTAGCAGCAAAGCTTAAGGTACATGTTACAGCGATTTAGGAACTGTACAGGAATGGAGGATTACTATGCCGGAAATGGACGAGGCGGTCTTAAAGCGGATTCTGCCTCACAGCATTGAGGCGGAGCAGTCGGTCATCGGTTCTATGCTGATTGACAAGGAAGCAATCACCATTGCAAGTGAGCAGATAAGCGGCGATGACTTTTACGGAAAGCAGTATGGTGTCCTTTTTGACGCAATGGTCGAACTAAACGACGCAGGAAAGCCGGTCGATTTGGTGACACTGCAGCAACGGCTGAAAGAAAAAAGCGCACCGCCGGAAATATACAGTTTGGAGTACATAAGAGATGTCATGGCGGCAGTGCCGACATCTGTAAACGTCAAATATTATGCGCAGATCGTGGCGGAAAAGTCAGTGCTAAGAAAGCTGATTCGCGTCAACGAGGAGATTGCAAACATCTGTTATGCGCAGAATGACACGCTTGAATCGATACTGGAACAATCCGAAAAAAACATTTTTGATATTGTACAAAAGCGCAACAACGGCGATTTTGTGCCAATCAGACAAATCGTTATGAATACCATGAACATGATTGAGGAGGCGTCTAAAAACCGCGGTGCAGTTACGGGAATTGCGACGGGCTTCCTCGATCTGGATTACAAAACTGCCGGAATGCAGCCCTCAGATCTGATTCTTGTGGCGGCGCGTCCGTCTATGGGAAAGACGGCTTTTGTCTTAAACATTGCGCAGCATGTGGCGTTTCGCGAGGAGAAAACAGTGGCAATCTTTTCACTGGAAATGTCGAAGGAACAGCTCGTGAATCGTTTGCTTTCACTGGAATCTAAGGTAAACTCACAGGCAATCCGTACGGGAAACATGAAAGATGACGAGTGGGAGCGTCTGATTGAGGGTGCAGATGTGATTGGAGGCTCGAAGCTTTTGATTGACGACACGCCGGGTATCAGCTTTGGCGAGTTGCGTTCGAAATGCCGCAAGTTCAAGATTGAGAATAATCTGGAGATGGTGATCATCGATTACTTGCAGTTGATGACAGGCTCGGGAAAAGGTAACGAGTCCAGACAGCAGGAAATTTCGGAAATCTCAAGGTCACTCAAAGCGCTTGCGCGTGAGCTGCATGTGCCCGTGATTGCGTTATCGCAGCTATCACGAGCTGTGGAACAGCGTCCCGATCACAGACCGATGCTTTCGGATCTTCGAGAGTCGGGAGCGATCGAGCAGGACGCGGACGTGGTTATGTTCATTTACCGTGAAGATTATTATAACAGGGACACGGAGCTGAAAAATACGGCGGAGATTATTATTGCAAAACAGAGAAACGGCGCGATTGGAACGATCAATCTTGCATGGCTGCCGGACTATACACAATTTGCAAATTTAGCGAAATAGGGTGAAATTCTCACCCAAAGAGAATGCCAAAAGGAGGCATTCTCTGCACAAATCTAGTAATTGTGGAAGACTATTTTAATTTACGAAAGAGGACATGAACAAGGAGCATGCCCTCTTTTTACATTTCGGAAAGAAAGGAGAGTTAATAATGGGAAAGGAAACGTATTTAATCAATGAGGCTGCAAAAGAGGTGCATGTAGAGTCACATGTGCTCAGATACTGGGAGGAGGAGTTGGAGCTGCCAATTAAGAGAAATCCGCAGGGGCATCGAATCTATACACGGGAGGATATCGACAAGTTTATCAAGATCAAGAGCTTAAAGGACAAAGGGTTACAGCTCAAAGCCGTAAAAACGTTTTTGTCGGACAATCCGTTTGCGCAAAAACAGCTTACAAAAATTTCAAAGGTGACCGTCGAAAACGCGGAAAGCGACCATAACGAGGATCACTATGATGAAAGAGATTATGACGATACGGCGCACAGTGAATCACAGCCCAAGAAAACGGCGATTGAGATAAAATCCATCAAGTCGGTTATGAAGCCGAAGAATGAGGTTTCCGAGGTAAAACCGACGACGGAGGAACAAACGCAGAGATTGCAATATCTGTTCCAAAAGCTGGTGAAGGAGGCTGTGGCGGAAAACAATGAGGAAATCATCAGTAAGATTGTGGAACGTATTTCTGAGAACGTTAAGGGCGATGTGTGCAAGGAGCTTGATTATCAGTTCCGGCTTTTTGAGGAACGCGACGAGGAACGCGCAACGAACAGAATGTCGATAGAGGACAAGCGCAACGAGGAATATTACAAGCGCATCGATGAGCTTTTAAGCAAATACAGAGGAAGAGGGAAGTTCTCGAAAAAGGAGAAAGAAAAAGAGAAGGAAGAAAAGACAATCAACTTTCCGCTTGCGAGCAAAGAAAAAGAGCCGAAAGCGAAAAAGGAATTTCACCTGTTTAAAAAGACGCCCGAGGCAAAGTTTCAATAATATACATATCATCAAACCAATACAAAAACCACGCTTTTTTTCGATTGAAAAGAGCGTGGTTTTCACATCTGTTTTATGTTTTATTATGCCTGAGAGATAGAACCCGTAGGGCAGGCGCCGGCGCAAGAGCCGCAGTCAATGCACTTATCTGCATCGATTTCAAATTTGCCGTCGCCCATGCTGATTGCGCCAACAGGACACTGAGCTTCACACGCTCCACAGCAAACACATGCATCTGAAATTACGTATGCCATAACAATTTCCTCCTTATACAATTATATTCACACATTATGATTCCTATTGACAAATATTTGTCAATATAACGAAATACGTTATAGATATTGTAATATAAAATACCCTTAAATACAAGGAGAAAATATAATTTTTTGCTCGTAACTGTGAAGGCGCTGAACAGTTGTATTCTGTCATTTGATAGGCAGTCCGCGGCGTTCTTTGATTCCGTTAAGAATATACTGCTTTAACTCCGGAACTTTATTTTTGTCCATATCGGGGACATCTTCAAGACGGTATTCCATGCCAAGCTCTTTGTACTTTTTCTTGCCCATGGTGTGATAGGGCAGTACATCAAGCGCTTTGAGATTTTTCAAACCGCCGATAAAATACCCGAGTCTGCGCAGATCTTCCGGATCGTCTGTGATTCCGGGGACAACCACATGACGGATCCACATATCAACACCCATTTTATCGAGATATTCGGCAAACGCGAGAATACCGTCGTTTGGCTGTTTGACAAGGTCTTTGTGCTTTTCGGGATCAATGTGCTTGATATCAAGCATTACCAAGTCCGTTACTTCGCAGAGCTTGTCAAGTTTTGCAAGCCATTCGGGGTTGTTGTTGGGCTTATAGGCGATACCGGAGCTGTCAAGGCATGTGTGGATACCGCGCGCATGCGCCTTTGTGAAAAGCTCCAATAAAAAATCTATTTGCATCAGCGGCTCTCCGCCCGTGACCGTAATGCCGCCCTCGCGGTAGTAGGGTTTATTGCGCTCATAATTTTCAAGGATTTCATCGGTTTCAATTAATGTGCCTCCGTTCATCTCCCATGTGTCGGGATTATGACAGTAAGCGCACCGCATCGGACAGCCTTGTACAAAAACGACATAGCGCACGCCCGGTCCGTCAACCGTTCCAAAAGATTCCAGTGAATGTATTCTTCCTTTCATATTTAACCTCCAATTTGGTAATATAGATATTTATATTATAACATAATTGCTTTGCAATTATGTTATATTCATGCCCATTCGGGCGAGTATAATGTCTATCGACATTATACACTATATTTGCATAAAAACGATAGGAAATATAAAATATAAAATATATCGAAAAAGGAAGCGATAGAAGCTTCCTTTAAATCGTGTCTGGTTAATTTGCCATGATTTCATCAATGTTTGCGATAATGCCTTGCAGGGTTTTATTGATGTCCGTATCAATCTGGTATTTTGTCAATTCGCTCAAGATGCGTTTTGCCTTGCCGGTATCATATGTTTCAAGTGCATTGAACGCTTCCTGAAGACGTTCTCCCCAGCGTTTGCAGGTCATCTGCGCTTCTTCCTTGCCCGGAGCGTTTTCAAGTCCCAAAGACTTGATATATTCAAAAAAGATATCATATGCCTCGTCCAGTTCAAACGAAAGCTTTTTCCAATTATCGCGAACCATGTCCAGATTTCCGGCGTACGCTTCAATCTCATGAAAAAATGCCGTATCGGTAAGTTTGACAATACCGAGTTCATTTACCTTTACGCGTAGAGAATGCGCCTTGTGACCGTATTCAAAAATCGTTTCTTGCTGCATCAGATCATAAAGCTCGTCTTCCAAACGTTCACTCTCATTTAAAAACGAAAGCACAAGCTGATTGTACGCGTCAACGTTTCCGTCCAATTTTTTCAACGCATTGTCCACATTAACGCCGTTTCTGGCGAGGTAGCGCATCCGAATATGACAATCACTCACAAACGTATCTGGAAATTCCTGTTGAAAAGTGTTGAACGCCTGTTTCGCAAGAAATGCCATCATGGAAATCTGCTGCTTTTTAGAAAAAGCGTCTGCCTTTTTGTGAAGACAGATCACAGCAAAGGCGAGCGCAACCGCAGTTGGAACAATCCCGCAAAACGCCCAGAGCGCCGCAGTGGGAAATATGCCCACGAAACACAAAATGCCGATGGTCAGTGATAACACAGCCATAAAACTAAGTAAAAGTATTGCCGATTTATTGATAAGCTTCCTGATTTCTTCTAATATTATGTTGTAGTTATGATCCATAGTATCCCTCCGGTAGAAAAGTAATGCATTCCTTCGTGATACTCCCCCCTAAAAAATCACTAGGGATATCTTACCACACTTTTTTGAAGTATAAAAGTCTAAAAACGTGTTCAATAAAAAGTGAAATTAAAATGTAAGTTTTTATGTAATCGAATCCTTTAGCATACTAAAGCATGTGTGGATAAAATTTTGAGATACAAGATGTTGTGGTTTTGGTTATCCACAAAAAACACAATGCCCACAACAAAATTATCGGTTTTTGAGATGCAGGACGCTCGACATTTTAGACAAAAAAGTCAGCGCAAAAAATAATATTGCCGTATCCAATGGGAGCATAATAGCATTTTTGAGAATGCGCGCGGGAAGAAGAGCAAAAAACCCTTTTCCGTATAGTACACAGATCCAAAGAGTGTTAAAGCCGCAGTTTACAATTAACTTTGCGAGAAATTCCGCGAGCGCGATGCGCCACAGTTTTACCGGCTTTTTATAAAGAAGAGAGCCGTAAATCACACCCGCGAGCATCGCATCAAAGGTAAAACCGAAGAAAAACGCGCCGTTTGGCTTGACCAGATATTTTAGGATATCAAGCATACCTCCGAAAATCGAGCCGACAATCGGACCGAACAAAAATTCAATAATGCGGTTTGGAATGCCGGAAAAGCCGATTCGGATATAGGGACCGAAATCAATGCTTGCCACATAGTTTAACACGACGGCAAGCGCTGCCATAAGACCGCAGATCACGAGATTTTGGGTAATTTTGAGCTGGTTGATGGAATCGAGATAGAACTGTTTGATTTTTTGCATAAAAAAACGCCTCCACTAATGCAGCGAGACCGAAAACTACACAAAAAGATGTAGCAGCGGGATGCGAACCCCGTACCGCAAAGCCCGTAAAGGCTTTTTCGTCCCCATGACAACTCCCTGTTCACAAGGCACTTAAGGAACTGTTGAGAAATAACTCATGCCAATGACTTGTCTAAATATTCATTTGCGACATCAGAAAATCTAGACGTAGCCCGCTACGCCTGCAATTTTCTTCTTTGCAACTGAACATTTATACAGCGTCCTTAGCACAAGTGATTTCTTAACAGCTCCTAACGCACGAAATCCTACTCTGCATAAAAATAAATTCCTATGATGTGTTACAATGGAAACTATACAACAATGTTGATGCTTTGTAAATAAGTATTTCAAAAAAAGCATTTTTATGCTTGTGAGAACTGATGTTTGTGTGGTATGATGAACCTATCAACAAATGAGGGAAGGGTATAGGATGACAGAATTTACAATAGAAGTCGTGCTTGCGGTTGCTGTGGGGATCGTGATCATTGCAGCGGCGGGAATTGTGCTTTGTCGGCGATTTCGCAAAAATGCGCGGGCACATGCGTTGGATACGATGGAAGGACAGGAGTTTGAGTATTATTGTGCGAATTTGCTCGCGGCAAACGGATTTATCGAGGTTGAGGTCACAAAAGGTAGCGGCGACTATGGGATTGACATTCTTGCGGAAAAGGACGGCGTGACGTATGCGATACAGTGCAAACGGTATACGGGACTTGTGGGCGTAAAAGCGGTACAGGAAGCATATGCAGGACGTGATTATTATGACAGAATGGTAGGCGCAGTGATGACCAATCAGTATTTCACAAAACCTGCGGCGGAGGCGGCAAGAAAGCTGAAAATTTTGATGTGGGACAGGGATTATATCGAGTATTTGGAAGAAACGTGAATAGAATTGTGAAAATGAGGAGTATTTTATGGACGCAGATGAAGTATTGTTTAAAAAGAGGTTGGCGGAGCTTGCAAATAAGGCGTACACAGACAGTCGGTATTTGTTTACGGGCTTTTTGTCGCTTGCGGAGCTGAATAGTTATTATCAAATGGAGCGGGAGCTTTCCTATGTGCCTGTGACGGTTTTTGGCGGAACCGCGGACTGCGAGCGGGTGATGCTGCGATTCGGGGACGAGGAGCTTTGCGGTTATGAGGAGGCGTTTCCGATTGCGTGTGTGGAGATTGCGCCGCTTGTCGAAAAGTTCGGGGAGGAACTAAATCACAGGGATTATTTGGGAGCGCTGATGAATTTGGGGATTGAGCGCGCGACGCTCGGCGATATCGTGATCATCGGGAAACACGCGTTTTTGTTCTGTACGGAAAAGATGTCTTCTTATATTATAGAAGAGCTTGACAAAGTGCGCCACACGAGCGTGCGGTGTGAGATTGCCAAAGAGATACCAAAAAGCACAGTCACGAGGCTCGAGCGAAAGACATTTCAGGTGAGCGCAGCGCGGGCGGACAGCATTATCGCAAAGCTGTATAATCTGTCGCGCAGTGAGAGCGTAGATCTTTTTCGGGCAAAGAAGGTGTTTGTAAACGGCAGATTGAATGAGAATAACAGCGGACAGCTTAAGTCCGGTGATAAAGTGTCGGTCAGAGGGTTCGGACGGTTTGCGTTTGTGGGTGTGTCGGGTGAAACCCGCAAGGGGAAGCTGAATGTGGAGGCGGATGTGTATTGTTAAATAGGAAAGCGGTTTTTTGGTATGGAAACCCAAATGTTGTTGCATTCATTTTGCGCAGTTGATATAATGAAGGCAGGGTATCACAAAAAATTTGTGCATTTTGACAACATATTTGTGAAAAATATAACAAACAGGAGGTTACAATTTTATGGGACTTGACGCGAAGAATGCGATTGAAAACGGAAAGACCGCGCTTGGTATTGAGTTTGGATCTACCAGAATCAAGGCAGTGCTCATTGATGAAAACCATGAGGTTCTTGCGATCGGAAATCATGACTGGGAAAATCAGCTTGTGAACAACATCTGGACATACAGTCTTGACGCGATTTGGAAGGGACTTCAGGATTGCTATCGGGATTTGGCAGAACAGGTAAAGACAAAGTACGGTGTTTCCATTAAGACGCTTGGTTCCATCGGTTTCAGCGCGATGATGCACGGATATATGGCATTTGACAAAAGCGGTGAGCTTTTAGTGCCGTTCCGTACATGGAGAAACACGATCACGCAGGACGCGAGCGAAAAGCTTACAAGCTTATTTAATTACCACATTCCCCAAAGATGGAGTATCGCACATCTCTATCAGGCGATTTTAAACGGCGAGGAGCATGTGGGAAGTGTTGCATTCTTTACGACGCTTGCAGGTTATATCCATTGGAAACTCAGCGGAGAAAAGGCGCTTGGCGTCGGCGAGGCATCCGGTATGTTCCCGATTGACATTGATACAAAAGACTTTAATAAAAAAATGATCGCGCAGTTTGACGAGCTTGTGGCAGACAAGAATTACAGTTGGAAGCTTGCGGATATTATGCCAAAGGTACTGGTTTCGGGCGACAAGGCAGGAACGCTGACTGAGGAAGGCGCAAAGCTTCTCGATGTGACAGGCACGTTACAGGCGGGTATTCCGATGTGTCCGCCCGAGGGTGACGCGGGTACGGGTATGGTTGCCACAAACAGCGTGGCACAGAGAACCGGTAATATTTCTGCGGGAACATCCGTGTTTGCGATGGCGGTTCTGGAGAAGGATCTGTCAAAGTCTTATGATGAACTTGACCTTGTGACAACGCCCGACGGCAGCTTGGTTGCGATGGTGCACTGCAATAACTGTACTTCGGACTTGAATGCATGGGTGAATCTGTTTAAGGAATTTCAGGAAACCATGGGTCAGAAGGTTGATATGAATGAGCTCTATGGAACGCTTTATCGCAAAGCGCTTGAGGGTGATGCGGACTGCGGCGGATTGCTGTCATACGGTTATTTTTCGGGAGAGCATGTAACGGGCTTTGCGGAAGGCAGACCGTTGTTTGTGCGCACGCCTGATGCGAAGTTTAACCTTGCAAATTTTATGCGCGTGAATCTGTTTACGGCGCTTGGCGCAATTAAAATAGGCATGGATATCCTGTTCAAACAGGAGAATGTTACATTAGATGAGCTCTTGGGACACGGCGGTTTGTTCAAGACTGAGGGTGTCGGTCAGAAAGTGGTTGCAGCGGCAGTCAATGTGCCTGTTTCGGTAATGAAGACAGCAGGAGAAGGCGGTGCATGGGGCATTGCAGTGCTTGCAAATTATATGATAAAGAAGGGCGCGGACGAGTCTTTGAGCGATTATCTCAATAACAAGGTATTTGCGGGCGAGGAGTCCGTGCGCATGGAGCCGGATGCAAAAGACGTGGCAGGCTTCGAAACATTTATCGAGCGTTATAAAAAAGGACTTGCGATTGAGCGCGCAGCGGTCGAAAACATGTAAAGGACAGCGTTCTTTAAAATAGATTGACGGATATTGAAAAAGATGAAAGGAGTACAGATATGCTGGAAGAATTAAAGAAAAAGGTGTATGAGGCGAATATGGATCTGCCCAAGTACGGTCTTGTGACATTCACATGGGGAAATGTCAGCGCGATAGACCGTGAGAGCGGACTGTTTGTGATCAAGCCAAGCGGTGTCGATTATGATCTGCTCAAACCCGAAGATATGGTTGTTATGGACTTGGAGGGCAACAAGGTAGAAGGAAAATATAATCCTTCTTCCGATACGCCGACACATTTGGAACTTTACAAGGCGTTTCCGGAAATCGGCGGCGTTGTTCATACGCACAGTACATATGCGACAAGCTGGGCGCAGTCGGGTAGGGCAATCCCCTGCTATGGTACGACGCATGCGGATTATATGTATGGAGAAATCCCCTGCGCGCGCGTGCTGACACAGGAGGAGATTGACAGTGGATATGAGAAGAACACAGGTACGCTTATTGTAGAAACGTTTCAGGATAAAGATGTTATGGCAGTTCCGGCAGTGCTCTGTAAAAACCATGGTCCGTTTGCGTGGGGCAAGGATGCAAAGGAAGCTGTACATAATGCGGTAGTGCTTGAGGAGGTTGCAAAGATGGCGCTCTTTACCGAGCAGTTAAAGCCCGACGTGGAGCCTGCGCCGCAGCGCATACAGGATAAGCACTATTATAGAAAGCATGGCGCAAATGCTTATTACGGCAACAAAGTAGAAGAGGAATAGGAGGTATTTTAACATGACAAATTTGGAACTTCAAAAAATGGCAAATGAAGTTCGTAAGGGTATCGTTACAGGCGTTCATGCGGCAAAGGCAGGACACCCGGGTGGATCGCTTTCCGCAGCAGATATCTTTACATTTCTTTATTTCGAGGAAATGAACATTGATCCGAAAAATCCCAAGAAAGAGGACAGGGACAGATTTGTTTTGTCAAAGGGACATACGGCTCCCGGTCTTTATTCGGCGCTTGCAAACCGCGGTTATTTCCCCGTGGAAGATTTGGTGACACTGAGAAAACTTGGTTCGTATCTTCAGGGACATCCTTGTATGCAGCATGTTCCGGGTGTTGATATGTCTTCCGGTTCTCTCGGACAGGGTATTTCCGTGGCATGCGGCATGGCGCTTGGCGCGAAGATGTCCAATGCGGATTATCGTATCTACACACTTCTCGGCGACGGTGAGTTGGAGGAGGGTCAGGTTTGGGAGGCATCAATGTTTGCAGGTCACAGAAAGCTTGACAATCTTTGTGTGATCGTTGATAACAACGGTTTACAGATTGACGGAAGTATTGATGATGTATGCTCTCCGAATCCGATCGACAAAAAGTTTGAGGCGTTTAATTTCCATGTGATCAGACTGGACGATGCGCACGATTTTGATAAAATCCGCGCAGCATTCAAAGAGGCGAGGGAAACAAAAGGAATGCCATCGGCGATTATCGCGCACTCATTGAAGGGTAAAGGCGTATCGTTCATGGAAGGAAATATTGATTGGCACGGCAAGGCTCCGAACGATGACGAGTATGCTGTTGCGATGGCAGATTTGGAAAAGATAGCGCAGCAGTTAGCGTGAAAAGCGCTTCCAGCCGCTTACAGCAAAGGCTGTTTCGCGGGGAAGTACTAAGTTTCACGCAGGGAGAACGCAAAAATGCGTTCTTCTGTGGATAGAGAAAGGAGTATGATATAGAGATGGCAGATGTAAAAAAAGTGGCAACAAGAGAGAGCTACGGAAATGCTCTCGTTGAAATCGGTAAGGAAAATCCGAATTTGGTCGTTCTTGACGCTGACCTTGCGGCAGCGACGAAGACCGGCGTGTTCCGGAAAGCTTTTCCGGACAGACATATTGACTGTGGCATCGCGGAATGTAATATGGCAGGTATCGCAGCAGGCTTATCGCTTTCGGGAAAGATTCCGTTTATGAGCTCGTTTGCGATGTTTGCGGCAGGACGTGCGTTTGAGCAAGTAAGAAACTCGATCGGTTATCCGCACTTAAATGTAAAAATCGGTGCGACACATGCGGGCATCACGGTAGGCGAGGACGGCGCTTCTCATCAGTGTAATGAGGATATTGCCCTGATGCGCACGATTCCCGGTATGGTGGTTATGTGCCCGGCGGATGATGTGGAGGCAAGAGCGGCAGTTCGTGCGGCAGTGGAATACGAAGGACCTGTTTATATCCGTTTCGGACGTGCGGCAGTGCCTGTGATTAATGACAGACCGGATTACAAGTTTGAGATTGGAAAAGGTACGGTTGTCAGAGAGGGAACAGATGTAACTATCGTGGCTACAGGTATCTGTGTGGATTCTGCGCTCGGTGTAGCCGAAATGCTTGAGAAGGACGGTGTGAGTGCGGAAGTGATCAATATCTGTACAATTAAGCCGCTTGACGAGGAGGTTATTGTCAATTCCGTTAAGAAAACAGGAAAGTGTGTAACCGCTGAGGAGCATTCTGTAATCGGCGGACTTGGCAGCGCCGTTTGTGACGCGCTTTGCAAATCTTATCCGGCGCCTGTTTACAAGATTGGTATGCAGGATATGTTCGGTGAGTCCGGTTCGGCAGCAGCTTTGATCGAGAAGTATAAGCTTGACGCAAAGGGCGTTTATGAGCAGGTTAAGGAGTTCCTTAATAAATAATTTTGGAGGAATGATATGAATAGTTCAAAAGTATATTTTACATCATTTAAGGTGACAGGCAGCGAAACTCTTTTGCAGAAACTACATCGGTTGATGAAAACAGCGGGTTTTGAAACAATTGACTTTAAAGAAAAATATACGGCGATCAAGATACATTTTGGAGAGTATGGAAATCTCGCATTTCTGCGTCCAAACTATGCAAGAGTCGTGGCAGACTATGTGAAGGAGCTAGGTGGAAAACCGTTTCTGACGGACTGCAATACCTTATATGTCGGCAGCAGAAAGAATGCGCTTGACCACTTGGAAACTGCTTACATCAATGGATTTTCCCCCTACCAGACAGGCTGTCATGTGATCATCGGCGACGGCTTAAAGGGAACGGACGAGGCGCTTGTGCCGATCAATGGCGAGTATGTCAAGGAAGCGAAAATCGGTCAGGCAATCATGGATGCGGATATCTTTATCTCGCTGACACATTTCAAAGGACATGAGATGGCGGGCTTTGGCGGTACACTGAAAAACATCGGAATGGGATGCGGTTCCAGAGCGGGAAAAATGGAGCAGCACTGTGATGGAAAGCCAAGCGTAGACCAGAGCGGCTGTATCGGATGTGGCACATGCGGCAGAATTTGCGCACATGGAGCGCCAATCATAACGGACGGAAAAGCAAAAATCGACCATGAGAAGTGTGTCGGCTGCGGACGTTGTCTTGCAGTGTGTCCGAAAGATGTGATTGCGGCAGATTTTTCCGATTCGATTGCAGTTTTGAATTATAAAATGGCAGAGTACAGTCTTGCTGTATGCAAGGACAGACCATGCTTCCATGTGTCACTGATCTGTGATGTGTCGCCCAACTGCGACTGCCATGCGGAGAATGATATTCCGATCATACCGAATGTCGGAATGCTTGCGTCGTTTGACCCCGTGGCGTTGGATCAGGCTTGCGCAGACTTGTGCAATCAGATGGAACCCGTTGCGGACAGTATTTTAGGGGAAAATCTAAAAGAACATGGAAACCATGAAGGTCATGACCATTTCCATATGACGCATCCCGATACGGAGTGGAAATCGTGCATTGCGCATGCTGTGAAAATTGGACTTGGTACGGATCAGTATGAGTTGATTAAGATTTGAAAAGGCTTTCCTTTAACATTGGATTAAATGTCCCAAATAGTTCAATAGACTTCATAATTACCCTATGATATACTAATAGTGAAAGGATACAAACCATAAATTGATATAGGCATAGGGCGGAGGATACATATGACGGATAGTGAAAAACTGGATTCCATTCTTGAAAAGGTAAATAATCTTGACGAAAAACTGGATTGTCTTGATAAAAAAGTAAGAATTGTTGAATCAGATCTTCGGGAAGTGAAAGAAAGAGTAATAAGAACAGATATAACAGTTGAAAATGAAATCCGTGTAAATATCCAGCGTGTAGCGGAGGGGCATCTTGATTTATCAAGAAAGTTAAATGAAAGTATAAGACTTTCAAACGATGTAAAGGATAGGCAGGAAATACAAGATATTTATATTAATATGCACGATAATAAATTAAAAGCACTGTAAAACCAAAAGATTTTTAATCGCCGGTCATTTTGACCGGCGATTTTTTTCCCGACACGCTTATTTTTGGGGATATTGCGATTTGAGATTGCTTGCGCCGGTAATATAATCCATAGACAAGTTGTAATATTTGGCAAGAATCATAATGCTGTCAATGGGTATTCTGGTCTTGCCCGATTCGTAGTCCGAGTATGTTCTCTGTCCTATGTGCAGCAAGTCGGCGACTTGTTGTTGGGTCAAAGAGTGATCTTCTCTGATTTCCCGTATTCGCTCATAATATTTCATGTTTGACACCTCGGAATTAGTATAAGGGATAAGAAGAAAAAGGATTGACAACTAGAGTAATAAACTCTAAAATAGAATCATGTAACTTTTATAGAGTAATAAACTCTAAAAAAGATTGTGATTTTAAAAATTTTGTTAATAGGCAAAGTAAAATGGATACACATAGTTGAAAAATATAATATAAATAATTTCAAAATGGTATATTGTGCGGGTACTAACGCCACTCTACGGTTTTTGGATAAAAAAGTAACAAAGTTGTAGAGTGGCGTTAATATATTATTTTTATCAAAAAAGGAGGAATTATTATGAAACAGTTCAAAAAACGAACAAAACGTATTGCAGCAATGTTTCTTGCCTTGGCAATGATTGTGACATCCGTGCCGCAGTATGCGCTGACTGTGTTGGCAGCAGAGGAAACGGAAAGTACAGCAGTTGTTGACGGGCATATTGAAACAGAAAACACTGCGGAGGCCGAAACGGAAGTTAAGGCTGCAAAAGAAACAGAAAAGGGGAATGAAACGGAGCTTGTAGAAGAAACGGAAACGGTGACGGAGACAGAAACTACAGAGGCTGTTGAACTGGAAATGGAGAATGTTTCTGAAACCGTAATGAATGATGAGGGAAGCGAGTCCGGTGATGATTTGAAGGCAGAAGGTGATGATCCGGACGATGGTGATACTGTAGAGAAAACTACAGTGGTTGTTAAGATACCTTATCGTGAAACGAGTGCTAAACCGGGCTTAAGAAGCAGAAAAGAAAATCTGTTAGAAAGCTTTGAATATGCCATATGTGAGAATGAGTCGCAAGATGATATTACATATACTCCATATAATCCAGAAGTTTCATTCGATGATATGGTAAAAAATGATGAAGACATTAAGTTTGAAGTGCCAATTGGAAACATTCTATATTTTAAGCCGGTATTTCAATATAAATGTGAAATAGATACTGTAACATATAGAACTGAGAACACACCGTCTACTACGATTGTAGTAGAGAATGAAGTTTATAAGATTGCAAATGTAGAAGAGAATACAAATATCTACATCAATGCGTATCGCTGTTTTGATGTTATATTCAGGACAGAGGGTGCAAAAATTTACCACTCTTTGGAAGATATTGAAAACAATCAAGAACTTACGGAATTGACGGTTTCTGAGAAACAGGAGGAAATATTTTATGTAGTTCCTGAAGAAAACAAAGTGGTGAAAGCTGTTGATTCCAACAGTACAGGAGTTGTTGTTTCTAGAGAAAAGATAAAAGAGGAAAACTTCAATGCCGCAATATGCAAGATAAACATTAACAATAGCGGCAGCTTTAAGAACACAACGACTATTTTTGTAGTGGCTGAGGAACTAAAAACATACAACGCAACTTTTGACTGGTCCGCGGCTGAGGCGGATGTTTATGCCGGCAGTGACGGAAATGACCCTGTTTTGTTATCGGAGAATAATAAGACACTAGAAGTTACAGAAAACGGTTATATAGAAGTTTATGTAAAACCCAAGGACAGAGAAAAGAGTGTTTTGTTAGAAGGTACGGATGAAGCAAGCGGAGAAACGACCGTATATCCATACGAGTATGACGAAGAAAATGAAAGATATGTTTTTTATGTAAATAATGATATATCAGGCAATGTTTCCGTAAAAATTTCCGTAGTGGATATTTGTAATATTACATTTAAGGCAGTAAATAATCATGTTACAGGATTATATTACAGATACAACGGAGAGGATGAAATAGATGGAGAACTGCCATCGGCTGATGAGGAAAGTGGCGAAACAATTGAACGCGAATATAGTTTTAAAATTCCTGCAGGATATGAACTGATGTTCTGGGTATATCAGGAATCCGAATACGGAACTTCGACGGCGAGTGCAGAAAATGTTGAAATAACAAAGAAAAGTGACGATGGAGAATATTATTTTTGCCTTACGCCGACCGCTGATACAACGGTCATATTAGATGTGGAGCCCGCAAAATTTATAGTGGACACGGATGAAGACGTGGATTTTTCGGTCTGTCGTTATAATGATGATGTCGAAGGATATGTAGATATTGAGTTGTCAAACAATAACAGCATTGATTATTATAACAACTGGGAAGAAACGCGCCTAAAAATCAAGAAAGAGGCAGGAAAGCGATATGATGTAAGAGCCGAGGTTGATGACGGCGATGGCGGAACATGGATAGAGTATATAGAGGAATCGGACAGCATTAGTGGTGAGGAAGAATATGCGATCTATGAGTTAAATATAGGATATTATAAAAAAGTCTTCATCAGAAGCTATGATCTTGTTACCATCAATTTTGAGATAGATGATACAAGAAGATTAAATCTTCCTAGAAAATTTTATCTTGTTGATGACGAAGAAGGCGGTAAAAGCTGGTATTATGATGAGATAGAAAACAATACGGCTGTTGCGGATAAAAATGAAGATTTGTTTATCGGTATCAGTTATCACTTTAACGATAAATTGGAATATATCAGCACAACAGGCGATACCAGCGGTAATCTGGAATTTTATGAAACATATAAGGATGGCGGAACAGAGTGGCAGATTTACAAGGTTGTTCCGACTTCTGACACAACAATCAGCATCAAGATATCACCGCTTGAAGACTATACTGTCACAGTGAAAAAAGGCAATGGAATTACATATTATTATTCGCCGGAAGGTTCGATTAATGATGCTGAATATGCTTTTGAAAATATAAGGGAAAATTCAACATTTTCCATCAATAGTATAGAACTTCAGGATGAAACGTATATTCGAAAGGTTGAATATGAGGTAAACGGTGGGACAAAGCAGTTGGCATCCGGAAATTATAACCCTTATGATGGTATAGAATACCAAATCAAAATAACAGGAAATACTACAATTTATCTTGATGCGGTTCCGGCGGAAGAATACACTTTAAAATTTGCCAACACGGACGGATTTGATATTAAGATTTGGGAAGAAGGCGAGCATGACAGTTTTGAGGATCCATTATTACTAACCAATAATCAGATTACTCTAAAAAATGATAAAGAGTATCTTTTTGATATTATAGCAGAAGATGGGTATATGGTGGATCGTGTTGTTGCGACAGACGCAAGCGGAAAAGATACACTGATTGAAAGAAACGAAGACGGAAATGAGAAAAATGTAGGCTATCTCATTGGCACAGGATATGGCAATACGGGCGACATTACAGTCAAAGTAAATATGAAGGCATCTTATACGTTGAGTTTTGATACAACGGGTTCTTTATATATCTATCAATGGGAAGATAAGGAAGACAACGAGCGGATTGATTCTAAAAGGATTGCAGTACCGGCAAATGATAGCTATTCCTTCTATATTCCTGACTATGATAATTTGTTATACAAGATGACGATTAAGGAGAGCGATTCCTTTACACTTACAAAAGACTACAGAACAATCAAAGATGACTGGGATGATGAGTACCGGTATGCGGTTTATACGGTCGCGCAGAAGAAAGATGTTACACAGCCGGCTGCGACAGCAACAATTGTAATCGAATCCAATAATGATACTTATGAAGTTACGCTTTCCAATGAGGCGCCGGATCAGATCAAGAGTCTTTATCTTGTATATTATACTGGCACTGACGGATACAGTGAGTCTTATAGTTTAAAAGACAATAAGGCAAATGTTACCAATACGGTATCGAATACCGTGCAGGTCAATCCGATAAAAGGATATACAGCGAAGGTAACCATGACAGGAGCGTCGGAAACAAGCGAGTTGAAGCTGGTTCGAAATGAAGACGGATACTTAGAGTACGGAATAGGAGAACTGACAGAGGATAAGACCATTACGGTTACTGTCGAGCGAACAAATGTATCAAGCTATTACAGTGTCGGATTTGCGACAAGAAATGCGATAATAAGAGATCCAGAGTATAAGCTGCCATATATATATGGTGAATATTATACAAACGGAGAAAATGACTGCTCATGGGAGTATTTGATTGCGAAAGGTGACAGCATATCCTTTATTGCGGAGCCGGACTATGGTTATAAGGTTGAGAGCGTTTCTGCTCGTGACAATGTGATTACGCCCGACAAAGACGGTGTTTATACGGTAAAACCGACGAGGGATGAAGCGACAATCATTGTCAGAACAGTTAAGTCGGATAATCCGGATAACCCCGGTGATCCCGATAAGACATCCACAGTAACATTCACCTGTCCCGCAGATGTTACGGTAACAGTAGATGGTGTCAAACCGGAAAATAACCAGCTCAGCGTGGAAACCGGAAAACAGATTTCATTTAAAACAGAAGTTACCGATGAAAGTTACGAGATCAAATCCGTGACAGTGGGCGGCGTTGAAATTCCTTATGACACGAAGACAGGAACTTATACCATAACAATCACTGCCGATACAGAGATTATTATAACAACTGCGAAAAAGCAGGAAGGAAGCGATCCGGAAGATACGTATACTGTTCGTTTCCGCTATCCGGAGGATGGGCATGTAGATTTAATCTATAAATATAAGAACTCTGAGGACAGCGATTATAGCCTTCTTACTGTGGATGGCAATTACGGTATTTTAAATGTGGAGGCGGGAACAGAAATTCTGTTCCAATTCATCTGTGACGAAGGATACAGCGCGACTGCCAAGGTAGACGGCAGCGAGGTGCCTCGTGATTCAAACTCTTTCAGTTATGTTCTGGCAGTCAATGCGGATACAGAGGTTGTCATAGAGGTGAAAAAAATCACGACATCCGAGACAAATTATCCGACACAGGTAAAGGTAAAAAATGTTTCTTCCAAGGGAGAGCTGAATTTGCCCAAAACAAGCGCGGATTATGACATTACCTTAACGCCCACAGACGCGGACGGCTCCGTGCTTGGCGTAAGAGTAACGCCCGCAGACAGCGTGATCAAGGCAGCGATTACATCAAAAACAGCAGGTGGACGCACACGATATTATTTGACGCTTGAAAAGCCCGAAAGTTCTGTAGGCGACAGCGCAGACATCACCATTTACAACACTGCAACAAGCGCAGATATCGAAGGTGGAACTTTTAAAGTTATCACACGAGCTCCATCAACAGGCGATGACACACCCGATACCAGTGGTCTGAAAGTATTTTTTGACGGCTATGAAGAAAATGAAACGCCAAGCTATACCTACACCGGAAGCGCAGTTACACCATGGATTGAGGTAACCTATAACGGAGAATATCTGGAAGAGGGAACGGATTTCACTGTCAAGTATGCGAATAACATCAATGTTTCAACGGACGCAAAACCTGCAAAGCTTACGATAACTGGAAAGGGCAGCTTAAGCGGAAAACATGATTATACCTTTAAGATTACACAGAAAAACATTGGGGATGCTGATGTCCAAGCGGGAAGCGTAAAGGTTGTAAGCAACGCGAAGGCAACGCCGATATTAGTTTACAATGGTGCAGTCTTAAGCAAGAAAGACTTTGATAATCCAAAAGCAAATGATAAATTCAGCGCTAATGGCACGATTACACTCACAGGTAAAGGGAACTTTACGGGTACACGCACAATCAATGTTGAAGTTGTGGAAAAGAGCGCATTGAACAAAATCAGCATCAAGCTTGACAATGCAAAGAACAAAAATCTCGCTTATGATGGCACGGAAAAATACCCGGCATTTACCGTATTAGATGCGAAGAAGACTGATATTACAAACAAAGAAGGCGAAGCATACATTGTGGTATATCCTGAAAATATTATAAGCGCCGGAACCGTGAAATTTACGGTTGTAGGAATCGGCGATTACACAGGCACTGTCACAAAGTCTTACAAAATCAAGCCTTCCGCAAAACAGGCAAGTGATATTAATGTCAGCGAACCGTCTTCAGGCGGGTACACGTTCGTGAGCACCGGAGTTACTGCGTATGATCCAAGTGTTACCTTAAAGGACGGCACATGGCTTGAAAAAGGCAAAGACTACACACTTGCTTACAGCAACAACAAGAAGGCGGGAACCGCAAAGTGTAAGATTAACTTCATCGGCAACTACAAAGGCATAAAGGCGATAACAAAGGAATTCAAAATTAACCAATTTAACATTGCAGATTTTTATGAAGATAATATTATCATCACAGATAAGACATCGGGAGGGAAGCCGGGAATATATAAATCTGTTCCGTATATTATTGATAATGAGGCAGATGCATTAGTGAAGTCTTCCGAATTCAAATTCACATATTATGTGGATGAAGCAATGACAAAGGAAATGAAGGGCAGCGACGGAAAGCTTACAAGCGGTAAGATATGGGTTAAGATTGAGCCGAAGAACGCTGCAAAGGGTAACTATACAGGGACACGGACAGTCAGCTACAATATCCATGAAAACGGTACAGACCTTTCCAAGGCAAAGATAACGTTCAATCCGAGCAAGCCTGCTTATACAGGAAGCCCGCTTGAACCGGAGTGCAGTGTTGCAGTGAATGGAGCAACAATTAATAATAGCAACAATGATAAATATAACGTAAGATACTTAAGCAATATCAACAAGGGCAAAGCAACCGTAATCATTACCGGTGCAGATGGTAGTGAATATGTGGGAAGCAAGACAGCGACATTTACAATTGTAGCATCTGATATTAAGTAGTATCGCAAACCATACAAAAAGGGCTGTGATTTTGACAGCCCTTTTTGTTGATTATTCCAAAAACCCATCCTGTACCAAATCCTGTACAACTTCTGTAGGAATTTCAAATTCTACGCTGCCCATGTATCCGGGAGCGACTTCGTATTCGTCGAACACAATCATCAGCTTTCCATTTTCATTGACATAAAACGTAGTGTCCTCGTTAATGGATTGGAAATCCCATTCCGGAAATTCGCTGTCCAAATTATAGATGACTGAATCATTTTTTCTCCTTTTTTGCAACGATTAGACCACAGAACATTTCAAAAATTTTAGCTTAAAAATATTATTGAATATCAAAAAGCAAACCTTAACAAATATTAAGCAAAACTTAATACAATAATGGCCAAGGGTATGCTAAACTTGTACATGGTACAAAATTAGTAATTCAAAAGATACGTTTTGTGGAGGTAGCAATGGTTCACTTATTATCAATGGGAATAGAATGCATTTCCTCAATGGTTTTTCTGATACCCGTTATTATTATATTACAATATATTTTATTCAAACAGCACAGTTTTTATCAATTCGTTATGGTGCTTGTCACTACGGTTTATTTTATGGCAATGTATACCGTGACAGGTCTTCCAACCGCGTACACGCTGCGGTTTAATTTCAGCTTGAACCTCATACCTTTGATCGATATTATAAACAGCCCCGCAGAATATATTAAAAATACTGTATTGAATATCCTTTTGTTTATGCCATTAGGTTTTCTCCTGCCCGTTATATGGAGCGAGTATCATGATGCAAAAAAGATGGCGCTTACAGGATTAGCTGTGTCTGCTATCATTGAGATATTGCAGATATTTACATTCCGTTTTACGGATATTGACGACTTGATCACAAATACACTCGGAACGGCGCTTGGATATGGCATTGCAAAAATGTTTTCCTTCAAACTGCCGTTTAAAATATCCGAAAGAGAAAAAACAGTTCCCATGAAGTATGGACCTGTGATCATTTTTGGAGCCGTTTTTCTGATCGGATTTTTTCTGAAACCGCTCGTGTCAAACGCAATATGGGATGCTGTTTTGTATAGTTCATGGTGGGAGAGCATCAAATAAAACGGCAACGTGCGTTTTGACCGATTTTAAATGATTGGGAGCAGTATGAATTGAAGTTGTTATTATTTTATGCTATACTGGTCGAAAAAGAAGGAATCAATAGAAAAAACATTTGGAGGAAATAGCGTATGATATGGCGTTTATTGTTCATTATCATTTTTGGATGTATTTGGGGAAAGGCGGTCAATGAGATTGTTCAGAATAAGGGATATACTGAAAATTGGTTTTGGTGGGGATTTTTCTTTGGACTTGTTGCATTGATCGTTGCAATACTGGCGCCGGAAAAACATGTATTTGTAAAAGAAGAAAATTATTTCGGTTCCGACGAGTCGGTTGTTGCAAATAATGCTTCCGGTGATTCAAAGAAAATGATTGCTGCCTCGGAAGTGTCAAAGGGCTGGAAATGTCCACTTTGCGGGGAAATGAATGCGGGCTATGCGGGTTCTTGCAGCTGCGGTTATAACTCATCCGGAAATGTATAGTTTGCAAAATTTCATATAAGTTTTACTAATGAATTATCCTCAAAAGTCGAATTGACTTTGCGGATAATTTTTCTATATGATTAAGAAAAAGACGAGGAAAAACAAGAAAGGAGCATAGTCAATAAAATGAAAAAAGATGTTGTTTTATGGGCGGGCGCCGGACAGATTGGAATGGCGATTGCAAGACGTGTCGGCACCGGAAAGAAGATTGTTGTAGGTGACAAAAAATTAGAAAACGTGCAAGCAATAGCAAAAATCATGAATGACGCGGGCTTTGACGTAGTTCCCGTTTCAATGGATTTATCGGACAGGACATCTATTTTAAATTTTATTCAGACAGGACAAACATACGGGGAAATTGCGATGCTCATTAACGCGGCAGGGGTATCTCCGTCACAGGCGCCCGTTGAAACAATCCTGAAAGTCGACTTATATGGTACGGCTGTGCTTTTAGAGGAAGTCGGAAAAATCATCAAGGAAGGCGGCGTCGGCGTGACGATTTCCAGCCAGTCAGGGCACCGCATGCCGCAGTTATCTCCGGCAGAAGACGAACAGCTTGCATGCACGCCGACAGAGGAACTGCTTTCACTGGAGCTGCTGCAGCCCGAAAATATCAAGGATACGCTCCATGCATATCAGATGGCAAAACGCTGCAACGAAAAACGCGTGATGTACGAAGCGGTAAAGTGGGGAGAAAAAGGCGCAAGAATCAATTCCATTTCCCCAGGAATCATTGTTACACCGCTGGCAATCGATGAATTTAACGGACCGCGCGGCGATTTCTACAAAAACATGTTTGCAAAGTGTCCTGCCGGCAGACCGGGAACAGCCGATGAGGTGGCAAACGTAGCAGAGCTTCTTATGAGCGAAAAAGGCGCTTTTATCACAGGAACTGACTTTTTATGCGACGGTGGAGCAACGGCAAGTTATTTTTACGGTCCGTTAAAACCGGAACAATAGTAGATTGAGATTGGAGGTTCATTTATGGCAAAATTAGTAGCATTTTATTCAAGGGCAGACGAAAATTATTTTGGTGGAGCAATGCGCTACATTGAGGTTGGCAACACGGAAAAAGTAGCAAAAATGATTGCGGAAGCGACAGGGGCGGAACTCTTTAAAATCGAGCAGAAAATTCCCTATGCCGCCGATTACAACACTTGCATTGATCAGGCGAAGAAAGATTTGCAGGGAAATGTAAGACCGGAGCTTTTAAACAATTTGGAAAGCATTGATGCATATGATGAAATCTACCTCGGTTTTCCGAATTATTGGGGCACAATGCCAATGGCAGTCTTTACATTTTTAGAGCAGTTTGACTGGATGGGAAAGACGATTCACCCTTTTGTGACGCATGAAGGAAGCGGCTTTGGAAAAAGTGAAAGCGACTTAAAAAAGATCTGCAAAGGAGCAAATATTCTAAAAGGACTTTCCATCCCGGGAAGTATGGCAGACAGCGCCAAAGAGAAAGTGCGTAGCTTCTGCAATGTATAATTGACAATTCGGTGACTGCATGATAGATTATAAATAAGGAAAAGCTTACATGCTTTCACGGAATTGCAATTGTAAACAATGATAAATAATGCCTGAGCCTGACAGCTCGGGCAATTTTCTTTTTGTGCATACGCTGATGCAGAGAAAGAGGGAGGCATCTTAATGAGAAAAATTTTGAAGAATAGCATATTAATCGGATTGTTTTTATTCTTAATCACTTTTACTGCGCTTTTATCATATCTGCACTTTTTTGCGTCGGATGACAAAGATTTATCCGGAAATTGGACAGCAAAGCTGGACATGACAAAGCAGTCCGCTGTTACAGCGCTTAGCTGGCTGCAGGACATAGACGCGGTTTCTATCTCTTTGGAAGATATGGAAGGTTATATGCAGGGGTTGACTATAGAAGTCAATTTAACCTTAGAGCAAACCGGAAACTCTGAGGGAACTTTCCACAGCAATATCCTGCCGGAAAGCTACGATGCCTGTAATCAGGCTGCCTATGAGGCGTTTGCCGCGGCTTTCGAGGAACTTTTGACCGAGCGGCTTCTCATGGCAGGCTATACGGGTAACACAGACAAGGAAACCATTGAAGCGCTTGTAACGGAAACTTTTGGAATGTCCACAGTTTCTTATTTGAAGTCCTGCGGACCCAATCTGTTGCCTCCCTTAGAGGATTTACAGGCTCAATATGACGGCAGTGGCGCTTATAAAACGGCAGAAGGCATCTTAACCAGACAGTTTGATGATGGTCAGACGGTCACTGCAAAGACGGAATACTATATCCGAAAGGACTCCAACCTGATCCTGTACGAGGAAAGCGATTCCGGTCATTCTCCTGTGATATACACATTACAGCAAGCCCAAAATCGGTAAGGATTCGATAAAAAAGAGCGAGAGAGGAGTATGTTATTTACTATGAAAACAACCTTAAAGAAAATAAGTTTCTTTTTATTGTCCGTAATTCTGATATGCTTTATATTGCCTGTGAGTGCAGACGCAAGTTATGAGATTCCAGGAACCTGTCAGGTACAGACGGATACTGGCGCTGCATACACGGTAAAAACGCTGGATTATAGCTATGACCACAACAGCTATCTATCTCTGCGTGACATCGCCGTGGTTTTGAATGGCACAGAGAAATCTTTTTCTTTAGAAATCACAAAAAACGCCGTCGCCCTAAATCCGGGAGGATCCTACACGCCTGTAGGAGTGGAGAATGCCCCTTGGGAAAACCCTGAAAATCCGGATATTACCCTACGGCGAAACGAATTCAAAGTAGGAGAACAAGAAGTGCGATATTATACGCTGATTATGACACTGCCGTCAGGTCATTACGATTGCTTTATGATGGCAGCAGATCTGGCTATGATTCTGGATGCGGATATTGCCGTTTCTGATGCGGGCAGCTTGCAGATTAACACACAGGCTCCGTTTTGTATATCCCCTTCCGATTTGGAACAGGACGGCTATTTTTACGGAGTCAACAGTGTGTTGGTAGGAGATGCCGCCACAGAAGAAATCTATTACCAGTATCAGTCTGATACGCCTTATCCGATAGCCAGCACTTCCAAGCTTATGACATGCCTTTTGACGATGGATGCCATCTCGACAGGACATCTTTCTCTTGAACAACAGGTCACAATTTCGGAAGCGGTTCAGGCGCTGGCGGAGTCGGATGATGGGGTAATTCCCTTAAAAGCCGGAGAACAAATCACAGTGCATGAGCTCCTGTTGGGAGCCCTTCTTCCGTCAAGCAACGAATGCGCGCTGTGCCTTGCCGAATCGATCGCCGGTTCGGAGGAAGCGTTTGTGCAAATGATGAATCAGAAGGCTGTGGACTTAGGACTTTCGCAAGCGATTTTTTACAACAGCAACGGTCTGCCCTCTTATACGGAAGAGCCCATTCCCTCAAAGCGTCAGAACCGCATGAGCGCTGAGGACATGTTTCGACTGGTATCATACCTTTTGAGAGTTTATCCACAGATCACGGATATCACATCTCTGGAATCTGCCACCTTGCAATCGCTTGACCTTGAAGTGCGCAATACGAACCCGCTTCTGCATAATCTGCCCGAAGTCACAGGACTAAAAACCGGAACGACCAACAAATCAGGAGCCTGTCTTGTCACGTCTTTGGCAGTGGATGATGGGAACACGCAGCATGATCTCGTGGTTATTGTTCTGGGCACAGAGGATTCGATAGAAAGAGGGCGCGTTTCGGAATTGCTGGCGAAATACGCTTTGCAGACTTTTCATAAGGGCATAGAAGAAAAGCAAATCGAGACAGCTCCAAAAAATCTGCCAACACACGCTGAGGCGGCTGTGGATTGGATCCTTCGAACCGCGCGTAAATAGAGTGTGCTTAGAAGAAAATTCATATAAGTATTTCTAATGAACTACCCTTAAAAGTCGAATTGATTGAAAGGATCGTTCATTTTATACTGTAAAAAGGAGTTTGTTGCGCGAAAAATGTTGCTTAAAGAATTCTGACACAGAAAGGAGTATATGAAGATGATAGAAGGCGTGAAAAAGAACTTTGGATTTGGCTGTATGCGTCTGCCTATGATAAACGGCGAAGTTGATACAGAAGAAATGAATAAGATGGTAGACCTATTTCTTGAGAGTGGATTTAACTATTTTGATACAGCACATGGGTATTTGCAGGGAAAAAGCGAAAAAGCGTTAAAGACTTCCCTTACCGACCGTTACGAAAGAAACAGATTCATCCTTACCAATAAGCTGACCAATTTTTTCTTCAAAAAGCAGGAGGATATCCGTCCGTTTTTTGAAAGTCAGTTAAAAGCTTGCGGCGTGGAATATTTTGACATTTATCTGATGCATGCACAGGGCGCCGATAATTTTGCCTATTTTAAAAAGTGTCGTGCCTATGAAACTGCTTTGGAACTGATGGCAGAGGGGAAGTTCCGTCATTTTGGCATTTCCTTCCATGACCGGACTGAGGTTTTAGAGCAGATTTTGACCGAGTATCCGCAGATAGAAGTGGTGCAGATTCAATTTAATTATGTGGATTATGATGATCCGGCAGTGGAGAGCCGTAAATGCTACGAAGTCTGTCGGAAATTTGGCAAGCCTGTGATCGTCATGGAGCCGGTAAAAGGAGGAAATCTTGTCAATCTGCCAGAAAAAGCAAAGGCAATTTTAGAAGAACTAGGGGGCGGGAGTCCTGCCAGCTATGCAATCCGATTTGCTGCCGATTTTGAAGGAATCATGATGGTTCTTTCCGGTATGAGCGATATGGCGCAGATGCAGGACAACATCAGCTACATGAAGGATTTCAAGCCCTTGTCGGATAAGGAACTGGATGCGGTCGGTCAGGTACAGGAGATTTTCCGTTCCATGAATCTGATTCCCTGCACATCCTGCCGTTACTGTGAGGCAGGATGCCCGAAACGTATTGCGATTCCTGATTTGTTTGCGGTTATGAATACAAAGCAGATTTATCATGACTGGAATGCCGATTATTATTATAATGTGGTACATACCGGCGGCGGAAAGGCGAAAGCCTCGGAATGTATCAAATGCGGCAAGTGCGAGAAAGCCTGTCCGCAGCATCTTCAAATTCGTGAACTGTTGGTTGATGTGGCAGGGGAATTTGAAAAATAGCAGAAGATTGTTTAAAGAGGATGTGCAAAAAATGGAAAAAAATTATTTCATAAAAAGAATATTCACTGTTATGCTTACCTCTGCTTTGCTGATTGGGGTGACAGCATGTGGCAATAATAGCGGACAGTCAGGAAGCGGGCAGGATGCTCTAGGACAGATAGAGGGCGGTTCCGGAAAGGATAGCGCTGCGGACTTGGCCAGTGAACTTGTGGCGGAGGAGGCAGGAACAGAAGCCCATGAAAATACGGAAGATGGCGTGGGAACAGTTGGTGAGGAAGAAGAAACAGAAAGTAATATCTTGATTGTCTATTTTTCGCGGGTAGGAAATATGAATTTTGACAAAAATATTGACGCAGTTACTTCTGCCAGTGTAAATATGGATGGAAGCAATGTTTCCGGTAACGCACAATTACTTGCAGAAATGGTTCAAGAGATGACAGGCGGAGACTTATTTTTCATAGAAACTGTGGAGAAGTATCCTGCGGAATATCGTGGAACAACCGATCAGGCAAAAACGGAACAGAATGATGACGCACGTCCGGAACTTTCGTCTCATGTGGAAAATATGGATGCGTTTGATACGGTCGTACTGATTTATCCTAATTGGTGGGGAACGCTTCCACAGCCGGTATTTACTTTCTTAGAAGAATATGATTTTTCAGGGAAAACCATATTGCCCCTTTGTATCCATGAAGGGAGTAAGTTGGGGCGAAGCGAAAGTGATATTGCATCTATTTGTCCGGATGCACAGCTTTTGGATGGACTCTCAGTGAGAGGTTCTGATGCAGGAAGCGCACAGAAAGAAGTCGAAGAATGGATCAGTAACTCCGGAATTCTGAAATAAGAGGGGAAAGTTATGTCAACTAAAAGAAACATCAGAATGGCAACAGACCTTGCTATGATTATACTGCTTCCTTTATAAGGGGATTTACAGAGTATATGTTCTTAAAAACCCGATTTGCGTTTTATGATTTTGAGGAACCTTTGCCCTTATTTTTGATAGATTATCTGGCAGTCATGGCTTTGTTTGTATGTGTTGGACATTATCTGGCAAAAGGGATTTCTGGGGTTTCAAAAAAATAGCCACAGGATTATATTTTTTGACCGGTATCGTGGCAAACATGCCGGTTCTTTGAGGAAAGGAAGGATAAATTTTGGACGATAAAGAACTGCTTACACAATGCTACCATATGATGTATCGTGGGATGATTGAGAAAGATATGGAACTGCTGGAAGAATCTTTAGATGAATCTTTTGTATTGGTTCATATGACAGGGATGCGGCAGACAAAGAGCCAGTATATGGATTATATTGCAAACGGCACATTAAATTATTATTCCGAAAAGACGGAACATATGGAGATTGCAGTGAATGGAGAACAGGCGAAGATCGTAGGACAAAGCAGAGTAAATGCGGCTGTGTTTGGCGGCGGTAAGCATGTGTGGGGTTTGCAGTTATCCATGAAGGCAGTCAAAAGGAATGGAAAGTGGTATATGACAGAGGCGGTGGCATCGACATACTAAAGTTCAGAATGCCCTTTTAGAATCTATGATCATATTTTTATCGTTTTTACATCATCTTTGCATCATTTTGTCGGATATTCTTGCATACATTGTATCATCTGCTATAATGAAAACAGCAAAAATTTTATACCTATTTTATTAAGGATAGAAAAGAAAGAACAAGTAAGAATGGAGGACAATTATGGAACAAAATGAAAACAATGCATCACAGACCAAACCGGAAAAGAAAGGCATGTCTACTGCGGTTCTGATTGCGCTTATCGCGGGAATTTCCGCAATTATCTGCGTCAGCATTTTTTCCGGAAGCATTGTAAAGTACAAAAAATATACCGGAGGCAGCGGCATTACTGTTACCGGTTCGGCAAGCTGCGATTTTGAGTCGGATTTGATCGTATGGCGCGGTAGCTTTTCCGCTTACGGTTCGACGCCAAAGAGCGCGTATCGGTCGATTAAAAACAGCGCGGAAGTTGTGAAAGAATACTTAATGGAGAACGGGATCTCCGAGGATGAACTTTCGTTTAGTTCGATTTCCATTTCGCAGAGGTGGGTTACAGAATACAATGATGACGGAAAACGTACCGGTGAACATTTGGACGGCTATGACTTGTATCAGTCTGTTACGGTAACTTCCGAGGACGTAGACAAAGTGGACGAAATTTCAAGAGATATCACAAAACTGATTGAATCCAATATTGAATTTGAATCGGATTCTCCAGAGTATTACTATACAAAATTGGACGAATTGAAACTGGATTTGATTGAACAGGCGACGGACAACGCGAAGGCAAGAGCGGATATCATCGCGGAAGGTACGGATTCTGGCACGAGCCGTCTTTTGAGCGCGAATTTGGGAGTATTCCAAATCACGGCGCAAAATTCCGATTCCGAATACAGCTACGGCGGCGCGTTTGACACAAGATCAAGAAACAAGACAGCGACGATTACGGTCAAATTAAACTATGCTGTGGATTAAAAGGGGAGAAATACATAAAAGAGGAGCGGCTCATTGCGAACCGCTCTTTTCGTGTGGTATTTATGAATAGATCGCTATAATGCCAACTCCATAGCGACATGAACAATACCGTCCTCCAAAAATTCATCGGAGGTAACAATAAACCCAAATTTTTCATAAAATCCGATTGCCCGTTTTTGCGCCACAATATAAATTTTTTTATAGTTCATTGTGTCTTTTATTGTCTGAATGCCCTTTTCCATTAAAGCGCTTCCACTGCCCGTTCGATGCTTTAATGTCACAACTCTGCCGATTTGGACAACATCGGTTTCGCCGCGTTTTGGATAGATTCTTAAATAGGCAAAAACATTGTGATTTTCTTCACAAAAAATATGCAGACTTTGATAGTCAATATCGTCTAAATCCTGATAGACGCAATTTTGCTCCACCACAAAGATTTCCGAGCGTAATTTCAAAATTTCATATAATTCTGTGGTTGTTAATTCTTCAAATCGTTTAATGATATATTTCATGTTTAGCTTCTCACTTTCCCGTTACATATTCATCTTGCTGTAATTATAGTTGGTTTACTGAGGAAATACAAGTCCGCTAATAATTGCGTATGTCTATAGATTTCGTGTTCCTTGACAGTAAAATTCCCAAATGATAAAATAAGGTCAACTTATACGGGCAATATGAAAGCCAAAGCAAAAAACAAAAATGACAAATGAAGGTGATATTTTTGAGTACAGCGGAGCAGACACATTTGTTAGATTTAGAGCGTGTGAAATTACTCCGATATATGGATGATGATTTTATGACTGTCTGCCTTGCAGATAATTTTGAAGGCGTGGAACTGATTCTTCGGATTATTTTAGGACAGGAAGATATTAAGATTAAATCGGTTCGGACACAGGAATCGATGAAGAATCTGCAGGGGCGTTCCGCCGTTTTAGATGTTCATGCGGTCGACAGTGCCAATAAAGAATTTGATGTAGAAATTCAAAGGTCAGATGCAGGAGCAGGCGCAAAAAGAGCAAGACATAACAGCAGTTTATTAGATGCACATATATTAAAACCCGGAACTGATTCGGAGGACATTCCTGACAGTTATGTCATTTTTATTACAGAAAATGATGTGATGAAAGGTAATCAGGCAATCTATCCGGTAGAGAGATATGTCACCATCGGGAAAGAAAAGGTATTGTTTGGAGATGGTTCGCATATTCTATATGTGAATGGTAAGTATAGGGGCAATGATGAAATCGGAAAGCTGATGCACGATTTTTCATGTACGAATCCCGATGATATGAATTATGAGGCGCTTGCTAAAAAAGCGAGGTATTATAAACAGGACAAGGAAGGAGTGGCGGCTATGTGTAAAATGATAGAAGATATGAGGAATGAAGCGGCATTGGATAATGCAAAAAAGACAGCGATTCGTTTAATAAAATTAGGTAAGATGACTTTAGAGGAAATAGCAGAAGCTACGGAGTTATCACTTGATACAGTTAAGGAATTAGAAAACCAAACAATGCAGTTAGTATAATCTTATCCTATATCGCAATATCATGTGTTTCTTGACCGTAAAGTCCATAAATGGTAGAATTAATGCAGATTATGTAGGCAGTATCAAAGAAAATTGCAAAAAATATAAAAAAGAGGTTGACACAGAAAATGACAAATGACAAAATGCTAAGAGCAGAGCAGAGCAGAGCAGAGCAGAGCAGAGCAGAGCAGAGCAGAGCAGAGCAGAGCA
>JAAUZZ010000004.1 GCA_014804345.1 Lachnospiraceae bacterium | reverse complement strand
TGGAAAAATGTGCGGGAGAGTAGCCCGCAATAACAGCGGCTTCTTCCAAAGACGGATTTTGACTGTAATTTTTTTCCATATAAAAGATTGCGTCGAGGATCTGCGGGGACAGCGTCGTTTGGTGCGATATTGCATCGTCCTCATCAAGCCGCAGCCGCAGTACTGTTAACAGAAGTTCATAAAGCATATATTGAAGAAGAACGTTTTTCTGCGCAAAATCGCTCTCATATAGTTCTACCATTTCTAATAAATGCGCAAGAATTTTATCACTGTCATTAGGACGGAATTTGTTCACTCTACGCGCGTAAATTTCATCAAAAACAGACCACCCAACGGAAGCGATAAACGGTTCCGCAAATTTCGGTGAAAACTTCACAAGAATGCTTTCACACGGCGTATTTGTTTCCGGTGACATCGGCATGGTCTGGTGATAGAGATATGGCGGCATCGTTCCAAGCTCACCCTTATGCGTATAGTAGGACTGTTTGGGAGTGATGGTGAAACGGTCGCCCGAAATAATGTATCCCATCGCATAATGGTCCGTAGATGCCTCCAGCGCCGGCATCATGTAATCGGCAGGCAGTATGCGGTGTGCAATATAAAAATCCTGTTCCGGTAAAAGCGGCAGCGGCATTGTTTTCTTTCCCCTTGTCTCAAAATTTAAATGTCATTGATATATCTAATAAAATGACATATAATTGTAAAAATGTCAATGAAATTGACAAGAATACGAAAGAAATTTATGTAATAATGTGATATGCTTAAAACACAAATGTATTTACATATGCACAAAAACAGGGGGAGTAAACATGAAAAAACGAAAACACTTTTTTCTGAGATACATGGCAAAATACAGTTATCTTTTAATTGGCGGATTACTTGTCACAGGCTTGCTCAGTCTTGCCATTGTGCGGGGAACCAGCATAATCAGCAGTGTTATAGATGATATGCTAAACGGAAAAGAAATCATGCTTGGCGCATTTCTTCCGGAATTTATCATTTTGACGCTTGCGGGCTTTGTGCTTGCGTTTTTGGAACAGCAGTTTTGCGGATTGATGTATAGTGTAAAAGCGTTGCGTGATTACAGGATCTGCGTGGTGAAAAAGCTTTACCGTATCGAATACGCATATCTGAAAAAGGAAAATATGGCGACTATCATTAACAAGATCAATTCGGACATGGCGGAGGCAGAGAACTTTTTGCAAAATTCGTTGCCCGCGCTTTTGAACAATATTACGGAACTTGTCGTCTATGCTGTGTATGTGGGAAGCTTGAATATTAGTTTGCTGCTTGTGTTGGCGGTCAGCTACCCGATTGTATTTTGGATTGCAAGTATACTGGTTAAAAAGATTGGCGCCTTGACCGGTACTTACCGTGCAAAATCCGACGTGATCACGGGCATTGCACAGGACGCGCTCAGCGGCATTCTCGTCCTTCGCAGTTTTGGACTTGAGGATTATTTTCAGAAACGGATGCAGCGGGCAACAAGGGATTTGGTGGACAACGAGGAGAAACGTACCCGGCTTTCCAATACGGCAATCCTTGTAAGAAAGATGGTACAATGGCTGCCCAATATTATATGCGCTGTGTATTCCGTCGTTCTGGTCAGTCGGGGAGAACTCAGCCTTGGCGGCTTGCTTGCGTTTGTTGTTATTCTGGAAAGGCTCGTGGAGGCGTTTATCGGAATTCCGTTTAACTTTGTTGACGCAGTGGGAAATATCGTGTGCATTCGGCGTATCGAGGAAATTTTGAATACGCCCGATGAAATCAGTGGAACGGAAACGGATGGTGAAAATGACACAGATGTCATAATTTCTTTAAAAGATATCTCTTTTGGTTATATCGAGAATAGTATAGTTTTGGACGGAATTGATCTTGCAGTCAAAAAAGGAGAAAACATCGCGCTGGTGGGTGCGTCGGGTGGAGGAAAGAGCACACTCTTCAATCTTTTGTGCGCGTTTTATGTGCCGGACAGCGGCAGTTATCAGCTCTACGGCAGAGAGATAAAAGAATGGAATGTACAGGCGGCGAGAGAGCGCATGGCATTGGTATCGCAAAATGTCTTTCTCTTTCCGACGACGGTTGAGGAAAATATCGCATACGGAAATCCCGACGCGACGCATGAGGAGATTGTCAAGGCGTGCAAAAAAGCGCAAATTCATGATTTCATTATGACGCTTCCGCAGGGGTATCAGACCGTTACAGGGGAGCGCGGCGCAATTCTTTCGGGCGGTCAGAAACAGCGGATTTCGATTGCNAGGGCAATCTTAAAAAATGCGCCAATCTTACTGNTGGATGAACCNACCTCNGCGGTCGATGTGGAGACGGAGGAGNTNATNCAGAAAGCGCTNGAAAATGTGATGAAAGGACGNACCTGTATCACGATTGCGCACAGGCTTTCNACGATACAAAACGCAGACTGCATCTATGTGATGAGCGGCGGGAAAATCGTGGAGCATGGAACACACNCGGCGCTGCTTGATGCAAACGGCGTCTATGCAAAACTTTACGCAGTGTNAAGCATGAAGAGAAAGGAGTATGATCATCAAAATGAAAAAAGACATCAGTACATGGAAGCTGTTTGTAAGAACAATCCGTGTTATGGGAAAAAGAGGAATTTTNTANCTGATATCCATTGTAATGATGAGCGCTNTGTTNGCNATGTTTGGGGTATTTTCGGCATTGTTGATGAAAAGTGTGGTTGATATTGCGCCCACAGGGGACATCCATAGACTGATCGTNACAATCCTTGCTATNGTGGCGGGCGGTGCGCTTTCGCTTGTGTTTTACCGTTTTTTCGCGATCTGTTACAATGTTGAGGCAAAGCGTGTGTACGGTGTAATCTATGAAAAAGTTCTTGACCTGGAAATGAAACTGCCCTATGCATACTATGAAAANCATCACAGTGGGGAAATCATGTCAAAGGTNTCNTTTGATNTGGGNNNTATGGGTGANATNTANGGTTCNCGTNTGCGCCGNACNGCNGCNCCGTTTTTGCAGGTNNTTGTNTTTCTNGTGCCGATGCTNNTCATGAGCTGGCAGCTGACCTTGTGCCTTGCAGCGGTAAACAGCNTTATGCTCGTGATTGANATGGCTTTNGTGGAACCGATGCGGAAGGTGAACCGTTCCNTGTCNGNAGTCAACAGCTCNATGACACAGCGNTTGTCNGATTTGCTGCAGGGAATGGAGCAGGCAAGAATGTATCGNGCGGGCGCTCAGACCGTACAGTCTTANATTNAAGAAAATGACACATATGTCANAAAATCAAAGCGCAGAAATTTTTTCTCCGCGTGTCTGGTGAGCAGCAGTTATGGNTTTGAGCTTTTATGCGCACTGGTATTTCTGCTGCTCGGCGTTTATTTTGTACAGCAAGGTTATACAACNCTCGGTGCGCTTGCGGCNATTTACACCTTGTATGGCAATTTTTCNCATCAGTTTATGGAGCTTGGGAAATATTTTCCNGAGTTGNTNGCTTANCTNACATATGCGCAGAACATCTTTGATTTTCTCGAGGAGNAGCGGGAGCCNGAGCNTATGCATGAGCTTGNGGACGGTGGAAATTCAGATAAGGCAGTCAGTATGCNCGATATTGATTTCTCNTATGANANTGCNNACGANNTGTTGTTAGATCANTTNTGCATGGATATTGAGAACGGCGAGTGTGTGGCNATCACAGGNGCGTCGGGCTGNGGAAAGACGACCGTTTCCAAGCTGCTTTTGGGNCTTTATCCCATNCAAAACGGCAGCATTTGTATCGCNGGNAAAAGNATGTCGGAGGTAACGCGCAAGGAATGGCGGCAGCNGATTGCTTATGTGCCGCAGGAGCCGTTTTTGTTCAACGGCAGTATCAGAGAAAATATCCGCATGGGAAGGCTGGACGCNTCCGANGAGGAGATTGAGGAGGCGGCAAAACTGGCAAATGCGCATGAATTTATTTTGACGTTGAAGAATGGATATGATACTGCGGTAGGAGAGCGCGGCAACCGGCTTTCGGGCGGACAGCGGCAGCGCATTGCGATTGCAAGGGCAATTTTGAAACAGGCGCCGATTATGCTGTTGGACGAGGCAACTTCCGCACTGGACAACGAATCGGAGCAGCTTGTAAATGACGCGATGAAAAAGCTACAACGGCAGATGACGATCATTATGATCGCGCACAGACCTTCGACGATTGCGCTGGCGGACAGAGTGGTGGAGATGTGAGATGTCAGATGACGCGGTTTTGCATATGATAAAGATAAAAGCAAAACGGAGATCACAACATGACAGACATAACACCCGGAATGATTTTTACGGATATTCTTAGAAACGGCAAACCAAAGGCAGTGGCGTGGATTAGAGGAAACGCCGAAAATCCACAGTTAAGCGGTATTGTGAAATTTTTTCAGACGCCGTATGCGGGCGTGCTGGTTGAGGCGGAAATTTTCGGAATGCCAAACATTGTGACGCAGTTTTCGTCAGACTTTTATGCAATGCATATCCATGAGAACGGGGACTGCACGCTGCCGTTTGACAAGACGGGAAATCATTACAACCCGACAAACGAGCCCCATCCGCATCACGCGGGCGATATGGTGCAGCTCATGGCAAATCAGGGATATGCGTGGCTTTCCTTTTACGATAAGCGTTTTACGATTCCGGAGATTATCGGAAGAAGCGTGGTTATTCACAAAATGCCGGACGATTTTATGACACAGCCGTCGGGAAATGCCGGCGAAAAGATTGGCTGCGGGGTGATCAAAAGCGCAGATCATATGTGATACATATGCATGATAGCATTTGTATAAATTCCTAAAAAATAATGCGATAGAGGAAGCTGTGAGCTTCCTCTATTTGCATACAGACGCGGAAAGGCAGTATGGAAATCATTATCAAGGAACGCGGACAAAACTGCTTGACTTTACGGAATCGGCGTAATACGATAGAAAGGAAAGAACCCATGCGGGCGATGAAAGGACAGGAAGATTAAAATGACTGCGGAGAAATATGTGAAAGAGGTAGCAAAGCTGTTAAAGTGCAGAGCATCAAAAAAGAGAGAGATCAAGGACAAGTTGCTATCGGAGATTACCGGTGCGGTTGCGGCGGGGGAAAGCCTTGAAGACGTGCTTGCGAAAATGGGAATACCGTGGGATTTTGCAAACCGGTATAATGACAACTTTGACAAAGAGGAGAAAAAAGCGGCGAAGCACGAAAAGACGCTTAAAATATGGGGAATTGTCCTTATTGTAATTGCGATCATAATCGGAATTATTTATTGGTATATGCCAAAGTGGAGTGATATCAGTGAGAGCACGGTCTTTGATGAAGATGAGGTAAGAGCGGCGGCAGAGGAGATCATAGTGCTTTACAGTGATGACGCCTATGCAGAGGTTGTGGCATATATGACGGACGATATGAAAGAGGTCTTAAATGCGCCGACGCTTGAGCTTTCCAAGGCGCAGCTTGCAACGGCGGATTTCGGGACACTACAGTCCTTTGGACAAATGTACATTTCCGAGGCAAAACAGGCCGCAAAACGATATGCAATGGTTCAGGTGAGTGTGGCGTACAGCAACACGAGCATTGCCTATACCCTCACCTTTGACGAGGAAATGAAGCTTGCCGGCTTTTATCTGAAATAGGGAATCTTTGCAATAACGGACGAAAAACGGGCATTAAAGAACAAGTATGAAATATCTTTTGAAATTGCTTGCAACGATAAGACAAAAGGGATATCATAAAAAGTGAGAAGTGTGACAATATTTTAACACACTAAAATCAGAAAATCAGAGCGGAGGGATACATTATGGCAATTTTAGTTACGGGCGGAGCAGGTTTTATCGGAAGTCATACGGTGGTGGAGTTACAGAACGCGGGCTACGAAGTGGTCGTGCTTGACAACCTTTCCAATGCGAGCGAGAAATCGTTGCAGCGCGTGGAAAAGATTACGGGAAAGCCTGTTACTTTTTACAAGGCGGATATCCGTGACAGGGAGGCGCTTGAGGATATTTTTGCAAAGGAGAGCATTGACTCGTGCATTCATTTTGCGGGATTAAAGGCAGTCGGCGAATCGGTAGCGAAGCCGTGGGAGTATTACAGCAACAATATCTCGGGCACGCTTACGCTTGTCGATGTGATGAGAAAACATAACTGCAAGAATATCATCTTTTCTTCATCGGCAACTGTGTACGGCGATCCGGCGTTTATTCCCATTACGGAGGAGTGTCCGAAAGGACAGTGCACCAATCCTTACGGCTGGACAAAGTCGATGCTCGAACAGATTTTGACGGATATGCAGAAGGCGGACAACGAGTGGAATGTGATCTTACTTCGCTACTTCAATCCCATCGGTGCGCATAAAAGCGGTACGATCGGAGAAAATCCGAACGGTATCCCCAACAACTTAATGCCTTACATTACGCAGGTGGCAGTCGGAAAACTTGAGAAACTCGGCGTATTCGGAAACGATTATGACACGCACGACGGTACGGGCGTGAGAGATTATATCCATGTGGTAGACCTCGCCATCGGACATGTAAAAGCGCTCAAGAAGATTGAGGAGAAGGCAGGGCTTTGCATCTATAATCTTGGTACGGGTACGGGCTACAGCGTGCTTGACATTGTGAAAAACTTTGAGGAAGCAACGGGCGTAAAAATTCCGTATGAGATCAAGCCCAGACGTGCCGGCGATATTGCGACATGTTACTCGGATGCGACAAAGGCAAAGAATGAACTTGGCTGGACGGCACAGTATGATATCAAGGATATGTGCGCTGACAGTTGGAGATGGCAGTCAAACAATCCGAACGGATATGATGATTAAATAATAATAACAAATAAAAACATGCATTATCATTTTCGATAATGCATGTTTTTTTGCTTTATTCTATAACTTTCCTTTTTTATATCGACTAATAATGCTGTGTATTCTGTCAAGCGGATTGAGCAGATCGCTGATAGACGAGTCGTGATTTAAAGTATCAATGATGTATGCGATGTACTTACTCATATCGCAGCTGATATACCAAGGTTTTTCCAACAGCTCCGGTCTTTGATAGATCAGATTTGTGGTGAGCAGCCTGTAAATCGTGCCGTCTTCGTATGCCTTGTCAAAGCGTCCAAGACCGTTTGTAAAAAGACCAAACGTGGCAGCGACAAAAATGCGGTTTGCTTTCCGTTTCTTCAAGTCATGGGCAACCTCAAGCACACTCTCGCCCGACGAAATCATGTCATCAACGATGATTACGTCCTTACCCTCAACATTACTGCCCAAAAATTCGTGCGCAACAATCGGGTTTCTGCCGTTTACGATTTTTGTATAGTCACGACGCTTATAGAACATACCCATGTCAAGTCCCATCACGTTTGCCATATAGATTGCACGGCTCATGCCGCCCTCGTCGGGGCTGATGATCATCATATGATTGGCGTCGATTGTAAGGTCGTCCACATTATTTAAAAGCCCTTTGATAAACTGGTAGGTTGGTGATACCGTTTCAAAACCATGGAGTGGAATTGCGTTCTGCACACGCGCGTCATGCGCGTCGAAGGTGATGATATTATCAACACCCATTTCCACCATCTCCTGAAGCGCGAGCGCACAGTCAAGTGACTCTCTGGCTGTTCGTTTATGCTGACGGCTCTCGTAAAGGAAGGGCATGATAACCGTGATGCGCCTTGCTTTTCCGCCGACAGCGGCAATAATTCTCTTTAAATTCTGATAGTGGTCATCGGGCGACATATGATTTTTGCGTCCGCAAAGGGAGTAGGTCATGCTGTAATTGGTCACATCGACGATCAGATAGAGGTCGTCGCCGCGCACTGACTCTAAAATTTCACCCTTGGCTTCGCCCGTGCCGAAACGAGGCACTTTTGCCTGTATAATATAAGAATCGCGCTGATATCCCGAGAAAGCAAGCGAATTTTTATGCTCGTTTTCGCGTTCGGTTCTCCATTTTACAAGGTATTTGTCAACGCTGTCTCCGAGTTCCTCACACCCTTTTAAGGGAATGATTCCCAAAGAACCGACAGGGATTGAATTTAAGTTTCTTTTTTCCTCACGTACAGGCATGAAAAAGCCCTCACTTTCTATTGATTGCGTTTCCGTCTTTTGCTGCGGAAACCGTTTTTTTCAGCATACGGATATCGGCTCCGGTCAGTTTACATACCGTATAATTGGTTGTTATCCGGGAAAATATTCGCTCGGAATAGCGATCCCTTAATTCCTCCAAGGAAAGGTTTGTCGTGATGATCGTTGCCTTTTTCCGCAGATGTCTGTTATTCAGACAGGAAAACAGACGGGAAGCGACAAACGCATTGGTCAGCTCCGTTCCCAGATCATCAATGATCAGCAGATCGCAGCCGTAAATATCCTCGGAAATACCGGATAAGGCTTCATTGCTGTCCTTCTCAAACATACTTTTTGAGAGCGCATCAAATAGCTGTGACGCACTGAAGTAGATCACAAGGTTTCCCTGATCCATCAATGCTTTTGCGATGCAGCAGGACAGAAACGATTTCCCCGTTCCTACTGTACCATAAAAGAAGAGGTTACGGTAGTCCAAATGAAAACTTTCTATAAAATTTTGGCATATTTGCACAGCTTTTGTAAACTTTTCAAGGTCATCTCCGACATAATAGTCATAAGAAAGATAGGCAAAATTTTCCGATTGTAACATACTTTTAATTTGAGACTGCTCATAGATCAGTTCAATCTCTGCGGCACGAAAACAACTGCATTTTTGATTGTCGACATAGCCTGTGTCCTGACACTTTTCGCATTCGTAGGAGGCGGTCAGAAACTCGGGTGGAAAGCCGTTTTCACGCAGCAGTAAAGCTTTTTGTTCGGAGAGTTCCTTTAATTTTTTTCGAAGTTCGTCCAAAGCGTTTTTCTCACCGCTAAGGAGTTTGCGCCCCTGTTCAATGGAGATTGCGGCGGACTGCCCATCCAACTCCTCATAGGAAGGGATTTTCTGATAGACCTCTTGGATATTTTTTTCCAGACGGTATCTCGATGCACGCTGTTTTTCCTCATATGAGCGCATGATTGCGTCATACTGACTGTTTGTAAGTGGCATGATTTCCTCCCCGTTTTCTAGTTGCTCAGAAGCTTCTGCTCAAGCTGCTCAAAGTCGTATGTGTTCTGTGTGAAGCGGTTGAAACTGTTTTTTGTGACATTTGTGTCATTTTTTGTAATGCGCCTGTCATTTTGAGACTGTTTTCGAAAGGCGCTGTCTGCCGCTTCAATATCCGCCTTATGCTGTACGCCTGCCTGATACCATTTGCTTAATATTCCGTCAGCGTAAGCAAAGCGGTGTGTGTCCGTATTCATCACGGTCTTGTCACATGCCTCCTGAATGACATCGAGCAAAAAGCCGTATTCCTTTGTCCATTTATTGATATATTCCAACTCCTTCGGAGCCGGATTGGAAGCTTTTCCGAGCGACTTCATGATCGTGTATACAATCTTGTCATATTTGCGTGAGGAGGCTTGTGCCTCCTTTACCGACGTGATTCCCTGTTCGTGCCACGCGAGCGCGACTTTCTCGATGTATCGGAAATCTTTTTTACCGCGTTCGACGCAATGCTGTATCAGATAATCGATCAAATCGGAAGAAAAATTCAGCCTGTCATAGAAGAACAGAATCGTTTCCATATCGGAACGAGTGAGCGGTTTTCCCACATACTGCTCTGTCACCATTAAAAGCTGTTCAATCTCCTCGCTGCTCTTGAATGCTTTCAACTCATCAAGGGAGTAGTTGGATCTTTCGATTTCTTTACCCGAAGAATCCGAAACGGATTGCGTGGCGGGCTCCGGTTTTACAAGAGAGAGAACCGGCGTGATGCGGCAGGCCGTCTTTGGCGCTTCGTATGTATTCGTCAGGGAGAGCACCCGGATTGCCGACAGATTGCGCGACGCATCGTAATCAAGCGCCAAAAGGCGTTTTGCTTCCCAATATCTAAGCGCTCTTAAGACATCCTTTTCCGTATAGTTAAACTTGTCCGCAATGTCGGAAACGCTTGTGGGAAGGTTTGCGTCCATCATGCGGATCAAAAAGAGATAAATTTTAAGTTGGGCATCGTTTGCGTCTGCCATATATTCGTCAATAAAAATGTTTGATACGGCAGTTTGTGTATTTGCGGCAGTGCGATAGATCGTAACACGATTCATGTTCTTATCCGTCCTGTTCAATATTCCGTAACCGTTTGGTCGTTGTTATGGTAACTGTATTTTAGCATACCTGTCCAAAAAAGCAAGCGTCCAAGCGCCGTGAGCGCGTGTGAATGGGAACCGGTCAAAGGTTTGTGGAAACTGTGGACGATGTGGAAAAATTCGACGGAAAATGTCACAATCCATGTTTTGTCGAATGTCTTGGAAACCTCTCTTTCTTACTTCATTGTGGACAAAAACAAAAAATATCCACACTTTAATCCGCCGGTTGCGGCGAATAAAATGTGGACAGTGTGGATATTTAATTTCCGAGCAGACTTTCACCGATTTTTACAACATCTCCCGCTCCCATAGTTATCAACAAGTCGCCGTTGATACAATTTTTTAATAAAAAATTTTCAATCTCATCAAACGACGGGAAGTAATAACATTCTGTGCCGGTCTTTTCCAGTTCGCAGAGCAAATCCTTTGAGGAGATGCCGATGGTATTTTTTTCCCTCGCGGCGTAAATGTCTGTGAGCACCACCTTGTCGGCAAGCGAGAGCGCCTTGGCAAAATCATTTAAAAATGCTTTTGTTCTTGTGTATGTATGCGGCTGGAATACGCACCAGAGCGTTTTATGCGGATAGTTTGCGGCAGCCCTTAAAGTTGCTGTGATCTCTGTGGGGTGATGCGCGTAATCGTCAAGGATTGTCACGCCGCCGACTTCCCCCTTAAGCTCGAAACGTCTGTCCGTCCCGTGAAATGCGGCGAGTGCGCGGGTAACCGATTCAGAATCAATCGCAAGGATATCCATCAGAGCGATCACGGAGAGGGAGTTTAAAATATTATGTTCACCGACAACGCCTAAGGTTACGCGTCCGCATTCTTTGCCGTTTTTCAAAAGCAGATAAGAGCCGCGTCCATATTCATCATACGCTGCGTCCGTGTAGCTGTAATCGGCGCTTTTATCTCTGCCGAACGTGATGATGTTGCAGTCAAGCCCTTTTGTGAGATCGTCTAAACGGTCAATTTCCTTATTGATAATCAGAAATCCGTCACTTGGAAGGATTTCGGCAAATTTTCGAAACGAGTTTCGAATATCGTCAATGTCTTTAAAGAAATCCATATGGTCTTCTTCGATATTTAAGATAATGCTGATTCGTGGGAAAAAGCTCAAAAAGGAGTTGGTATATTCACAGGCTTCCGTGACAAAGTAATCGGATTTTCCGACACGGATATTTCCGCCGATGGATTTTAGAATACCGCCGATGGACAATGTGGGGTCTGTATCGGCAGCAAGCAGAACCTCCGAAATCATAGAGGTGGTGGTTGTCTTTCCGTGTGTGCCGCTAATGGCAATCGGTGTTTTGTAATTTTTCATGATCTGTCCGAGCAAGTCCGCGCGTGTCATCATGGGCAGACCGTTTTCGTTTGCGCGCGCATATTCCGGATTGTCCTGCGCGATGGCGGCGGTATAGACAACGAGGTCAATATCATCTGTGATATTGCTCGCCATCTGCGGATAATTGATTTTGGCGCCCTTGGCGGCAAGATGTTGCGTGAGGGGCGATTTTTTGGCGTCGGAACCGCTTACCGTAAAGCCTGCGTCAATTAAGATTTCCGCAAGTCCTGACATACTGATGCCGCCGATGCCGATAAAGTGTACATGGATTGGCTGGTTGAAATTTATCTGATACATGGAATTGTTACTTCCTTTCCTATTTTATATACCTTATTAATATACATCATACACCTCAAACGGTTACTTTTCCATCTCCGTTTTTATATTTCTTAAAAAAATATGAAAAATATATAGTTAAAATAATCACAAAGTATTCCATTTGTGAAAATTGTATGCTATAATGAATTCGAAAGTACACTTTTATGTAAAAATTACCAAAATTATTTTCAGATGCAGGAAGAAACCAGAGTGGGGTGACAACATGATTAAAAAAGAAATGATTGCCATGCTGTTAGCGGGTGGACAGGGCTCAAGACTGGGAGTTCTGACATCAAAGATGGCAAAACCGGCAGTTGCGTTTGGCGGTAAGTACAGAATTATTGATTTTCCCCTGAGCAACTGTATCAATTCCGGAATTGACACAGTCGGCGTACTTACGCAGTATCAGCCGTTAAAATTGAACACACATATCGGTATCGGTATTCCTTGGGATTTGGACAGAAATATCGGTGGCGTGACTGTGCTTCCGCCGTATGAAAAGAGCGGTGAGAGCGAATGGTACACCGGTACGGCGAATGCGATTTTTCAAAATCTTGAGTATATGGAGAGCTTAAACCCCGATTATGTACTGATCCTTTCGGGCGACCATATCTATAAGATGGATTATGAGGTCATGCTCGATTTTCATAAGGAGAATGGTTCGGAGGTCACAATCGCTTCAATGCCTGTGCCGCTTGACGAGGCAAAGCGTTTCGGTATCGTGATCACCGATGAAAATAAGAAGATCGTCGACTTTGAGGAGAAGCCCGAGAACCCGAGAAGCAATTTAGCCTCTATGGGAATTTATATCTTTAATTGGAAGACGCTCAAGGAGGCGCTGATCTCTAAGGCAGACCAGCCGGCGCTTGATTTTGGCAAACATGTCATACCGTATTGCCATGAAAAGGGTTGCCCGATGTACTCTTATGAGTTTAACGGGTACTGGAAAGATGTCGGAACCTTAAGTTCTTACTGGGAAGCAAATATGGAGCTGATCGATATTGTTCCCGAGTTTAACCTCTATGAGGAATACTGGAAGATCTACACCAAGAGCGAGGCGCTTCCGCCGCAGTATATTTCGGAGGAAAGCGTGACGGAACGCTGCATTATCGGCGAGGGCTCCGAAATTTACGGAAAGGTGTACAATTCCGTAATCGGATGCAGTGTTATCATCGGCAAGGGTACGGTTGTGCGCGATTCGATCATTATGAATCAGACGGAAATCGGAGAAGGCTGCGTGATCGAGAAGGCAATCGTTGATGAGTTTACCAAGATTGGTGATAACACACAGCTGGGCACAATGCCGGAAAAAGAAAATGACACAAGACCCGATATTTATAACAGCGGACTTGTGACGATCGGTGAAAAGAGCATCATTCCCGCAGATGTCAAAATAGGAAAGAACACGGTTGTGTTTGGTGAAACATCCGCTGCGGATTACACAAACGGAATACTCGACAGCGGTAAGACATTGATAAAGGTGGGTGAGTGATATGAGAGCATTAGGAATAGTACTGGCGGGCGGAAACAGCAGAAGGATGGGCGAACTTTCCCATAAGAGAGCAATTTCAGCCATGCCGATAGCGGGCAGCTACAGAAGTATCGATTTTGTGTTGAGCAATATGTCAAACTCCCATATTCAGAAAGTGGCAGTGATCACGCAGTATAACTCACGCAGTCTTCATGAGCATTTAAGTTCATCGAAGTGGTGGGATTTTGGACGAAAACAGGGTGGTCTTTATACGTTTACGCCGACCGTGACGCCCGACAACAGTAACTGGTATCAGGGCACGGCAGACAGTATTTATCAAAATCTTCTGTTTTTAAAGAGAAGCCATGAGCCGTATGTGGTCATCGCCACAGGCGACTGTGTCTACAAGATGGATTTTAACAAGGTTTTGGAGTATCATATCGCGAAGAAGGCAGACATTACCGTGGTGGTAAAGGAAATGCCGAGCGATGCAAATGTGGACAGGTATGGCGTTGTCCGAATGAACGATGACGGACGGATCGAGGAATATGAGGAAAAGCCGATGGTGGCGAAGTCAAAGACCGTATCGTGCGGTATTTATGTCATCAGAAGGCGTCAGTTGATCGAGCTGATTGAAAAGAGCGCCGAGGAAGGCAGACATGATCTGGTTCAGGATATCCTCATACGCTACAAAGATTTAAAGAGAATTTACGGATATAAAATTGAGACATATTGGAGAAATATCGCAAGCGTGGAAGACTATTACGGTACGAATATGGACTTCTTAAAGAAGAACATCAGGGATTATTTCTTCAAACAGTATCCTGAAATTTATTCGAAGGTTGACGATTTGCCGCCTGCAAAGTACAATCCCGGCGCACAGGTAAAAAACAGCCTGATCTCAAGCGGTTGTATCATTAACGGAACGGTCGAAAATTCGATTTTGTTCAAAGAAGTGTTTGTAGGCAACAACTGTACGATTAAAAACTCCATCATTTTAAATGATGTGTATCTTGGCGATAACACCCACATTGAAAATTGTATTGTAGAAAGCCGCGATACGATAAGGGCGAACTCTCATCATGTCGGCGAAACCGGTATCAAGGTCGTCGTCGAGAAGAATGAGCGATATGTCCTGTAAGTAGGAGAGACCTGCAAAAAATTAAAATCAAAGAAACCAAAAGTAAAACGACTTGCAAAAGGAGGACAAAAGAATGAGAATAACAGATGTTCGCGTTCGCAAAATTACGAAAGAGGGAAAGATGAAAGCAGTAGTTTCTATTACGCTTGATGATGAATTTGTTGTTCATGATATCAAGGTTATTGAGGGTGAAAAGGGTCTTTTCATCGCAATGCCGAGCAAGAAATCCGCAGATGGCGAGTATAGAGATATTGCACATCCCATTAATTCAAACACAAGAGATACAATCCAGAAAATCATTCTTGAGAGTTACGAGAAGGCGCTCTTGGAGCCTGACGAGGAGCCGACAGCGTAAAATCGTAAGACAAGAATATAAATGTGGGTAGAGGGGCATCCGCTAGCGGGTGTCCTTTGTAATTGACGCAATAATCAATTTGTGATATTCTAGTATGTCGGGAAAGCGCTGTTTATACATAGTTTGTGTTACAGAAAAGTACGATGAAAGAAGAGGAAGAGATGAAACGATATCGGAACGAGTGGAAATACCGTCTGCCGGAGGCGGATTTGGCTGTGATTGAAAACAGGCTTGCCGCTGTGATGGATTTGGATTATCACAGTGGTCAATCGGGAAATTACGAGATACACAGCCTGTATTTTGACGATTATAAGGATACTTGTGCGAAGGAAAATGAGGCAGGGGTATCGCGGAGGTTTAAATACAGAATACGGCATTATGGAAGTACGCCAGTTATTTTAAAACTGGAACGGAAAGAAAAAATGGACGGACGCTGTCACAAGGACAGTGCAATCATTACGAAAGAGATGTGTCAGAAAATATTAGATGGAAGCGCTGACGAGTTGTACTGGGAAACGGAGGATCCTTTGATAAGGAAATTTTGTGTCCATATGATGACAAGGCTGTTTGAACCAAAGGCAATTATCAGTTATGAGCGGGCGGCTTATGTGGAGGAGATTGCCAATGTCAGAATTACGCTGGATAAAAATATTTCGGTATCCGACCATGTCGAAGAATTTTTGACAGGGGATTACTTAAACTATCCGATACAGGAGAAAAGCGAGCATGTATTGGAGGTAAAGTTTGATGATATTTTGCCGGGATATATCAAAAGCATTGTATCAAATAAAAATTTACAACAGTCGTCTTTTTCAAAGTATTATTTGGGAAGATTAAAATTACAGGAAATAAATTGAAAAATCAGAGATTTTTCAATCGGCAAATTTGTGCAGAGGCACAAATTCGCGAACAAGATAAAGGAGATTTATATGAATATAATAAGCAAAACAATTGACAACATTTTTAATTCTTACAGTAATCAGACATTAGGCACTGCACAGATTGTTTCTGTACTGCTTGTGGTACTGGTTCTGGCATTGTATGAGTTTGTGGTTTACAGAGTGGTTTCTCATAGGGCATTTTATAATAAGTCGTTTAATATCTGCATTGTTATACTGCCGTTTTTTATTGCGACCATTGTGATGTGTTTACAGTCCAATATCGTGATTACGTTGGGAACGATTGGCGCGCTCGCAATTCTTCGGTTTCGAACAGCGGTCAAAGATCCTGTGGATATGCTGTATCTGCTTTGGTCTGTTCATATTGGCATTGTGTGCGGCTGTCAGCTTTACGAGATCGCGGTTCTGACTTCGCTTGTCGTGACGATGGTGTTGCTTTTGATGAATTATGTTTCGCTTGGCAGACGACCGTTTGTGCTGGTTTTTCAATGTGAGCCTGAGAAGGACTTGGAAATTTTGAATAATATCAAAGAAATTACGTCAAGATTTCGCATTAAAAGCAGAAATTACACGGCAAAAGGGATGAACTATGTGATTGAATTCTCGGTAAAAGATCCGACTGCATTGACGGAGCGGTTGAAGGGGTTGGAGATTGAAAAATTTTCTGTGATTGAGTATGACAGTGAAGATGTAATATAGGTGCGGTATGAAGAAAAAAATAGGAATGGCGCTATTGCTGATTTCGAGCATGTTGATGGTATATTTAATGTGCTTTTGGGGAAATCCGGTTCGTTTTGACAAACTTTCTGTGGATGAGGAGTACTTTGACTTGATATTAAACAGCCGTCGTTCTGCCAGCGATGCCGATCTGTTGGAGGCATTGTTTTTTGATGAGCAGCAGCTGATTTTTGATGTATCTTCGAATACGTTTTATTATTCGCTGGAGGAAGACAGCAAGAGTGCATATAACCCGTATGTAGAGATAAACACGACATATGAGAAGGTTTCTGTTGTGGTTTTAGACGCGCANATAACGGCNCAGGATATCAGAGAATCCAANGTGTTTCGATTGCTTGCGTATAATGGTNNGTTCTATCATGAGTATAACCTTGTATGCACAACGCTGCCGCTAATGAATATCGAATGCGATACNGAGATTGGCGACGAGAATGTGCCGATTCACNTGACTTTACTTGANAANAGCAAGGGCGCGGCACAGAAATTCACGGAATCGGACGGNAAAATGCATATCAGAGGCGGTTCTACCAGAGCCTATCCGAAAAAGGGGTATAANCTTTCGCTTACGCAAGAATCNNTNGGAAATAATGTGAGATTGAATAAGNTATCGCTTTTGGGAATGCGNCAGGACGATGACTGGATTTTGTATGCGGCATATAATGATCCGGAAAAANTAAGAAATGTATTTTGTTCAAGTTTGTGGAAGAATACGTGCGCAAAAGATAATGCNCTTGGTATTGATAATGGAATGGAATACCGTTATATTGAGCTGTTTATCAATAATCAGTATTGGGGATTGTATGCGTTAGGGTATCCGATTGACGAGCTTCAGCTTGGAATCGATGTGTCAAAGAATGAGCGGTTGTATAAAAAGAGAACTTGGGACAGNGAGGATCAAATCTTATCACAGCCANAGGCTGCGGTTGCCGGATATAAGACGGAGGAAAGCAANGAGGATGAGTGGGCGCTTCTGAAAAAATATTATGCNACGCTGCACTCNGAATGGCAAGACGCGCAGAGNATGTATGAGGGNATTGATATTGACAATGCGATTGACATGTATTTGTTTATCAATCTGATTCAGGGGATNGACCATGTGGGTGTAATCAACAGTCTGTCTGTNAAAAATATGTTNCTTTCCTTCCACAATAAAGGGGNAAAGNAAACAGCATTGTATACACCGTGGGATATGGATATTTCATGGGGNNTGCAATGGACGGGGGANGCGGAGACGAATATGTGCAAGGCGTACGGNATTCCNAGCAGTCAGAATACGGTNATGGGAATCGGAAATCTNCCGTCGCTGATNTTAAACGGTGATGACAAGATNTGGGGATTGATTTTTGACAAATACCGGAANCTTCGCGAAAACCTTTGGTCAGAGGAATATTTGAACGAACTGATAGACGCGTATGAGGAAGANATTTACCTGTCGGGTGCATATTTNAGNGAGANGGANCGTTGGCCGAATGGAAGCTATTGGGATGCGGATAAAGGNTTGGAGGATTTTCGAAGCTATGTTGNGGANCGTCTTCGTGAAACNGACGATTATTACAGGCGTTTGGAGGAGCTGGTTTCGGGCAGNAATGCNACAAAGAATGTNTATGNTNCNAGAAGNGCNCAATATAAGGATTTTTTAAAATCCNATTTTGTGCTGATGTTGAATGACCCTAAAATGTTGGAAAANGAGGATTATAAGGAGTTTTTAGAATATATCGGNATNGATACNGNGCAGTTTGCAAANGATGTGAATTTNGCGGTTGTAAATGGCGCAGATCAAACTGTTGAATATTTTGAANCGCTTCGTTTGACNGAGGGGNTTGACACTTGTATCGGGCACATTCNAATGGAGGAGGACNGTGAAGNAAACGGAAGCCGNCGGATTTATGTGGACGATATTTTNTGGCGCACGATAGATTTGCGTGGNCAGAATGGNATAGAACTTTTGTTTGGAAGTGATGCAGGCAATCAGGAAGCNATGCGTTTTGATTTTTCNAAGGAATATATCATGTGGTCAAGGCTGTGTGAGCTNGGNGANCCGCTTGCATGGTGTGAGGAGTTAAAAAGGAACGNTTATGATGTTTTNATAGAAATTGTNAATCATGATNTCATANAGGATGANAGGTTTCTGGCATTGCTGGAGGGATTTGGCGTGGATACGGAGCATNTCNTNNAGAACACGGATTTTATTGCNGTTNAGAATACGGGAGGCGNCGNGACAATCTTAAATGACAGCCATGATTCGGGTACNAGANATGACACNGCGCTTGGGGCGTTCAGTATCTTTTATAATGANGAAGGCGGATACGGCGTCTATATGGACGGCAATGAATGNATACTGGTATCGCCNCANGGAAATGATCAAGTGGATGTTCGGGTTTCGGTATTTGCGAGCNATCCGTATGAAGTGATTTGGTGTCCGGAATTTTCGTATNGAAAGGATTAAATAATGGGAAACACAAACTGNGATACATGCGCATACAACGTATANGACGACGAGGACGAATGCTGGTACTGCGAGGCGGATNTGGACGAGGACGATATGGCGCGTTTTATGGAGGGGCATTATAAGGGGTGTCCGTATTANAGAAATGGAGACGAGTATGCNGTGGTNAAACATCAGATTTAGAAAAAAAGAAAGGGCGCGGAACGAAAAAATGTATATCATAGCGGGACTTGGAAATCCCACAAAGGAGTATGAGAATACAAGGCACAATATCGGCTTTATGGCAATCGATGCGCTGGCGGAGAAATACAGTATCAGCGTGATGAGCTGTAAGCATAAAGCGTTGATCGGAAAAGGCACGATAAACGGCAATAAAGTTGTGCTTGTGAAACCTTTAACATACATGAATTTAAGTGGTGAGGCGATACGTGCCATCATAGATTATTATAAAGTGGACGCGGAGAGTGAACTGATCGTGATCTATGATGATGTCAGCCTTGATGTGGGGCAGCTGCGCATTCGGAAAAAGGGCAGCGCGGGCGGACATAACGGCATCAAAAATATCATCGCGCAGTTGGGGCATGATACGTTTTTGCGCATCAAGATCGGCGTCGGCGAAAAGCCGAAGGGCTATGACCTTGCAGACTACGTGCTCGGGCATTTCAGTAAGGAGGAGCTTGCTGTGATGAAGGANAGCCTTGAAAAGGTTGACGGCGCAGTCAATCTGATGCTTGCGGGCGAGGTCGATCGGGCAATGAATGATTATAATAAGAAATCAAGCGAGGCAAATTAGGTTTCTGAAACAGTTTAACCGGAGGTAAGGAAGTGAATATATTACTTGCGCCGCTGAAGGAGCTTGGCGAATACGAGGAGATTGTAAAGACGCTTGGAAAAGAAAACGCAAAGGTGAGCGTCAGCGGCTGTGTGGATTCTCAAAAGCTTCATATGATATTTGGACTTGGCGCGGGAAACGATAAGACAGAGTTTGATGTGAGGCTGATCGTCACCTACAGCGATATGAAAGCGCGTGAGCTGTTGGAGGATTGTCGGCTTTATTGTCGGGAATCGTATTTTTATCCCGCAAAGGATTTGATTTTTTATCAGGCGGACATACATGGCAGACAGCTCTCCAAGGAGCGGATAGAGGTACAGCGGCGTATTCTTGAGGGAGAGCCGGTTACGATCGTGACGACATTTGCCGCGCTGATGGCGCATCAACTGCCGCTTTCCGTGCTGGAGGAAAACATTATTTCGATCAATAAGGACAGTGTGATTGAGGAAGCCGCGCTTTCCAAAAAACTTGTTTCAATGGGGTATGAAAAAAGCTATCAGGTGGAGGCNCCGGGACAGTTTTCGATTCGGGGCGGGATTGTGGANATTTTCGACCTTACTTCNGANAATCCNGTCCGAATAGAGCTTTGGGGGGANGAGGTGGAATCGNTTCGTGCGTTTGACGTNTTAAGCCAGCGCTCGATTGAGGAAAATATGNCATGTGTTTCGATTTATCCCGCCACGGAGTTNATTCTNACACAATCCATGCTTGATAGGGGNTTTCATCGGATTGAGAAGGATTGCAAAGAAAGNGCGGCGTATTTTCGGGAAAACACGAAACCNGAGGAGGCGCACCGTCTGGAAACCTATATCNGNGATNTAAAGGAACAGGTGACGCAGTTTCAAAGCTATATCAATCTGGAGAGTTTTCTCGGATANTTTTATGAAGATACCATGTCNTTTGCGGACNTNTTCAAAAANAGAAACTGCTGCGTCTATATCGACGAGCCNCTGCGGGTGGAGGAACANGCAAGGGCTGTNGAACTGGAGTTTCGCGAGAGCATGGCGAGCAGAGCGGAGGGNGGCTATATNCTTGCNAAACAACAGGATGTGCTTTTTTCCGTACAGGAAATTATGGCGAAACTGGANGGAAAGCGCATTTTGGCATTGTCNGCAATGGAATTTAAGGGTTTTGCCATAAAATTTACAAGCCGCTTTTTGGTGAACGCGCGCAGTATTTCTTCCTATAATAATAGTTTTCCCGAACTCGTGCGGGATTTAAAGGTTTATAAAAAGCAGGGCTTTCGTGTGCTGCTTTTATCCACGTCGGCAACGCGCGCCAAAAGACTTGCAAAGGATCTCATNGATGAGGATATGACNGCATTNTATACGGAGGANGCNGANCGCGAGCCGCAGGCGGGGGAGATCATAACNTATCACGGGCTTGTGCGAAANGGGTTTGAATATCCTTATTTAAAGCTTGCAATCATTTCGGAGTCGGATATTTTTGGAAAGCAGCAGAANAAAAAGAAGCGCAGCAAGAGCTTTGCGGGCGGTACAAAGATTCGCGACTTTTCGGATTTGAAGGTCGGGGATTATGTGGTGCATGAAAANCATGGACTCGGCATTTATCAGGGGATTGANAAGGTCGAGGTCGACAAGGTCGTAAAAGATTATATCAAGATTTCGTACCGCGACGGCGGAAACCTTTATATTCTTGCGACGGGGCTTGACATCATTCAAAAATATGCATCCGCGGATGCGGCGAAGAAACCAAAGCTCAATAAGCTGGGCACACAGGAGTGGACAAAGACAAAATCGCGTGTAAAGGCTGCCGTAAACGAGGTGGCAAAAGATTTGGTGGAACTGTACGCTGTGCGCAGACAAAAGCAGGGATTTGCTTTCAGCAAGGATACCGTCTGGCAGCAGGAATTTGAGGAGATGTTTCCCTTTGAGGAAACGGGCGATCAGCTGCTTGCGATTGAGGCGGCGAAANATGATATGGAGAGTACGCGCATCATGGATCGNCTGNTTTGCGGCGATGTCGGTTACGGAAAGACCGAGATCGCGATNCGNGCTGCGTTTAAGGCNGTTCAGGANGGAAAACAGGTTGCCTATCTTGTTCCGACAACGATTNTGGCACAGCANCATTACAATACGTTTCTCCAGCGNATGAAGGATTTTCCNGTGACNGTGGAAATGCTGTCAAGGTTTCGGACTGCGGGCGANATNAAAAAGACCATAGAAAGTCTGAAAAAAGGTATGGTCGATATTGTNATNGGAACGCACAGGCTGTTGTCCNATGATGTGAAATACAAGGATTTGGGACTGCTNATCATAGANGAGGAGCAGCGTTTNGGCGTGCGCCACAAGGAGAAGATNAAGCAGATNAAAGATGATGTCGATGTNCTGACNTTGACNGCAACGCCGATTCCGAGAACGCTTCATATGAGTCTTGTGGGNATACGGGATATGAGCGTTTTGGATGAAGCGCCGGGAGAACGGCAGCCGATTCAGACGTATGTAATGGAGTATAATGAGGAGCTTGTGCGTGAGGCGATTGTGCGNGAGCTTTCAAGNAGCGGTCAGGTTTACTATGTATACAATCGTGTGAATAATATTAACGATATCACNGANCNGATTGCAAAGCTTGTGCCGGAGGCGAATGTNGCNTATGCGCACGGTCAGATGAAGGAACANGAGCTTGAAAAGATNATGTTTGAGTTTATNAACGGTGAAATCGATGTGCTTGTTTCGACGACGATNATTGAAACGGGGCTTGACATTTCCAANGTCAATACAATGATCATTCACGATTCGGACAATATGGGACTTTCCCAGCTTTATCAGCTGCGCGGCAGNGTAGGNCGTTCCAACCGNACGGCGTATGCGTTTTTGATGTATAAAAGAGATAAGGTNTTNAAGGAAGTGGCGGAAAAGCGTCTTCAGGCGATTAAGGAGTTTACCGACTTAGGCAGCGGATTTAAGATTGCGATGCGNGANCTNGAGATCAGAGGCGCNGGAAATCTTCTGGGNGAAAAACANCACGGACATATGGAGGCTGTCGGATATGACCTTTACTGCAAGNTGTTAAACGAGGCGGTAAAGACNTTAAANGGCATCAAAAAGACGGACGAGGACTTTAATACCTATGTGGATATGGANGTTGACGCGTTTATTCCCGCNTCNTATATTGTNAANGAGGTGCAAAAGCTTGATATCTACAAGCGGATCGCGAGCCTTGAGAACGAGGCGGAGTGCGACGATATGAGAAANGAGCTCAAGGACAGGTTNGGCGAGGTNCCAAAATCNGTGGAGAATTTGATAAAAATTTCACTNATCAGNGTGACCGCGCACAAGCGATATGTGACGGAAATCAAGGGAAAAGTGGGACAGATTACATTTTTGATGGANCCNTATGCGCCTGTGCATGTGGAAAAGCTGCCGGAATTTATGGAACGGTATCGGGGAACNATGGAATTTTCCGCAAAGGGAACGCCGAATTTTGTGCTTCGATATAAAAAGTACGGANTGNTTGAAAAAGAGGCNGAGCTGATGATGGAGCATACGGATCGGGTGNTNGCGGATATGGCGGNGTTGTATGAATAGAAATGATAAAAGCGCAGAGNAATGTCGGGCAGGACAAAGGCTTGCGCTTTTTGTTTTGCCGNANACANGAAAANTTNAATTATTTNNCACAAACTACTGCAGTAGTATTGACAAANCACAAAAAAGAAGATATCATATGATTACANAAACTACTGNAGTCGTGTGAAAGGGGNAACACAATGGACATAAANCTGTTTGATTCTGAACTNAAGGTCATGGGAGTGCTTTGGCAGGAGGGCGATACNACGGCAAAGCGNATATCGNACATTCTGAAGGAAGAGATCGGGTGGAACATGAATACCACCTATACATTGATCAAAAGATGCATCAAAAAAGGAGCGATTGAACGCTCNGAACCGAATTTCATGTGTCACGCACTCATCCCGAAGGAGGAAGTGCAGGAGGCGGAAACAAATGAACTGATCAACAAAATCTATGACGGTTCCGCCGATAAGCTGTTTGCGGCATTGTTAGGCAGGAAAAAGCTGTCCGCAGAACAGATTGAAAAGTTAAAACAGATTGTTGGGGATTAGCGTGAAGAGAATTTCTAATGCTTGCAGCAAAGACTGCTTCGCAAAGAAATTCTAAAGCTTCACGCAGCAAGTTTGTGCGGGCACAAACTTGTAGGATTCAGTAAAATGGAGGCAATTATGAGTTTATTGCAAATGAGCTTTTCCGGCGCAGTCCTAATTATTGTGATTGCGGCAATCCGCGCAGTGACGATCAATAAGCTGCCCAAAAAAACATTTTTAATTTTATGGGGAATTGTCCTTTTCAGACTGCTCATTCCGTACACTGTGCCGTCTGCATTCAGCGTGTATACTTTGATAGGTCCAACGACGCCCGTAAATGTAAAAACGATAAATATAGGAACATATTCGGTAACGCCAACAAATGTGACACTTCCGCCTGTCGAAGCAATAACATATGAACAAACAGGCGAATCGCCACAGTTACCGACCAATCCTGTATCGCCTGTTCCTATAGGACTTATCATCTGGCTTGTGGGAATGACACTTTGCGCCGCATTTTTCACAATTTCCTATTTGCACTGGCGTTTTGAATTTCAAACCTCTTTACCGATTCAAAACAATTATGTAGACCAGTGGCTCAAATCGTATCTGCGAAAACGCCCCGTTTCCGTCAGACAGTCGGATAAAATTTCGACGCCGCTGACGTACGGAATCTTTAAACCGGTTATTTTAATGCCCAAAAAGACAAATTGGGAAAACACAGAGCAGTTGGAATATGTCCTTTTACATGAGTATGTGCATATCTGCCGCTATGACAGTGCGGTAAAACTGATTTCCGCGCTTGCCGTATGCGTGCATTGGTTTAATCCGCTTGTGTGGGTGATGTACGTTCTTTTCCAGCGCGACATTGAGCTGGCTTGCGACGAGAGCGTGGTGCATCGCTTCGGAGAAGCGTCAAAATCAACCTATGCCCATATGCTGATTGATATGGAAGCAAGAAAAAGCGGTTTTATGCCTCTTTGCAACAATTTTAGTAAAAATGCAATCGAAGAAAGGATTACAGCGATTATGAAGATTAAAAGAACATCCGTTATTGCGGTTCTGGCAGCAGTCATTTTGATTGCCGGCGTAACAACTATATTTGCCACTACGGCAGCAGATAAAAACACAGAGAACAACGATACAAATGTTTCCGAGAATGAATTTGATGAGGATCGGATGAGTTTTGCGCGTATGGACGAACTTAATATGGAACGTGAAGAAAACAAAACGGGCGTTATTGATATAGGTGCGCTTAACATCGGGGACGAGGCGTCCGGAGATGTAAAGGCGCTGAAAATAGGCACTATCAATGCGGATGCGCTTAAAGTCAGGGACGAGGCATCTGAAGATGCAGAGGTACTTAGTCTTCTTCAGGAAATGCAGGCAGTCGCTATTTCATCGGAGGAAAACGGATTTTATCATGTATTCATACCAAGTGACGAAGGAACTCTTGAGGGATGGGTGAAAAAGGAATATGTAGACGTTAACGGATGGGTTGGAGAGGAATATGTAAATATAGATTAAACGGTTCGGCATATTTAAAAAGCAGATAATTAAACCAATGCAAAAGGCACAGTAGCATGTCAATGTGATAAAAAACTGTGCCTTTTTGATATGGATTTCGGATACAGACCAACAATTTCAACAAACTTACAAGAAAATTGCGCAAATTGTAGAAAATCTTTGAATAATATATTATTATTATTACAAAGATATTACATGACAAGCACGCAAAAGTATTGTGTTGACAGTATGGAGGATAGACATGAGTGATGGCAGATATAATATTCCGAAACAGTATAAGGTTGACAAGGGAATGCCGCTGGATACGCTGTTTGAGAAGATTGAAAATGCAAAGTGCCGTCGGGTTTTTGAAACAGAGATTGTGAGTGTGGAATGGAGTTATCACCTTGTAAGCAAAGAGGGGATTACTAACATTGCGGAGCTTGTGAGGGAGAAAGGCTTATCCGTGTTTGAGATCAAGCTGAAAAGAAAAATTGCACCGGATTTACTCACGGAGGTGTTTGCGGGATTGATTCGGAAACCGATGGTAATGATATATTTGTGCAGCGGAGAACTTTCGATGGGAATCTTTCTTCCGGCAAGTGGGCGGACTGCGGGGCGCATGTGCGCGACTGATTTTTACCCGTATGATGCGGAACGCATGATCAATCTTATGGATTATGAGCTGGATCGGGATAAAAGCGCGGAGCAGATCGGGATGCGGATCTTTTCCGTGATCCGCAGTCAGAAACGTGCGATCATGATTGAGAAAGCATATGAGCGGTTAAGCAGGGAGAGTGAAAACGAGATGCTTTCCTTCGAGTTCAGTCTTGAAAATCTTGACAAGATAAGGGCTGATGCGGACTTTGTACAGGCGCAGCTTAGGAATATGTAGTAAATAACGTACGTTATTTACTCCGGGATAGAAAGGACAGATCAGATGGACAGTGGAATAACAAGGGCAATCGCGGCTACGGTTTTAAATTCGTTAAAAAGCGGCGTTGTTCCGAGAATCGGACTTGAGTATATTACGGTAGGGCGAAGAAACGAAATTCAGGCGCTTTTGCAGGATGTTTCCATTATCGAACAGGGCGGCGGCGCAATCCGCTTTATTGAGGGAAAATACGGAAGCGGCAAAACATTTTTGATGCACGCATTGCGCAATCATGTGATGGAGCGGAATTTCGTAGTGACAGATGTGGAGCTGTCGGTTGACAGGAGGCTTGTCGGCAATAAGGGACAAGGGCTTGCGACTTACAGGGAATTGATCAGAAACATGGCGACGCATGCGTGTCCGGATAACGGCGCCTTGCAGCTGATCCTTGATAAGTGGATCGGCACACTCGAAAATGAGGTAGTGCAATACGAGGGGCTTGTGCCGGGACATGAAGCGTTTGACGTGAGAGTGAGCCAGAAAATTTACAAGATTACTTCCTCCATGGAGGAGCGGGTAAACGGTTTTGATTTCGGAAAGGTATTGGTTTCTTATTATAAGGGGCATCGGACAGGCAATGTGGACCTTCAAAAAAAGGCGCTGCGCTGGTTGTGCGGGGAGTATCGGACCAGAACGGAGGCGAAGGCGGATTTAGGGGTGAATCTGATCATCGCGGACGATAACTGGTATGATTTTATTAAATTATTTGCGGATTTCGTGGTAAAAGCGGGCTATGCCGGACTTTATGTGTGCATGGACGAGCTTGCGACGCTGTACGAAATTCCCAGCCGCGTAGGAAGGGAATATAATTATAATAAACTCCTGTCAATATACAATGATGTGCTTCAGGGAAAAGCAGTGCATCTTGGCATTATTGTCAGCGTGACGCAGAAAGCGATGGAAGACCCGACGCGCGGTGTATTCAGCTTCGGACCGCTGCGCTCGAGAATTGAGGACACTGCCTATCTGAGCGGAAGAGCAGACGGACTGCGGGATATGGCATCGCCTGTGATCAAGCTTTCTGCGCTCAATCCTGGGGAAATGTATGTTCTTTTGGAAAAGCTTGCGGGAATGCACGGAATCCTTTACGGCTATTCGCCGAAACTTGAGCATGACGATTACATCTATTTTCTGAAAAAGCAGTATCAAAAAAATTCTGAGGGCGATGAAGTTACTGTGCGTGATATGATCAAAAATTACATCACGCTTTTGAATCTGATTCAACAAAATCAGGAGGTTCCGAAAGAGAAGATTTTGCGTGCGGACGAAAAAAACGTGTCCCATGCGAGCGAATAGGAAAGGACATCAAAATGGTAAAAGCAGTTATTTTCGACATGGACGGCGTATTAATTGACACGGAAAAACATTATAACGCGGCGTGGTGTGAGGCAGCGCAGCGAGCGGGATTTGATTTTACAAGNGAACACGCGCTTATGCTCCGNAGTCTTGANCAAAANCTTGCCGANAAGTTAATGAAAGAGATATTCGGNGAGCNTTTTGACTATTACGCAATCCGCGAGGTNCGGCGNGCNCTGGTGGCNGAACGCCTTGAAACATANGGATTGGAGAAAAAGCCCGGTATTGANGAAATATTGGACTTTTTGCATGAAAACGGCATNAAATCGGCAGTCGCAACGGCGACGNCAATCGANCTGACTTATCGNCANTTGGAAAAAATCGGCGTTAAGGATCGGTTTGACAAAATCGTGAGCGCAAAACAGGTNCCAAACGGAAANCCCGCGCCCGATGTGTACTTATATGCCTGTGAGCAGATNGGCGAACAGCCGCAGGANTGTATCGCTGTGGAGGACTCGCCAAACGGCATCAAATCGGCGTNNGCGGCNGGCTGCAAACCCGTAATGGTNCCNGATTTNACNCAGCCCGANGAGGAACTGANGCCAATGCTCTANGGNGTGGCNAANACGCTNGCNGATCTGCNGNAAATCATCANNGCAAAAAAATGTTNACANACNNTTNNGNAAANCGCTTCTCAAAGATTCACAAAACATTGNTCAAATTCATGTACAAAAGCCCGAAAATCGGATATAACACTTGATTTTCAAACACAATATATTATAATAGATAGTGAGAATATGTAAATTTTTACAGTTCGATCTTTTANTTTGAAAGGGACATGAAAAACAAGTGACAAAAAAACAGACATTGCGNACCNNTTTGACAGCATTCNTGATTGCTANNGTNACAGGNTTGCTTTGCTGGGCGCAGTTGGGATATTCTTTGGATGTGATGGTATCGGACGCACTGTGTCANCGGGAGTCCGTGACCAATAAAAACATTTATATNATAGCGATTGANGANAAGACGCTGGAAGAGTACGGAACGATCACNTCGTGGAGCAGAGAGCTTTCNGCNGATTTGGTGCGGCTTNTGAANGGNGANGCACAGACAAGACCGGCTGTGATCGTGTTCGATGTGATTTTCAGCGAGAANGGCGATGANGCGGGNGACGCGTCGTTTGCGGAGGCTTGNCGTGAAANGGGAAACGTTGTGACGGCGATGTCCTATCGCTTTAAGGAACAGCCGGAGTATGATGAAAACGGCAGGGTGACGTTCAANAANTATTATGTGGACGGNGTTACCATGCCTTATGAGGCGTTNCGGGAGNCTACCAAACAGGGATANGCCAACACGCTGGTAGGCACNGACGGCTATGTGCGNCGTGCGATGGCATACATAGATGATACAGAAGGGCAGCGCAATTACAGCCTTGCNTCTCAGGCATATAAAACNTATCANGAAAGCCNCGGAGCGTCTGTNGAATGGCCGGCGTTAGACNANNATAACCAGTATCTCTTTTCGTATTCNGGNAAAACAGGCTGTTACAGTACGGTTTCNCTGATCGATGTAATGAACGGAACGGTCAATCCGGCAATCTTTGCGGANGGCATTGTGTTTGTGGGAGCNTATGCNGTNGGNATGCAGGATTCTTATATACCGGCGATTTCNCACGGAACGCAGATGTANGGAGTGGAGATACAGGCAAATATTGTCGANGCGCTGTTGGANGGCAAAACGCAGCAGCANTTNCCGAACGGACTNTACGCATTGCTGGCGGCAGNTTTNGCGGCAGTNTTTTANCTTNNNATCAGACGCATGAAGATTATTCCGGCGACNGTTTTGATGATNTTGTGCGTNGNGGCGCTCGGACCGGTATTTGCAGTNNTAATGTACGGNCNNGGNTTNGTAACACCTGTTATNTTNCTNCCCGTTGTGCTCGTTGTGATNTATGCNGTGCATNTNGTTTCCGGNTATGTACAGGAAATCATGCGCCGACAGAAGGTGGTCAATGTCTTTAAGCAGTANGTTGCGCCTCANGTTGTNGAAAANATNAGTAANGACAGGGATTTTGAACTGGTGCTNGGNGGCGAGAATCGTCATATCGCNTGTCTGTTTGTGGATATCCGNGGATTTACGACGATGTCGGAAAGCCTGAAACCGGAAGAGGTTGTGGAAATNCTGAATGAATATTTAAGTTTAACGACACATTCTATTNTGCAAAACGGCGGAACGCTCGATAAGTTTGTGGGAGATGCGACGATGGCAGTGTTCAACGCGCCGTTTGATNTGGAAGATTATATATANAAGGCAGTCCGCACNGCGTGGGATATGAAAGCGGGNGCAGATGCCGTNAGCGAGAAATTTGAGAAACGCTTTGGNAAAAGTGTGGGATTTGGCATAGGCGTCAACTGCGGGGAGGCGGTTGTCGGCAATATCGGNTGTGATTTCCGTATGGATTATACGGCGATNGGNGATACTGTCAATACGGCTGCGCGTTTGGAGAGCAACGCCAAGCGNGGACAGATTTTGATTAGCAAAGANGTCTATGAGGCGGTAAAAGACNGGGTNGANGTGACTCCGATNGGAGAAATCCCGCTCAAGGGTAAATCNCANGGCGTNTTTGTATATCAGGTGGATAAGGTTTGAGAGGAGCATGGTTGTAGAAATGGGACAGCTATACATGATTCCGGACAAAAACCGGATAACGGAAACTCTGGAATTGGCAAAAGAGTATCATGCCGCGTTTGAGTATAATGATTTTTTTAAACCTACGGTACTGGATGACAAGAAAAAGACAGAGGAATTGATTTCCTTTTATTTGAAACAACCGCATGACTGTTCGCATGACACGATGCACGGTGCGTTTCTGGATATTACCGTTCACAGTGAAGATCCGCTGATCCGACAGGCTTCCGAGCTGCGGATACGGCAGTCTATGGATATCGCTCGCGATATGGGACTGCGGGGCGTAGTCTTTCATACAAATAGATTATACGGATTTCGTGATGAACAATACCTTGAGAACTGGATGAAAACAAACGAAGCGTTTTTCCGCGATATGCTGCGGGAATATCCGAAGCAGCAGATTTTTATAGAAAATATGTTCGATGAAGCGCCGGACATTCTTGCACAGCTTGCCGCAAAATTTGAGGACGAACCGCGCTTTGGCGTCTGCCTTGATTATGCGCATGCGGCATTGACTCCTGTTTCGGGAGAGAAATGGATAGAGGCGTTGGCGCCTTATATCCGTCATATGCATGTTAACGATAACGATAAAGTCAATGATTTGCATCAGGAGNTTGGAACGGGACAAATTGACTGGAGCTTGTTTGATGCAGGGATGCGCCGCCATGGGGTGGAGTCAAGCGTTCTTGTGGAGATGAAAGATTTGGAGCGGCAAAGACGTTCGATGCAATATATGGAACAACACGGGCTGTATCCCTTTACAAATAAATAAAATTCGCAGACTTTGGAAAGAGCATGGTTAAAAAATGAAGCTGACAAATCACGAATTAAAGAAAATACTGAATATTGGAATTCAATTGTCTACGGAAACAAATCGGGAACGCATACTGACCTCTATTTTGGAGAGTGGAATGGATATAACCCACTGTGACGGAAGCACGCTGTATCTTTTGGAGAATGGGAAGCTCAGTTTTAAGATTATGAAGACTTTATCCCAAAACATCAGTCGCGGCGAAAACGGAGAAGTCATTGACGATATGCCTCCGGTTCCGATGACAGAGCGCAATGTGTGCTCTTATGCCGCGCTCCATAGGGAGATCATTAACATTCCCGATGTATATGATAACACCCGTTTTGATTTTTCGGGTCCGAAAAAGTATGATGCGCTGACCGGTTATCATACACAGTCGCAGTTGGTGATTCCGATTGAGAATAACGAAGATGAATTGATTGGCGTTTTGCAGCTTTTGAATGCAATGGATGANGAAGGGAANGTTATNCCTTTTGANCCGGAGTATGAAATTATTATCCGCTCCCTTGGCGCACAGGCAGCGATTGAAATGACCAATCTGAAATATTTACAGGAAATCAAGTTGCAGCTGCGCTCCTTCGTGGAGGCGCTGGCAACCGCGATCGACGAGAGAACGCCCTATAACGGCACCCACACCAGAAAGGTGGCGGAGTATACCGGAATGATAGCGAATTATATCAACAAGGAGTACCGCGCGGGGAGAGGTCTGGAATATTTTGACGAGGATCGCAGAGATAAATTGGAACTGGCGGCGCTTTTGCATGATATCGGAAAAATAGTCATACCGTTGTCAATCATGAATCGGGCGACNCGCCTGGATCGGGAAATTGGAAATGTGGCGACACGCTTTCAGCTGCTGGAAGCATACTATACGATTGACTGTCTGAAAGGCAGAATCACGGAGGAGGAATGCAGTCAAAGGATTACATATTTACATGATAGCATGGATTTTATCCGCAGAATAGACAGCATGGGATATTTGGATGATGAAGATTACTGCCGTGTACAGGAGCTTGCGGGACACAGTTACCGGAGTGAAGCGGGAGAAGAGCTTCACTATCTGACGGAACAGGAACAGGATCATTTGAGTATCCGAAGAGGAACGCTGACGGAGAACGACCGTAAACTGATGGAAAACCATGTGGTCATGACGGAAAAAATATTAAGCAAGGTATGGTTCAGTAAGAACTATGAAGAAATACCAAGATGGGCGGCGTCCCATCACGAGCTGCTGGACGGTTCCGGTTATCCCAAACATCTTAAAGAAGAAGAACTGGCATTGGAAACCAGAATGATTACCGTGGCAGATGTATATGATGCCTTAACGGCAACAGACCGTCCTTACAAGAAGCCGATTCCACAGGAGGAAGCATTGAACATTTTAAAGGAAATGGCAGATGAGGGAAAACTGGATCATTACTTGGTGGACAGTTTGGCGGCAGCAATACGGGAAAACGAAAATAATGAAAGGAGTAGATGAAAAAATGACGAAAAAGACAGGAATTNTGATTGGCGCGGTTTTGGCAATCGTAGCGGTNGTTGCCATCGGNTGCGTGGTTTTGACAGGAGGAAAGAGTGANGCCTACCGATCGATCATGGTATATCAGATCAACGGCAACGCAACGATNACAAGAGAGAANGTGGGAGAAATGGAGGCATATGAAAATCTGATGCTNCNGTCGGGAGATGCCGTAGCTGTGGCATCGGACAGCAGTCTGCGTTTGAAGCTGGANNATGATAAGTATCTTCTGGCAGAACAGGATACGCGCATGAACATTGTNGCCGANGGAGATGACGAGAANGCNAAAACTTATATCGANTTGCANCANGGTTCNGTGACNAGCGAGATNCAGAANAAGTTAAAAAGCGGNGCCTCTTATGAGGTCAACACNCCNAACTCGATCATGGCTGTCCGCGGAACAATCTTCCGTGTGGANGTAGAGCCNAAGGAGAACGGAGAGAGCGANACAAAGCTGACNGTTTTTCAGGGAACAGTCGGTGTCAGACAGGTTCTGCCGGACGGAACGATTTCNAANGAGGAAGTNATGGTTGAAGCAGGCAATGANCTTATCGTTGAGGGNGTACAGACAGCCNCNGAAACGCTGGGAGAGCCGACAGANATCGATTTTGACAGCCTGCCNTCNGTTATAACACANTANTTGGAAGAATTGGTACAAAANGGTCAGGAATTAGCGGATAATGTTATAGCAAAGATACCGGGNGCACAGGGNNAACANGNGCTCGCATTACAGNAANCGCAAAAACAGGAGTCNGANCANAAANCACAGGATGCNGANGCTCAGCCACANGATACGGAGGCGCTCGANGAACAGCAGGAGCCGAATGAGGAGGATAAAGCACAGGAGCCNGAAGCGCCTGTGAAACCTAAGANGAAGCCGGCANACGATACAACAAAGAATCCACAGAAGGAGCAGGATCCGGANCANNCAAATCAGCCGGAAACGCAGCTTCCACAAATCGAACAGCCGCANCCCGAGCAGCCGGAAACGCAGCCTCAAACGGTTCAGCCNCAGCCNNCTCCACAGGATCCTACGCCAAGCGGAGATGNGGATTCCAAGGGCGGATCNGACGGCGGAAGCAAGAAGAAAACGCAGTATTANACGGTTACATTCCAATATAACGGCAGTACTTTCGGAACGCAGAGCGTAAAGAAGGGAGAACNGGCGACGGAGCCGAAGCTNNGCCCGACACAGAACGGCGCGTGGGATTTTGATTTNTCACAGAAAATTGACAAAAATGTAACAATTCAGTGGAAAGANAATTAGTGAGCAAATNGTGGTTTATATCATAAAAAGAGAGGAATGGAAGCTATGCATAGGAAAGTAAAAGGACTATTGTCCGTGATATTAACGTTTGCGATGGTTACTGCGACGGCAGCTCCGGTATCGGCAGATGAACTGTCGGGGGAACAGCAGCNGGCNGAAACACAGCCTGTGATAGAGATGACAGAAGAAGGAGAGCCTGNNGANCAGNATGCGGNACAGGAACCCGTAGCGGAAGAAGANCCTGTAGANCAGGANNCAGNACAGGAGCCTGCAGCGGANGNAGAGCCTGTAGATCAGGATACAGATACAGCACAGGAACCTGCAGCGGAANGAGAGCTTACNGCGGCAGATATCGNGTCTGTAGNCGAANANTTGATGNTGGAGTCAANNATGACNCCCGANGAACANGCNGCGGCAGANATNGCNCTCGCATCNATTTNNGNTGATGANNCGATGTTTNATTATTTNTATNNCAAATTAACAGNGGATCAGAAAAAGTTTCGNGTTTTTGCGGGAACGGATATTAACTCAGAGTCANCATTTTTAGATGATGGCGTTGCGCCGGGTGATGAGACTTCACAGAACGCTGCAATTACAAATCTTAGAAAAAGCAGAGATTTTTACACGTTATTAGGATGGAAACTGTGGAAAGTTGGCAGTAACGGGGCGCCGGAAAGCACTTTGGAAACAGAATCGACTACTTTAAACAAGGTGGCAACAGAAGCGAACTTTAAGCAGGCAGTATATATAGAGAATAACGGAACGGGTACCGATCCGGAGGTTTTGTGCCAACAGCCGATACTGGAGCCAATTTTGGAAGCATATACCTATCGGATTCCTGCGTATGATACAAACGAAAATTTTGTAGAATACATTGAGATTAATGTGGAAAATTACGCTACGAGATCATTTCCCGATATGGAAGGCGTTAATTGGAAACTGATATATAATGATATAGAGTGTAATCTGGATGCCGCGAGTGAGATATGGACGAATGATACCAACGGAATTGAAAAAATCGGATTTATTGATTTTGAAGCATCCAAGGCANAACTTCAGGCATATATNGATGATNCCGTGNCGGAAGAGCCTCAATATGTTATTGCAGGTGAAGANGGAAATAACGGTTGGTATAAAAGCGATGTGATCATATCCGCAAAGGACGGATATGCGGTTCGNTTGTCNGAAACNGATGAATGGGTGAGCGCTGTTTCTGTGANGGAGAGCNGNACGGTAACNCTTTATGTGAAAGCGGCAAGCGGCGCAGAGCTNNCGGCGAAAACATTGGANNTTTCCATTGANAAGACAGCTCCNGTAATCAGNGGTGTAGAGAATGGTCAAACATACTACAGCAANGAGATTCAAGTTGTGATAACAGATGAGCATCTTCAGACGGTTACGAAAAATGNCGGAGNTGTAGGCNTAAATGANACCACTANNGCATATATTNCNTTAAATCCTTCCGAGGAGNCTTATACCATTTTNGCAGAAGATGCNGCNGGTAATCAGACGATTTACATTGTGTCGGTAAAACAGGCAGGAAAACAGGATGGAACAGCGGAATTTATCCAGCCNGGATGGCGTGTAGGGGAAGAAAAGCCCNCACCCGTTGTAAGTTCTANCACGAATGGCGTAGAAAATATTACGTATTACTATAAGGAACAGGGAGCCGATGACAGCGCCTATACGATGACAGCGCCGAGTGAAGTGGGCAAGTATACGGCAAAGGCAGTGTTTGCGGAGACGGAACTTTTTAATGAGGTATCAGTAACTTCGGATTTTGAAATTTTGCCGAGCGCACAGGAAGACGGAACAGCTCCTGTGATCAGTGGTGTAGAGAATGGGAAAACCTATTACGGAGATCAGAAAGTAACGATAACCGATGAGAACCTCAGTTCGATCACAGTAAACGGCAGCGCTGTAGAGGTATCCGGCAACAGCGTCGATATCACACTCAAGCCCTCGGACGAAGTCTACAGTATTGTAGCGACAGATACGGCAGGCAATCGGACGCAGTACACAGTAGAAGTGTTGGAAACATGGGTACGGGACGGCATTACGACCAATGGAAAGAAGAATTTGAAAAATGCAAGAATGTATAAGCTGGGCAGCGGAAAATGGACAGTAGCCGGTGATGACACAGTTTATACGGGCGGCGGATCGTTTTATGTGAAAAACGGTGGAGAATATGATTTCAAAAAGAAATAATCATTGAGGAAACAAAATGACGAAAAATACAGGTAAGAGGACAGATTATGCACAAATAATCGAGGAGATTACACAAGAGTTGCAGACGGCTGCTGCGGATGCGTTAAAGGCGGCGATGCAGAGCGGTCTGCAGCGGGTAATCTGTGCAATCGGTGCGGAATCGGGAAGCGTTTGGCTGTATGAGAAAGAAAAGGACGGAAGAATTTATCCGTCCTTTTGGATTAGTAACGCGGATCTGAGCGGTTTAAGCCTTTCGTTGGGCGAAGGCGTCGCAGGCGCCGTCATACAGATTGGGCAGCCTTTGATCGTGAATGACTGCAGAAGCGATGAACGGTGGGCAGGACGGTTTGATCAAACGACCGGATTTGAAACGAAAAGCATGATATGTGTTCCGCTGGTTCGCGGACAGGAAGTTATCGGCTGTATTCAGATTATCAATAAAAAAGATGACTGTCCGTATCAAGAGGAAGATGTAAGTCTGTGTGAAGAATTCGCGGCTTTGGTTGCAACAAAACTGCATTAAAATCAATAAAAAATACTACGCATAAAAATCCATTATATACAAATACTAGCAGTACGGTAATTGAAAATACCAAACTATTGGTCTATAAAAAACAGATTTGAAATGGAGGAAATATCGGTGAAAGCTACGGGAATAGTGCGTAGGATCGACGATTTGGGACGCGTGGTTATACCAAAGGAAATCAGAAGAACCTTAAGGATCAGGGAATCGGACCCATTGGAAATTTTTACGGATCATGAGGGCTCGATTATACTGAAAAAGTATTCTCCTATAGGAGAGATGGGAAGTTTTGCAAAGCAGTATGCCGAAAATCTTTCGCAGGTGACAGGACATCTGGCGCTGATCGCTGACCGTGATCAGTTCGTGGCGGCAGCAGGCGGAGGAAGTAAGCAGATACTCGGAAAGTCGGTGAGCAAGGCGCTTGAGGATAAAATGAACTCGCGCGAAGTCGTATGCAGCTCACGAAATGAAAAAGATTATATCGCAGTCATGGACGACGAGGTTGAGGAATATCAGCATGAGGTGATCATTCCGATTATTACACAGGGTGATATCATGGGTGCGGTAGTGCTCCTGTCCGCAAATGAGGAGGGCAGGATGAATGAAGTGGAAATGAAGCTTGCACAGTCTGCGGCAGGTTTTCTCGGGAAGCAGATGGAGCAATAGAAAGAGATATAAAAAAGTGACATAAGTGTCACTTTTTTATATCTCTTTATTTTGTTTTAAATCAAATTTTCCCGTAAAAAGACGCCGTTCATAATGCGGCACATGTCGGAAAACAGTGTGACCGCGAGTTTCGGAAATGCCGAAAAACGGTCAAAAACGTCGGCGGATATGAGTCCCACAACTTCGCCTTCCCTGTCACGGAGCAAATACTGCATAAAGCATGTAACGCCGGTATCGGAAAGTAGCTTATGCACCTCGGGAGTCGAAAACTCAAGAGATTGTAAGTTACTTACCGCAAGCAGATTATTCGTAAACAGATAGATATATTTCAGGTTTTTCAGCACGGAAGGATCCGCTGCGGGTACATCGGGCGGAAGCGTATTGGTAAAGGCGGGAGTAGCGCTGTCGCCAAAAAATACGGAAACTCTGTTAAGCGTAAGCACATGTGCCAAAAAGTCAAGCACTTCAACGACAGAGTCCGTGCCGTACACGATCAAATCGGTAAGCATATTTTGAAGCGCGTTGATATCCGTTTCCGAATAGAACGTGTTTGACACATTGATAATGTCATCATCATTTTGTACATTAAAGTCGCCGTGAAGCTCCGGTTTATAAATAATATATCTGTTTTTTCCTTTGATCTTTGCAAGATAGAGCGAACGATCCGCAATCTTAAACAAATCATGGTAAGTTGTGGAAAACGGTCCGACACCGTAGCGCGCAAGACCAATAGAGCATGTAAGATGCCGCTTCATCTGGTCAGGATATATTTTTGCTACATTGGTCTTAATACAGCGCAGCACATTTCGAAATTCAATCTCATCCGTAAACTTTTCAAATACAACAAGAAATTCATCGCCGCCCATACGTCCGGCAACGGCATTTGTGCCAATCGCATTCTGGATTACATCGCCGACTGCCTTGATGACCTTGTCGCCAAACATATGACCGAAACTGTCGTTGACGCCTTTAAAATCATCAATATCCATAATTGCAAATGCGACATGCGCGCAGTTTTTACCCGTTATAGCATTCTCCGCATAATTCATAATGGATTTTTTATTCAAAAGTCCCGTAAGGCTGTCAATGTAAGATTCCTCCAGCATGGAAGTATTGGTATCGCCGGTAGTCTCGTGGATAACAGCCCATGTGCCGATGACAACGGTTTCATCGTTTTCGTATGTCTTCGGCTCGAAGGTGACGCGATATCGTTCTAACTGGTTGGCATCCGATATAATACAGCCGTGGAACGTGTAAGTCTGGCTGAAATTTGCGCTTTTCAAAATAGAACAGAATGTTTCAAACGTTTCTATATCCTCATTTTGAATGCGATCCTGGGAAATCATCTCAGAACTCCACTCGTCAAAATCGGTGTCAAAAAGCGTGATGTTTTGCCGATTGCGGATATAGTACATATAAAAACGCTGCGTATCGGGATAATATGTAAAAATGGTTTCCCCGGTAAGCGATATGTAATCTCTTGCAGTCGTGAGGCGACGGTTTAGTTCGCTGATACGGTTCTCGGTATCGCTTACATTGATCAGTTCAATATCATAAGCATCGCCGTCGAGCGTAAGCTTGATATTGAGGATATAGCAGCATACCTTGCCATCGTGTGTAATATGGACACATTCGTCACGACTGATTCCGGGCGACTGCATGCACAGGAAAGCGGCATCCGCAACACGTTGCTGCTCCTCCGTATTCATCATTTTATAGAGAGAATAATAATTTCCCGTGCCGATTAAGCCAAACATCTGTGGATTTCCGTCAATAATATTTAATGCCATGTCGAAACGTCCTGCGGCATGGGCAATGCTAAATTTTGTATCAATCAATGGTGAACCTCCTATAAAAAAGGAATATTAGCCGATATCGAATCCATTCTAACAATTTTTGTCGAAAATGTAAAGAAGATAGACAAAGAAAAGCCTATCTTCTTAGAAATTTTTGTTGTTTTTTTATAATTATTTGTTTCTTCCATTAAGCAACATAGCAATACATGAAGATAAAGTGGCAAATACTGCCTCCCATGACAAAGAGATGGAAAATTTCATGTGAGCCGAAATACTTATGGAGCGAGTTAAAAACAGAGAGCTTCAGCGCGTAAATAACGCCGCCGATCGTGTAGATAATTCCGCCCGCAAGAAGCCAGCCAAACGCCGCATGGGGAAGCGTGTTCCAAAGCGTTCCGAATACCAAGAGGCAAATCCAGCCCATTGCGATATAAATTGCCGAAGAAAACCACTTCGGACAGGTAATCCAAACGATATTAATTAACATTCCGACAATGGCAACGCCCCATACAAGAGCAAGCAGAGAATATCCCAAACTTCCGCCAAGTATAATCAGACATACGGGAGTGTAAGAGCCGGCAATCAGTACGAAAATCATCATATGATCAATTCTACGAAAAATGCCCAGCGCCTTTGCGCTGACATTGACACTATGATACAATGTGCTTGCGCCATACAGTAAAATCATGCTGACGGCAAAGATTGCCAATGCCATTGTGGTTGTGCCGCTGCTTGCCTTTAAGATGAGAGGCAGTGCGGCAATTGACGCCATAAGGCATGCAATAAAATGAGTGATGGCGCTGCCGGGTTCACGGATGGTTAATTGCATAATGATTCCTCCTTTTAAAATGAAACTGGTTTTTATAATTGATACATGTAGTATTAAAAACTACATTGCGATTACAATAATACTACTCCTTATCATATGCAATGTCAACTAATGAAATACAACTTTATTTATTTTGTAGGAAAAGTCATTGTGTAAATCTTGGAAATTGGGCATTTTGTCATCATATTGTATTAAAAAAACGCAAGCTCGGCAACTTGCGTTCAAAGAATTTGCTTTTGCAAATTCTTTCTTAGTGTTTGTTTCGATTGTCGCAATTTTCTATAGAATAAAAAGAACCAAAGCACAAATGCTTTAGTCCTCTTCGATCACTTGTATTTCCAAATAGTCAAAATCAATTGTTTCAATGAAATTGTCCGATGTAAAACGCGCCTTGCTGTGCCGTTTAAAGTCTGCTACGGTTGCGTCAAGCCAGATTGGTTTTCCGAGGTCAAACTGATAACAGACTTCCTCTATGGCTTGAAAAACTTTATGTGTGCGTGTGTCGTTCGCATCGTTGCAAATGACTGTATCCTTCAACATGCGGTTATCTTTAAAAATTCTTGCCCATAGCCTGAACATGTGATCCCTCCGTTATAATGAGGAGTGCCCCGACCATTCCTTGCGGAATGTATCGGGGCTATTATGAAAAAATTTATCTATGTGTATTTCGATTTCAAGTAGTGATTTCATTCACTACATATACGATACCATTGGGATATGAATAAACTGTGAACAAAGTGTAATAAGTTTGTTAATTTGTATATTTTTTGAGGATTATTGCCCTAAAATATATGCAGTGTGTACAAAGAAAATGTATTTTTTCACCAAAGTAAAGTTTTTTTGACCGCTAAAAAAGCTTGTTTTTCGGTCGAAGAAACATGTTTTCAAGGTTGTCAGCGCATAAAAAAGATGTTAAGATAGTATGAAAAGAACTTCTGAATTTGCACAGCAAATTTTGCTTACAGCAAAGGCTGTTTCGCAAAGAAGTTCTAAGTTTCATACAGCAAATTTGTTCTGAGAGCACAAATTCGTGGACAGAGAAAGGGGCAAGGTTATTATTTATGGATAACTTTATCGATAAACTGGCGCAGAAATTCAGCGCACAGGAGATAATAAAGGCGAACGCACAGGCAGAAGCGGAGGAAATGAAGAAACTGCAGCTGCAGGTGGCGGAATACGAGAGGATTTTACAGGAAATAAGACGGCTGAATTATAAAAATACGGAACTTTCCGAACAGCTTGAAACAAGGATCAGTGAAAATACCGACAAAATTCAGGCGATGAAAGAGGATGAGCAAAAGCTGGTTGCCACGCTGCGCGACATTACCGAGGAACAGACCAGAAACAGAGAGGCGGATCTCGAAAAACGGGAGGCAGAGCGCATCGAGAAGGAAAAGGATACCGAATCCGAGATGGCAGCGCTCACAGCGCTTTTGGAGGAAAAATTTAAGTCCTCGGACGATTTCGTGCACAAGGAAAATGTCAAGGTGTACCGGAATGTACAGGCTGTCGTTGTTGACGAATTAAAGAAATCGTTGCAAAGTGTCAGAGCCGGCGATGAGGATATCAAAAATATGCTGGGCATGTTTACCCATAATGTCGAAAAAAATCTGAGTAAAAAAATCAATGCGGTCATGGTGATCAGTATCATATCACTGATTGCATCCCTTTCGGGCGTGGCGTTATGTGTCTTGCAGCTCCTCATGCGTTGGGGAATCATCAAGTAGGGGAATCATCAAGTAGGGGATTTGTTTTATGGAAAACAAGGGAAAGATTTCATTTAAGCCCGGAAACATGCTCTACCCGCTGCCCGCAGTGATGGTGAGCGTAGCGGACAAGGCGGGAAACACAAATATCATCACAGTGGCATGGACAGGAACGATTTGTACCAATCCGCCGATGCTTAGCATTTCCGTAAGACCAAATCGTTTTTCCCATCACATGATTATGGAAACAGGAGAGTTTGTTGTAAATCTTACGACGAAGGAGCTTGCCTATGCGACGGATTACTGTGGTGTAAAAAGCGGGAGAGAGGCAGACAAGTGGAAGGAAATGAAGCTTACGCCGATTCCTTCGGAGGTTGTAAAGGCTCCCGGCATTGGGGAAAGCCCGGTAAACATTGAGTGTAAGGTGACGGAAATTAAAAAACTGGGTTCTCATGATTTGTTTCTTGCAGAGGTGGTGGCGGTTCATGTCGATGAGCATTATATGGACGATCGCGGCGGATTTCATCTTGCGGACGCGGAGCCGATCGTGTACTGTCACGGCGAGTATTTTGACTTGGGGAAAAAAATCGGAAAATTTGGATACAGCGTGAAAAAAAAGACTTGACGGAACAAAGAAAAATCATTAAGATGATATTGATAACAAAATAACGATTATTCGTTACGAAGGCGTAGCATCAAAATATCCCGTAAGGGGTGTTTTGGTGCTTTTTTTACGGGGGTTTTTATGAGTCAGCTGGATAAGAACATCGCAGAAAACTTGAGGAGGATCAGGAAGTCCAAAAATATGAGTCTTGACATGCTTGCGGAAAAAACGGGTGTGAGCAAAAGTATGCTCGGACAGATTGAACGGGGGGAGTCAAACCCCACCTTGGCGACCATGGAAAAGATTGTAGAGGGGATGAAAGTGTCCTTTGAGGATTTAATCTATCAAAAAACCGAGTCCATTGTGATCATCGACAACGACAAACTTCCGCTTTATAAGGCACAGGAGGGTGCCTATCAGGTGCGCGTGATTTTCCCGTATGACAAATCCAGAAATTTTGAGGTCTATGAGGCAAAAATTGAGCCGGGAGAGGACTGCGACTGTTTTGTCGGGGAGGATGGAAGCTGCGAATATATTATGGTAATCAAAGGAACACTGACGCTTGTGACGGAGGAGGGAACATACGAGGTGGCGGCAGGTCATGCGATCAAAATCGATTCGCGAAAACATCACAGCTATTGCAACCGGGGAACGCAAAAACTTGTGTTCAATCTGTTTCTTTCCTATGAAACATTAATACGTTAAAAAGCGGAACGCTTCCGCTTTTTATTCTATACGATATTGAGACAATCGTAGTGGTAGTCAAACGCAAGCTGCCGAGCTTGCGTTTTTTTGTTTACTTTTTTCCAAAACACTGCTAATATGTATTATGGGATAGAAACGAAACCGTTACCCGAAATTTACATCGGAGCATGGATAAAATGAAAAATATACAGCATTATTATAGAAGATTCAGACTATGTTATATAGAGGCGGCAGTCATTACACTGGTGGTATGCGCTTTTTTGCTGCCCTCTTTTAACTTATTACAACATACAGGCGACAATTACTTTACAGTCAGCATCAACGGTACACAGGTCGGCAGGCTGGGTTCGGCGGAATCGCTTGATACGCTGCTCGCAACGGCGCGAAAACAGGTTGCGCAGGAAACTGCAAGCGATGACCTCGTGTTTATGGATCTGGATATTGGAACGGTTGGCAGTGAACGCATCTTTGGCATGATTGACAGCGCGGAAACCGTAGTGGAAAATATGGCGGAAATCATGAGGGGCAGCATTCGGAGTACGCTTCACCGTTCCTACACGGTAAAAATTAATGAAACATCCGTCAATCTCGGTTCCTATGGTGAGGTGCATGAATTGCTGGAACAGGCGCTTGCTCCTTATGATGCGGATAACGAATATCAGGTGGATCTTGAACTTGACAGCAAACGAGAGGTTAATGTACTTGAGGCGGTAGTGACTTCTAAGGAAGAATTGCGCAAGGAACTGGAGCAGAGCTATGAGCGGTCAGCGGGAATTGGTGCGGAATTCGAACGAATATTCGATGAAATAGAGCCTGAGATAGAAAAAAGTTTTGAAGATTACGATTTGGGATTGATTGACATAAACTATGCTGATAAAATAGAAGTAGTAGAGTCGTATCTTTTGGAAGATGCGCTAAGCAATGTCGAAGATGCCGTGAATCTTGTGACGAAAGAACAGGAAACACAAGTCATCTATAAAGTAGTATCGGGCGATACCCTTTCGCAGATTTGTTTGACAAACAATATCCCGATGGACGATCTGATTGCGATCAATGACGCGTTGGAGGATGAAAACACGATGATCCGTGTGGATCAGGAGTTGGTCATCACGGTTCCCGAGCCGGATCTTTCTATTCTATGGAAAGAAGAACAGGTTTACACGGAGGATTACGAGGCGGAGGTTCAGTATATTCCGAATGACGACTGGTATACAACGCAAAGGGTGACATTGCAGGAGCCGTCGGCAGGACGCAGAAAAGTAGCCGCCGTGATTGAGTACGAAAACGGTCAGGAAATTAACAGGGAAATTTTAAAAGAGGAAGTCTACGCCGAGGCAGTGCCAAAAATCGTAGAGCGGGGTACAAAGATACCGCCGACGTATGTGAAACCGATATCGGGCGGTAGATTAAGCTCCGGATTTGGCGCAAGAAGCGCGCCGACAAAGGGCGCGAGCACCAACCATAAGGGCGTTGACTGGGCAGTGCCTATCGGAACGTCTGTGTGTGCATCGAATGCGGGAACCGTGGCGTTTGCGGGCTGGGCGAGCGGATACGGCTATGCTGTGTACATCAACCATGCGGACGGCAGACAGACGCGGTACGGACATTTGAGCAAGGTGCTTGTCAAGACAGGACAGAGCGTATCACAGGGTGAGCGTATTGCGTTAAGCGGCAATACGGGACGAAGTACGGGACCGCATCTGCACTTTGAAATCCGCATCGGCGGCAGTGCAGTTAATCCTTTGAAGTACTTAAATTAGTAAATGTGCATAAAAAAAATAGTAAATTTGAATAAATTCTGATATTCTTTCAATTTACAAAAACAGGAAAAGAGTATATAATCGGATTTTAGTGATGTAAAAGATAAGAGATTTACAAAAAATCAAAGATTGAATAACGATACAGGGAACAGTGTGAGGTGGACGATGGAACAGTACGCAATTAAGGGTGGAAATCCTCTTGTTGGCGAAGTTGAAATCGGCGGCGCAAAAAATGCAGCTCTGGGCGTACTTGCCGCGGCAATTATGACGGACGACATGACCGTTATTGAAAATTTACCGGATGTAAGAGACATCAATGTGCTTCTTCAGGCGATGGAGAGCATCGGTGTCATCGTATACCGGTCGGAGCGGCATACCGTACGAATCAATGCATCGATGATTTCGGGACTTGTGATTGAGGACGATTATATCAAAAAAATAAGAGCGTCTTATTATCTTCTCGGCGCGCTGCTTGGAAAATATAAGCATGCGGAAGTGGCGCTTCCGGGCGGCTGTAATATTGGCAGCAGAAAGATTGATCTACATATTAAGGGCTTTAAGGCGCTTGGCGCGGAGGTTAAGATTGAGCACGGGCTGATCATCGCAGACGCAAGACAGCTAAAGGGCGCACACATTTATCTGGATACGGTTTCGGTCGGCGCAACGATCAACATTATGCTTGCCGCCGTGCTTGCCGAGGGAAAGACCGTGATTGAAAACGCGGCAAAGGAGCCGCATGTGGTAGACGTGGCGAACTTCTTAAACTCGCTCGGCGCAAACGTAAAGGGCGCAGGAACGGACGTAATCCGAATTTCCGGCGTGAAAAAGCTTCATGGCTCGGATTATTCGATCATTCCGGACCAGATTGAGGCGGGAACTTTTATGTTTGGAGCTGCGATCACAAAGGGCGATGTGACGGTAAAGAATGTGATTCCAAAGCACTTGGAGTCCATTACCGCGAAGCTTATTGAGATGGGCTGTCAGGTGGAGGAATCAGATGACGCTGTGCGCGTTGTGGCATCGAAACGTCTTGGCAATACGCATGTAAAGACGCTCCCGTATCCGGGATTTCCGACGGATATGCAGCCGCAGATTGCAGTGTCGCTTGCGCTTGGAACGGGCACGAGCATCGTGACAGAGAGTATTTTTGACAATCGTTTTAAATATGTAGACGAACTTGCAAAGATGGGTTCGAATATTAAGGTTGAGGGAAACACGGCGATCATAGAGGGCGTCGAAAAGTTTACGAGCGCAAATCTTACCGCCCCCGACTTGCGCGCCGGCGCAGCGCTTGTGCTTGCATGCTTGACCGCGGAGGGATTTAGCACGGTCGAGGATATTAAGTACATCGAGCGTGGGTATGAGGATTTTTATGTAAAACTGCAAAAGCTGGGTGCGCAGATTGCGAAAGTGGATTCGGAAAAGGATATTCAGAAATTTAAATTGAAGGTTGGTTAGAAGTGGAAAACCGCTGACTTCGGGGGTAGTGTAAAATAGTTTGTGTCTTTGGAAAAAAATACCTCTTTTTTGGTAAGAATCAAGATATGACAATTCTTATCGAAAAGGAGGATTTTTTATGCCCGCAACAAAGGAGCAGATTCGACAGATCATTGCAGATAACAACCTAAACAGCGTAGCCGGTGTCTACAGCCTGCTTAAAGACAGCTTCAAAGATATTCTTCAGGAACTCATGGAAGCAGAACTGGATGCTTCTCTCGGTTATGAAAAGAACCAGAAAGGGGATGCCCCGACATCCAATAAGAGAAACGGACACTCACCCAAAACATTGAAGAGCCAGTATGGCGAATTCCAGATCGATGTCCCAAGAGACCGTGAAGGTGAATTTGAGCCAAAGCTGATCCCCAAATACCAGCGGAATATCTCCGGGATAGAGGAAAAGGTGATATCCCTCTATTCAAGAGGCATGAGCACAAGGGACATCCACGACCAGATATAAGATCTTTACGGGATGGAACTGTCTGCGGAAATGGTCAGCAAGATCACAGACAGGATACTTCCTGAAATAAAAGAATGGCAGTCGCGCCCTTTAAATCCGGTTTATCCGTTTGTATTCAT
>JAAUZZ010000003.1 GCA_014804345.1 Lachnospiraceae bacterium | reverse complement strand
GAAATTATTCCGGTGAACGAATATACAGATGAGGACCTTGACTGGACACAGGATGGCAGCAGGGTGAATTTGGAGCATGAGGATGAAAGTCTGCAGGATATTGAACTTATCTCTACTACAGTAGAGGACTTTGAATCATACGATACCGTTTTTATCGGCTATCCAATTTGGTGGCGTGAGGCAGCATGGGTTGTCAATCATTTTGTCAAGGACAATGATTTTACCGGAAAGACAGTGATTCCGTTCTGTACCTCATCTTCTTCTGACTTGGGGGAGAGCGGAATGCATCTTGCGGAAATGGCAGGCACAGGAAACTGGCAGGAAGGCATTCGTTTCAGTGGAGATGCCGAAGAAAGTGAGGTGACCGAGTGGCTGGACGGACTTGATTTTTGAAGAGAACAGCAGACAGGATTGAAAGGAAACTTCACGAATTTGGAACAGGCACAACTGATTGGTATCGTAACTGCCGGAACAGAATATTATGAGGATTTTCTTATAGATAATGTGCTGACTTTTCATGACGGTACAGAGGATCTGCATTATCATATTTACATTCCGGGCAGTTATGATGGGACGAAACCGTATGCCTTATATATAACGCTTCCGGGATATGGAGCTTATTATTTTCAGGGTGTGGCAGTTAATTTGAAGATGGAGCATTTTGCAACAGAAGCAAAAAAATACAATGACGAGATGATCATAGTGGCACCCCAGCCGAATGACTGGGGCAATACCAGCAAACGGCAGGCCATAGAATTGACGGAATATATGCTCGCAGCTTATAACATCAATCCTGAAAGCGTTTATATCAGTGGCTACTCCGGTGGCGGAGAAACATTATCCCTTGCAGTTTCCGAACGGCCTGAGTTATATACGGCAGCGCTTCATGTGAGTTCTCAGTGGGATGGTGATTTCAGCAGAATTGCAGAAGCAAGAACTCCTGTTTATTTTGCTATCGGTGAGAATGACGAATACTATGATTCCAAACCCGCAAAGAAAGCATATGAGGAACTTGTTACCTTGTATAAACAAGCAGGGCTGGATAGAAAAGCGATTCATCTTTTAGCTGTTCTTGATGTAAAAGAGAACCGTTATTTTACTGGCAGAGGAATATCAAACCAGCATGGTGGAGGCGGACTTTTTGCGAAAGATGAAGACATCATGGGATGGCTTTTTGGACAACATTAAAGGTAAAAAAACGGGAGGAATTTTTCAATGAATTTTACCATACATGGAGGAAAAGCTAAAATCACCTGTATTATTACAATCATGCTTTGCCTTATTTTTATTATTTCAGCTTGTGGAAACAGTAAAGAAGTAGCAGCAGAGGAAACAGACAGCGGCAACAATAAAGTGCAGGATTCTGTTGAAAGCGGCAGTAAAGAAGACATAGGGGAGGCGATGGCGGAAAACATGAACATTCAAAATGGATATACGCTTTCTTCTACCGTAGAAGATGTGATAAATGATCCCTGCTTTGGTGATTTTGGGCGACTTTTGTTTCCTGTAGACCGTTCTGTATCAGAGAATATGACACTGGAAGCAGTCAGCAGCAGTAGTGTCTATGTCTGGTACAACTACATTGATCCGGATAAAACGGTGGAGATCATACAAAATCTCCATGACCGTGCCGCGGCGGGAGAACGGATCTTTTATGACATTTATTCAGAGGAAGAAAAAGAAAACGATCCGTCAAAAGAAGATACAGGAATATTTTTCTTCCGGGGAAATCCGGGTGAAAAATTTGCGGTTGTAAATGCCGGAGGCGGATTTATGTATGTTGGAGCAATGCACGATAGTTTCCCACATGCGCTTGAACTTTCTAAGATGGGTTATAACAGCTTTGTTTTGATTTACCGGCCGGATGATCCGTATAATGATTTGGCGCATGCTATCAGCTTTATTTATGATAATGCGGAAGAACTGGGAGTAAATCCAGATGATTATTCGCTGTGGGGTGGTTCAGCAGGGGCAAGGATGGCGGCAACGCTTGGAAACAAAGATGCTCTCCCTTATTTTGGCAGGTCGGATGTTCCACAGGCATCTGCGGTAATTATGCAGTATACAGGCTATAGCGCTGTTTCTGAAAAAGACGCACCGACTTACGTATGTGTCGGTACCAGTGACGGTATTGCAGACTGGAGAACCATGCAATCACGATTACAGAGCCTTGAAGCGCTCGGCATTTCTACGGAGTTTCATGCTTATCAAGGACTTCCGCACGGTTTCGGCATTGGAACCGGTACCGTGTCAGAAGGGTGGATTAATGATGCGGTAGCATTCTGGGAAGCGCAATGTGAGTGAACCGGAAAATCAAATGACTAAACAAAAAACAATGAAATTTAAGGAGGATACCCAATGAAGAAAAAACGTATTATGGCTCTTTTATTAACAGGATTTATGACCGTTTCCATGCTGGCTGGTTTTGAAAGTCGTCCGGTCAGGGCAGCGGAAGATACTGGAGCGGCTTCGGAACAGGCAGAACCTGCGTCTCTGGATCTGCTGATGATCGCTACGCAGGGAATGTTTTCATCAGGAGGCAGTGTGACGGCTCCGGTGGAAGGTACTTATGATTCGACAATGAACTGGCTTGATGCGACGCGTGCAGGCAATACGGCTCATGTGGATCATGCGAATGTGTTTTACCAGATTCCTGTCAATGACAATGGGAACCCTATTGTTTATCTGCATGGATATGGTCAGTCGCGTATGGGTTGGATGACAACTCCTGACGGACGGGAGGGATGGTCTGATTTGTTCCTGAAAAAAGGCTATCCGGCATTTCTCGTAGACCAGCCAAGACGCGGCGAAGCAGGTGCTACTGTCTTGATGTCAACCGATGGTTTTCTTGATGCGTGGAGTCAGGAATCCAAGGCATACAAGCCGGGTGATCAGGCGTGGTATACACATTTCAGGATTGGGCGTACTGCCCCGGAGCGGTATGAAGGTTCCCAGTTTCCGGAGGGCGAAGAGGCACAGAACCAGTTTTTCCGCCAGATGACGCCGAACACAGGAGACTTTGACTTGGAAGCAGATGCGGCAGCGCTTAGTGCAGTGATGGAAGATGTCTATGAGATGACAGGAAATAAATCTGTATTTGTGACACATTCTCAGGGTGGCGCAGTAGGATGGGATGTATCCATGGATTATGTTTCTGCTATAGTGGCAGTCGAGCCGGGCGGAACACCGGGAGTCGGCTCCGAGCAGTATCAGAATCTGCTGGAAGCTAAGGTTCCTATCATTATTCTCTTTGGAGATTATATTGATAACGGACCGGAAGATATCAGGTCCACGGATTTTTGGAAATCAGTGCGTGACGGTGCACTCGGATTTGCAGAGAGCTACAATGCCGCCGGCGGCGATTGTACAGTAATCAATTTGCCGGATTTGGGTGTTACCGGAAACAGTCATTTTATGTTCCAGGAATTGAATAATGATTTGCTTGCGGATTATATAGCAACATGGCTTGCGAGTAAGGGGTTAAATTAAGATGACAGGATACGCAGGCCGGAAAGGAATGGATATGAAACCCATTAAAGTAATAAGAATAATCATTGACATTATAATGTATCTATTATTTATCCTGTTAATGGGACAGCATCTGCTCGCAGGGGCAGTGCATGAATATCTGGGCACCGGCCTGTTTGTCTGTTTTTTTATCCACTGCGTTTTTAATTACAGGTGGTATAAGGGATTGTTTAAAGGGAAATATACCCTCCGGCGCAGCATATGGACGGTTGTAAATCTGCTGCTGCTCATCAGCTTTGTTGTCTGTATACTCAGTTCATTCATGATATCTGGCGTCGTTTTCCGAAATATCCGTCTGGCTGGAATGATGATGGTTGGAAGAAAACTTCACCTGGTCAGTACCGCATGGAGTTTTGTCCTGATGAGTATCCATCTGGGTTTTCATATCCGGCCGCCGAAACAAAAGATGCAGAAATCCTGTTTTTACATCATTACATCAGCTGCATCAGTGATTGGGATTTATATTTTTTCAGTAAGGAAATTTTATGAGGAACTTTTCCTGCTGACGGAGTTTAAGTGGTTTGATTACGATAAGAGTTGGATTCGTTATACTTTAGAAACGATCTGCATTTCACTCTGTTTTGTCATGTTGGCACATGCTGTTATGCAGGCGGGAAATCATTGGAAGGAGAAGAGAAAAGATGGGAAAAGGGTTTAAGAAGGTCATTGCGTTTGCCGCAGTCTGTATGCTTACATTGACCTGTGCGGGCTGTGGAAGAAACACGTCAGGCACTGATAATGAAAATGTCAGTGATACAGTTGACCGCCCTGCAAATGAAGATAGCAATACAGGAAATCAGGGTGATGCAACAGACCGTGGCGGAGATGAAACTGCAGAAAATATCTCCGGAACTAATGGGGGAGTATTGATCGTCTATTTTTCCCATTCGGGAAATACCCATAAGCTTACTGAGATGATCCAGGCGGAGACAGGTGCGGATGTATTCCGGCTGACGCCAGTAGAAGAATATGGTGATGACCTCTTTGAACGTGCACAGGATGAACTCAACAATGGCATCCGGCCTGAACTGACTGAGCTTCCGGAGCAGGAGACGATAGATCAGTATGATACTATCCTGCTCGGTTTCCCAATCTGGTGGTATGACCTGCCGATGCCCGTGTGGACATTCCTTGAGAGCTGTGATCTTTCTGGCAAGACAATTATCCCATATTTTACGCATAATGGAAGCTCTAACGGCGCAGGCAGCATTGGCACTATTGAGGAACTGTGCCCAGACTCAACGGTAATGGGTGGTGATGCGCTGTCTATCGCAGGTAGAAGTGTAGACGGCTCTGAAGCAAAGGTAAAGGATTGGCTCACAGGAATCGGGCTTTCCCAATGAAAATATTTTCAAAAAAGAATATGACATTTAACAAGAAGGAGGTCAGATTTTATGAAACGTATGATTACATTCGATGTTGCGGTTGGGAAGTCGCACTTATAAGTTGGTGAACAAAGATCACGAACCTTGGCGCGCTTAAGATTGTATTGGGTGCGAAGAATTTTATTCTTTATCTGACCTATATTATGGTGTTTGCATTTGCTACCGGCTTGCTGGTCAATTTATTAGTGTAATTTTGGATGCTCATGGATGAATTGGAAAGAAATCAGATGAATTAAAATGAAATAATTGGAGGAAATTGACAATGAGAAAGAATTTTGGAAAGAAAACATGGTTTTACCCACTCCCAGTGCTGATTATCGGAAGTTACGATGAAGAAGGCAGGGCAGATGCCATGAACGCTGCCTGGGGTGGCATTTATGACAGCGACAAGGTGGTGCTGTGCTTAAGCGAGAACCATCAGACAACACAGAATATCAAAGCCAGGGGGGCGTTTACCATCAGTTTCGCAGATGCAGCCCATGTGAAAGAGGCCGATTATGTAGGTCTGGTTTCAGCAAAGAACGTTGCGGATAAGATGGAAAAAGCAGGATTCCATACCACAAAGAGCGAATTTGTGGATGCGCCGATGATCGAGGAACTTCCCATGGCGTTAGAGTGTAAGTTTATAAAAGTCAGTGAGGACGGAAATATCATTGGAGAAATCATCAATGTAAATGCTGATGAGAAAATCCTTGGCAGCGGTGGTGTGATCGATACAGCAAAATTAGATGCCATTTCTTTTGATCCGGTGAACAATGCGTATGTAAGGATGGGAGAGAAAGTTGGAAATGCCTTTTCAGACGGGGCACAATTAGAGTAATGGACAATCTGCTGATGATGTAATGCAGGGCAGGATACCATCAGACAATATGAGCACTTATCGGTTGGTTTTGAAGTAACAATGTAATAGAAATGGTCTTAAACCTGTTGCGTGAAAAGGATATAGCATAGGAAAGAAAAAGATTTGTTGACATGAATTCAAAATAGGAGGCGTTGAAATGATGAATTTTAGTCATACGGCAGTGTTTACCACAGATACTAAGGTATTAGATGTCATGAACGATCCGACTTTTGAAGATTATGGGAGGCTGCTGTTTCCTATAGACAAAAAGATTAGCCGAGATATGACATTGAAAGAAGTAGGAAGTATCTTAAAGTGGTATTCTTATGTTAAAACTGAGCGAACGGTTGAAATTGTCAATGATATGAAGGAGCGTACCGAGGCGGGAGAGCAGATTTTTTATGATATTTATACAGACGAAGAAAAGCGTGCAGATCCTGCAAAGAAGGATACGGGATTGTTTTTCTTTCGCGGAATGTCGAAAAGAAAGACTGCGATTGTAAATGCAGGTGGTTGCTTTTCGTACGTTGCTGCAATACATGACAGTTTTCCGCATGCATTGGAGTTGTCAAAAAAAGGATATAATGCATTTGCCTTAATTTATCGTCCGGATGTAAAGTCTGCCTGCAAAGATTTAGCAAGGGCAATTGCCTATATTCATAAACATGCACAAGAGTTGGAAATAGACGTATCTGATTATTCATTGTGGGGCGGAGCAGCAGGAGGATGCATGGCTGCGTGGCTTGGAAGTTATGGAACGGCTGCTTTTGGAGAGGCTGATTATCCAAAACCAAGCGTAGTGACTATGCAGTATGCGGGATTGTCAGAAGTGACAGGTCATGAGCCGCCGACCTATGGATGTGTTGGGACAAATGATTGCATTGCCTATTACAGAATAATGGAGGATCGAATCCGAAAAATACGGGCACAGGGAACGAATGCTAAGATAGCGGTTTTTGGCGGACTTCCACATGGTTTTGGACTTGGGGAAGGAACTGCCGCAGAAGGATGGATTGACGAGGTAGTCACATTTTGGGAAGATAATATGAAGTAAGTTTATATATCTAAAAGTATAATGTGCATATTTTTTACACGAACTTAATTCTTAATTTTTATTACAATATTTGGAACAGGAGAACATATGTTAGCAAGATATGATAAGCGAAAACGCATAAGATGAAATATACCTAAATTAAACATAAAACATGAAGTTGGCACTACTAAAAGTGGTATGGTATTGGGTATTAACTTTATTTTGGAAAGTGCTGGTGTGTCTTATGCTCCCCCTCCATGTTTGTAAGGCATACCAGCATTAAGGATATTTATGAATTTTTTATTTATATAGAGATCTATAATATAATTGTTTAAAGAGAGTAATAGACCATATTAAGTTCATTGCTCCCTTTTCATATATAAGGGAAAGTTGCAAAACGACCAAATAATAGTTGTANAGCACTCTGTTTGCATATGCCTTGCATTGCTATGACTAGCATAAAAGTGAGGTGTAAAACGTGAGAGCAGAGAAAAAAGAAATTAATATACAGATTGGGAAGCGGTTGCAGAACGCCAGAGAAAACAGCGGATATACACAGGAAACTTTTGCAGAGGCGCTGGATGTAAGTGTGGAACACTACCGCAAGCTGGAAAGCGGTGTCTATGGTCTTCAGCCGGAGAAGATGCTGGTCTTATATGAAAAGTATAAGATTGACCCTACCTGCCTGATTACAGGAGAAAAGATGAGATNCTTTGACCTGGAGGGCTTTCTTGCCAACTGCAGCAGGGATGAAAGGGACAAATTCATCGGACGTATGCTTGCGTACATGAAGAAACTGATGATAGGACAGTAGCAGGCTTTCCCCCATATGTATATTTGAGGAAATGTGTGTATGGAGGTGGAATGAATGAAAATAGCAGTCTGTGATGATGATCCGAGGGCAGTTAAACAGTTTGGNAGGTATGCAACTGCAATCATTGAGTATGCATTTGAGTATGAATTTTACCAAAGCCCGGAGGAGATGCTTGCTGCATATGCCGGACAGGAACAGGGACCGGATATGTATATTTTGGACATTGAGATGCCGAAAATGGACGGTCTTGCCGTAGCAAGGGAAATCCGTAACAGGGATTCCAAGGCGTTGATCGTGTTTTTGACCGGTTACACAAAATATATGCCGGATGTGTTTGAGGTAGTCACTTTTGATTACATACAGAAGCCGATCACGGTCGAGCGGTTGCGTCTTTTGNTNGAAAAGGCAGAAACTTATCTTGGAATGACAAATCAGAGTTTTTCTTTCAATTACGGCAGGAGCCGTTACAGTCTTAAGTTTGACGAAATCCTTTATCTTGAGAAAAAAGGGCGTCAGTACGCTTGCTAAGCTGATATTAGGTCTGTATCCTGTAAATGCAGGTAAAATCTTTATNAGGGGAAAGGCTTACGAGGACTATTCTCTGGAAGAAGTGCGGCAGCTGATAGGCTATGTGCCGCAGGANCCGTATCTTTATGATGTAAGCATTGCAGAGAATATCCGTTATGGAAAGCCGGAGGCAAATCATGAGGACANCGTNANGGCGGCAAAGCTTGCCAATGCACATGACTTTATTTTGGAACTGGAAAATGGTTATGAGTCCCGTGCCGGTGAGCGCGGCAATCTGTTATCCGGTGGTCAGCGCCAGAGAATTGCGATTGCCAGAGCTATTTTGAAGGATGCACCGATACNTATTCTTGATGAGGCCACTTCGGCGTTGGATCATAAATCNGAAAAACTGGTAAATGAGGCCTTGGACAGACTGATGGAGGGGCGTACNACGATNGTGATTGCNCACCGTGAGTCTACACTGGCTCATGCTGACTTGGTAGTGGAGCTGTGATTGAAGTAAAAATGGCCTGAATGAGTGGTGGTAAGGCAGGATAAAATAACTGTAAATTACATGGCAGGAAGTTGAAAGTTGGATAGGATAATTACAGTGATTGCGTTGCAGAAACCTGTGAGGTCTGCGATTGGGGGAGAATCTGCGGGGACTCCTCTTTTTATTTTCACACTTCAAAAGCCTTATAAAAGCACAAAAAATCCGCTTGTAACTCGTCTGTTTCATGGTATAATGTCGATAGACATTATACTACGCCCGAATGGGCATGGAAATACCGTAATTGCATCGCAAAGCGTACCATGTCTGAAAGATATGGCATAATGAATATATAGGAAATAATAAAAATACATGGGGGATTTATATGTCGGAAAATAAATTAATCGAAGTTCAGGAAGCGGTAAACAAAATTATCAAGGGAAAAGAAGATGTGGTTAAAAAAGTGCTTGCTGCAATCATTGGCGGTGGGCATATTCTAATGGAAGACATACCGGGTGTCGGTAAGACAACCCTTGCCACCACCTTTGCACGAGCGCTTTCCTTGGAATACAGGAGAGTCCAGTTTACACCGGATGTCCTTCCAAGTGACCTGCTTGGCTTTTCCATGTATCACAGTCAGAAGGGAGAATTTGAATTTCAAGAGGGAGCGGTCTTCTGCAACCTGCTTCTGGCAGATGAAATCAACAGAACCTCCCCGAAAACTCAGTCGGCGCTTTTGGAAGTTATGGAAGAGCGTCAGGTGAGCGTCGAGGGGACAACCCGTAAACTTCCCGAACCCTTTATTGTGATTGCGACGGAAAATCCGGCAGGCTCATCAGGCACACAGCTTTTGCCGGAATCACAGCTTGACCGTTTTCTCGTATGCCTGTCCATGGGATACCCCAAACATGAGGATGCCGTAGCGCTGCTAAAAGGTGAGGTATGGAGAAAGCTCTCTGATGTTTCACCGATCCTTTCCCTGGAGGAGTTAAGGGATTTTCAGAAAAGGACAGAGGAAATTTTTGTCCATGATTCCATTTATGAATATATCGTAAATCTTGTGGAGGAAACGCGCAACAGTCCGCTTTTTTCATTGGGAGCCAGCCCGCGTGCGGCTATCGCGCTGCTTCGCATGTCCCGCGCAATGGCGATGCTTGATGCCCGGGATTTTGTAACAATAAAGGATGTGCAGGATGTACTCTGCGATGTGCTTTGTCATCGCGTGCGTCTAAGCGCAAGGGCGCGTGCGGAGGGCATCACTGCGCAAGCCGCGGTTGAAAAGCTGTATGAAACGGTAAAAAGTCCCAAGCTATAAGATGGAGGGGTTCATGCGCATTGAAATCAATACCAAGACTGGCAAAAAAAGAGTTCGGATATCTCTTCTGCATCTGTTGGCATTTTTGATAGTTTACATAATCCATATACTGTTATTTCTCGCCTTTCGCAGCTACTTCTTTCTGCTCATGGTTGTCTTATTTACTATGCTTGTACCGCTTTCTTTCTGGGTGGCATGGCGGCTTACGGACTTTGTGACAGGAACGGTTGCTTTTGATAGGGAAACCGTTAGGCAGGGCGAACAAACGGAAGCCGTATTTTCCATTATAAACAGCAGCTGGTTCTGTGCGCTGCGTGGGACATGGCTCCTTACCATCGGAAATTCATTCTATCAGACATTTGACAGCCAGAAGCTTCTTTTATCTGTTCCTCCCCATGGAAAAAAGCACTACAAAATGACTGTCACTCTGACGAATCTGGGACGGATTGTCTTTGCGTGCAATGATTTTTTTATTACAGATTTTCTTGGTATCTTTGCAATCCATACGGGCTGCACCATAGAAAACCGACTTTTTGTGCTTCCAAAGTCAGATGGTTCCTCACAGGAAGAAATCCCGGATGTCTATTCCGGTGTGGCCGAGCTTTCCGAGAGCCAGAGAAAAGGCAACGATTACAGCGAGGTCAGTGATATTCGTACCTATCAGCCGGGTGACCGCCCGCGGGATATCCACTGGAAGCTTTCGGCAAGACAGCCGGAGCTGATGGTCAAGGAACGTGTGTCGCTTTCCGGCAGTGAGCATGTGCTGCTTTTAGAACTTCCCGATGACAGGCAGCAGGCGGAGAAATTGTTGACAGCGGGTTATCACAAAATAAAAGGGTTGTTGGACAAGCATATGGCAGTAAGGCTGCTGGTATGGAATAATCATCAGTTTAGCTTTGAAAGTTATTCCTGTACCTGTATCAATGAACTTGAAACTGCATTCTGCGAAATTTTTCAGACAGACCTGCTCTCACATAGCAGCGATATGCTGCATCAGTATATGAAAAACTGCTATCCACAGCTTGAGAGCTATCTGTGCGTGATGTCAAAAGATGATTCTATAGCATTGGAGATTTGTGTAAATGGCTAGGATTTTACGAAAAAAACAACAGCAGATTTTATTGTCAGAAGGTATCATATTATCCGGTGATTTTTGCGAACAGCGCGAAAAAAGATGGACAGATTATTTTGTGCGTGTCCTGTTCTTGTTTGCAATCGTCACAGGCAGCCTCGGCGGAATGTTGTCCGCTTTTGATATTACTTATGAAAAGTGGGTATTTTTCATGGCGGCGTTTATCGCCTCCCTTTACTGCGCCTCATTGTATTTTGCTAAATGGTGGGAAAATGTCGGTTATGTCCTGGTTTTCCTCTTTGTATTAAATGCCGGATTTGGACTCCAAACATACATCGGCAGTGGATTTTATGGCATTTTAAATGATGTTTCCGATGTTGCCACGGGCTTTTTTGGCTCAAACGCGCAGGTAAGTTTCGCGGAACAGGTTGAAAATCATTCCCTTGCCATTTCTGTTGCCATGTGCTATTTTGCCCTAATTTTTTGCATTTTTGCAAACGGATTGATTTCCCGCAAAATGCACTATCTGCCTGTGACTGTTTTTTCTGTGTTCTTTCTGCTTGTGCCGATTTATCTGGAACGGGAGCCTTCGGGCGGCTATGTCATTTTACTGGCTGCCGGGATCCTCACGGTATATATTCTCGGGCAAAACCACTATTCCTGTCAGACAAAAAAGAAAAAAGTATGTCAGAAAGCTGCCAAAAAGCATGTATTCTCGGGAAGCTATTCCGGCAGGGCCGCCATGGGAACACTGTTTGCGATTGTCCTTTTATGCACTGTTGTGATTGGAATTGCAGGGCTGCTTGCCCCCAAAAACGCATTTATGACCAAGGATAACAGAAGCAATTTTAAGCTTCAGACAATGGATACAATGGAAAATTTCTATCTCTTAGGTGTGATGGGATTGATCAATATTTATCCGACAACAGGCGGACTTGTGAACGGGCGGCTCGGCGGCGTCAGCTCTGTCCGGCTAGACTATGAGACAGATTTGACTTTGGAGTTTGTGCCTTATAACTATGACAGGATTTACCTGAAAACATTTGTCGGTGCAGAATATATTCCTTATGAAAATCACTGGGCAAGGAAAACATTGGACCAGGGATGGTCTTCCGAAACAGCGGATCGTCTGCAAATGGCATATCTTTCCGGAGAGGACGGCTATGCCAGAGGCATCATGACTGTCAAAAATGTTGCGGCAATGACCGGAATTTATCAGCCATATTACTCTGAGGATATTGCGCAAATACGTCCGGGCATGCAGCACGATTATGTCTTTTTTCCGCTGCTCACATCACAACCGGACAACAATGACCGGATACCTGCTGACGATTTATGGCTTGAAATTCCGGAGCAAAATCGGAAGGCTATTGCTGATTTTTGCAACGAAGCCGGTCTTTCCGGTTCGAGAGGCGAAATCATAGACGAACTTCGTAATTACTTCCAGGACAATTTTCCATATACGTTAAGTCCCGGGATCACACCGCGCAGAAAGGATTTTGTCAATTATTTCCTGACAGAAAAGCGAAAGGGTTACTGCGCTCACTATGCCAGCGCTGCCACACTGATTCTGCGATATATGGGAATTCCCGCGCGTTACGTGGAGGGATATGCTGTCGATGCCATGAAAATTGCAGAGGATGGTAAGCTCACAGACAAAAATGTTTCCGACTATTATGATGGAGCCTCCCTGCTCTCACAGAGAGCTGTCATATCTTATGATGCATCCGACGGAAACGCCCACGCATGGGTGGAAGTCTATGACGAAAACTTAGGCTGGTATCCTGTGGAACTCACTCCCTACCTGACAGAAGAAGATGAAAATCAGGGCAGTCTTTGGGACATGTTCCTGCGGCTTTTTCAAACGAACCGGGATGACGCCGACTCTGACAATGCGACAGGAGTTGTACGGAATATTACTAATATTGCAGATACATTCCGAACGTCAGTTCCCAACCTTGCCATCAGTCTTGCTATCCTGCTGATGATCATACCGATAGGATTTCTGATCAGAAAATGCATATGGCTCTACCGTTACCGCCATGCTGACCGCAGTGAGAAGCTGCTGATGCATTACAGAAACAGGATTCACAAAAAATATATAAAACGCAGCCAAAACAGAGAAATAAAGAAAGAATTTGCGAAAACCAAAAACTTTGAAGAACAGGTTTCCTTGCTTGCCAAATGCGGGTTCCTTCCGTTAGAGGCGGAGACCTCACTTGAACGCCTGATTCAGACATTAAATGAAGCCGCCTATTCACCAAAAGAGATTTCGGGCGAAGCGTTCGACGCTGCTATGAATATGATGCAGTAAGTTTATGTTGTGCTACATATGAGAATTGGAACCGACAATAGAAATCTTATAAAAGCCTCGGGATGTCAAAACCCTAATTTAGCGCAGGATGTGGGAGTAATTTATACAAGATAAATATAATTCAATTAGTATTAGAATGATTGAAGAAATGTTTGCACAGTATGGAGGTATAAATTGATGGAGGATACAAGGAAAATAAAAGATATATATGATTGTGCAGCTATCATTTCCGATGAGGAATTATATCCACTTCAAAATTGGTATAATCAATTAATTGATAAGACACTTCCTGAAATTACTGCGGCAGATGTTTTGAGAATGATACGTCAAAAACAGTTTATTAGTCTTGCAATGTCAAAGGCAATAAAATTTTTACAAGATGATGTATTTATCGGAGAGTCATATGATGGAGAGATGCTTGAGAAAATATCAGAGATGGATAGGTTGTTTTTAACATCTTATATTGAAGATTTGAAAAGTATTGCAAAGAATGCATTAGAAAAAAGTGTAATGCATGAATGGTCATATGATGGAGAAAAAGATGAATTTAAAAAGATAGTAAATGTTATAACAAAAAAGCTAACATAATGACTTGTGACAATTTTGTAACATTTCTATAGGAGGAGAAGGTTATTTTAAGAGATTATGAATATAGAACAACTTATAAATAATGTGAAGAAAAGACCCGGAATGTATGTTGGATGCTTAGAATTGCAGTCAATTGTTCACTTTATTAACGGATTTATGTTTAATAATGTTATTTCTAATAAATTGGATATAGTTGATAAAGAATTTAAAGACAAATTTCATGATTGGGCAAGGGAACAGTTAGAAAAAAAGTATAACATAGAGTTTAAAGAAAATCGGGGCTATTTTTATTATATTACTCAAGTGAACCAAAATCCGGAAGAGGGATTAAAGATATTTTTTGATCTATGTGATGAATTTTTTGAAGAGTTTCATAAAAAGGCAGCGAGCGAATCAAATATAGGAAACGGAGTCTAAATTATCTTTACTCGGAATTAATTTGTAATTTTTAATAAAAGTTTCAAACAGAGTAAAATATTTTTATAACAGAAAAAGCTTTTGATAATTTTGATATCAATAATTCATATTTAATATCAAAATACTAATCAATGACTGGATGAAATGGACAAAAATTTATTGGGGCAAGTAAAAGGATTTTGAAGTATATACTATCAAATGGTAACATTATTTTGACTATTGATAATCGATTTACTAAGGAAGGAAAAACAATAAGAACAAAAGGTGAGACCTGTGTGAAAATTTAATTTCAAGTGATGGTGGTATGTTAAGTGCATCTCAGATAAAGTGAAGATAGAAGGGAAGACCATATGGATGTATTAAATAAGTTTTTACAAGCAGAAATAAATTCAAAAGAGTATTATGAAAGCATTATAAATTTTATTAATTTATATGAGATAAGAAAAGGCGAATTTGAAGGAAATGAGTATATTATTATGAAAATGGATAGAGATAATTTCATAATATTCCCTGAGTATGATGATGGGGAAGGCGGTATACACATACCATTTTCGTTATCAATTTATAAAAATAACTTGGTGGAAGAAATTAATAGATATGCGCAAAAGAAAGGTATTATTTAATTGGGGTTATACTTTAGGAACAGATGTCATGTTAGATAATTCCGATAGGTCAGATTGCTTTTATGGAATTCCTTGCGCTAGTGAAAGAGCGACAAATGGATGTAAAAAATAATTATTGAGCATATGCGGGGAAAATATAAAAATAAGATAGCATTAAAAATAAAATATTTTTTATAGAAGCAGCTTTTTTAACAAAAGGCTGTTTTTTGTGTTGAAGGTTATATTTTTTATTCATGTTAAAAGATAGTCATACAAATAATGGAAGGGAGAATAAAAGGAACAATAGGTATACTTATGCAGAATGATAGGTTTATTGACGCTATTTGTATTTAAATGTAGAATAAAGGTAAGCAATAAAATAGTAGAAGTAATAGAAAGCAATAGGTTGTTCTTACTTTTAATGGATATTGACTGACTATAAAAGCAAATCCACTTCCAAACTCTAATAATAACTTTGTTATTTGCTGTACCAATTCACCTTTAAACTTAGCTTCCTACCATTTACCTATACTCGGTATAAAGTCAAAAATATATAGGTCTTTTATAATTTCCACTGCTTATTCTCCTAAAGATTGTAATAACTGTTATTTAAAATTTATTGTCTTTACAGTTAATACTTGCTTTGAATATAAGCCACTTTCTAATTGATGCGCTAAAACGACGCTTGACCAGCCGTTTTCAATACATTGTGATGCATACCCAATATGCTCATCTTCTATATCAGCTTTATGCGCTTATTCTGTGCAGATGTTGAAAACTTCTTGATAAACTATCAATTGATTTTTAAGAGTTAAAGGTAGTGATACGACTGAACAGAAATGACTTTGAGAGATTCATTTTTGCTCTGATATATAGAAACTTATTAACCAAGTAGTCTTTATTGACTACACCAATATTATACAAGGAGACATTACTATGAACGCAAAAGAACAATTGGAAAAGATGGTCGGAAGTGATTTTATGGTAGGATTGTCAGAAATGACAAGACAGCTTGAAACGGCAGGTATGACAGACGATATCGCTACAGAGCCGGAGGTTCTTGCCGTTGATGTTGTGTATGATCCGGCAAGGAACAAACTTGGAGCGGATGTGTGGATTTATTTTGGAAAATCACCGGAGTTTTCCGTAGTGCAGGTGGAGCTTTTGCAGGACGGCGTATCTATTGCAAAAAACACGCTGGCTGCTACTGTGGACGCCGCTGAAAATGTCATTGTATCTGGTGCGGCCAAAAAAGAGGTAAAGGCAACTGACATAAAGGTACATGTGAAAGCGGTTGGGAAAAGCCGAGGCAGTGTGGCGAAATCATACGATGAAGTATTTTCGGCAGGTTATGTGCTTGGAATGAGTGATGTTGTCAAAGACATAGAAGTGAAGGATCCAAGAAACATACGCACACCGCAGGGTTCTCCCATCCATGTTTCATTTGATCGGGCTCAACAGCTGAAGACGGTTGATTATGACTATACCGAATATCGTGTAGAATCAGGCCTGCAGGATGCATATCTTGATATGAGTGGGGACATTCATCTAAGTGATGGATATGAGTATATAGACGGCAGCTATACGACAGATAAGATTTTTCTGCAAAACGGGGATGACAGACATGTCTATGAAAACGGTGAAGCTTCAATCAGTAGGATCAATAGCAGAACAATCCATTATGAATATAATAAAAAATGGAACTGTACAATCCCCAAAAGTGTTAAGACCGCATGTTCTTCCGCAGACTTACGCTCTCAGGCTACCTTCAAATATAAAGAAACAGCTTCCGGTAAGGAAAGTACATGCATCGTGGTGATTTCCAGCAAGGAGTATTCTTTGGGAAGCGCGCCCAATAATTATAAAAAAATCCCCAGCATTCTCTTTTATTGGGGATGTCTTGAAGAAAATACAGAGATTACTATGGCTGATGGGTCACACAAAAAAATCAAGAATATCCGGATTGGCGAAGAAGTGCTCGGTACAGACAGGGAAGCCTGTGAAGTGCGCAATGTTATCCGTGGTATGGAAGATATGCTGATATGCATCACTTTGGAAAGCGGCAAGGAAATCTTTCTTACACATGACCACCCCTTTAAGACGAAAAAAAGGGAAACTGCCGCAATAAATTTGGAATTTGGCGATGAGATTCTGACAGAGAGCGGATATGAAAAGATAGAAGGCGCCCGTCCGGTCAATGGAAGTTTTAATGTATGCTCCCTTGAGATTTCTCCTTCTGATTTTATCTGGGGAAACGGGATTGCCGTCGGTGATTATGGAGCACAGGGAATGAGCATGAAAGCCCTTGAGGCAAAACAGAAATCGGCAGTGTCGGAAAAGATAGTAGAAGAATGCCGCAAAATTAACGAAATGTATTATCATGAGCTCTAATTGAAAGGAAAACATATGAATAAAAGAAATATATTAGCAGGGATTCGGAAGGGCATCTTTCTACTGCTGGCGGTGACAACGGTATTTACCGGCTGCGGACAGCAAAGGGCAAGCCAAACTAATCTCACAAAAGAAACAGAGCAAGCCGCTAACAGTATAAACAAAAGTGATGACGCCATAACCCTGAGCGTTGCTTTATTCCCGTATGTGCCGGATGTGGAATATTTTGAAAAAGTCATAACAGACACTTGGAAAAGCGATGTATCACATGACAATGTTAATCTAGAATTTATAACCGACTGGGACTGTTATTCAAGCGTGGAAGTACCGGATGAATATGATATTGTCGTATTGGATGCCATTTACTTGAGGGAATATGCAGAAAAGGGGGAACTGCTGGCTGTCAATGAAGCGGATATTAATGATTATGAGGATATTCTTCCGTTTGTCAGGGAAGGACTTAAGGTCGATGGCACAACTTACGGAATGCCGGAGATGATATGTGCCAATTTGTTTTTTTACCGTTCTGAGGATACAGACGTAGCGCAGGCAGGAAATGTGGACAAGCTTTATGAAGTTATGGGAAGCTATGAATATACGCAGGCGGAGCCGGAAAAGGGAAAGGGATTAATCATAGATATGTCATCTGGTACAGGCAACATATGCCTTTATTTGGACGCTATTACGGATGAGAAAGCCGTCTATTCTGATTTTGCGCAAATGCCGGATTTGGAAAATATTGATGAGGGAGCCGTACAGAGTTTAAATGAACTGATTTTGATGGCGGGCGAAAAGGGAGCATATTATGAAACAGGCGGTGATTATGACAGAGCCGGTTGGTTCGGAAGCGGAAGCGGCAGGACTTATATAGGCTACAGTGAATCTATGGCACAGATGGGAGTTCTTGACGATGTGAAGGTCAGTACGCTTTCTCTGGCAGACAGGGAGGATATACCGCTTTTCTATGTAGATGTAGCAGCAATAAACAGCAATTTATCCATGGATGAAAGAAAAAAGGAATATGCACTTGAGCTGTTAAATGTTATAGCAGGAAGTGATGTTATAACGCAGACAATTAAAAGGGATAATAACTGTCAGTTTATCCTTCCGGCAAGAAGCAGCTGTTATTTGGCGCTCAAAGAGGATTTTCCTATCTATAAACAACTGGAAGCGATCGTGCAAAATAGCAATAATCATGTATTTCGCATGGGAGCGGATGCTCATGAATACATAAAGAAAGCGAAAGAAATTCTTCCGTATTATCTGCTGGGAGATGAATAAATGAAGCTTCAGGGAATACTTAAAGAAAAGGCCGCCCGATATATTCGAGTGAGGTCTTTTCGAGAACTGGCACTTGCAGATTGCCGATTCTTATAATTAAAAACGGGAAGAAGTACTATCGGACAAATAACTCCTGCCTTTCTCAGCCGGAACCAATCCTCTATATATTTATTGAATTACATATCTGTCAAAGATTAAATGCAACACTTTTTATAGAAGCAGCTTTTTAACAAAAGGCTGCTTTTGTGTTGAAGGTTATATTTTTTATTCATGTTAAAAGATAGTCATACTTTATAGTCATACGAATAATGGAAGGGAGAAAAAGGAACAATAGGTATATTATTGTTGAATTATAGGTTTATTGACGCTATTTGTATAAAAATGTAGAATAAATGTAAGCAAAGAAG
>JAAUZZ010000002.1 GCA_014804345.1 Lachnospiraceae bacterium | reverse complement strand
AATATATGTTAGTATAATATTAATATGTCGATTCATACTATAAAATACAAACTCACATATAATATATACTATAGAAAAAAGAAAGGAATAATATTATGAAATCCATTGCATTTGGAACATTAAAAGGTGGCACCGGTAAAACAACGAGCTGTTTTAATCTTGCCGGAGCATTAGCCCTTAATCCCGAAAATAAAATTCTATTAGTTGACGGGGATCCCCAATGTAATCTGACAAACGACATTGGAATCGATTGCTCTGATATGGAAAGAAATAATATTCGGACAATATTTGAGAATAAAAAAATCAATCCGTCTGAAATTATCATGCATGGAGTATTAGACAAACTTCCAAATCTAGATATTATTCCATCCAATATTTTATTGATCAAAACCGAAATGCAGCTCGTCAGCATAGCCGGACGCGAAAAGCTTTTAGCAAATTATTTTGAACGAAACAAAGAATTTTTCTCACAATATACGCACGTGATTTTTGATACAAACCCAAATCTCGGTGTAATCAATCAAAATATATTTTATTTTGTAGACTCGATTATCCTTGTGTCGGACGTTTCATTGAATGCTATTCAGGGCGCAGAGTTATTTACGTTCCTTTGGGAAGAAAACATTGAAGACTTAGGGATTGAAAACAACATTAGAGCGCTTGTAATTAACAATTTTGACAAGAGAATTAATCTTGCCAAAGATTTACAGGACTATTATCTGTCGGAAGATGATTTCAAAGATATTTTGATTGAAACACCTATTCCCGGTTCTGTAGCGATGAAAGATACATCCATAAACCATTTGCCTATTGTGCTTCTTCAGCCAACGCATCAAGCTGCAATGGCAATCAGGCGGATTATCAAAGAATTAATTGCACGGGAGGTTTTTTAAATGAATCAGTTTAAAAAAGCAAAACAAAACAATCAACAAAATGAGCGCGTTACCGATTTAAAAACAGCCGGTGTGATGGAAACACCTGAAAAAACGGTTATTCCAGAACAAAAAGTTTCGATTCCCGAAAAAGAGGAAACCATAATAAATGATACAGTTANGGTTGAANCACCNGCTTTAGAGCAAGNAGTCNATTCCGACAATGCACCTGAACNTCAGGTTGAGAATNCATCTNATAGCACAGTTATAAGCAATNATGTNCCCCCTATACAGCCACAACAACCGGCNCCTCAAGCANTANCAGCGCAACAAATCCCNGCGCCGGTCATNCAACCTCAATATNAGGAAGCTGCNGAAACATATTCTGAACCNATNCCGACNAGAACANNAAAGAACGGCAAAAAGAGCGCTCCCAATATGTTTACTCANAAAAGTGAATCAAAATCAATAAGAAANTCACTTGTATTAAGACCTTCCTCCGTAAGAATAGCCGAAAATTACTGNGCAAAAAATGGNGGCTCATTTAATGAATTGATNCAGATATTATTAGACAACTTTATTGATGAATATGGTTTGTAAGAGATTNTATTAANANAATTCTACTAATCNGTGTAGNATTTNCATATTTNNACANTTTTTNCTNTTTATATCCATTTTTGACTATANCAGTCACTAAGCCGTGAAAGAATCACGGCTTTTATTAAAATTTAGNGAGCTATAAAAAAATGACGGTTAAAAAGTCTTTATTTTTCTAATATTTTCAGGGAAATTGTTTGAAAGATATGAAAGAATTACGGTATTTTAATCATATAAAACTTATTTAAACAAGTCAAATTTCATCCAGCNAAAAAATCAGTGTATTTCTTTCAAAAACTAAGAAATTACCATTATTTTCGACCAATATTATGATTTCATANAATAAAATTTCAAAGGTATGAAAAATCTACGGTTGTTTTGCGTGTATTTTTACTAAATTGTAGAACAATTCAAAAGATATGATAAAATTACGGTTAAATTGTCCTTAATAAATATACGATTTTACTTTTAAAATAAGATATAAAAAAATGACTGTAGTATTTTCTAAATAAATCAAATGCTTTTTTTATTATTATTTCAACATTTCTTATCTATGAAATGTATAAATAGAGTATGAAAAAGTATAAAGAGTATGATTATGTATAAGAGTAAATAAAAATAGTTGAAAATATCAGTATTTTAAGGCATAAGAGATAAAAAAGTAACGGTTAAGAGCAAAAAAAATGACTGTTAAAGCCAGAAAAAATAACGGTTAAGATAGGAAGAAATCACGGAAAAGATGTAAAAGACTAACCGCCAGGATAGGAAAAGATGACGGTTGATCATAAGAAATCTAGCCTTATATACCGTATAGTAGATAAAAAAAACGGCACTTTGGAGAAAATCTTGCAAAATATTGGCAATAAATAAAAATTATTGGAATATTTTATGTAAATATGAAATAAAAATGAAGGAAATATTCTGTAAACTATAGGTATGAAGAAATCACGGTTATTTTATAAATAATGAAACTTTTTGCATTGCTTTTTCTGCTTTCATAATGGGCGACATCTGAAAAACATGCCACATGCCATCAAAAATATCAAGCTTTGCATACACGTTATGTTTCAAAAGCTGCTTGTATAGCTGGCGCGAATCATCTAAAAGGATTTCATTACTGCCGACCTGAATATAAACAGGCGGAAAGTTTTTAAAATCTGCAAAAAGCGGCGATACATAAGGTGAGAGGGCGGAGGCGCTGCCTAAGTAGCTGGAGATCGCTTTTTCAATATATTCATTGCTTAATACAGGATCGATCAATTCTTTGGAATGATAACTTTTTCCGGATGAAGTCATGTCTGTCCACGGAGAAAAAAGGATAAGACTTTTAGGGAGTGTCATATTTTTTTCACGTAAAATAAGCGTAAGGACAAGCGCAAGGTTTCCACCGGCAGAATCTCCGGCAATAATGACATTTTCAGCGTGATAACCGCAGGATAGAAACGCATTCCATGCAGACATTGCATCTTCAACAGCCGCAGGATATGGAAATTCGGGGGCAAGGCGGTAGTCAAAACAAAATATGCGGGCTCCTGTATGCCTTGCCAGTTTTGTGGTAAGTTCTCTTGCATACACACAGCTTCCGGTCATGTATCCGCCGCCGTGACAATAAAAAATAACAGCGTCATTATGGTCCGTTGCAAGCTCATTTGGAATATAGTCTGTCCATTCTGCGTAAAGATTATAAGCCGTTTGCGGTGTAAATTTATAATTTTTGTTATTTCCCAGTATATTTCCCAGCTGATTCTGAACTGTTCGCTGCTTTTGAATATCATTATTTTCAAGAAGACCGTGGGCACGTTTTACAAGGTGCATCAGTCTTTTGTTTTGTTTTTCATTCATTGCATTACGTCCCCTCATTAATTTATATCTGTTAATCTTAGGAAGAATAGTTTATAATAATTATGTTGAAAACCCATGATGAGGTCAAGGGAAATGTACGAAAAAATCAAATTTTACGTAAAATATTGATTTTAGAATCAAAATAGCAATGGAAAGGACATAACAAAATTTATGAAAACAAGCGATGATTTAAAGATGTTACTGAAAAAAATAGATCATAAGGGGTATCCTGCATATAAGGACACAAAGGGATTATACAAATTTGATAAATATATTCTTGATATCGAGCATGTTCAAGGGGATCCGTTTGCATCGCCGTCAAAGATAAAATTGATTGTTGAGGGGAAAGATGCAAACATTCCACGAAATTTTATGGATAAAACATATAAAAAGATTGCGCTGCAGGATTATTTGTTACGACAGTTTGGCAGAAGGCTTTCAAAGGCGTCATTTACCGCGCATGGATCGGGGAAAAGCGGGCTGATGAGTGTGAGTCGGTGCGGTCAGGAGATTTTAGAGCGCAGCGGATGTGAAATAAAAGAAGATGACGGAACGGTGATCGTGCGAATGGAAATTGGATTTCCGGCAAATGGAAGAACGATCAATTCCGGAGAACTTATAAAAATCCTTTTTTCATTGCTGCCGGAAGCAGTGGAGAGTGAATTGCTTTTTCGAAATATGGATAAAGCAAAAATAGAAAAGGTAGCGGAATTGGCGGAGAATCAAAATTACATAAGAANTGAGCTNAAGAAATTGGATTTGGTGGCGTTTGTGGCAGATGGAGCAGTCCTTCCAAGGGAAACGGGAGTTTCACAAAAGCCTATGAAAAATGCCGTTTTGTTCAAAACACCTGAGTCAATGAAAGTAACGTTTGAGCTNCCNAATGGGAATAAGTTGAGCGGAATGGGGATAAAGAAAGGCGTTACGTTAATTGTAGGAGGAGGATATCATGGAAAATCCACGCTTCTTGAGGCGTTGGAGCGAGGTGTATACAATCATATCGAAAATGATGGGAGAGAGTACGTTATTACAGACGAAACGGCAGTAAAACTGAGGGCTGANGATGGAAGATGCATAACAGGCACGGATATCTCAATGTTTATCAAAAATCTGCCGAACAAGGTTGATACAACATGTTTTTATACAGAAGATGCAAGCGGAAGTACCTCTCAGGCAGCAAATGTAGTAGAAGCGATTGAGGCTGGAAGTAAAACATTTTTGATNGATGAAGACACGAGCGCGACTAATTTTATGATCAGAGATGCATTGATGCAGCTTGTAGTGGCAAAGGATAAGGAGCCTATTACCCCCTATATTGACAGGATAAGAGAGCTGTATCACCAATTTGGAATTTCCACAATACTGGTTGCGGGAAGTTCGGGNGCGTATTTTAAAAAAGCGGATACCATTATACAGATGGACGAGTATGTTGCATATGACATCACAAAAAACGCAAAGGAGCAGGCAGATAAATTTGAAAATAATGATTGTAAGGAAGAGCAGGTAAATAAAGCGCAAATGCCTTCGTTTCACAGANNGATGCAGCCAAATAAAAGCTTTTGCGATGACAGGACAAAGATAAGGGTAAATGATGCGGGATCAGTCAGCGTAAATAAAAANACGATAGATATGAGAGCGGTGGAACAGCTTGTGGATTCGGAACAGCTTAGGACGCTTGGATATATCTGCAAATATGTACATGAAAAAATGTTNAATGGCANAATAACGTTGCAAGAGGCAGTCGAGAGGATTAGNAGTGAATTNGAGAAAATNGGATTNGTAACAGTTTGNGGAAAGAGTGTGCCGTGTGACCTCGCAATGCCAAGAAAACAGGAAATATTTGCCTGTCTTAACAGATGTAGAAATGTNAAGATAAATGACCGTNTAGGTCAAAANAAGCCATAAATCAAAGAGAGCAGTGCNGTCAAAACTATAATTCTTGACTAAAATAGTCAAANAGGATNAGTATATGAAAACGAATAAGATTGTATTGGGTATTCTGGCGCATGTTGATTCCGGAAAAACGACATTAGCGGAAAGTATGCTTTACTTAAGTGGAAGNATTCGAAAACTTGGGCGTGTAGATCATAAAGATGCATTTTTTGACAACTATGAACTGGAGCGCGCAAGGGGAATCACGATTTTTTCGAAACAGGCGCAATTACAATATCATGATAAGGAAATTTGTCTTTTAGATACGCCGGGACATGTTGACTTTTCCGCAGAAATGGAAAGGACGCTTCAGGTGCTTGATTATGCGATCCTTGTGATCAGTGCAACGGACGGCATTCAAGGACATACGATGACGCTTTGGCAGCTTTTAAAGCGATANCGGATACCGGTGTTTCTGTTTATCAATAAGATGGATATAAACGGAACCGACAAGGAGGAGATTTTTGGNGCATTGCAGACAAAACTTGATGAGTCCTGTGTCGATTTTTCGATAGCAGAAAACGATGAAANTGCCTTTTGGGATAATCTTGCGATGTGCTCCGAGGAGCTTATGGAAAGCTTTTTGGAAGATGGAAAACTTTCCATAGTGGAAATTGCAAAAACGATATCCGAACGAAAGGTATTTCCGTGTTTTTTTGGCTCTGCCCTAAAACAGGAGGGAATTGGGGAGTTTTTAAGTGGAATATGTACATATATGGAAGAAAAGAATTATCCTGATGTATTTTCCGCGAGGGTTTTTAAGATTGCGAGCGATGAGCAAAAAAACCGCCTTACTTATATGAAAATAACCGGCGGAGTGTTGCGAACAAAAGACGTTTTGGGAGAAGGAGAAAAAGTAGATCAGATCAGAATTTATGCGGGAAATCAGTTTCGCGCGGTAAACGAGGCTGCTGCGGGGACAATCTGTGCCGTAACGGGTCTTGCAAAGACTTTTTCGGGTGAGGGTCTTGGCGCTTTAGTCGGAAGTCATATTCCAGTGTTGGAGCCGGTGCTGAATTATGGGATTGAAGTGCCGGATCAGTGTAACATTCACGATTTTTATATAAAGATGTGCGGTCTTTCACAGGAATATCCGGAGCTGAATGTNATATGGAACGAAAAATCACAACAGGTTCAGGTACAGGTAATGGGCGCCGTGCAGCTTGAAATCTTAAAAAGTATTATTTATGAAAGATTTGGGGTAAATGTATCTTTTGGAACGGGAAATATTGTATATAAGGAAACGATAGCAGCTCCGGTGGTGGGGATAGGGCATTTCGAGCCGCTCAGGCATTATGCGGAGGTGCATTTACTGTTGGAACCTCTTGAGAGAGGGAGTGGTCTTGAATTTGCAACAAACTGCAGCGAGGATTTGCTGGATAAGAACTGGCAGAGGCTTATATTGACGCATCTGGAGGAAAAAAAGCATGTCGGCGTGCTCACAGGAAGTGAGATTACGGATATGAGGATATCGCTTATTGCAGGGCGGGCGCATCAAAAGCACACAGAAGGCGGTGATTTCCGACAGGCAACATACAGAGCAGTGCGGCAGGGACTGAAATCGGGACAAAGTGTTTTGCTGGAACCGGTATATGCGTTTCGGCTGGAAGTGCCGCAAGAGTATGTCGGACGTGCGATGACCGACATTCAAAGAAGAAACGGAAGTTTTGAGGGACCTGTTATAGAAAATGATCTTGCAGTGATAACAGGACAGGCGCCGGCGGCATTGATGCAGGATTATCAACTTGAGGTAACGTCTTACAGTAAAGGACTTGGGCGCTTTTCGTGCAGTCTTTGTGGTTATGATGTATGTCATAATGCGGAGGACGTCATACAAAATATGGGATATGATTCGGAGGGGGACACAGATAATCCAACTGGGTCAATATTCTGTTCGCATGGCGCAGGGTATTATGTTGGCTGGGANCAGGTCGCAGAATATGCACATATTGACAACGGCTTATTTGACAGAAAAGAAGATGATGACCATATCAGTCAAAATAATAAAAGGAATACTTCTGAGTTTGGAGATATGTTTATTGCGCAGGAAGAAATTGACGAGATATTTGAACGCACTTTTGGCAATGCAAAGAAAAAGCGGAACAGTTGGAGCAGAAGAATTGTTTCATCGGGAGAGGAAAACTACAAGGGAAAAGAGCATATACATCAATATGAAGATGAAACGGAATACCTGCTTGTAGACGGATACAATATCATTTTTTCGTGGGATGAGCTGCGCAGTCTTTCNGAAACAAACATTGACAGTGCGCGAGATAAGCTTATGGACATTATGTGCAATTATCAAGGNTACAAAAAAGTGGAGCTGATTTTGGTATTTGATGCATACAAGGTTCATGGAGGCAAAGGAGAAGTATTTGACTATCACAATATTCATGTGGTATATACGAAAGAGGCGGAAACTGCAGATCAATATATTGAAAAAGTTACGCATGAGATTGGTAAAAAGCATAAAGTTGTAGTGGCAACCTCTGACAGGCTTGAACAGATGATCGTATGGGGACAGGGAGCAAAGCGGTTGTCCGCGCAGGGACTTTGGGAAGAGATTGAAACGATTAACAACGAAATACGNGNCCATGTAAAAGAGCATGNNGGAAAGCGCTANCTGTTTGATGATGTTGANGGNGANATNGGTGAGATGATTGATACTATTAGAAAAAATAATAATTAAAAAAGGTTTCGATGGAAACCTTTTTTAATTATTAACATATTAATNCGAATGTTCATTTACAAATTTCTTGATNGCATCATAGCTTTCTTTGCTGAAAATATGNTCGATNTTACAGGCATCTTCGGTAGCGATTTCATCGGGAACCCCTAAGCTGATAAGCCACGATGATAAAAATTCATGCCGTTCGTACACCTGTTCTGCGATGNTTTTGCCGGAGTCAGTGAGATAGATAAAACCGGCATCGGTGACTGTAATGTGATTCTTTTCACGTAAATTTTTCATNGCAATACTGACACTCGACTTTTTGAAGCCAAGTTCATTTGCAACATCTACAGAACGTACTACAGNAAGCTTTTTGCTTAACATGAGTATTGTTTCAAGGTAATTTTCTGACGATTCATTTACTATCATTGTAATTTTCTCCTATTTAATATGAATGTTTCGTTTGCATTTTGACNAATATAATGAGTNCTANTACAGTATATCATAATTTATAAATNATTTCAATGATAGTGTGGCNGTGGATGCAGTNANGCGNGCTTTTNNGCNTTACATTTTAGAGANTGGGAAAGTTTATGTTTTTTGAAGGAGCATGATGATATATGCAGAAAATGTGCATCCTGATTTTGCGGCTTTTTCTATAGTCTTTTCGGGAGTGTGATACCTAAATATTATTGAAAGATGCTGTAAGCCTTTTATAGCACAAATGCTAAGAGAGACCATATTATATGCCTTTTTACTCTATTTTTTGACACCGTCCCACTTATATGATAGAATCAGTTTCATCAACAACCCTGTCGCGAGCATATCCGGTTGTTTTATTGCTTGCGGGACTTAAAATAAGAATGGAGAGAATGTCGTTGAATAATCTGAAACAAAATAAACTTTTAAAATTGCTATGTATCCCTTTATGTATCACTCTGTTCACTGGATGTGGCTCCGAATTTTCGGAAAATGATCTCACATTTAAAGATCTAGCCCGCGGATCCAAACTAACCGGTTCCACAATTACCCTGATGGCGTCGTCTGATTGGGTAACAGATGCGGAGATGCAGTTGGGGACAAATTTTGAAGCTGCGACAGGTATTCAGGTGGTCTACGATCTGTATCAGGATGATGTCTATCTGGACACGCTTTTTGCCAAATTGGACAGCGATAATCCGCCGGATATCTTTATGACCCAGTCTGGATTGGCCATCAAAAACACTTATCAGCTTGATAAATACGCTGTTGACCTTTCGGACGAGCCTTGGATGGCGGTCTATGATACTTTCTCGGCTGTGGAAACATCGATTGACGGTCGCAATTACGGAATGTCTTACTTCGACAATACGACTGATTACTATATGATCTACAACAAGGAGTTGCTAAGCAATGCGGGGGTTACAGAAGTCCCGACCACATATGACGCCTTTGTCACCATGTGTCAAAACGTTGCAGACACTGGTGTGATACCTATTTATGAGCCAATGGCTGACGGATGGCACCAGACAATGTTATTCGCCGAGACTGGCCAATTCCTTGACAAAAGCGAGCCGAGAACCATTGAAAAATTAAACAATAATATAATCACATTTACGGAACTCAAATCAATGAAGCTTGCTCTGGAGCAGATACAAAATCTGGCGCTTAAAGGCTACATGGGTAAAAATTTTGCAACGGACACCTATGACAATGCGGTGGGATATCTGGCAAACGGCGAATATGCGATGTGTATGTTGAGACCTGGAATGATCGATTCCATTATATCCAGCGAAATGAACAAAGGTTTTGATAAAGAGGATTTTGGTATCATGCTGCTACCCATCTGTGACAACCAGATACTCAATGTCCACCCTACTGGGCCGTCAAAATACATAAGCAACGCGTCTCAGAATATCGATGCTGCCAAATTATATTTACAATATATTGCAACAAAGGACAGCATACAATATGTGATTAACAATGCCAACAGCGTAAACAATCTTCCTTTTGATTTGGGACAAGTTACCAGTCATGATGAAGCGACAATGGAATTCCTTGACCAGTTTAGCGATGAGGAGTCCGGTCTAGTTCTCCAGGATGAGGTTACTTATTTCAATGAACAATGGGGTGAAATCTCCAGTGATATTCTTGAAATGTGTGAGGGAGCAATGTCTCCTGAGGATGTTCTAAACCAGATTGACGCAAGACGAGCTTCCCTTGCACAAGTGGCGAATGACCCCGCATGGGAAATCGAGTAGGGAAGAGTTCTCCCCTGTGCACAAAAATTTCAGGCAGATAACAACTATCTGCCTGAATGATCACAAATACTTCGCCTCAAAGTCCGCTACAGACATGGGCTTTGAAAAATAGTATCCCTGATAGATATCACAGCCCACTCCCTTAAGGAATTCAAATTGCTCCTCTGTCTCGACGCCCTCCGCGATGGTTTTCATGTGAAGTTCTCCCGACAGATCCACAATACTTTTTAGGATAGCATGGCTTCGTTCCTCATTTTCCGTATCCCCTAAGAACTTCATATCAATCTTAAGCACATCCACACAGATATCTTTCAGCATATTAAAGGAAGAATACGCACTCCCAAAATCATCCATCTCGACCTCGAATCCCGCCTCCTGCAGTCTCTCCACAAGGTGCGCATGCTGCTTCAAATCATTGATAATCGCCGATTCCGTAATTTCCAGCTTTAAGTTCTTGGTATCAATACCGAACTCTTTCACAAGCGATACATAATGCTCATAAATATCAAGGGCATAAAGATCTTTTGCTGAGATATTGACCGATATATGAAGGTCGTCCCTGCCCTTTTCTTTCCATTCTTTCAGTTTCTCACAAGCCTGCTTCCAAATACAGATATCCAACTCCGTGATTCTGCCGTTCATTTCAAAGAAGGGAATAAAGTATGCTGGAGGAATCAAGCCGTCCTCCCTGTGCACCCATCTTGCCAAAGCCTCTGCACCGATTACCTTGCCCTCTCTGTCTACTTGCGGCTGCAGGTAAATCTGTATTTCCCCATGCTCAATTGCCGTACTCAGTTCGGCGTTATAGCGTTCCTTCAGCAGCGACTCCTTCTGGATATTCTCGTCAAACCACAAAATCTGTTTTCCATAATCACCCTTGATCGAGTCACAAGCCATGGAAGCCTTGTTGCAGATTGCCAACATATCCTGCAACGGCTCTGTAATCTCGTACACACCAGCCTTTACGATTAAATTAAAGTTATTGGTGCTATACGCGTTCGCCACTCCGTCTATCGCATCCAAGAACTGTTGTGGGTCAAAGGCCTCCTTCGGCATCATGATATAAAAATCCGCTTCTCCAATTCTGCCATATACGCAATGCGGAATATGAACCAGCCCCGTCCTTAAAGACTCCGCCGTCCGAATCAGATAGTCATCATATTTTTCCTGACCAAACAGTTCTTTAAAAACTCTGAATTTCTCAACACTCGAGCATGTCATGACAAAGTCAGTGTCCGGGTTTTCCTCAAGCAGCTTCCTTGCCATTTCATGAAAATGCGCCTCATTATAAATCCCAGTGAGCTCGTCAAAGTTGGCGCGGCAAACCATTTCCCCATAACTCTTTATGGATTCGGTGACATTTCTAATCCAATAAACGGTTCCGATTAACTTGCCGTCCTCATTGAGCGCCATATGCTGAATTTCGTAATAGTATGTATCATCATCACGGGCAACCGACATTACTCGTCCATTCCATGCATTCCCCACATTGGCTCCGGAAATTATTTTAGTCCAATACATCTCCTCATTACTTATTCCCTGTATCCCCTTAAACCCAACCGCATCGCTGTATCCTGTGGTTACAAATTGAAGCTGATGCTCGTCATCATATAACACGATACCATCATTCAATTTATCAGCTACGAACTGCATCGCCCTCTGATTCAGTTTTTTTGGCGCATAATGTACCGCCATATACACAATCACTATTTCGCCAAATGCAAAACCAATCACCTGCACCAGAATGGGCTGTTGCCTAATCTGTGAATTCAAACGGGAAATCACCATCAGTGCAATAATGATCGCAACGCCCGAATACTTCAGTCGATATATTCTGGGGCTTTGGGTCGCTGCAATCATAAGCACGACCACCGCACCGATTAAGAAAATACTGCTCACTATGGCATATACATAGAACATGGAAAATCCTCTGCAAATCCAGTATATATGATCATACCACTTAGCATGGGCAATTGTAAAAACGCGCTCCGAAAACATACCCCAGATTAAGACGGCTGACTCTATCACCGTAATCCAAACAAAAGGTGATTTATAAACTTTAAATAATTGATACCCTGAGTAGCTGACAGAAAACCGGAAAATCATCATTGCATACCACGCAAGGGCGATGTAGTAAAATGTAAATGCATAATACGCAATCTGCCTGTCCTTTGTAAGCAATATAACCATCTCCGGGACAATAATCCCTGCCACTCCCAAAGCCATATATCTAAGATGCCTTATGATGTCCGTCCTCTTCATATCACGGAGTTGAAAAACCATAATACTGTTAATTGCCAGCAAAAGAATCAGAAAACCTGTCATGATGCTCTGCATTTACTCACTTCCTTCCATAAGCTAATGCCCTTCTGCAAGTATATCCGATCGGCTCTTTGCTTGCAGGGATAAAAAATGCCTGTAAAAGGTATTATACCATATATTTCTTAAATATTAATATCTTTTTTGGTTTTTACGACAATATATTCCGACTTTTGCATTTTCGGAGAATGACTGATCCCGCATTTTGATACGGGAATTATTTCTTATTATTATCCATCTTTATAACACTTTCTGCCAGTAACGTTTCAAGACTTCTGTTTCCGAATTAAAGATCTCGTGCTTCACTCCCTGTACCTTTACAAGTTTCGCATCCCATTTTCTCCTATGGCTCAGCTTTCTAACAAATCGTTCCTGTTCTTTGTTTGAGACAAACGTTTCTATCTCTGCCTGAAAGACCAGCATCGGACAGGTAATTTCACGCCATGCTTTTTGCTGCAAATAGCGGTTCAGGCGTACTGCCTGCAAAAGCCACCCATATGACGCTGCATTCATCTGAAACAGCGGCTCCGCTTTTCTTTTTTTCTGATAATAGTGAAATCTTGCCTCTGAAACGGAAGCGCTGTCTGCAAATTGCTCCTGTGCATCATATGGACGATGCCCCATAACATACTGCTCGCTCTTTCCTGTTACACAAAAAACCTTTGCAACCAGACATGCCAAAGGCCACGGAACAGGATCACTGTTTGGACGGATCATCGGGGAAGACAATATGACCCTGGAAAAAAATTTTGGCGCATGTGCCGCAGCAGCGATCGCAATCCCACCACCCATCGAATGTCCAAAAAGAGTAATTGGCAATTGCGGGAACTCCTTAGCCGCCATATGGCTAACAAATAACAAATCCTTCACATACCGCTCATAGCTGTCTACATGTACGAGGGATAAATCCTTCGTATCACTGCACATGCGGTAACTGTGCCCATGTCCGCAGTGTTCCGGCATAAAGACATGATAGCCCGCTCGAAGAAAGTAATAAATATTTTCCAGATATTTTTCAACCGTTTCTGTATATCCATGTGAGATAATCACAATACCTTGTGGGCTATCTGCGAGGCAGCGCGCATAGAAAATTCGCTTTCCTTTTTCCCGTTCGCAGTATCCGGTTGTCATCCTCTCTGTAAGATATGGCTCGACAATAGTTTTCATCGCTTCCTTATACCCTTCCTCAGGCAATATCATATCATGTACTGTTCTCTTATCCATCTACATGCTCTCCTTTTTCTGTAACAGTTCAGCCTTCGGCTTCCTGTTACAAGTACAAGCATCAAGCCATGCAAAACCACTTCGTGGTGGCTTGATGCATCTCAACCACTACGCTTTCTTACGGAATTTGCAGCATAGTGCAAATTCCTGGTCTGAATTATATCTATAAAATGCTTTGGTTAATCTTGTGCTCATTATATAATAAAAATATAACTCCTCCCAAAATACAGAAAAGCGCCGCTCCAAATGCCGCGATGCGGTATCCTGCTCCCGATGCGGTTCCAATCGTGGAAACAGCTGTAAACAAAAGCATGGAAAGACTCTGCCCCAGCTTGAAAGAAAATGTCCTCGCTGCATAGAACATTCCCTCTCGGTTGTTCCCTGTGCGTTTTGAATCACTCTGTGCAATATCGGCAACAACTGCCTGTGGAAGAATCCCAAAGACAGCCATCGGAAGCGAGGCTGTTACCATCAGAATCAGACCTTGTGCATTTGCGGAAATTAAAGAAATCTTTCCGAGGAATCCCGTATACAGGTAAGCCAGCGCAAATATCACGAAAGCCGCAAGGATCAACTTCTTTTTTCCAAACTTAGGTGCAAGCTTATTAATCGGAATGTAAAAAACTAATGATAGTGCCGTCATGCCGACAAAATAAATAGTCGTCATCGTTTCCGGTAGTTTTAAAAGACTTGTCACAAAAAACGGAAGCCCTGTCTGGAACATCGTAATTGCAATCCAGTAAAGAATATCCGACCCCACAAATTTGCAGAATTCTTTATTCCTGAATGTGGAAACAAGTGAAGAAAACGCGGAATCTTGCGAAGGTACTGTATTGACATATTCCTTTTCGTTAATAGACCAAACCGGTATCTGCATACATACAAAGGCAATAACTGCCATCACTGCAAATGTCACACGGATTGCGTTTACACGTCCAAATACCGGAATCAATGTTCCCCAGATTACAGGAGCCAGATATGCGACTGCGGTTCCCGCAATAAAGGTAAACGATATGATTGTAGAAATGTTTAATCGCTCCTGCTGGTTATGTCCCAATTCCGGTATAAGGGCATTGTATGGCGTACAATATGCCGTAATTGACAGGTAATATAACATTACCATTGCAAATAAAAAGATTGCGTTGATGCGGCTGATCTGATTTACCGGTGACCAGAATACAAGCACCGTAGAAAGCGCCAGCGGCAAGGAAGCCCATTTTAAGAACGGAATACGTCTTCCTTTCTTTGAAGTACAGCGGTCTGACAAAGAGGCAATAAATGGATCCGTAACCGCATCAAACAGTCGCCCGCAAGCCGTTATTCCCCCAATCACCGTAAAAATCCCAAGAACCACCAGCCCCTGTGGAATAAAGATTGTCTGTCCCTGCGCAATTGACGCTTCGTCCGGCTGATAAAAATAGACCAGCCAGTTTGAAATCAAACCGGACAACAATGACCAGCCAAACTGCCCGGTTGCAAAAAGCCATATTTTTCCCGTAGACAGGGATTTCATATCGTATCCTCCAATCTCGAAAATATAGAATTGTTATCCCGTATTATATTTCCTGTTTGCATTCACTTCCGACATCTCTCGTCTATCCCTTATTATATCAATTATCCCAAGTGCATTCAATTGTTCATTTGTTTTAGTTTTTCCCATTTGAGCAATTAATGGAATTAATAACAATAAAATGTTTATTTCATAATTTATAAATGATTTCAAGGATAGTGTGGCGGTGGATGCAGTCAGGCGCGCTTTTGGGCTTTGCATTTTAGAGATTGGGAAAGTTTGCTTTTTTGAAGAAGCATGATATATGGAGAAAGTATGCGTCCCGATTCGGCAGCTTTTTTATGATCTTTCATAGAAGCGTCAGATTGTTATGAATGTAAAAAAGTTACTGTCAATAGAAAATGAAAGATAAGTATTTTTTGTTAAATAAAATAGTAAATCATAATTTACTAAAATGTAGATTAGTGATATATTATGCCTATAACAAATTTGAGGTAGAAGTATGTTTATTGGCAGAGAGCGTGAGTTAGATTTCTGAATTGGAAAGATTGAGGAAAGCTATCAACCATACATGGTAGAATAAAAATATTTTAGAAAGCAAAATGGAGATGATCTAATTATGCAGTCAACTGATTTTGCCAAGGGAGAGGTCTGGCAAAATATTATCGCACAGTCCATCCCGCTGATACTGGCACAGCTGGTACATCTTTTATATAACGTGGTAGACCGCATTTATATCGGCCATCTGCCGGGGGCAGACAGTATGGCGCTGACAGGCATCGGATTGGTATTTCCGCTGACTACTTTGATCGCGGCGTTTACCTTTCTCTTCGGTACAGGAGGCACACCGCTGTTCTCCATTGCTAGGGGAGCCGGAAAAGAAAGGCGTGCGGAAAAAATATTGGGCAATACCTTCTCGCTTTTGCTTGGCACATCCCTTATGCTGTTTTTGTTTTGTTACATATTACGCAGGCCAATCCTCTATCTATTCGGCGCCAGTGATGCTTCCTATTTGTATGCTGACGCTTATCTAAAAATATATCTGCTGGGGACTTCTTTTACTATGCTGTCCACGGGACTGAATGGTTTTATCAATGCGCAGGGTTTTCCTCGTATCGGTATGCTGACGACGCTGCTGGGAGCGGTATTAAACCTGATTTTGGATCCTGTTTTCATTTTCGGACTGAATATGGGAGTAAGCGGTGCGGCGTTGGCGACAATCTTAAGCCAGTTAGTTTCTTGCGTGTGGGTGCTGAAATTTCTGACGGGGAAGAAAGCGCTGCTTTGTATTAAAAAGGAGAATTTGCGGCCGGATTGGCGGTTGGCAAGGGAAATCATGACGCTTGGATTGTCTGGCTTTATCATGCAGGGCACTAACTGTCTGGTTCAGGTGGTATGCAATGCCACGCTGAAAATTTATGGAGGAGACCTGTATGTAGGCATTATGACGGTGATCAATTCCGCCAGAGAGATACTGTCCTTGCCGGTTAGCGGTATTACCAGCGGGGCGCAGCCGGTGTTGGGATATAATTATGGGGCGAAAGCTTATGACAAAGTCCGACAGGGGATTCGTTTTACTGCCGTTTTGGGGATTATTTATACACTGCTGGCATGGTTGCTGGTGTTCTTAAGTCCGCATCTGTTGTTGTCTATATTTACGGATGATACAGCAATGATAGAGGCAGGAGTGGGAGCTCTCCGGCTGTATTTTTTCGGTTTTTTCTTTATGGCCTTTCAGTTTACGGGACAGTCCGCTTTTACCGCGCTGGGATATTCTCGTCATGCAATCTTTTTCTCCTTGCTACGCAAGGCAATAATCGTTGCGCCGCTGACGATATTGTTGCCAAGGCTGGGGTTTGGTGTCAACGGGGTATTTCTTGCGGAACCTATTTCCAATGCGATAGGGGGATTGGCATGTTTTGTGACAATGTATTTTGCTCTGTATCGTAAATTAAAAACCGAGGGGACATGATGTTCTCCCTCAAAAATTGTATTGAAAGACTTTAAGTCAATCAGAGTAAAGACATTTTAAGAATAAGTATTTAACAAGTTAGCCATGATAATCAATACAAATGGCAAAAAAGTTCTTGACATATAACATTAGTTAGAATATACTAACATCAAAAGAATGTTTTTATGGAAAGGGGGATTATTATGCCGATTACGATGGCGAATACAGGTGAAGCCTTTAAGATTAAAAAGGTTGGCGGAAAAGAAGAAACACGTAAATTTTTAGAGAATCTTGGATTTGTTGCCGGCAGCATGGTTACTGTTATATCCGAGGTAAGTGGGAATATAATCGTAAATGTGAAGGATTCAAGAGTGGCGATCGGTAAAGATATGGCGAACAAGATTATGGTATAGCTGTGCTTATGTGATCATATTGCGCAGTGATAATTTACATACACGATTAAGAAAACAGAAAATTAGGAAAAGGAGAGATCGCTATTATGAAAACACTTAAGGATGTATCATGCGGACAGACTGCGAGAGTGAGCAGACTTACAGGCGAAGGTCCTGTTAAACGGAGAATTATGGACATGGGAATCACAAAGGGAGTTGATATCTATGTAAGAAAAACAGCGCCGCTGGGAGATCCCGTTGAAGTAACAGTCAGAGGTTATGAGCTTTCGCTTAGAAAAGCAGATGCGGAAATGATACTGGTTGAGTAAAAGATTTATTTTTTTAACATCAAGTTAGTAATAACTAATAAATATAAGTTATAACAATTATCAGATAGCAAAAACAAACAAAAGGAAGAGGGAACATACTATGTCAATTAAAATTGCATTAGCAGGTAATCCAAACTGCGGTAAAACAACATTATTCAATGCGTTGACCGGTTCCAATCAGTTTGTCGGTAACTGGCCGGGTGTAACAGTTGAAAAAAAGGAGGGTAAGTGGAAAGGCGACAAGGAAGTCGTTATCATGGACTTACCTGGAATTTATTCTTTATCTCCATACACACTGGAGGAAGTGGTAGCAAGAAATTATCTGATTAGTGAAAGACCGGACGCTATTTTGAATATCGTGGACGGAACAAACATCGAACGAAATCTGTACCTGTCAACACAGCTTATGGAACTCGGCATTCCGGTTGTTATGGCAGTCAATATGACGGATATTCTAGAGAAAAATGGGGACAAAATTCACATTGATAAGCTTTCGAAAAAGCTGGGCTGTGAGGTTGTCGCAATTTCGGCGTTAAAAGGAACCGGCATTCAGGAGGCGGCAGAAAATGCAGTTCTTGCTGCAAAGAAAAAACCGGCGCTTCCCGTACATGAATTTGACGAAAAGGCAGAAAGCGCGATTAAATCCGTAGAGTCAAAACTTGGTGAAGAGATTCCGACAGAACAGAAACGGTTCTTTGCAATAAAACTTCTTGAAAAAGACGATAAAATTGTAAACTTAATGCAGAATGTGCCGGATGTGACAGCGGAAATTCGCGATATGGAAGAAGCTTTTGACGATGATGTGGAGAGTATCATCACAAACGAGCGGTATACATACATTTCTTCTATTATAAAAGAGTGCATAACGAAGAAAAATAAGAATGCGCTTACGATATCGGATAAGATTGATAAAATTGTGACAAATAGGATTGCTGCGCTTCCCATATTTGCAGTTGTCATGATTTTGGTGTATTATATTTCTGTATCGACTGTCGGTACATGGGTGACCGATTGGACAAATGACGGACTGTTTGGAGATGGATGGCATTTGTTCGGCATCGGAAGCAGCGCGTTTGATGATGATATGACTTCATATGCCGTAGAGAATATATGGACAGAGGATGTCGTTGCAACAATTGAGGACGCGGCAGATGCGGGAGTCATCGGTGCAGAAGATTTATTGGGCGCTGTTGAAGAAGAGGATTTCGGCGGATTTGATGAAAATTACGGTATTTATGCAGATTCTCTTGCGGAAGCGGGCTTTGATATCGGCGAAATGGTCGATGAAGCGATGGAAGATGCGCCGGATACTTCTGAATATGGTATATGGGTTCCTGGTGTACCAGTACTTTTTGAAACACTCCTTGATGCAATTCATTGTGCAGAATGGCTGAAAGGACTTATACTTGACGGTATTGTGGGCGGTGTAGGCGCTGTTCTTGGTTTCGTGCCTCAGATGCTCGTATTGTTTATCTTCCTTGCTTTCTTGGAGGCATGTGGATATATGGCGCGTGTAGCGTTTATTATGGATCGAATTTTCAGGAAATTCGGACTTTCTGGAAAATCCTTTATTCCAATGTTGATCGGTTCGGGCTGTGGCGTTCCGGGTGTTATGGCATCAAGAACCATTGAGAATGACAGGGACCGCAAGATGACCATTATGACGACAACATTTGTTCCTTGTGGTGCAAAACTTCCGATTATCGCATTAATTGCTGCTGCATTGTTCGGAAATGCATGGTGGGTTGCTCCCAGTGCCTATTTTGTCGGAATTGCGGCAATTATTTGCTCGGGAATTATATTGAAGAAAACGAGAATGTTTGCAGGGGATCCCGCGCCTTTCGTCATGGAGCTGCCGGCATATCATATGCCAACGGTCGGTAACGTGCTTCGGAGCATGTGGGAGCGTGGCTGGTCCTTTATTAAGAAAGCTGGTACAATTATTCTTCTTTCCTCGATTATCATCTGGGCAGGATCGTGCTTCGGAATGGTAGACGGTTCATTTGGTTTTGATCCGGATATGGAGCTTGAATCAAGTATCCTTGGAATGGTTGGCAGCGCGGTAAGCTTTATCTTTGCGCCGCTTGGATTTAACAATATCAAAGCAACTATCGCAACCATTATGGGACTTGTCGCAAAAGAAGAAGTTGTCGGCGTATTCGGTGTGCTTGATTTTGAAGAAATGTCACAAATTGCGGCGTATTCGTTCCTTGTGTTTAACCTCTTGTGCGCTCCTTGTTTTGCGGCGATGGGAGCAATTAAGCGTGAGATGAACAATCGGAAATGGTTCTGGTTTGCAATAGGTTATCAGTGTGGATTAGCCTATGTGGTATCGCTCTGCATTTATCAGATTGGTATGTTTGTTTCAACAGGTGTATTTGGAATCGGTACCGTGGTGGCAATCTTGCTTATCATTGGATTTATTTACCTACTTTTAAGACCTTATAAGGAAAGCAATACTTTAAAAATTGATATCGGTACAAAAGCATTGGCAAAATAGACTGTATATTTATCAAAAAGGAGATTTCATTATGGGCACATTCATTGCAGGCATTGTATTGCTTATTGTGGTAGCATTGGCTATACGCAGCATGATACGAGATAAGAAAGAGGGAAAATCACTACAGTGTGGCGGTGACTGTAAAAATTGCGGCGGACACTGTCATTGATAATCATAAATATCAGATAAAAAGATTAAAAAATAGTCTGAAATTGAGAAGTCAAATGAATCCTTTTATAGTGTTATAAATTTAACAATAAGAAATGCAAAAAGGAACAGAATAAAATAAAAATCTGTTCTTTTTTGTGTGGATTTTATCAATATAAAATGTTATAGTAGGTAATGAATTGTAATTATTCGGGAACAGAGGTGCAGTAATGTTACAGGGAAAAAAGAAATTCCTATCAAAGTTTATAGGAAACAGTGACTTTTATAAGATGGTTCTCATGATCGCAGTGCCGATCATGATTCAAAACGGTATCACAAATTTTGTGAGCCTTTTGGATAATATTATGATAGGGCAGACCGGAACGGAACAGATGTCGGGGGTTGCGATCGTTAATCAGCTTATCTTTGTATACAATCTCTGTTTGTTCGGCGGCGTGTCGGGCGCCGGAATATTTACAGCACAATATTACGGCCAGGGAAACCATGAGGGCGTGCGTCAAACGATGCGCTTTAAAATATGGATGGTGGCAGTCATTACGATTATTACCTGTATTTTACTTTTGGGCGCGGGCGATATGCTGATCAATGCCTATTTAAAGGGCGAAGGCTCTGCGGAGAGTATTCATGATACTTTATTCTATGGAATGCAATACTTGAAAATTATTCTCATAGGACTTCCAGCATTTGCAATGGTACAGGTATATTCCAGTACACTCAGGGAATGCGGTCAGACGCTCTTGCCCATGAAATCCGGAATTGTTGCCGTATTCGTAAATCTTTTGCTAAATTATTTATTAATCTATGGAAAATTTGGATTTCCCGCTCTTGGGGTAGCGGGCGCGGCAATTGCCACTGTTATATCAAGATATGTGGAAATGTTTATCATTGTCATTCAGGTTTATAGGAAGAGAACGGTCTATCCTTATGTTGAAGGAATTTTCAGCACGCTAAAAGTACCGCGTGCGCTGATCAAAAAGATTATCCTAAAAGGAAGCCCGCTTTTATTTAATGAGACATTGTGGGCAGCGGGAATGGCGATGCTTACACAATGCTATTCCATAAGAGGATACAGTGTGGTAGCGGGACTTAACGTGTCCAATACGATCAATAATGTATTTAATATCGTTTTTATCGCACTCGGTGACTCCGTGGCGATTGTCGTTGGACAGCTTTTAGGCGCGGGAAAAATGAAAGAAGCGAGAGATACCGACAATAAGATGATTGCATTTTCTGTGTTCTGCTGTACACTAATTGCTGTAATTATGTTTTGCATGGCGCCTGTATTTCCGAAACTTTATAAGATTGATGAGGAGGCAAAAACGCTTGCAAAGTATTTTATAATGGCAACTGCGTTTTTCATGCCGCAGAATGCATTTTTACATGCCACATATTTCACATTGCGTTCAGGCGGAAAGACTATTATCACATTTCTGTTTGACAGCGTATTTATCTGGTGTGTAAGCGTGTCAATCGCGTTTGTGTTAAGTCGCTTTACAACACTGCCTGTTTTAGGCGTTTATATAATGGTACAGCTTGGTGATATTATCAAATGTATTATTGGATTTATTTTGGTCAAGAAAGGAATATGGCTGCATAATATCGTTGAATAAGTGTAATTATTAGGGCTAAATAAGAAATGAAAAAATGACGGTTAAAACATAAGCTGTTAAATCGATGATATAACGCGATGTTTTTGTGGATTTCAAACAAAAAACATCAAATAATATTGTTATAATATTGGCAAAATATAGGATTTTTGTATTTTAAACGGAAAAATAAAACATGGAAAGCTATAAAAAAATCACGGTTAATATTTAGTAATAATGTTAATGACCAAATTGGTCAACACATTAAATCATGAATGACCGCATAAGTCAAGGTGGCAATGTAATAGTGAGAGAATAAGTATTTATTTTTTAACTATTCGCAAAACAATACTTTTACGAACAAATGTTTGTATAAAATATATTATTATCTTAACAAAACAGCATATACTATACCATATGAAATATCTAATATTGCATCAAACAGGAGGTATCCTATGAAAATCCTTGTAATAGGCGGCAGTTATTTTTTAGGACGTGTTTTTCTTATTCAAGCGGCAAAATCACATGATATTACTGTGGTAAACCGAGGTACGTATTCCGTAGAGGAATTTGACGTGCATCAGATCAAAGGCGATCGGAGAAATTCTTTGATTTGGCAGGAAAATACGGAAGAATATGATGTAATCGTTGATTTTTGCGCATATGAAAAAAACGATATTGCAACTGTGCTCAACAATTTTAGTGGAAAGGCAAAACAATATATTTTTATCAGCACTGTTGATGTTTACAAACGTGGACTTGGTCAAATTAAGAATGAAAACACGCCCTTTGAAACGAGAGAGATTTCCGGCAGCGCGGGAGAATATATTTCCGGAAAAATTGCACTGGAGCAAGAACTTATTACAGAATGCAAAAAGAAAAATATAAACTATACAATCCTCCGCCCTTCTATTATATATGGTCCCTTTAATTACGCGCCAAGAGAAGCCACATTCATACAGCTTGCCGTTCAGAATAAGATACTTCCTCATATCACGGATGCGGGGGGAAAATTTCAATTTGTTTATGTAAAAGATGTTGCAAATGCGATCATAAAATGTATGTTAAATGAATACGCATATAAAAATGCATATAACATTTGCAACGATACAATCTCCGATTATGACAGCTTTTTTAACGAATTAAAAGCCGTTATTGATGTGCCTGTTGAAGAGTTAGAACTCACTGTTTCGGAAGCACTTGCCCAAAATGTGCCTCTTCCATTTCCTGTAACTGCCGACGAAACCGAACTGTGTTCCAATGAAAAAAGCGTTCAGGAGCTTGATTTATGCTACACTCCCTTTTCGGAAGGGATCGAAAAGACCTATAATGCATTCAAACATGTATTTACTGCTTCATAAATTTATTCCGTTTTCTTATTGATATAATTTGTTTTATATTTGGAGTACATGATTTTTTGACTGTGATAAAGTCCGAAATATCCGGAAAGCATATAGCTAAACGCAACCGACAGCAGAAAATAAGGCATCGCATCATATCCAAACAATTCAAAACTGATCAAAAGTGAAGTGATCGGACAGTTTGTTACACCGCAAAACACACCCGTCATACCAATTGCGGTACAAAGTGACGGAGAAAAGCCGATAATCTCTCCAAAAAGACAGCCAAACGTAGCGCCCGTGAAGAATGAGGGAACAATTTCTCCGCCCTTATATCCGGCGCCAATGGTAATCGCCGTAAAGATCATTTTCATTAAAAACGCCTCCGGGCGCACACTTCCATCAAAACAATGTTCTATGACATTCATTCCCGCTCCGTTATATCTCTGATCTCCCACAAAAAGCGTAAGGATTATGATCAAGCAGCCGCCCAAAAAAATCCGGACAAACGGATTTTGAAATCGTCTTTTGCAAAAATGCTCTGTCCCATGAAGTATCACGCAAAATAAAACACTGACAAATGCACACAAAATTGCAAGACTCGATATGATTATGGCTGTTTTTATGCCAAATGCGGGTATTTCGCTAATGATAAACGTTTCCGGCATAATTCCGGACTCATATGCAATTCCATGTGCAACAAGCGAGGCGACAACACACGGAACAAGCGCCGAATAATGCATAATCCCAACGCTGACAACCTCCATCGAAAAAATTGCCGCCGCCATAGGTGTCCCGAAAAGTGCCGAAAAAGCAGCGCTCATTCCGCACATGATCATAATATTTTTATCTTTCTCATCCAAACGAAGCAATCTGCCAATGCTGTTTCCAAGACTGCCGCCCAACTGCAGCGCAGCGCCCTCCCGCCCCGCCGAACCACCGAAAAGATGCGTTATAATGGTTGATAAAAAAATAAGCGGCGCCATTCGAAACGGAAGATGATCACCAGACTGAATCGCTGACAAAACAAGATTGGTGCCTGTATCTTGTTCATCATGCAGCGCTTTATAAGAGCCAACGATTGCCAGTCCACCTATCGGAAGCAAAAAGATAAGCCATGTATGCACTTCCCTAAGATGCGTGACCAAAGCCATCATACGAAAAAAAATAACACCGACGCTTCCCACGACAATCCCCGAAAAAATTGAAAATATGACCCATCTTATTGAAGTCCGTATACGCCTCAAATTATGTTTCATTTTATCTGTCAGAATTTTTTTCATTTTAATCCCCCGTATTACATGCAGCCTGCAAACAAGATGCCCGCTTCTATTACACAATTCATAAAAATATTAACAACCTATAAACCAAAAGTCAACGATTATATCTTTGCAAAAATACAAATTATAGTGTATATTATAGTTTATTGAATTCATTTTTATGAAACCGGAAGGAGGGGTCTGTAAAATGCTTAGAGATTGCGATTTAGACAAGATTTCCGACGGAAAAAAATATCAGATTAACGACATGGTAAAGGCGGATTGCAACGGCTGTAAAGATTGCAGTGAATGTTGTCATGGAATGGGAAATACAATCGTGCTTGATCCGTTGGATTTTTACAGAATTTCCAACTACCTAAAATGCTCCTTTGAAGCTATGCTCGACAAACAGATCGAACTAAATATCGTTGACGGCATTATTCTTCCGAATTTAAAAATGCTTGATCATCTTGACGGCCAATGCGTGTTTTTAGATGAGAACAACCGTTGCAGTATTCATGCATACAGACCGGGAATCTGCCGTATCTTTCCGCTTGGCAGACTCTACGAAGACAACAGTTTTTCCTACATACTGCAAGTAAAGGAATGTCCCAATGAAAATAAATCGAAAGTAAAAATCAGCAAATGGATCGATACACCCAATCTAAAACAAAATCAGCGCTTTATATCAGACTGGCACTACTTTTTAAAGGAAACATATGCGAAACTGCTTGCACATGCTGATGAAGATTTGATTAAAAAAGTGACAATGCAGATCCTTCAATTTTTCTATATAGAACCATATAAAACGGAAGAAGATTTTTACGCGCAATTCTATACGCGGCTAGATCATATTCAAAAAATGTATTGTAATATATAATGTATTATGTAATATATGCTATCTTATAAAAGTAATACAACTACGGGAGGAAGGAAAAAATGGACAGAAAAATTGCCTTTTTTGATATTGACGGAACATTAACCTCTGAAATCGACGGCTCGATTCCTTTATCAACCGGAAAAGCAATTCAAAAAGCCCGCGAAAACGGTCACTTGATGTTTATCAATACCGGAAGATGCTTGCAGAATGTAGAAAAACGTTTTTTGGAGATTGGCTTTGACGGCGTGATCAGCGGCTGCGGTACGAACATATGCTGCAACGAAAACGGAACCATGCGGGAGCTTTTATACGTTCCGCAGACACACGCCATCACGCACGAAATACTGACACACGCACGAAAATTTGAACTCGATCTTTTATTTGAAAGCAAGAATTATGTGCAGTTTGACACGAAAAAGCCACTGATCACACAAGGTGGAATAAAACAGTACAACGCCTTTATCGACAGAAATTATGAAATGTTACACAATCCGGACGCGGACGATTTTACCTGTGACAAATTTGTCGTATGGTTTAAAAACATTGAAGATTTGTCTGCTTTCAGGCAAGTGAGTGACAACTACTTTACATGTATTGACAGAGGCGGCAATTTTCGCGAATTTGTCCCAAAAGGCTATTCAAAAGCCACCGGAATACAGTATGTGCTTGACTACTATCACCTTTCCATCGAAGATTCTTATTCTTTCGGCGACAGCAATAACGATTTACCGATGCTCAATTACACAAAATACAGTGTAGCTATGGGAAACTCCGTTCCCTCTTCTCTATTTGAACAAGTAACTTATGTGAGTGCTAAATCAAGTCAGAACGGCATCCGGCAGGCATTGGAACATTACGGATTTATATAATGATACAATTAAAAAACAGGTTATAAAGATTGAAACCTTTCCGGTTCTCTTTATAACCTGTATTGTGTTTATTTTATGCATATGTATCGATGATAGAAACGCCTATCTTTTCAGCTTTTATTACCTGATTGAAACCGTCAGTAAAGCATTCTTTGACACCATTTACAAATTCTGCATTTTTTCCAAACAGATTGATAAACGCTTCACGGTCAAAATTAGTCATATCATCATCATATTCCATTGTTATCTTACTGTCTGTATTCTCTACTGTTATACCGATTTTAGATAGTTCATTTTTATTATTTTCGCAAAGCGCTTTCACTTTGTCAAGGTATTCATTGTCGTACCAATCAGAACCACTAAGGTTAACAAATAGACTAAGATTCCGTTTCATTTCGTCCTCATTATATAATCCATTATCAATATCTTCACCCAATCCAGAAAGGATATTGGCATTATCCTTTCCCGTAATAAAAAACAGAGCAAGATCCATATCATCTGAGCTATATTTCGCTAAAGAGCTAAAAGTATGTTCTTTCACACTATTCTGTACTTTGTCAGCACACTCTTCTATCTTTCGTATAATCTTATCCGCTTGTTTTGCAAACGAATTTCTACCTGTGAAAAGTTTGTTGATTGTTTTCTGATCTGCTTCATCAAAGATATCGCTGTCCAACTCAAGTTTTTTATCAGACTTTTTCAGACCAACCTTTTTTAAAGCTTTTTCGTTATCGGCAAATAATTTTTCCAGCTTCTCAATCTGCTCCTTTGTTTCGTCATCGGATATTTTTCCCGCATTTTTCTTGTAAGTATTGTATGTTTTAACCAAACTTTCCAGATGGCTTTTCAGTCTGGTCTTCGTCGTCCCGCCTTCAGAATATTTTCCAAGCTTTTTAACATCCTTTTTTAATTTTGCAATATTTTCCTGTAATGTTTCCACATCCGAGTTTGACTCATTTACTTTCTTTTTATAGGAATAAGTATAATTAT
>JAAUZZ010000001.1 GCA_014804345.1 Lachnospiraceae bacterium | reverse complement strand
TCAACCGCCGTTCCCTGTATCTCCTCTGTTTTGTTACAGCCCGTAAAACTTGCCATCAAAAACAAAATGCACAGAAAAAGCGCCGCATAGCACGTTCTTCTCTTTACCAAAGCTCTGCCTCCCGTATCCTTTATGCGATGTACGTAAGCGGTATCTTTACCGTAAATACCGTTCCCACGCCCTCCACGCTGCTCACATTGATAGACCCTTTATGCATTAGCACTGCACTTCTCGTAATTGCAAGACCAAGTCCTGTGCCGCCGATCTCCCTTGAATGTGATTTGTCAACTCGGTAAAACCGTTCATAAATATGCTCGATTGCCTCCTCCGGAATACCAATGCCCGAGTCGGATACCTCCACTGTAAAATACTGATGATCCGCATCAAGCACCACTTTCACCCAGCCGCCTTCGATATTGTATTTAATCGCATTTTCAACAAGGTTAGATAAAGCTAACGTCAACTTCACCTCATCGACATCCGCACTCACAGGCCTTCTGCTTTCAAAAATAATTTTTATCTCAGCGCGTGCCGCAATCGGTCCCAAACGCTTTAGCAAAAGCTCTAGTATGGAATTAATATCCATGGGTTCCACGTTGAGATCCTCGGAAGTTCTTGTCATCTTTACAAGCGAGAGCAAATCCGTAATAATCTTGTTCTCACGGTCAATCTCCTCGGCAATGTCCGTCATAAATTCACGATAGAGCTCCGCCGGCACGTCCTCTTGTGTAATAAGGGAATCAGCAAGCACCTTCATCGACGCAAGCGGTGTCTTTAACTCATGTGACACATTGGAAACAAATTCCTGTCTTGAGTCGTCCAAAACCTTCATTCTTCCAAGCATCTGGTTAAAAGCGTCACCGATGCGCTCCGTCTCCGTGTAATCGCGTACATTGATTTCCTCGTCCGTAAAACCGTTTTTCACCTCATTGATTGCATCTGTAATCCGTTCAAAGGGCTTTAACAGCTTACGGCTTAAAAAGAATGCCACACCAAAGACCACCACAAGCGCACAGGTTTCCAGCAGATAGGCTCTGCTTTTTATGTACTCATAACTGCTTAAAATACTGTCTGTAGACACGCTTGTGAGCATCACTCCGACAATACGCGTCGAACTGTCCGCAAGTTTTTCCTCAATCGGCACAATAATCTCAATATATGCTTTTCCCTCAAGACTGTTTGCCGCGATCCCATCCTTAAAGCACTTGATAATATCCTCCGAAATAATCGTTTTTCCCTCACTGACAGCATAGGTATCTTTTATAATTTTTAAGTTACCGTCAATAATCAGCACCCGTCCGTCATAAAGATTGGAAAGCTGCGATAACTCTGCATTGACAACCTCGTTTGTGTTGTCAAAGAGATAGTTATACGTAAGTAAATGATCCGCGATAATTTTTACCTGCGTCTGGACCTCATTTGTCCTTACTGACACAGCATTGCTAATATACCGTTCCAGAATTCCACAATGGAGGATTACACAAGGCAAAATACCCGCGATCATGACAATACAAAAAATCCTCATCTTAAGGCTCTTAAAAATTTTCAAAAGCTTCGCTTTTCCCACTGTCTGTTTTTCTCCTATTTATAATAATATCCCACGCCCCATTTTGTATGTACATACTTTGGCTCACTCGGGTTTGACTCAATCTTTTCACGAAGCCGCCTGATATGGACATCAACCGTACGCACATCTCCGGGATAATCGGCACCCCACACAAGCTTTAACAGATTTTCGCGGCTGTACACTTTATTCGGATTTAAAATCAACAGCTCTAACACGTCAAACTCTTTTGCAGTCAGATTAACCTCTCTTCCCGCAATGTAAAGACGCCTTCCTTCGCAATCAAGCTTTAATTCTCCTGCCTCTATAATCTGCGCTTTTTTCTCAGGCTCGGATTTTGTGGTGGTTCTTCGCATAATTGCCTTTATTCTTGCCTTAACCTCAAGGATATTAAACGGCTTGGTAATATAATCGTCTGCGCCATACTCCAGTCCCAGAATCTTATCCATGTCATCGCCCTTTGCCGTAAGCATGATAACAGGCACATTGGAAAACTCTCTGATCTGCTGGCAGACCTCAAGTCCGGTAAGTTTTGGCAGCATAATGTCAAGCAATACAATATCATACTTATTCGCCCTTACCTTCTCAAGCGCCTCCTCACCATCATATGCGCAGTCAACCTCCATATCATCCTGTTCCAAACTGAACCGGATTCCCTTTACAATCAACTTCTCGTCATCTACCACCAAAATTCTTTTTGCCATTTTAATAACCCTTCCCCTTTTCTGCGCATTTCGCTTTTCCTTATGACACATATGTCATATTTATACTGTAATATAATCTTTGATCTTTGAAAAAAGCCCATCCTTTATCCCGTCTACATTTTTGATTTCCTCCACAGACCGAAACCCGCCGTTTTTCTCCCGATAATCTATAATCGCCTGTGCGCGGCTTTCGCCGATACCGGAAATCCCCGTAAGTTCTGTTAAGGATGCTTTATTAATATTGACTAGCCCACTGCCTGACTGCACTGTCCCATTTTCTGACACAGGTGTCATTCCACTGGCAGTTTCCTCCAATGTGTATACTACAATCTGTTCTCCATCCGCAACATTTCGCGCAAGATTTAAGCTTGCGCGATCCGCGTCAGGCGTAAAGCCGCCCGCCATTTCAATCACTTCAAAAAGTCTGCTTCCCTCATTTACCTGATACACATCGGGATTTTCAACTGCTCCGCAGATATAAACATAAATCCAAGCAGTTTCTTCGCTCTCCGAAACGACACTGAAATCTTCCTCGTCAAAAGAACACGTATCCGCCTCTTCATGCAAAGCCAACAGCAGCTCATCACTCTCTGCGTTATCACTACAGCCACACAAAAACATGGGCATAAAAAGTGCAGCCATAAAAATACCTGCAGTTACAAGCCCTTTTAATTTTTTTCCCTTATTTAATTGAAAATTCTTCATAAATATTCATAGCTCCTTTATCGTATTTGCGATAAAGCCCCTCTATGCATATCTATCATTATTCTATTCTAATTTGAAACGCAATACAAGTGCTATTTTTGACATTTCATGGATATTTTTTTGATTGTTTTATCATTTATGAAAGTGATTGTTTGTTTATTTGAACTTAAAGACAATAAATCCGACGATTGCCATCAATGCACCGATTACTTTTCTCCAACTAAAGGGCTGCTTTTCCACCCCAAAAAGTCCCAAAAGTTCGATTAAATACGCAATAATAAGCTGCGAAATCACAATCAGCATAACCGCTTTTGCCGGTCCGAGTGCATCCATGCTTTTTATGACGGTAAGCGTGATAAATGCGCCCATCACACCACCTAGCAAAAAATATTTCGGTTCAACTGCTATCACATCTTTAAACGAAGTTCTATCCGTAAGCAGCCACGCTGCAAGACAGACCAAAAATGCCGTAAACTGCACAAACGCATTTGCCGCCCAAAGACTTGAGTTCTCCGTAACCTTCGTGTTAAACACACCCTGTACGCTCATCAACGCTCCTGATATTAAAGCAATAAAAAATCCAATCATAGCTCTATCACACCTTTCTCCTAAGTATTCCTATGATTGGATATTTTTTATTTTTTTATGCATCAGACATAATTGTCCTTCTATTGTGCCGCTTGCGACATGTCCTCTTCCTCCTCAATCGGAACATCCTCATATTCCACAGCCGGAAGAAGTTCAACCTCTGGATCTTCAAGCACCTCTTCGGTCACAGCTACACCGTTTAACTGCGTCTTGATCTGTTCTGAAAGCGCCCGTATTTGCGTATTGGCGTCCTCACCCGACCACACCCTCGCAAAACAGATCTCAAGTCCTACCCAGAAATTGCTTGTTTCCAGCATCTTTGGAATCGGCACAGAATCCGCATAATTTTGTACAAATCCTTCCACATGCGGATCGTCGTAATCCTGTTTTGTCATCGCAGAAATCTTTCCTGTCATTTCATAGAGATCCTCTGCCGACTCATTTGCAAGGAACCGAATCAGCAATGCTGCCGACGCCTTATGTGTCGAGTAGCCGTTAATTACAAGCGCATTCGTCACAGACATGCCTCTTGTGCTAAGCTCAATGTTGATGTCTGGAAGCTGCGCAATTCCATATTCATAGGGAAATTCTCCATTCTTTGTGGCATCGTCCAATTTTTTGATACAGTCGCTTGTAGCAATTGTATAAATCGTTTTTCCCTCCAGAAACTCCTGGATAATCGTGTCATAGTTCGTTTCCTTCGTATCAATGGAAAAGAACTGATTCAGCTCCTGATAAACCTTAAGCGTCGATATCGACTCTGTGTTGTAAATATTGATGTCATTCTTGTCATCACCAGAATCACCGCCTACAGAGATGTAGTTTCCGATAAAAAAGTAATTATAAAAAATATCCGACACGTCCCACCGAAAGAAATATTCCACGTTTTCCGGTGCAGAATATTGATCCGCAAAATTTAAAATATCCGCGATGGATGTTGGTATCAACTCCTGAGCAGTCACTGCCTCTTGTTCCGTTTCATCCTGTCCCTCGGCACCGCCCTCCTCGGCAGTTTCTCCGTTTGATGCTTCCGCAATCTGCTCTAAGTATGTTTTATTATAAAGCAGTGCGCTTGTCTCAAAATAGAACGGACAACCCACATATTTCTTATCATATGTAACTGCATTCTTTGCCGCCTGATTGTACGCGGAAGGCTCATAAATCGGAACCGACTCGTCAAGCTCCACGGCAAGTCCCGACAAATACGCCTTTTCAAGTGAGTCATTTCCGATGATATACACATCGGGCATTTCCTCCTCATTTAGGCTTGCACTGTTAATTGCCTCGAGATATTCAAGTCCCGACACAAGCTTTACCTCAACTCGAACATCCGTTTGATTATAAAATTCCAATACTTTGCTGCTTAAATAATCAGTCAATGTATCGTCCGTATACCAAAGACGAATCGTCTCTTTTTTTGTATTATCCGTTTGCTCCGACTGTTGATTGCCAATCTGTGGCGCGATTGTAATGACAACTGCCGCAAGAACAAGTATCGCTACCGCAAGAAGCAGCCTTTCTCCTATTTTACCGTGTTTCATTTCGATAACCATGCCCTTTCCATAGCCCACCGCGTATTTCTACCGGCAAGCCTTTCATATCAGCCCAAAAAGCAGGCGTCAAGTATCTCTATCATATCGTCAATCTCCTGTTTTGATACAATAAGAGGTGGAAGAAACCGAATGACATTTGCCCCTGCATTAATTAGCAGCAGTCCGTTCTCAATCGCCTTGTTAATAATATCACTTACCGGCTGATCGCACTCTAACCCTTGAATCAGTCCAACACCGCGATGCGCCTTAACACAATCATGCTTTGCAGCAAGCTCTTCAAGCTTTTCGTACAAATACGCGCCCGTTTCTTTGACATTGTTTAATACATCAAGCTCCTCAAACAAATCAAGCACCTTAGAAACCGCTGCACATGCAAGCGGATTGCCACCGTATGTCGTACCGTGGTCTCCACTTGTAAGCGACTGCTTTGCCACTTTTTCAGTCATCATAAACGCACCAACAGGAACGCCGCAGCCAACTGCCTTTGCACTTGTCATGATATCGGGCTTTATGCCGTACTTCTGCCACGCATACATATATCCTGTTCTGCCCATACCGCACTGTATCTCGTCCAAAATCAATAAAATATCTTTCTCATCACAAAGCGCTCTGATGTTTTTCAAAAACGCCTCTGTCGCGGGATAAATGCCTCCCTCGCCCTGAACCGTTTCAAGGATAATCGCACAGGTCTTATTTGTCACTTGTGCTTTTACGCTCTCAAAATCATTAAAATCGGCAAATTTAATGTTTCCAATCAACGGCTCAAACGCCTCCCTGTAATGCGGATTTCCCGTCACGGCAAGCGCGCCCATCGTACGTCCGTGGAACGAATGGTTCATCGCAATGATTTCATGGTCCGTATGTCCATCTCTTAAAAACGCATATTTTCTTGCCGCCTTTAACGCGCCCTCAATCGCTTCTGCGCCGCTGTTGGAAAAGAAAATCCGATCCATACCCGATACTTTTTTCAGCTTTTTCGCCGCCTCTATCGCAGGGATATTGTAATAATAATTTGACGTATGAATCACCTTGTCAATCTGCGCTTTGAGTGCATCGTTATATGCTTTATTATTGTAACCAAGTGCAAATACTGCAATCCCCGCTACAAAATCAAGGTACTTTTTTCCCTCAATATCATACAGATACACGCCGTCGCCCTTATCCCACACAATCTGATAACGATTATAAGTGTGCAAAAGCGCTGACTCCGCTTCCTCAATATATTCTTTCATGTTCATCTTCCTTAAACCTCGCCTTTCTCCATCTTCTCAAAATCCTCGTCCTGAACAATTGCCGTCCCGATACCGTTTCTTGTAAATATTTCCAGAAGCAGACAGTGAGGAATGCGCCCGTCAAGGATATGCACACGGTTGACACCGTTTTTAATCGCATTCGTGCAATTGGTTAATTTCGGCAGCATTCCACCCCCGATAAAGCCCTCCTCAATCAGCTTATCTGCCTGTGATGCAGAAATCCTTGAAATAAAGGACGATTTATCATTGATATCCTTATATAACCCCTCAATATCCGTCAAAAATGCAAGCTTTTCGGCGCCCACAGCCTTTGCAACGGCACACGCCGCATCGTCCGCATTGATATTGTAGGTCTGAAAATGGTTATCTAAGCCAATCGGTGCAACAATCGGGAGAAAATCCTTTTCGATCAAATCAAATAAAACCTTCGGATTAACCTCCTTAATATCTCCCACAAAACCGATATCTTTTCCGTCTGCATATTTCTTGTCAACCTGTAAAAGTCCGCCATCCTTTCCACTGATTCCAACCGCATTCACGCCAAGCTCCTGAACCATAGTCACAAGACTTTTATTGACCTTATTTAAAACCATTTCGGCAATCTCCATCGTCTCTGCATCAGTCACACGCAGTCCGTTGACAAACTGTGCCTGCTTACCGGTCTTTTCCACCCAACGACTGATTTCCTTACCGCCGCCATGCACAATAATCGGCTTAAATCCGACAAGCTTTAAAAGCGTGACATCCTTGATCACATTATGCTGAAGCATCTCGTTGCTCATCGCACTTCCGCCGTATTTTACGACAATATATTTTCTGTTAAATTTCTGTATGTACGGAAGCGCCTCAATCAGCACCTCTGCCTTGGACAAAATTTTGTTCATATCTTGTTCGTTCATCGTTTTCTTTCCCTTCTAATCCCTTTATGCTTCTATAAAGAACGCCGCCCCGGCGTTCTTTCTGAACGAAATTTAGAAATTCTTAGATGATGTTTTTTATCATCTTAGAATTTCTTTTCGTTCTAGCTCCTGTAATCCGCATTGATCTTGACATAATCGTATGTCAAATCGCATCCCCACGCAGTTGCCGTTTCACTTCCCATTTTCATATCGACAAGCACCGTAACCTCCGGCTGCGACAAAATTTTCGTCGCCTCCTCCTCGCTGTAATCCGCCGCCATACCGTCTTTATAAATCAAAAGCTTTCCTGCGCTGCTCTCAAAATACAACTCCACTTTTTCCGGGTCAAATGTTACACCCGAATATCCCAACGCACATAAAAATCTGCCAAAATTCGCATCATGACCATAAATCGCCGCCTTACAAAGACTCGAACCAATCACTGATTTTGCCAAAATCCTTGCTTCCTGTTTTGTTGCCGCATTGAGGACTGTCGTTTCAAACAATGCAGTCGCACCTTCTCCGTCACCTGCCATCTTTCTTGCAAGGTAAGTATTGACAAAGTTGAGCGCCTCACAGAATGTATCATACGCCTCGCCTTTTTGTGTAATTTCATCATTTCCTGCCAATCCGTTTGCCAGCGCAAGACAGGTATCGTTTGTCGATGTGTCGCCGTCAACTGATATCATATTGTACGAATCCACGATACTATTGCTTAACGCTTCCTGTAATAGCGGTTTACTAATTGCCACATCCGTTGTAATATAGGCAAGCATCGTACACATGTTTGGATGTATCATACCGGAACCTTTACTCATTCCGCCGACCGTCACAGTCGTTCCATTTAGCTCAAACTGAACGGCAATCTCCTTATTGACCGTATCCGTCGTCATAATCGCCTTTGACGCAGTCGTTCCCGCCTCAATTGTACCCTCTTTTGCAGCTGCAAGCTTTTCAATCCCCGCATTGATACGCTCCATCGGAAGCTGCATTCCAATCACGCCGGTTGAGCCTACCAACACGGCATTTTCTGGAATATTCAACAGCTTCGAAACCGTCTGCGCCTCCTCGCGACAGTAATCCATACCCTGTTTGCCTGTACACGCATTCGCAATTCCCGCATTCACGACAACAGCCTGCGCATAAGGGCTGTTATCCACAACATCCTTATCCCATAAAACAGGCGCCGCCTTTACGACATTTGTCGTAAACGTTCCTGCTGCCCTACAGGGCGCACTGCTATAAATCATCGCCATATCCATTCTGCCTTTATATTTAATATTTGCCGCCGTTCCCGCTGCCTCAAACCCCTTTGCAGCAGTCACGCCGCCTTTTATCTGCTCTATCATCATGTTACTCCTTTCGATTATTGATTAAATGCCGTTATGTTTTCTTTATTTAATACGAAATCGTAATAATTCAAATCTTCCCGCTGTATCCAACCTACATTATGCCAAAATGCGTTTCCGATATCATTCTTTGTAAACGCGATCAAACTTACCTTGTTGATTTTCTCTTTTTTCAGCGCATCCATGCAAAACACGACCATCGCCTTACCGATACCGCGCCTTCTGTAATCGGGTGCCACGCACACATGATACAAACAGCCGCGTCTGCCGTCGTGACCGCAAAGAATCGCGCCGACTATCCTTTCGTCCTCGACTGCTACCACACTGATACCGGGATTGCGCTCCAAAAAACGCGAAACGCCCTCGCGCGAATCATCAATACTTCGCATTCCAAAGCCTTTAATCTGCATCCATAAAGCATATACCTGTTCATAATCATTTATTGTCATCGCTCTTATCATAATGGTATGTTTCCTCTCCGTCTTTCTCCTCGGCGCTTTCTTACGGAACGCACAAGCGCTATAGAAAAAGGCCTATTTTATATGATAGTTTATTCGTGATAAAATTACAACCCTTTTATTTCTGTTTCCGCTCTCTGCTTCCCTATCTAAAAGTGCATCAGGAATTTTAATTGGCATATTGAATTTTTATGCATATATCAATGCATATTATTCATGCTAATTGTTTATATTTTACGCTTTTATACATTTTTGTCAAGATAAAATGTATAATTTTTCACTTGATTTATACTTTACAATGATGTATAGTATTTTTAGTCGTATGTTACATACAAATTAACAGAGAAAAAGGAGAACTTATAATGAAAGAAAAAGTTGTACTTGCTTATTCCGGCGGTCTTGATACGACTGCTATCATTCCTTGGTTAAAGGAAAATTTTGATTATGATGTCATCTGCGTCTGCGTAGACTGCGGACAGGAAGAGGAGCTTGACGGTCTTGAAGAAAGAGCAAAATCCTGCGGCGCCGAAAAGCTTTATATTGAGAATGTCGTTGACGAATTCTGCGACGAGTATATCGTTCCCTGCGTACAGGCAAACGCTATTTATGAGAACAAATACCTTTTAGGTACCTCGATGGCGCGTCCGCTGATTGCAAAAAAACTTGTTGAGATTGCAAGAAAAGAAGGCGCTACCGCAATCTGCCACGGCGCTACCGGAAAAGGAAACGACCAAATCCGTTTCGAGCTTGGCATCAAGGCGCTTGCTCCCGATATCAAGATTATTGCCGCATGGAGAAACGATAAATGGACAATGGACTCACGCGAGTCTGAAATTGAATACTGTAAGGCACATGGAATCAATCTTCCGTTCTCGGCTGATTCGTCGTACAGCCGCGATAGGAACATCTGGCATATCAGTCATGAAGGACTCGAGCTTGAGGATCCCGCAAATGAGCCAAACTACGATCATCTGCTTGTGCTTGGAACCACACCCGAGAAGGCTCCCGAAGAGGGCGAGTATGTCACAATGACATTTGAAAAAGGCGTTCCAAAAACCGTGAACGGAAAGGCTATGAAAGTTTCCGAGATTATCAAAGAGTTAAACAGACTTGGTGGAAAACACGGCATCGGTATTGTGGATATTGTTGAAAACCGTGTTGTCGGAATGAAATCACGCGGCGTATATGAAACACCGGGCGGAACCATTTTAATGGAAGCGCATCAGCAGCTTGAGGAGCTCATTCTTGACCGTGATACATACACATTAAAGAAAGAAATGGGCAACAAACTTGCCGATACGGTATACGAGGGCAAATGGTTTACACCGAAGCGTGAGGCAATTCAGGCTTTTATCGAAAAGACACAAGAATACGTCACCGGCGAGGTGAAGTTTAAGCTTTACAAGGGAAATATCATTAAAGCCGGCGAAACAAGTCCTTACACGCTTTACAATGAAAGCATCGCATCTTTCAAAACAGGCAATCTGTATGATCACCATGATGCGGAAGGCTTTATTAACCTCTTTGGACTTTTCTGCAAGGTTCGCGCAATGAAGATGCAGGAAAACGAGAAATAAGAATATGGTTGTCATCAGTATTATCGCAGGATATCTTGCCTTGATGAATCTGACAGGTTTCGCAATGATGGGCATTGACAAACGAAAGGCAGTCAAGAAACTCTGGCGCATTCCGGAGTACACGTTCTTTGTCGTTGCCCTCATCGGCGGCAGCATCGGCACCATCATCGGAATGCACCTGTTTCATCATAAAACGCGCCACTGGTATTTCGCCTACGGGCTGCCAGTCATCCTTTTGTTGCAGGTAGCGCTTATCGTGTTTATCGCGAAATCCCCATTACAATTTTCCATTATGTAATGGGGATTTTTTTCTGTTCATTTTTACCATATTGTGTTAAAATATTTATATCTACTTTGACATTTTGGATAGTTTTAAGACAAAAGGCATTTATTTTTCAATTTCCTATAAATTAAAAAGAGGTGTAAGAAACATGCATGTTGCAATATGTGATGATAATGTAGCTGACAGAAAGCATCTTGAGCGCCTTTTATCGCGCGAATCGGACAAGCGCAGAGGCACTCCGAATATTTTATATGTAGATTCTTATGGTGATACAGAGCATTTTCTGATTAATCCTTTAAAGTACAACATTATTTTTATGGATATGTGCCTTGAGCAAGGCACGGTAGAGTATCTGATCGACGCGCTTGTGGCGATGGGATATAACGCGCCACTTGTTTTATATTCGTCTCGTATTGATTACACAGCAATTCCCAATCTGCCCGATTTTGTCGTTCATGCCAAAAAGCCCTACATTCCTGAACCACTTCCGGGATTTTTAGCACTTGGCGATGAAAATGTGCGCGGTTACGTAACCACCCTGTCCGTCCACCAAAACGGCGCGGCAATAGATGTCGCAAAGGATGAGATTGAATATATCCTTGCCGCCGAAAAGGGCGCTGTTTTGCATCTGCTAGACGGTACCCGCATTGATGTGGACGAGTGTATTCCCGATTTAATGATACTTCTTTCCCCGTATGAAGAGTTTGAACGTGTAAATAAAAACGGCATCGCAAACTTTAAGTTTGTTTCTGCCGTTATGCCGTTTCAATTAATCATGCAAAGTTATTATCAGTTTCCGATCTCTCTGCTTCGCTATCGCGAGTTCAAATTTTTAAAAGAGGAGATGGAGCATTTTAGCTGATTCATCGCTATATCGTTACTATGACACCACCGTCATTTGCATACATGCTGCTGATGCCTGCCGTATCCATAATCACGACTTCTTTGACCGTTATTTTTTCCGCAATCTGTTTCCTTACGCTCTCTGCCGCGGAGAGATTGTTGCAGTGTGTGATCATCAGGCGTCTCGTTTCCGGATTTTTCACGTTCTTTACTGCCGTTTCCACCAACTTCGCAAGTGCTTTTTTCATGCCAATTCCCTGCCCTAACTGAATAATACTGCCGTTGTCGTCTGCCATAAGGGGCTTGATGTTGAGTGTTGACGCGACGAGCGCTTTTACTCTTGAGAGTCTTCCGTTTTTGCGCAGCGTATCCAAATTTTCCAACACAAAGTAAGTGCGCATTTCTTTGACATACTGCTCAATTTTTTCCTTGATTTGAGTAAACGACAAACCCGCCTCCTCATACTCCATGATCATATAAGCAAGCTGTGTTTCGCCGCATGACGCCGAACGGGAATCAACCACATAGATATCCTTTGCGCCATAGGTGTCATGATATAATTTTTTTCCAAGCTCCGCGCTGTTATAGCTGCCGCTTAACTGGGAAGAAAGGGTCACTGCGTACACATGCTCCGCATCAGTTTTGTACGCCTCCATATATCGCTCCGGTGACGGACATGCCGATTTCGGACATGTAGGACACGCCGCTACCGTGTCTAAAAATTCACGCTGATCAAACTTTTCGTCATCCGGTTTTTCGTAATCATCTCCCACGATAAGCGTTAGCGGTACAATCTCAAAACGCGGATCTTTCTTGAACGCTTCGGGCAGTTCACAACAACTGTCCACTACTATTTTATAACTCATCTTTGACCTCCCGGTTTTATTGTTACCGTTTAACGTGGTTTTAATAACTACATATCATATTATCATATCTACATCCGTTTGAAAAGAGTTTTTATATGTTTTCTTGAAGTTTTTTATAGAACTATGTATACTTAGGGTTGTGTAGTTTCTTGTTTAATTTTACGGAAAGGTATGGATTGTATGATTTCATTGCAAATAAAGACAGCAAAGAATATTATGAATGCACTGCTCGCGTCGGAATGTTTTGACTCCTTTTTGCTCGAGGAGGCTACGATTACCACGTTCAACACATTCCACATTGACGGGCATGTTGTGAAGGACTTTTACACTGCCGATGAGCTTTCTGAAATTCATGCGGACTTTTCCCTTTGGAAGGATATTCGCCCGTTTTGCTTTCAGATTATTAAGGGGAAAAAGACGCCCGTCTCGTTTAAGGTGGTGCTCCACGCCCCCAATCAGATTGTTGAAAAAATAGCAGCAGACCCCGAATGCGGAGTCGCCGCTAATCTGATACGCGCCCTTGCGCTCAATATCCGTTATGACAACGGACGTGTTTTGTGTGTGACGGGAAGTTCCTATACAACGTTTCTCATGGATAAGAGCGCAGAAAAACTCTGGGATGCACATGTCCGCCATATGTTTTCGGAAGGGAACATCGACTTTGAAGAAGGGTAGGCTCTATGCCTTTGCGGTTTTTGACTTGAAAATCAAGCTTGCAATATAGCCAAAAATAAGCGCCGCACTGCACCCTACGGCTCCGTTTGTGAAGCCGCCCTTGAAAAGTCCGATAAAACCGTCCTCATCCACGGCATCTTTAATACCTTTCATTAAGATGTTTCCATATCCTAAAAGTGGAACATTGGCTCCTGCTCCCGCATACTCTGCAAACGGCTCGTACATTCCGAAAAAGCTGATCACTGCGCCCAGACACACCAAAAGCACCATCACGCGCCCCGGAAGCAGCTTCGTACGATCAAGTAAAATCTGCGCCAAAGCGCAAATCAATCCGCCAACCCAAAATGCATTCATGTAATCCATCATCTGAATCTCCTCCAATTCCTGCTGATCGCAGTCTATTCGGTTCTTTTTTATTCAGTATGCGGATTTGATTAATTTTTTATTCGTTTTGAAATCTCAAAAACAATTTCCCGAATATTTTTGCTTTCACAATCGATTATGATGTTTGCATATTTTTCGTATAACGGCACGCGCTCGTCATACAGTTGTTTTAAACTCTGCCCCGGCTGAAACACAACACCGCGCTCCGTAAGGTCGCCAAGCCGTTCCGCAAGCCCTTCATACGGAAGCCGCAAATAACAGATCATTGCAAATTCTGCCAGATGCCGCATTGCGTCGTCCCGATAGACTGCGCTGCCTCCTGTAGCGATAACCGCCGCTTTCGGATTAAGAGATTCGTTCACGGCTCCCTCGATATCCAAAAATCCCTCAAAACCGTACTCCTCTATCAGTTCATAAAGTTTTTTTTCCTCACGCTCTTGTATCAGCAAATCTGAATCAATAAAAGAAATCCCCAAATTTTTAGCAAGCACGACGCCAATCGTGCTCTTTCCGACACCGGGCATTCCAATTAATACAACACTTTTTTTTCTCAAAAAATCACCCCGGTTTTATTTTCCGATAAAGGCAATTACTTCTACTTCGCAAAGTACGCCCTTTGGCAAATCCTTAACTGCGACGCAGCTTCTTGCGGGATTTTTTGTAAAATATTTTGCATACACTTCATTGAATGCTGCAAAATCTGCTATCTCCGCCAAAAAACAAGTTGTCTTTACCACATCATCATAGGTAACACCCGCTGCCTCTAAAACCGCTCCGACATTTTTCATCGACTGCTCTGCCTGTGCAGTAATCCCCTCTGCCTCTACATTTCCCGTTGCCGGATTAATGGGAATCTGTCCCGATGCGTAGAGAAAATCTCCCGCAACGATTGCCTGTGAATACGGCCCGATTGCCGCCGGCGCCTTGTCTGTACTTATTTTTTTCATTTTAATTCTTGCTCCTTTCCGCAATATGTTTTTTATTATATAACCCAAACTTTTGTTTGTTTTATCTAATCTTCTTCAAATTCCACAATCACGTAGTAGCCTCTCTCGTTTTCTTCCACAGAAACGACCGTACCGCTGTCCGTTTTTAGTCGTTCGCGAAACGGAATATTTCCGGACATCGCCACTGCCGGATTGATTGTATAATAATAGTTGCTTGGCAGAACGCCCTCTGTAACAGTAACATGATCGCCCTCTTTCACCTGTCCGGGACGTTCCATCTTAAAGTCCATTCTTCTCAATATCTGTATTCCCTTTCGCTTATTTTAATATGCCTTAAAAACCTTAACCAGCCATCTTGCAAGTTTATAGATGGGTGTTTCCAAATGCTTTTTGGCATTTTTTAACTCTTTTCTGATCGCAATGTTCTGCGGACAGTGTTGTTCACATTTTCCGCATTCAATACAGTTTGCCGCACCAGAATAATCTTTGCGCAGCGCCGTGCACATAAAGTATTCTTTGAGCGCAGAAAACGCGCCTTCGGAATATTTATGATTGTAAGCAGAAAACGTGGCAGGAATATCGACGTTTTTGGGGCACGGCATGCAATAGCCGCAGCCTGTACAGCCAACCTTCATTTTGGAATTGACTGCCCCCACCACCTGTTTAAGCATCTTTTCCTCATTGTCGCCAATCTCACCGATTTGTACATCCGACGCTGTCTGAACATTGTCACGCACCATCTCCAAGGAATTCATACCCGAGAGCACACAAGTCACCTCGGGCTGATTCCAAAGCCAGCGAAACGCCCATTGTGCAGGCGTATGTTTTGTCGGATACCGCCGAAATACCTCCAACGCATTCTCCGGAAGGTTCACAAGCCTGCCACCCCGCAGAGGCTCCATGATCATAACGGGAAGTCCTTTTTTATTGGCATACCTTAAGCCTTTTTTTCCTGCCTGTGTGTTTTCATCCATGTAGTTATACTGTATCATGCAAAAATCCCAGTCGTACGCGTCAACAAGACGACAGAACATGTCCGAATTTCCGTGATACGAAAAACCTACCTGTTTGATCGCACCGCTCTTTTTCTTTTCCTCAAGCCATTCCAAAATACCAATTGTCTTTAGCCGCTCCCATGTCTTGATATCCGTGAGCATATGCATCAGATAGTAATCAATATAGTCTGTCTGCAGTCTGCTTAACTGCTCCTTGAAATGCTTTTCCATACTGTCGTTGCTTTTTATGAGGTAATGCGGCAGCTTTGTCGCGATTTTTACCTGCTCTCTTATGTTGTTCCTTGCAAGGACTTCACCGAGCGCCGCCTCGCTTCCGGGGTATACGTATGCGGTATCGTAATAATTGACACCTGCGTTGTATGCCTCCATGATTTCTGCTTCTGCCTTTTCAATGTTTACTCTTCCGCCACTCTGCGTAAAACGCATACAGCCGTAGCCCAATATTGAGATTTCATTTCCGTATCTGTCTTTGCGATAATTCATTCTAATCTCCCCACTAACAATAACAAGATATTTGTTATCTATTCATACTTGTGTAAGTATAACACAGACACAAAGCATTTCGCAAGTAAAACCCTTGTATGTGTAGCGGGTAGAAAAATCCAATGATAAAAAACAGCAAATATCCGTGTCATCTAGATAAAAAATGAGGAAATCTAAACAGACCTGTGCTATAATACAACAAAAATAATTAACAGAGGTTCCTTATGATCAGAGAAGCAAATAAGAATGATTTAAAAGAAATTTTGGAATTGTATTTGTATCTTCATGAAACAACGATACCGGAAGACTCGGAGCACTTAAAAGCGACTTGGGAGCAAATTATCTGCGATAAAAATCATCATCTCATTGTTTGTGAAACAGATGGTAAACTCGTGGCATCTTGTGTCTGTGTGATCATTCCGAATCTTACAAGAAATGTCAGACCATACGCTTTTATCGAAAATGTAGTGACGCACGAGGATTATCGCAAGAAAGGATATGCGACGGCGTGTTTGAATTATGCAAAACAGGTTGCAGAATCTAACAACTGCTATAAAATGATGCTGCTTACCGGTTCAAAAGAAAAGGAAACGCTCGATTTCTACAGAAATGCCGGATATAACAGTTCTGATAAGACGGCGTTTATTCAGTGGATTGAAATTTAGGGACATATCTTTCTTTGCAATCACAAACGGCTGTCACAATACCTTTGCGGCAAGACTACAAAGAGGTAACTTCACCATCGTAATCAAGAAGGGAAACATATTCGACGTTTTCTATGTCACTGATGTTTTGAAGCAGTAAGCTTTCTTCTTTTGCTTTGACCTCTACGATCATATTAAGTCCTTCCTGTGATATATTTCTGGATTTAATTTTATAGTATTTTGCATATTGCGCAATGCTATCTATAATATTATCTTCTATGTCTTTCACAGAAGCTTGAATGACTAATATTTTTGGAATCTGTATCATCGGGATTTGGTCAAGCAGGAAAACTACAAGCGTAATCGTCAATGCCGCAATAAAAGCAACCATATATAATCCGGCTCCGCATATAATCCCTGTTGCGATGGCCCAGAACATAAATACTAAATCCATGGGATCCTTTATGGCAGTCCGAAACCTCACAATGGAAAGCGCGCCGACCATACCCAGCGACACTACGACACTTGACTGAATTGTAATAATGATGGCCGCTGTTATGAGAGCCACCGCCGGAAGTGAAATGTTAAAGCTTTTATTATAAAAATTTTTACTTGTCATAATCCGGTATATGAAAAATATATAAAGTGAAATGATGAGTGTGATTAGCATCACGAGCAATACGTCTGTTATATTTACGCCTGTAACGGCAAAATTATCTATAAACGAGCTCTTCAGTATATCATTAAATTTCATTTGTATTCCCCCTTATATTTTGTTTTCTACATATGCAGTATTTTGAATATGCTGTTTGCCGCAGTCCATCTATTTGTATTGCTTGACGGATGGAATCCGGAAGAAATTCGTCAAACTTAACCTCAAGTACATGAAATCCGGATGGCATTACAGGTACTGATATTATTTTTTCATTTAAAAACTGATTTACGTACATTCCACTGCGGATATTCATATCAAATGTGACGCGCACGTTCCCCTCTCTGTATACATATGGCACGCGGTCGTATTCCACAATTATTTTAGGCTTTAGCAGCTTTACCTGTTGTTCAATGCAAAATTTTCTGTATACGGGGTTGTCTAATGCCTTAATATCTACAATATGTCCTTTTAACATTACCAGGCATTGTGCTTTTGTGACAGGACATGAGTGCTTTTTTGTCATACCATGTACTTTTTGTTTTCGTTCAAGCTTCATAAACGAAACATTTCCATCATATAATCTTATCCTGAATTTTTCTCGCGGCTCAACTCCGGATAGATTGTCATAAAAGCATCTGTTTGTATAATCATCAAAATACAGGCTTCTGACAGTGTAAAAGCTTCTGCCTTCTGCATGCAGGTCAGGCTTCATATAGGGTATTATCCGCTGCCTGATGCATGTAAGCTGCTGCACAGAACATATGTATTTATATTCATGTCTGTATTCGCTCACAGTTTATATCAACTCCTATTGGTTTTCCCATATCCACTTAAGATATGTATTTCTCTCTGTAAGAAACTCTGTAATTTTTGTAATTTCCTCCATATAGCAGCTCTTTTTTTGCTCTGGCGTGACAGCGTCCGGAAAAATATTCCAAAGGTATGCATCCATAATAACAGCATCCATAATCTGCTCTGCCATATCTTGTATTTTACCGTCAGTTTCTTTTTCTATTATCAAACTTCCTTCCGCCATAAACATATCAATTGCAATCTGTCGGAAATCCTGATGCATATATAATCCTCTGTAAATATTGCAGTCACCAAAGTCGCAGGCATACAGGTCATAAGGATCACTTAAATCATAAGTATCTGCTACAATGCCTTCGGCGGCAATTGCACCGTCATAATCCCATACAGGCCCTGCATACAGCTTTGTGCTTTCGGCGTCGGAAGGCTTATAGTAAAATTGGCTTGTATATATCGTATCCCTGTTTTTTACGATTTCTTCTACAAGGTATCTTCGGGCAAAGGAATCTACATCGATATAATCCGTATAATATTTCCCTGTGCGACAGCTATATCCATCCTCAGAAAATAATGCATCCTCAAAATCCTGATAAAACTGAGATATATAATCCATCTGCCTGTGAGTTGCATATTTTGGACTTTTTACGACTACAGGCTGCATTCTTGACGTGATAAAGCCGCTTGGCTCTTCTTCCCATCGAAAGTCTAATTCTGCTTCGAGCAGATAACCTCCTGTATTGTCGTCAGGTTCGTTTTTCACTTCCACGCCTTTTACCGCTGTGAGATTATTGTCGCTTTCATAAAATGCGGGAAAATCAGACATATCTTTGTTACTGTTAAGTTTTTCAGAAATATCTTCCAGATTTTGGATATCAATCCTGTTTTCTTCTATTTCGATATTTTCAGACAAGAGATATAACCCTCTGTATTCGTCATTTATGTATAAATTGATGTGTTTTGCATCAGGAGTAAAGGGGACTTTCAGTTCCCTTGCCATATCAAATGTTATCATATTGCGGAGCATCGTTTTGTCAAAAGCATTGGCTGTCAAAACCCAGTTTTTGCTCGCTCCCATACCAAGAAGATCAGCTTTTTCATATAATTGCAGTTTATATGATTTTTTATCTGTATTGTTGAAAGATGCATTTCCTCTGCATTTTATTGTTTTTACTTTTGACCAGTAATTTGGTGAAGCATTTTCATCCAAAAGCGCACAGCTTCCGGCTTCTTCATTCGTCTTGTCGGCGTGTATATAATCAAGACTTTCGCTGTCGGTCTGTATAAATAATGTCGGGAGATTAGAGGAATACAAAATCGTTAAAGCATATTCTGTATCGCTGTCTTTTGTTTTTATATGAAGATTGTGCTCTCCGGCTGCTGCATGAACAGTATCACCTGATCGGATAGGGCTGTTATCCAAATATACTTCTGCTTTTTTATGAAACGACCATCTCATTGTATCTGTGCAATTACTATATGGAAGAAATAGATACCATTTGTTTTCATCTTCTGCATAAGACCATTTTATGCGGCATTCCGAGGCTGGCAGCTGGTTCTTATATACAACAGCCAGCGTAAAAAAATCTTCCTCTGAGTCAACCGCTTTCGCCTTGGTCGTAAATTCATCCAGTCCATATATCAATGGAAATGTCAATAATGCTAAAATGCCAAGCATTACTATGCAGTATAATCGTTTATTCTGCCATAAACTATTTTTCAAATTTGTATTCGTAATTATCATACTCCTCTATGTTTTGAAAGCTTACAATTGCTCAATTTATGGCTCTCGAAGCTCCACCTATACCAATAATGCTGGCAACTATCCATCTACTGTTAATTTTGCATTCATATACCAACGCAATAATATCTGTAACAGCCATAAATATTTACAAAAAACTATTATCTTCTGTAAAAAAACTAGGAAAATGGGCTACTTATTATGATAAGCGCCCAAATAATACCCTTTATATTTTTACACATTTGTTGATTTTTACATGATTGTATAATATCATATCAATGATAAAATTACAATGGTCAGATTTTTTGGATTTTGTGTATTTTTACACACTTTTTTATTATGTGTTACTTTAGGTAATTGCTAAACAAGTTCTCAATTACCTAAGATTTCATAAATTTCATTTATTTGTTTTTCAATCTGCTCCTTCTCCCAAATCAATATACGTTCTCAAGAATTCAAAATATTTTGTCCCGCCATCTGCACCGGTTTCATCGGGCTCAAAAAAGAGGCAGTTCCTTTTCTTTTTCTTGTTGAAAAGCAATCCCATAACAAAAATCTCCTAGTTCTTAATTTCTTTCTTATGCTGCATATGAATGCCAATATGCCCAATTCCCAAAATTACGGCTGAAATGAGCATCCAAACAACTTTACCATAAATTCCAAGCAGAAAAAAGGCAATCACCGGCAGTGTCGCGCCTGCGACGGGAATGCCGAAAAAGCTGCTATAGAAATCTACCAGTTGCCGATTGCTGCGAAAATAACGAATCCACCACAACTCATACATTACCATACACAGAAACGCTGCGACCAGCCACCATGACCAAACAGCCCATTCATGCACATTAAAATCAGAAAATATGAGTGCGCAACAGCACGTCAATGCTTCTCCCGTTCTCTCGAAAAGCAATAATACTTTATTTTCCTGTTCTGCGGTATAACCCTGCGGCATTTTTCTTGTCCAAATGATATTCGGAATAAACAACATCAACAAAAACGCCAAGCCAATATAAGAAAATCCCAAATTTCCTGTCCACATATTATTCCTGCCTCTCTCCTTCTATAATTCCAATAATTCACTGCCATTAAAATAATATATGTTTTCTTTCTTAAACCCGTAAACGGAATTTTGCATACGAATATGCGGTTCAAAAGTGAAAAACGAAACATCGGAAAGCTTGGATTGATTTCCCTCTTCAATATAAATTCTCTCTTCTTTATTTTTCACTATAGAATGTCCTAAGTTTCCCATAAAATCAAGATTCTCATAACCTCTTTGACGAATCAGTTCATTGATATAATGGTATAGTGCTTCAAAACTTGTTTCCGGTCGGACATATTTTTTCATTTCTGCGTGCAGCATTTCTTCCATCTGCAGCCCTTTTCTCCATTCTTCGTTTTGAATGTCGGAAAGTTCTTCAACCACCTGCCCGTTCTCAAGAATGATTGTTCTTGCATAATCTCCCCATATATTATTGCTTTGGGGACTTAGATCTATTGTAATAATATCGTTTTCCTGAATCCGTCTGTCTGAGGTGACATATTTTTTTCCGGACACAGAAACGGTGGTTTCCTCTCCTGCAAAACAAAATGCGCCTATGTCCCAATACCAAAAAGAATCCGCGCCCAGCTCTAACATTTTGTCCTCGCATAGTTGTCTGATTTGCTTTAAATTCATATCGGGTTTTATAACTTGCCTGATATAATGCATTGTCTGTCTTGCAATATTTTGCACTTCTTGATAATTCATAAAATGTTTTCCTTTATACCATTGATTGTGTTTTTCTCAACAAAGTCTCTTGCTATTTCCCACATTATATCATAAAACCCCAAAAAATTTCATCAAAACTTCATTATTCTAACAAATCAATTAAAATAATCTTATTTCCCCATTGATAACAGTAAAATATTGTGTTAAAATGCCTAACTGGGTTAGTAAATTAGCTTGGAGGATGATACCATGAGCTCACGAAAAGATGCCCAAAAATTTATGGAAAAGCTATATTCAAGCATACCAAGATTTTTTTATAGCGAACTTGAAACTACGCAGAGAGGTTTTGGCTTTGTCCTAAGTTATTTGGAACAGGCAGACAGCGAGGTAAATGCAGGCGACTTATCGAAAAAACTCAATGTCAGTACCGCGCGAATTGCCGCCCTGTTAAAAAAGATGGAACAAAGCGGATTGATCACGCGACGCACTTCCCCGAAGGATGCCCGACGAATCGTAGTAGAGATTACGCCTTCCGGCATTGCTTTAGTGGACGGAATGAGAGAACAGACACTTCATAGAATAGAGTTATTGCTCGCTCAAGTCAGCAAAGAAGATTTGGAAACATATATCCGAATTTCACACCAAATCAAAAAAGTTATGGACGAATAAGAACAACGCAGAACATATAAAAACAATCGGAAAGGAATACAAAGAGATGAAGCAGCAAAAAAGCATATCGAATATGCAAAGAACGGGAATTTTAATTACGTTGCTCGCAGCGGCATTTATCACCTCAATGTCAACCACGGTAACAGGAAATATGATACCAAATTTCACGGAATTCTTCGGGGTTACGCCAAACCTCGCCCAATGGCTTACCAGCGGTGCAACCCTGATTTCTGGAATCACCATACCGATTACGGCATTCTTAATCAAGCGGGTACCAAACAAAGTATATTTCTTTTCCGCGATGACAGCCTATACGGTCGGTTCCCTGTCAGCGTTTTTTGCGTTTCATTTCCCTATGCTGCTTGTGAGCCGACTGGTTCAGGCAGTCGGCTGCGGAATGCTGTTATCGTTTGCACAAATCGTCCTCTTGAAACTCTATCCCAAAGAGAAACATGGTACCATTATGGCGGCATACTCTATGTCCGCTATGGTATCCTCTGTTGTGGGTCCGACATATGCCGGTCTTATCATGGACACCTTTGGATGGCAGGGAGTATTTCTGTCGCTGTTTATATTTGGCGTTCTGATTATTATAAGCGGAATTATATTTATGAAAAACGTGACGGAGAAAGAGGAGGCAGAACTGAAAATTCCATATATCGTACTTTCTTCAATGGGATTTGCAGCGTTTCTAATCGGNATCAGTAACATAAGNGGCGGACTGNTCTCTCTAAAAAGCGGCGGATTGATCCTTGTCGGAATTACACTTCTCACNNTTTTTTCNGTTTTACAGTTNAAATCGAANAGTCCTATGCTGAATTTNCGNGTNTTTCAGTNNCCTTCTTTTCGGATTGCAGTNATATTAAGTCTTTGTATGTACCTTATTTCTATGGGNACNGCGATGATTTTGCCTATTTTCACAAAATCATTATGTGGTTTTTCGGANACTGCGTATGGTTTTGCAACGATTTTCGGTTCACTCTTATCNGTCNTTGCCGCGCTCTCTGCCGGAAANCTNTATGATAAAATGGGAATNAAACCAATGTTTATCACGGGTACCGGATTGTTTGCATNTTTTTCAATCATGGGATTGTTCTTTTCANAGNATACATCNATNGTATACATAGCGATTGTGTTTGCGTTTCAGACNATCGCAATGTCAACATTGAATTCGCCTACAACAGCGATGGCNNTNAGCAGACTTGAGGGNAAAGAACGTGTTGACGGCAGCGCAATTTTTAANACACTGCGGCANATTTCAAGTTCTNTNGCNTCNACNCTTTCCGTTCTAATCTTTACGCTTACCGGCAGTAATGTAACGGCNGTGCATTGTGTTTATATCTATTTCGCTTTTGTAACGGTTGCGATTGCTGTATCAGTATTCNTATATCTTAAATCAGAAAGCAAATAAGCTGNTATTATTAAAGTGGCAGACANTTCCATGCCTGCCACTACGCTAAATCTNTTAANATANCACAGCCGTACCAATCGAATTTCCCTTTACCAAGATTTCCGNCATTTTATCTCCCAAACGTACATNNACCTTGATATCATGGTCATTTCGATTAAGCAGTACTANCACAATCTGATGATCNGGATTNAAAAANGCNGTCGCCTCNAGTTCATCAGAATACCGGCTAACTCCAATCCGAACCGCCCCCGGTTTAATAAAATGCGTAAAATGCCACAGATAATCCGCCGTATTTCTTCGAATCAATTCTTTCTTTTTCGTATCATACAAAAACGGCGCATCGCAGAAATTCCCGACATGATTCGGCCCGCCTTCTTCATTCAACACGATATTCCAGTCATAAAACGCATTCATGCCGTTATTCATATTTCCAATCATATCATGTGCATATTTTTGCGCATTTTTCAAATAATCATCAGAGGCAAACTTACTGTACTCAATACAAGCCTCCGACAAAATCAATTTCTTATCTGGGAAACGGTCACGGATCATGCGAAGCGATTCAAAATGATCTCCACTATACCAATGAAACGCAATGCCCGCTACCATGTGATCCGTTGTTTCGTCAATTATTTCACAAGCCCGCTCATACACCCGTTCCTTATTGTGATCCCAAATAAACACCTCGATATCAGATAAGTCGTTCTCCTGTAATGCCGGCCACATATAATCACGCAGAAACTCCTTCTCCTGCTGCGCCGTATATATACAAGAATCCCACGTNTGAACCGCTTTCGGCTCATTCTGCAAGCTAATNCGTTTTACCAGATACCCGCGCTTTCTGTATTCTTTAATATATCGACANATATANTCTGCCCACACCTTTTTATATTCCGGCTTCAATTCNCCGCCATGATTCCTGTCNCCGTTCGTCTTCATATACGCNGGCGGACTCCAAGGCGTCANCATAATCTCCAGATTGCCNCCGTATACCTTTTGCGCGTCATTCAACAGCGGAAAAATATNCTTCTCCACTCGCTCCAGTTGAAACTGCGCAAACGCTTTATCCTCNGCNTGNTCCACTGCCTCATAATGTCCAAGCGAAAAATCACAACTNTCAATNGGAATACGTGCCATACGATACCCCATTTGNTTCGCGTCAAAATACGCNTGCANCATTTCTTCTTTCTGCGCNTGATTCATNTGTCCATANATATANCCCGCCGATTCCGTAANNGCTCCGCCGAACCCTTCAAAGGTCTGATAGGTCACGGAAGGATAGAGATTCAGCAGACAATTCTCCTCTCCGCCGTCCNNAGTAAGCTCCACTTCTTTTTCTTCCCGACNTCTNTCATTNNCCTGATACCATGTACTGATATANTTTAATTTTGTTCTNTTCATACGCCAATTCCAAACCTCCNAANNTTTTNTTCACTGATTTGCCTTCCGATACTCTGAGGGTGACTGCCCCTTAATCTTCTTGAACACTTTTGAAAAATATTTTTCGTCATTGAAACCGACCTTGTAGGCAATCTCATAAGTCTTTAAATAATTTTGNTGCAAATAAGTACATGCATGCTCNATGCGNATCTCGTTTAANTAGTCCACAAANCCTTTCGACATCTGTTTCTGGAAAAGCGTGGANAGATACCCTGCNGATATCCCGACTTTCTGCGCNACATCAGCNAACATNAGATTCTGATAATAATGCTCTTCCACATATTCCTTCGCAAGCTCTACCAAATGGTTTTTCTCTTCCGGCGGCTCGGTCTTTGCACACTCCTGNACACCAAACAATTCATCCGCCACCCGATTCAACATCTGCAAAATATCGGAAGAACGCACAGGCTTTAGCAAATACTCTTTAGCGCCCAGACGCAATGCCTGCTGGCAATATTTAAATTCATCATAACCGCTNAAGATCATTGTGTANGGNAGGATATCNGCACGTTTCGCCTCNTGCATGACNTCAATGCCGTCCCGTAAAGGCATCTGTACATCNAAAAACATNATATCCGGCTTATCCCGAAAAATAATATCCACGGCCTCCTGTCCGTTTGAGGCAAGATAAATTTTGTCAAAACGGTCTGTATGCAGTTGTATATATTTTGCAATTCCGTTGCGAATTGTATCCTCATCATCCGCAATCAATAACTTGATACTCATGCTGTCTAATCTCCTTTAGCCCACAGGGAACTAAAATTGTTACAGTCGTTCCCTGCCCCACTTTGCTCGTAATATGAAGTTCATAGTTTTCATGATAAATTAATTCCAAACGTTCTTTTACATTTTTAATTGCATATCTTCCGATTCGCTGGCTTGCATATTTGCGATTGTCTGCATGATCCCAGAGCGCGGCAATCTGCTCCTCACTCATACCGACGCCTGTATCCTTGATTTGGAAAATCATGCAATTTTCTTCTCTTGTTCCGATAATGGACAGCGTAAAATTCCCATCGATTTTTTCAAACCCATGCACAATCGCGTTTTCCACAAAGGGTTGCAAAATCAGCTTCGGTATTTCCTCCTCCAAGAGCTTATCATCGAGTGATATCTCATACTCCAGCCGTTTTCCGAACCGCATTCTTTGAATATGCAGATACCGCTCCAACAATTCCGCTTCCGTCTGTACCGTCACAATTCCGTTACCGCGATTCAAAACAAGACGGAACAACTGCGAAAGCGACAAAATATCTTCCGCAATCTCTTCATTTCCGGATTCCGTTGCCTTCCAGTATAGCGAATCCAACGTGTTATAGAGAAAATGCGGATTTATCTGCGCTTGGAGAATATCCAGTTCGCTTTCCCGTTCCCGAAGCGCCATGACATAATTTCGGTCAATCAATTCCTTGATATCATCTACCATTCTGTTAAAACACGCCGACGCTTCGCCCACTTCATCCTGCGTCATGACCTCTACCTTTTGGCTGAAGTCACCCTGTTTAAATTTATCCATCGCAACGCGCAATGTATACAGCGGCTTGGAAATAATATTGGAAACCAAAAGCAATACCGGATATAGTCCGATTAAAAATCCCATTAATAATGCCAATGGCGCATAAATAATGGTGTTGCTCAAATCTCTCCACCCAATCCGACGCACAATCTTATAAACGACTGTCCCGGTTTCCTCATTGCGGCACTGATAGACGTAATAATTTTCCCATGTACTGCTCTGAATCAACGCTTTCCCGACAGGCTCCGCATATTTTTCCGCGATAATCTCAGATACAATGGTATCCTCAATCGTTCCACAACGTGCAAGCTCCGCGCCGTATCCACTCATCACAACGACTGCTTCCTCTCTCTCGCTTAAAGAATTTTGACAAATTTCGTCAAAAATCTCTGCCGACGATCCGATAACAAGATATCCCAGCTTGTTCTTGCGTGCCATATCATAAATCTCGCGGTACATCACAATCTTATCATTTTGATTAAACTGATAAGTATCGGACTGATACCGTTTCACGCGCTGCCAAAGAAAAATTCCTTTTTCCCGTACTGCAAGCGCATAGATGTCCTGCTGTTTTACCTGTTCCATATCACTGATATAGGACGACCGGTCAACGCAGCTAAGATACGGGTGAATGCCGTTTTCCGGATAAATCGCAACGGTTTTAATCTGTCCGTCGATTGCCACCATATCCTGTATCATCTTCATCGGCGCATGATTCAGCCAAAGTCTGGCATCACGATTCAATTCCTCGGGATCCGATACGGTCAATATCTTCTTAATTTCCTCATTGATACTAATATACGTTCCCATCTCCATAATATCCGTCTGCACGACATGGATGCTGTCCGATATGTTCTGCGTACTCTGAATACAACGATCTACTTCAAACTGCACCGCCGACCAGTAATTATGAAGAAGCAGAAGAATGCTGATCAACAGTAAAATTGGCGTAATGATCAAGTAACTGTAAAAAAACAGCTTTTTTCGAATACTCAACTGCAAAATCCAATTCTTTATCTGTTTCATCGCATTCCCCCGCAATTTATAAAAATGAAATTCTCTTTATTTTATCCTTTAACGGCTCCCATTGCAACACCCTTTGTAATGTGTTTATTTAAAATGATATAAATGATAACCGCGGGCGCCGCCGTCAATGCCATGACCGCAAACTGCACAGCATAGTTGGAAGAGTACTCGCCCGTAAACTCCAGTACGGAGAAGGGCAAGGTCTTCCATTTCGGGGAACTTAAATATGTACTTGCCATCATAAACTCATTCCAGTTGTTTAAGAATGTCATGATTGCCACTGTTGCAATCGAGGGCTTTAAAAGCGGTGTGATAATCTGGAATACAATTCTGTATATTCCACAGCCGTCCATCACTGCGGCCTCCTCAAGTTCTCTCGGAACGGACTGTAAAAATCCGGTCATCAAAAACATACCCTGCGGCAGGGAAAACGCCACGTATGGAATCAACAATGCCCATATGGAATCAGTCAAATGCAAGGAATTATAAATCTTGTAATTGGGAAGCAATGTTGCATGAATCGGTATCATCATTCCCATAACAAGCAAGGTGCTGATCAGTCCGCTGAATTTCCATTTCATGCGCTGACAGGCAAACGCCGCCATAATGGAAATGATTACAACGAGAACAACCGCAAGTGTGTTGATCAAAATACTGTTTCTTAAATAATGCAGAAAATTACCATCCACAAATGCCTTCACATAATTATCCCACCGTATCTTTTCCGGAATAATCAAAAGACCGTTTGTAAACATCTCATTGCTGCTGCCGAGCGAAAAGTCAATCAGCCAAATCAGTGGAAACAACTGGATTATCGCAACAATGATCAGCACAATCCATAATATGATTTTTCCGATGCTTATATTGCTTTCTTTCTCTTTCATATCAATAACCATGCTCCTTTCTCAGCCTGCAAATTTATGCGTCCTGCTTTTCTTTAAAGATGCGATTGAGCACAACCGTCACCAGTACGCAGATGATAATAAATACAACGCCGATCGCATTACCATATCCGTACTTAAATGCCTTGAACGCCTGCTGGTACAGATAGTTCGCCGCAAACTGCGTACTGTTATTCGGACCGCCGTTTGTCAACAGATATACGGTTTCCATTTGTTTTAAAGCAGAAATGATTGCCATTGTCACGTTAATCTGAATCACAGGCTTCATCAGTGGCAAGGTAATCCGAAAGAACGTCGTCCACCAGTTTGCGCCGTCAATGGAAGCTGCCTCATACAATACCGGATCAATATTTTTAATGCCAGTATAGTAAATCAACATTCCCCAGCCAAATCCATGCCAAATCAATACAATCAGCACAGACCAAATCGCATTCTGCTGCGACAGCCAGTTAATCTGTCCCTGATATCCAAACGCTTTTAATACGTTATTCAAAAGTCCGAAATCCGGATTGTAGATAAATTTCCAAAGGTAGGCAATGACTGCTACAGAGATAACATTGGGAATGAAATAAATGCATCGAAAAATTCCCTCTGCTTTTCCCTGTAATTTATCCAGCACTGCTGCAACAAGAATTGCAAGCGGATGCTGGATACAGATAAACCCGATTGCCAATAATAGTGAATTTTTTAACGAACGTCCAAACGCGCTGTCATGCATTAATTTTACATAATTGTCCCAGCCAATCAGATGCGCCTGCCCCATGCCTGTATAATCCGTAAAGCCATAGTAAACGCTCAGGCAAATCGGCGCCAACACTGCGAACAGAAAAACCAATACTCCCGGCAGGACAAGGCTAAAGATAACCAATTTATTACTATATAGTTTTTTCATTAAAACCCTCCTATCGTGCAGATGCTTGAAAAAGGAGAAGGACGTTCCAAACGCCTATTCCTTTGGAACATCCTCCTGTGAATCCTTCCGTTTATTCTGCATTTATTCACATGCCGCGCCGATTGCTGCGAGGAAGTCCTCTACGGTTACGGAACCGTTAGACACACCTTGAATTTCACTTTCAATAGAGGTCTTGAATGCAGACGGACCACAGTCATTGATCGGTGTTCCCGAAACGCTCGTCGCATTCTTTAAAATATCCATCACCTGTTTCTGCAATTCGGTTTCATTGCCTGTCAAATATGCTGTCTGATCCTGTGCGGACATACCTACACCATTTTCCCAACCGTACTTTGAAAGTTTATCCGGCTGATACATGTAATTCAGGAATTTGATCGCTTCTTCCCGTACTGCGGAACCTGCAGACACTGCATAACCGCCTCCGTTCCATGCCGCAATATCGTTTGCGCAGCCTTTGCCGCCTTCCACTACGGGCATTGTAAATGCTCTGATGTTATCTCGGATTTCGGGTGCAATATCTTCATTTAATGCCATCGAGCAATCCCAGCTTCCCATACAGTACATTGCCGCCTGACCGTTGGTAAACAAGTTCATTGTCGTTCCGTAATCCTGCGAATCATATCCTACCTGAAACATGCCTGCCGCTGCGGAATCTACCAAAATCTGTGTCGCCTCCTGCAATTCGGGCGCTGTAAAATCACCTGTTGCAACCGCATTGCGAACAATTTCCGCATAATCTGTTCCGGCAACCTTTACCAAAATATCCGTAAGGAAACATGCCATTGGCCAGCCGTCCCCACCATCCATTGCAATCGGGGTAATTCCTGCTGCTCTGATATCCGAACAAAGCGTCATCAATTCGTCATATGTATCAGGAACTGCCCATCCGTTGTCCTCAAACATCTTCTGATTGTAATAGATCAGCATAATATCCGTGTTTCTTGGAAGTCCGTACAATTTTCCGTCTTTCTTAAAGCCTTCGAGAGAGCCTGCGATAAAGTCATAGTCTGCATAATCCGCTTCATTCAGCTCTGCAAGTACGCCTGCGTCCAATACTTCATCAAGGAAGGAAGGCTGTCCCCAAATGCTCACAACATCGGGCATTCCGTCCATTGCGTACGCCTTAAATTTTGTCTTGTAAGCTTCTTCGTCAAGCGCTTCCACTTCTATTGTGACATTCTGGTTCGCTGCCATGTACTCGTCAATAATCATCTGCTCTACCAAGCCTTGACCGTTTTTACGGTCGGGAAGGTTCGAGAATAACTTGATCGTTACCGCTTCCCCGGAAGCGCTTCCTGTGTCTGATGATGCATTACCGCTTAGTGTGGATGCATTGTTTTGCGCGCCTCCCTGCGTTGCTGTGCCGTTTTGCGCATCACCCGATGTTGACATGCTGTTGTTTGAATTACCGCAGCCTGCAAGTAAACTTACTGTCATAGCTGCTGTGAGCAATAGTGAAATTATTTTCTTCTTCATACTGATTTCCTCCCATCTGTAGGTGTTTTCTTTGATGAATTTATCTTATCATTCCGAAACGCACATTTACAGATAGTAAAATTTCAAAATGGTGGAATATTTTTCACTTTTTAAATTTTCCTCCAAGGGGGAGCAAAAAGAAAGCTCTTGAAATGGATTTTCCCACTCCAAGAGCCGTTTTTACGCTATTTTTCTATCCTCAATCCTTACCCTGCAAAAGCGCCGACACTCCTGCCCCCGCAGCAGCGGCTGCCAGCATCCAAACAATTGCGTCCATCGGAAAGCACAGCATCAAAAGCAACACCACAGCCACAGGCTTTTTCATCATATAACCGAGAAGCGCTGCTGTCACCACCGATGCTGCAAACACAGGCTCTATGGAACAGAGCATCCCCATTCCATATCCGATACTGACTCCCGAGAAGATCACAGGGAAAAAATGCCCTCCCTTCCATCCACTCTCTATACATACATTGGTAAGAAAAATTTTTGCTATACCAATGCCTATCAACAATACAGGTGTATACTCCAGATAAGTCTCAGCCAACACTTCCATCTGAGACTCTCCTGAGAACATACTAAATGGCACAAGCATTCCAAAAATGCCTAAACAGATTCCCCCTAAAACAGTACAGACGATCACACCGCATTTTCCTCTCAGAACATCAAAAAAACGGCTGCTTGCTGCATGGGAAATCGTATAAACAATTCCTGCCGCAATACCCGCAGGGATCAACGGAACGACGAAGAGACGCTCCCTGTTGCCAATGTCAGGCGCAGACAGCCTCGGAAGACCTGCCCCGCCGCCAAGTAAGCTGCCAAGCAGCACAAACACGCCAAAACCACCTAAAATCGCCGCAATATACGTTACCATTCTAACCGATTTCGCGTAATCTGCCGCAGAACCATCCTCTTCTACGTCCTCTTCCATGGAGAAACTATAACCAAATAAGGGTGAACCAAAAATAACACCCAAGGCAGCCCCCAGCCCGATCTGGGAAAGCTCTTCTAAATGCTTCCCTGCATAACGGAATTTACGGCCTGCCCAGAAACACAGTCCGGCAATAATTCCTGTCAGTCCCGCTTCCGGTCCAAGACTTGCGCCAAAAACCAGAGGAAGCAAGGCGCCTAACGTACGAATCATCAAATGATCGCAAGGATATTTCCCCTCCTTCTTGATCACTGCCATTACAGTTTCCATATTGTCCGGCGAGGCATGAAATAGTTTCTCATACACACCGACAACCAATCCTCCCAAAATACAAACCACAAGAACAAAGCAAGGTATATGTATCTGCTCCGGCAATACTGTGAACACGAGCTCCTGTCCGATTCCCATAACCCACAAAAAAGCCCATATAAAAGCGCCAATCACGCCACCGATACACACAGCAAAAAATAAAAACCGGATCCGTTTTCCTGTCATATATTTATCCTCCGTATAATCTTACTCAATTCCTCTAATCGTATCTTCAACTTATTTCAGTTTTGCTTCAATCCGCCGATATACCTTCGTCATTGTCATACCCTGCACGACCGTCGTAAAGAACACAATCGCATAGGTTCCTCCCAACACAATATTATAAATCTCCTCGGGAAGCATACTTTGTGTACTCATGGCAAGGGCAACGCACAGACCTCCTCTTAAACCTCCCCATGTTAAAAGTTTCGTAAAGCTTAATTTGTCATAACCATCTGGCAATTTTCCCGCAAAAAGGGACGATATCCCCACGCTGCCAAAACGTCCGATCAGATTGAAAATAATTACCAATACAGACATCAGAAGCACTTTGGGCATTTGCAAAACATGCAGGAAACTTAAGCCCAACAGAACATATAGAACAGAATTAAGCAAATTATCTAAAATATCCCAGAACGTATCAAATTCTTCTAACTCTATCTCATTTCCTTTATTTGCCTCCAGATTGCGCTGTGCCGAAAACATCACGCCACAGACTACGGAAGCAATCGCTCCTGAAAACCCGAAATATTCACAAGCCGCATATGACACAGAAACTGCCAGCAGACTTGTATAAATCCGCCTCGGCGCGTCCTCTGTCTTCTTAAATAATTGAAAGCAGATAAAACTGACTACAAGTCCTACAGCCACTGCCCCGAATAACTCACGGAACATAACAGCAAAGAAACCGCCTCCCTCTTCTGCGGTAACTATACTGGAAAAGCAGACAAACAACGCTACTCCCACACCGTCATTAAGCAGTGATTCCCCTTCTATAATAAAGCCAATCTGCTTCGGAAGGTTGAATTTTTTTAAAATGCTGGTAGCAGCAATGGGGTCTGTCGGCGCTGTAATACTGCCAAACATCAGACACATCGGTAAGGAAATTCCCAATCCCAGAACCAGCGAAGCGCCATAAAACAGCAATCCATAAAATACTGCCCCTAAAAGAGTAGCTCCGATCGCTAACAGACTGATTATTTTTGCGTGCTTTTTAAAATTCAGCAGCTTCATATGGCAGGAGCCTGCAAACAGCATAAAGCACAGAACCCCCTCCATCAAAAAAGCCTCCAGATCAATGCTTTCAATGCTTTCTACAATTTTCTCAACCGGCTCCACATGGAAGAAATCCCCCAAGATCAGACATCCCAGCCCTATAATAACCGAAAAAAGCATCAGTGCAATTTCATATGTAAATTTTGTGACCCTTTCATTAAAATATCCCAATACTACCACAAAAAGCAATAATATCACTACGATAACTAAAAATTGTTCCATACTATACCATCCATATCATTCTTACTGTCCGCACACAGCGGACATGTTTTGTCTCTTGTTATTTGTTACCTTTTGTTCATCTATTGTATACGCTGGTATTAAGCGCAACACTTTCATAGGCGCTATTCCAAAAATTCAACACTGCCATCCTTAATATCATACTTAGCGCCAATAATTTTCACGGAACCTTCGGATTCCAAATCACTAAGAATTGTACTTGTGTGTAACTTCTCGATCGTATTTTGGATATTAAGATTCTCTGCCAGTGTAGCAACGGCGCTTTCATCCATTTCTGTCTTTTTCGCCTCTTCGACAGATGGAGTAATCTCATCTACAATATTCTGTATAAAACCTTCCGCTTCACCACTGACTGCAGCGCTTACTGCGCCACAATTTGAATGCCCCATAACCACAACCAATGGGGCTCCCAAATGCTCTACACCATATTCCACGCTGCCAATTTCAAATTCATCCACTACATTACCAGCGGTACGAATCGTAAAAAGCTCGCCCATCGTCGTATGAAACAAAACCTCCGGAGCGACACGCGAGTCGGAGCAGGTAATCACAACTGCGTAGGGAGCCTGTCCATTTTCCGCTAAATCAGCACGAAGATCCGCAGTATTACCGGAAATAAATTCCTCATTGCCTTCCTTTAATTCTTTTAACGCTTCCTCTGCGGAAGAAACAGTAATGCGTTTTGGCTCTGGAGCCTTGTCAGCGTTTGCGCAGCCTGCCAAAGCAGATATCAAGGCAGCGCATAATATCAAACTAAAACATTTCTTTCTCATCATAATCCTCGTTTCTATACTGTACTTTACTATGGCTTAAGCATATTTTATAAAGAATATATTCTGCCACAAGTCTAATGAATTGTAATAAGTACGTTATTCTTAAGCGATGTTCGTTCTTAGACTACCATAAAATATGCGGATATGCAAGCATTAAAACTTAGAGGCGGCTAACGATTTGTCAGCCGCCTCTATCACTTGTCATGTATGTTTCAGGTATTTCCCTGTCAAACTGTTTTCGTCGTTGCAAATCTCCTGTGGTGTCCCCTTTGCAATGACTCTTCCACCGTCGCTGCCTCCTCCCGGCCCCATATCAATCACATAATCAGCATTGCGGATAATGTCCAAGTCATGTTCGATCACAATGACGGTCGCTCCATTATCAATCAGCCTTTGGAATACCTGCAAGAGCGTTTCCACGTCCGAAGGATGCAGACCAATAGTTGGTTCATCAAACACAAACACGGAGTCCGACTGCCCTTTGCCCATCTCGCTTGCCAACTTTAACCGCTGCGCCTCTCCACCGGACAAACTCGGTGTTTCCTCCCCCAGTGTCAGATATCCAAGTCCAAGGTCATGCAGCGTTTGAAGCTTCCTTGCTACATTCGGAAGATCCGCACAGGCCTCCAAAGCTTCATCAATGCTCATATCCATGAGTTCAGGAAGTGTATATGCATCCTTTTTCTTCTTTGAAATCCGTCGGATCAGACTTGCTTCCTTTGCATATCGTGAGCCGCCGCAATCCGGACAGGCAATCTCCACATCCGGTAAAAACTGCACGTCAAGGCTGATGGAGCCCGTACCGTCACAAACCGGACAGCGCAATTTCCCCGTATTATAAGAAAAATCGCCTGCCTTATATCCTTTTTCTTTTGCGTCCGGCGTTCTCGCATAGATTTTACGCAATTCATCATGCACATCGGCATAAGTCGCCACTGTGGAGCGGATATTTGTCCCGATTGGCGTCGCATCAATCAACTTCACCTGACGAATACCATCCGCCGAAACTGAACGTATATGCCCCGGCAGTTTTTCCTCTTTTATAAAGGCATCCAGTGCGGGAATCAGACTTTCCAGAACCATTGTCGTCTTTCCGGAACCGGATACCCCTGTCACGGCGATTAACCGTCCTTTTGGAAAGTCGACTTCCAATGGTTTTACGGTATGAATTTCAGAAGTAGACAGATGAATTGTTCCCATTACAAACATCTGCTCCGCAGAGATATGCTTTCCGACATCAATTGCTGTTTCTCCTGTGAGGAAACCACCAATCCGAGAAGCTGGATTCTTCTCTACATCGTTAAGATTTCCCTGTGCAATGATCGTGCCGCCGCCCGCACCAGCCTCCGGTCCAAGTTCAATCAGCCAATCCGCTTCCGAAAGAACATGTGTATCATGATCTACCAGAATGACCGTGTTTCCATCCTGCAAAAGGTCATTCATGACGCCTATCAGACCTTTCATATTGGAAGGATGCAGACCGATGGACGGCTCATCAAGTACATACAAGACACCCGTCGTACGGTTTCTCACCGCTCTCGCAAGCTGCATTCTCTGCCTTTCCCCTGTGGACAGCGTGGAAGCCGCACGGTCTAAAGTAAGATAAGAAAGCCCTAAATCAACCAAACGTTTTGCCGCGCTCTGAAATGATTCGCAGATACTGTTTGCCATAGGCCGCAGTTCTTCCGATAATGAATCTGGTACGCCTTCAACCCATACTGCTAACTCTGATAATGTCATGGTGCACGCTTCGGCAAGTGAAATTCCGCGAAGCCTTGGTGCGCGCGCTTCCTCGGAAAGCCTGGTTCCGCCGCAATCCGGACACACGCCCTGTCTTAAGAACTTCTCGACACGCTTCATTCCTTTCTCATCTTTTACCTTGGACAGCGCATTTTCTACGGTATAAGTTGCATTGAAATACGTAAAATCCATATCACCCGCCGCACCGCTTGTCTTATTTTGGTAGATGATATGTTTCTTCTCTGCCGGTCCGTGGAATACAATGTCCCGTTCTTTTTCTGTTAGTTCTCGAAATGGAACATCAGTTCGAACTCCCATTTCACGGGCAATATCTTTCATAAGCGCCCACATCAATGTCTGCCACGGAGCGACAGCGCCCTCGTCAATAGAAAGGGATTCATCCGGCACAAGTGTTGATTCGTCCACTGTCCGAACAATCCCTGTTCCGTCACACCGCCTGCATGCACCCTGACTGTTAAATGCCAGTTCCTCCGCACCCGGCGCAAAAAAGCGCACTCCGCACTCCGAGCATACAAGTTCCTGCCCCGCCGCAACATTCAAAGACGGTTTTACATAGTGTCCATTAGGGCAGCGATGTTCTGCCAGCCTTGAATACATCAGACGCAGGCTGTTCAAAAGTTCTGTCCCTGTGCCAAAGGTGCTACGGATACCGGGAACGCCGGGACGCTGCCGAAGCGCAAGGGCAGCAGGCACATACAGTACTTCATCCACTTGTGCTTTTTCTGCCTGCGTCATGCGCCTTCTTGTATATGTGGAGAGCGCTTCCAGATACCGTCTGGAACCCTCTGCATATAAAATTCCCAATGCCAGAGAAGATTTTCCCGAACCGGAAACGCCTGCGATTCCGACAATTTTGTTAAGCGGAATATCCACGTCAACATTTTTCAGATTATGTACTCTTGCCCCACGCACTTTGATATGCGTCGGCATTTGATTTGATTTATGTTCCAATTGTCTCTACTCCTATCCTATATTTTGCTCCCCAAAATCTTCCTTCCGCCACTAGCCCATTTTGAATTGCATTACTTCCTCTTTTGCTGGTATGGACGCAGTTGCTCCTTCTCGCGAAACGGCAATCGCTGACGCTTTCGCCGCGATTTCCAATCCTTTTTCTACCGGCATTCCCTCTATAATAGAAGAAATAAAATATCCCGTGAACGTATCTCCTGCCGCTGTGGTATCCTTTGTTTCTACTTTAAAAATTCCTTGTCTGCACAGAATTTCTTTATCCTGATAAACGGAACCGGCGGCGCCTAATGTCAGCACAACCTTTGCATTCGGATAAAGTTCTCTCAATTTTTCTAAAATTTTATCCGGTTCTTTTTCTCCCGTTACCTGCCATCCTTCAATTTCATTCAGCAAAAACATGGAAATTTTTGAAAAATCGCACGCATCCAAATAACTGTCATATGGTGATGGATTCAAAATAATCATCATTTCTTTTTCATAGGCCCGGTCAATCATATAATCTACCAGATTAACCTCATTTTGCAATAGAAGAATATCACCTTTTTCAAAATGTTTCAGTACTTCATCCACAAATTCTTTTGTGATGCTGCGGTTTGCTCCGCCATAAAGAAGAATACAATTCTGTCCGTTTTTATCCACCTGAATAATCGTATGCCCACTCTTTCCCGGAACCGTACGGATAAATTCCGTATTGACACAGCTATCCTTACACGCATCAAGAAGAATTTGCCCTTCTTCGCCAATCATCCCCGCATGATAAACAGGAACTCCTGCTTTTGCAAGCGCAATCGACTGATTTAGCCCTTTTCCTCCGCAGAATATATTCATTCCACTGGTTGCAAGTGTCTCCCCGGCTATGACCATGTGCTCTACCGAGTAGACATAATCTAAATTTAAAGAACCAAAATTTAATACTTTCATATTGTTACCCCTTAACAGGCATCCTCTTTATAATTTTCCACTACTTTCAGAAGCAATTATGCTCCTTTTACAAATGATGATAAACTGCCTTCATTTTATCATAAGTACAGAAATAGTGAAACCCTAACCCCTTCAATATATTTACTTCTGTTCTCAAACACGATCAATCCTTCCACTCTTCATGATCGATTTCTCTGTCCTTAAAATAATATTTCCGGTCATGTTCGCCCACTTCGCGCATAACCCGGCAAGGATTTCCTACTGCAACCACATTTGACGGAATATCTCTTGTCACAATACTTCCCGCTCCAACCACTACATTATCGCCAATGGTGATGCCCGGCATGATAATGGCGCCTGCTCCTATCCAACAATTTCTGCCAATATGAACCGACATATTATACTGAAGTCCTTTTTCGCGAAGCTCCGGCAAAATCGGATGCCCTGCCGTTGCGATTGTTACGTTCGGACCAAGCATCGTATAGTCGCCAATATAAATATGGGTATCATCCACACAGGTTAAATGATAGTTCGCATATACCATTTTTCCAAAGTGGCAATTATGACCGCCAAAATTGGAATAAAAAGGAGCCTCGATATATACGCCCTCACCGCAGTCGCCCAACATTTTTTTGAGCATTTCTGCCCTTTTCTCTACCTCTGATGGTTTCGTCAAGTTATACTCACACAGCAAATCCTGATAAGCCATTTGTTCTTTCATAATTTCTTCGCCCATCGGAAAATAAAGTTCTCCCGTGTGCAGTCTTTCTTTCATTGTACTCATTTTAAAAACCTCCATCTAATAAATTTTTTACTTCTTTGCTGTCTACTGTTTGTTTTTTAACAATAACATATTTCTGTTTAAAATTCTTCCATAATATTGTATAATTTTATAACAATCTTATTTATACTGTTTTACGGAGGAAATTTGTATGAATGGCAATCGTATATACTGTTCCACCTTTAACTTAGACTTTTCCGAAACAATCGCATACAACAATCCCCTCTTTCCGACGCTGATCAATTATGGTATGTTATCCTCTTATCCTGATTATGCCGGCGTCCCTCACTGGCATAAAGATTTGGAATTTATCATAATCAAAAAGGGACATATGACTTATAATGTAAATGGAGAATTGATTCCTCTGACCGAGGGAAACGGCATCATGGTGAACAGCAGACAATTACATTACGGCTTTTCTCCGGAGCACAAAGAATGTGAATTTATCTGCGTATTGTTTTCGCCGGAGCTGTTGTCCGGAAATGAATGGTTCTATCACAATTACGTGGAACCTGTTACAGAAAATTCATTATATCCTTACCTGTATCTCGGAGGGGAAGCATGGAAGAATGATATTTTGGGAAAAATAGATACACTATATGCGGCTTATGCCGCACAGGAAGAACAAGAACCACCCTACTTTGTGCTGTTGGACGTATTTTTGACTGTTATGAAATTATTATACGACAATTTAGATGTGAACGCTTATGACACGGCAAAAGAATCAAATGAACTGGCTTCCTTACGAAGCATGATCACCTATATTGAAGAACATTTCGCACAGCGCATTACGCTTGACAATCTGGCTTTCTCCGGCGCCTGTTGTAAAAGCAGATGTTCCCTGCTTTTCAAGAAATATCTCCGCGAAACTCCAATGACCTATATTGCCAAGCTGCGTTTGCGCAAGAGCCTTGTCGCATTGTTGGATTCCGATAAAAGCATTGCGGATATTGCTTATGAATATGGATTTTGCGGTGCAAGCTATTATTGCGAAACGTTTCAAAAATATTATAGTATCTCTCCGCTCAAATACAGGAAAACGCAATCATAATGCCCAAAATTATCTTGTTCTTCTATCCAAATCTGTTACAATAAGATCACAACGTTTGAAAAAACCAAACATTCATTTAGGAGGTAATCGCATGAATAGAACATGGTGGAAAGAAGCCGTTATTTATCAAATTTATCCCCGCAGTTTTATGGACAGCAACGGGGACGGAATCGGAGACTTAAACGGAATTACAAGCAGACTGGATTATCTGAAATATCTGGGAATCGACGTAATCTGGTTATCTCCCGTTTACCAGTCTCCTAACGATGACAATGGATATGATATCAGCGATTATCAAGCAATCATGGACGATTTCGGTACAATGGAGGACTTCGACAGACTGCTGGCAGAGGCTCATAAGAGAAACATCCGTATTGTGATGGATCTCGTAGTCAACCATACCTCAGATGAGCATCAATGGTTTATGGAGAGCAGGAAATCAAAAGATAACGCGTACCGCGATTATTACATCTGGCGCGAAGGGCAGGATGCACAGACACCTCCCAATAACTGGGGATCTTGTTTCGGCGGTTCTGCATGGCAATACGACAAAGAAACCGAAATGTACTATTTGCACCTTTTTTCAAAAAAACAGCCGGACTTAAACTGGGACAATCCAAAAGTGCGCGAAGAAGTTTTTACAATGATGAAATGGTGGTGCGATAAAGGGATTGACGGCTTCCGCATGGATGTCATCAGCATGATCTCCAAAACAAAAGAAATGCCTGATGGCAAAGTAAACGATTTATACGGTGATTATGGACCTTTCTGCATGAACGGACCGAATGTCCATCAATACCTTCAGGAAATGAACGAAAAAGTACTGTCAAAATACGATATTATGACTGTGGGAGAGACGCCGGGCGTTACAACAGAACTTGCAAAGCAATACGCCGGAGAAAACACGCACGAACTGAACATGGTATTTCAATTTGAACATGTGGAAGAAGGCGGGAAATACGGAAAATGGACGGATGAAAAAGCGCCACTTACCACGTTCAAGAACATTATGACCCGCTGGCAGACCGAGTTGTATGATAAAGCATGGAACAGTCTTTTTCTGGACAATCACGACCAGCCGCGCGCCGTCTCGCGTTTTGGCGACGACCGTCCCGAACACAGGGAAAACTCGGCAAAGATGCTAGCAACCTGCCTTCATATGATGCAGGGAACTCCTTACATTTATCAGGGCGAAGAACTGGGCATGACCAATTATCCGTTTCAAAGTCCGAAAGATTTCCGCGATATTGAAAGCATCAATGCCTATGAAGAATGGTGCGCAAGCGGTCGTGTGCCTCATGAAGTATTCTGGCCTTGCATCATCGCCAAAAGCCGCGACAATGCCCGCACGCCAATGCAGTGGGACGATACAAAACATGCGGGATTTACCACTGGAACACCGTGGATTGCGGTCAATCCGAATTACACGGAAATCAATGCCAAAGCAGAGACAAACGATCCCAATTCCGTGTTCCATTATTACAAAAAGCTAATCATGCTCAGAAAGCAGAATCCGATCATGGTATATGGGAAATATGAGCCTCTTTTAGAAGAAAGCGAAGAACTGTTTGTCTATACCAGAACACTGGAAAAAGAAAAACTGCTTGTAGTCTGCAGTTTCTCCGATCAGGCAGTGCCTTTCATCATCCCCGACGAATTTATCGGAATGCCCTGTCTGATTGCCAATATTGAAAATACCTATGACCAACGGGAAATTACACTCCGACCTTACGAGGCTTTTGTATTACAGATAAAATAAAGCTTATGAAAACTCCTTAATCAGAAAAGACCGTATCTGCTTCTTCTTACAGGTGCGGTCTCTTTTTTATACAATTTTCAGATGTTCTCCCAGTTAATAAAATAATTTCATTATTTCAAGTAATTCACTGCCAAGATAACGACTCCCAGAACAGCAAGCACAACACCAGTTGCGCGGTTTAATGTCACTGCACTGGCTTTATTTGCAAACTTGGCGGCAATCCTCGCCCAAAGCAGTGTGGATGCCACACAGAACAGCAGACACCATACATCCGGCATGCCGCCAATAGCAAAATGGCTGACAGCGCCTGTAAAGGCTGTAAAAGCCATGATAAACACGCTTGTCCCAACGGCGGTCTTTAGTTCATACCCTAATACGCTGGTTAAGAGCAGAAGCATCATCATTCCGCCGCCCGCACCCACAAAACCGCAGATGAACCCAACAACGATTCCGCTGACAACGGACTGTATGATGCGCTTTTTGCCGCTGACCGCCTGCATGGATTCTTTTGTTGTCATAACAGGCTTTACGATGAATTTAATGCCGAGGAGCAGTGTCATAAATACAGAGAAACTGCCCATCGTGGTATTTGGAATGCGGCTTGCGGCAAAACTTCCCACCAAGGTAAACAGCAGAACCGTCATCATCATTACAAGACCATTACGGATATCAAGATTCTTATTTTTTCCATAGGTGTATGCGCTTACGGCGCTTGCGAGGACATCGCTTGCAAGGGCAATGCCAACTGCCTCATATGCCGGAAGTCCCAAAAAAGTAATCAACATGGGACTAATTACGGCGGCAGCGCTCATCCCTGCGAATCCCGTTCCGAGTCCGGCCCCGATCCCTGCGATAAAACAAATAAAAAATTGAAACATTATTCTACCTCCTTTCCTTTCAGACAAGCACTAATATTGCGTAGAATGCGATCATTATACTGCTTCATTCTGCCGATTTCCTCCTGTGAAAATCCATCCAGCATAATGGAAATAAATTCCTCCTGCGCATCCTGTCCATCATGGATGATTTCCATAGCCGTTTTGCATATCCACAGATGCGCTGTCTTACGGTTGTTTTCCAAATACTCTTTTCTCAGATAACCGCGCTGTTCCAAAAGCTTTATGGAAGACGATACCTGGGATTTTGACAGATATCTGATTTCAATAATATCTGATGCAGTGTCAAAACATGGATTATTGGCTAAAAAGAGAAGGATATCCAATTCCATCCGGGTAATGTTATGTTTTACACAGACCCCTTCCACACATTTTGAATAAAGCGCCTTAATTGCATTTTGATGTTCCCACGGATTTAATGGAAGCATAGCATTCTCCTTTTTGTTCTTTTTAGAACTATTTTATGATAAAAAAAGAGTTTGTCAAGTGTAAATTAGGGAAAAACAAGAACACTGTAAAGATTTTTCATAAAAAAGACCGTATCTGCTTCTTCTTACAGATACGGTCTGCATTTTTATGCAAATGTCATAAACCATTCGACTGTTTTGGGATCATAGTGAGAAAAGAACAAACTCTCTCCACCATCCAGCGCTTCCACTTTTGCCATCTCGTCCGCTGTCAGTTCAAAATCAAACACATTGAAATTCTCCTCCATCCTTTCCACATGTGTAGATTTTGGAATTACCACTACATCACTCTGAATGAGAAAGCGTAAGGCAACCTGTGCCGCAGATTTACCGTGGTTCGCACCGATTTCTTTCAGGACAGGATTATTAAAGTAATCATTTTTTCCCTCTGCAAACGGTCCCCATGACTCAATCTGTGTACCGTTTTTCTTCAGATATTCCTTCGCAAGCTTCTGCTGCTGGAATACATGAGTTTCCACCTGATTGACAGCCGGTTTAATCTCTGCAAAATGATGGAGATCGATATACCTGTCAGGATAAAAGTTGGATACACCGATTGCCCTTACCTTTCCTTCTTTGTATGCTTCCTCCATTGCCCGGTAAGTTCCGTAATAATCGCCAAACGGCTGATGGATCAGCAACAGGTCAATATAAGAAACCTGTAACTTCCTTAAAGATTCTGCAATAGAGGCTTTCGCTTTCTCATAACCTGCATTGGACATCCAAACCTTTGTGGTAATAAAGAACTCTTCTCTTGGCAGCCCGCACTTTGCCAGGGCATTTCCTACCCCTTCCTCATTGCCATACGCCTGTGCGGTATCAATGCTTCTGTATCCTATACCGATTGCATCCAGCACGCACCTTTCTGTTTCCTCCGGCGGTGTCTGATAGACTCCGTATCCAAGTACAGGCATTTTTACTCCGTTGTTTAATTTTACATATTCCATTTCCATTCCTCCTATTATTCATATTCTGAATTCTCGTTTGCTTTTGATAATTTCATTTTACTTTTTTATGTGGAAAATGTACAATAAGAATATCGAAATCTACATTTCACAAAATGAATACTGAGTATGGAGGAATATTATGTTAGATTTAAACGAACTGGAACAGCTTATCACTTTTGCAGATATGGGAACCCTGTCTTTGGCTGCGGAAAAACTTCATATTTCACAGCCCACGATCACAAGGACGATGCAGAACCTGGAAGAAGTTTTCGGGGTGTCCTTGTTTGTAAGGGGAAAAAACAAAATCATACTCAATGATACCGGCATAAAAGCAGTAGAACAGGCAAGACAGCTTTTGTCAGCAGCAGATAACGCTTTAAAAACGGTAAGGGCATTTGATAAAAGTCTGCATACCATTACAATCAGTTCCTGTGCGCCTGCCCCTTTATGGTATGTGCTTCCTGCCCTTTCCTCTGTATATCCTGATATGACAATTGCATCCTCAATAAAAAACATGCACGCCATCTGCGAAGACCTTGATTCCGAATCCTGTCAACTGGCGATTCTTCCTCATAATATGCAGTACGACCATTACAAAAATATCCCATTCCTGAAAGAAAATCTATCTGTCTGTGTACCGGCCTCCCATGACTTGGCGAAAAGGTCTTTTGTTACATTTTCTGAGTTGAATGGGTTCAATTTTCTCCTCAAATCAGAAATTGGTTTTTGGGACGAAATGTGCCGGGTTCAAATGCCTGCCTCCAAATTTTTAGTACAGACCAACCTATTTGAATTTGAAGAACTGGTCAGAGAATCTTCACTGCCTTGTTTTACAACAGACCTCGCAAAAGACGATCAAAACCTTCTGACAGACAGAATAAAAATTCCTGTAACCGATCCGGAAGCGAATGTGACCTATTATCTGGTCTGTCATTCACAATCAACAGCATATACCGATGCCCTAAAGCGTATTGACACAAATGACATTATATAAAAAAGCCTGTTCATATCTTTTATAACCTGTTTTTATCTCCCCACTCACACATTCCATCTAAAATCGGGATCAACGATTTCCCACGCTCCGTCAAGCTGTATTCTACTTTTGGCGGAATTTGCGGATATTCTTTTCTGTGAACCAGTTGGTCCGCTTCCAATTCTTTAAGTGTAGAGCTCAATGTTTTGTATGAAATTTCGCTGATGTATTTTTTCATTTCATTAAAGCGTACAACACCAAATTCCATTAAGGTATATAAAATCGTCATTTTATATTTGCCGTTAATTAACGATAAGGTATAACTAAAGCCTGTTGTATTCAGACATTCATTTGCAATGCAGCGCTCACCCATTCTCACACTCTCCTTTTGGTAAGTATCGCACCTAAATGTGCGTACTTGATTTCTTTTCCATTCTTGTTAAAATTATAATATCAAGTGTGAGTAAAGTCAATCGCACAAAATAAGGAGGATTCATTTTATGAGTAAAAAAATAGTAGTAATCACAGGTAGTCCCAGGAAAAACGGAAACAGTTTTGCCATGACAGATGCATTTATTAAGGCAGCCGAGGAAAAAGGTCATACGGTAATGCGGTTTGACGCTGCATTGAAAAAAGTAGGCGGTTGTCATGCCTGTGAAACCTGTTTCTCCACTGGAAAAGCCTGCACCTTTGATGATGATTTCAATACGATTGCACCTGCAATTCTGGACGCTGATGTTATCGTATTTACTACTCCGGTTTACTGGTACTCTATTCCGGCACAGATTAAGGGCGTTATTGACCGCATCTATTCTTTGGTTATCGGCGGCAAGGACATTGCGGGAAAGGAATGTGCATTGATTACCTGTTGTGAAGAAGATGATATGTCCGTTATGGACGGCATTCGTGTTCCTATTGAACGTTCGGCTGCTTTGGTTAAATGGAAAATGGTAGGCGAAGTTCTCATTCCAGGCGTACTGAATGTTGGTGACATTGACAAGACCGATGGATGCCAAAAAGCGGCTGATTTGGCGAATGCAATCTAAGAAGTATATTGGATACATTACCGGAAAAGCAGAATTACAGGAAGCTTATGAATTAGGGAAATCTATTCAATAAAAGTTATCAAGGAGCCGATAACACGCAGAAATGAAACAATGCGGTTATCGGCCCTTTTGTATTTCAGACAAATGCTTTTTTCTTTTGCCGTCATGCGATAAATTATTTGGTTTCTCCTAATCCTGACCATAGTTTGCAAGCAGAGCATCGACATCTTCCCTGTCCGGCATGGAACGTATTGCCCCCTTTCTGGTTGTAACAATAGAAGCTGCCACATTTGCAAACGATAACATTCTCTCCAAATCTGCCTCTGCCATATTATCCAGACCATATTCCAACACAAAGCCAATCACACATGCACAAAATGTATCCCCAGCACCTGTCGTATCAACTGTCCTGTCGCTTAAGAACGGTTTCCCATTAATCTTCATGTCTGCATAGTAGGCAAGACTGCCTTCCTTACCCAAAGTGACATTTACCAGTTTTACATTAGATCTTTCTTTAATCGCCTGCACACCTTCATCATAATCTTCTTTTCCAGTCAGCCACTTTATTTCATTATCTGCAATTTTTAAGACATCACATTCTCCAATCCCATACCAGATAGCTTTCTTTGCCTGTTCATCTCCCTCCCACAAGGGTTCCCTTAAATTGGGGTCAAAGGAAATCAGTTTTCCCATACTCTTTGCGTAGGAAACTGCCGCTTTCGTTGCAGTTGCCGCCGGCTCATTTGTAAGTGAAAGCGAACCAAAATGGAAAACCCTGCATTCCTTAATCAGCTTTTTGTTGACCTCGTTTTCTGATAACATGATATCTGCCCCCGGATTCCTATAAAACGAAAAATCCCTGTCGCCTCCTGCCAATGTGTGGACTAAAGCCAATGTTGTATTTACATTCCCATCATAGACCAGTCCTTCAACAGAAATCCCTGTTTCTTTAATTGTATCTCCCAGCATCCGCCCAAAATAGTCATCGCCTACTTTGCCAATAAACGCTGTCTGATACCCCAGACGTGACAGCATTGCAAGGACATTGCAGGGTGCGCCGCCCGGATTGGCCTCAAACACTGGATTTCCTGCTGCACTGCTGCCATTCTGGATAAAATCAACCAATAATTCTCCCAATGCAACAACATCATACATTTTTCCCATTCTCCTTCCGTTCCTGAATCTCCTGCACAATCTTATTATAGGCTTTTTTGTTCAAACGATAGAAATACAGCACTGCCGCTGTCACGATCCACAATACACCGGGAACTGTTGTGAAAGAATGCTTTATCACAGCCAGTACCGTCGGGTTCTGCTGCTGGTTTGCTATATATCCACAGCTTCCTAAAACACCTGCTAGAACAGAAGTTCCAATTGCCATTCCAATCTTATTTCCCAGAGAGATAAACGCATACTGGAAACCATCGTTACGAAGTCCGGTTTTCCATTCCCCATATTCCACACAGTCTGGGACAATCGCATAGATTGCTGTATTAAATCCTGAAAAGAAAAACTGTGCCAGACACGAGAACAGGTAAAACGGAACAGGTGATGCCTGCACAGTAAAGAAATACATACAGAACATACTGATCCCTGTAAGCAGTGCGAAAATAGAGGCAGAACGTCCTTTATTGTTCGTCAGCCTGAATACTACCGGGAAACAGGCTGCACCGATAATAGAAGGAATGATAATAAAAAGCGAATATGTACTAAATAACGCCTGATTTCCTTCCACATAAGTAAAATAATAAAGCGCATCTGCGTTTCTCCCATAAAGCGTTACCCCAAACAAAAACTGCCCTGCAACCGCAATCAAATACGGTCTGTTTTTCGCAACAGCAGATAATTGCACTTTCAGAGATGTTTTTTCTTTCTCAGGCACTTCCACAACTTCTTTCGTTTTGGCAAAACAGAAAATATGGCACGCCGCGAAAATACATCCATAAATAATTGCAATCAAAAGATAACCCCTCTTGTCATTTCCTTTACCGAGCGCTGTAATTAGCGGAACCGTTATGATATTGATAATGCCAATCGCAATCATGGCACTGACAGAGCGGAAAGTATTGATTTTTGCCCTTTCTTCTATATTCTGTGTCATTGCCCCACACAGCGTTCCGTAAGGGATATTAACACAGGTATATCCTAATACCAGAATGCAGTAAGTCACTGCCATGTAAATAATCTTTGCTGTAGACGACCAATTAGGATGTGCCCAAAAAGTCATCATCAGCACAACAGCAGTCAGGGGCGCGGCAATCAAAAGCCAGGGACGGTATCTTCCCCATCTTGTATTCGTTTTGTCAGTAAGCCCTCCAATCACTGGATCGTTAATAGCATCCCAAAACCGCGAGAACAACATCAACCCTGCAACTGCACTCATCCCAATCCCGAAAACATCTGTATAAAAGATCATCAGGAAATTCCCGACAAACATCCAACTGAAATTACATCCTACATCACCCATGCCATATGCAATCTTACTGATCAATGGCACTTTTACATCCGTATTCTTCTGTTCCATCATAACCCTCCTTATAAATACTGGCTAAATTCAACCTTCTCTCTATTAGGTCCCACAACCGTAAAAAACTTTACCCTAATTTCTTTCCTGTCAGCTTACTCTGCAATGCGGATGACCGCTTTCACAATATCTGCCTTATTATTTACGCTGTAGTCCATAGCTTTCTGTGCTTCGTCCAGTCCGAATACATCCGTCACGATACCTTTCAGGTTCACTTTGCCTGCTGCAACTGCTTCAATTGCCATCGGATAGATATGGCGGTAACGGAATACAGTCTTGAAGGTCAGTTCCTTATCCAGTGCAAGGCTCATAGGCAGTGTCATCTCCCCACTCTTGCTATAGCCGACCAATACAATCGTTGCACCTTTCTTAGTCATATGTATTGTTTGTACTGTTGTGATCTGTGTGCCTGCTGTCTCTACCGCAAGGTCACAGCCTTTTCCATCTGTCAGTTTTCGCACTTCTTCCACCGCATCTGTCTGGCTGCCATTAATTACCCCATCCGCGCCTAATTCCAGTGCTTTTTGAAGACGTTTTTCCATGATATCCACCACATATACTTTAGATACTCCCATTGCTTTCAAAGCCATCATTGTCACAAGACCGATACAGCCTGCGCCCATGACCACTGCTGTCTGTCCTGCCCTAGCGCCTCCCTGCATAGCAGCGTGGAACCCTACTGCCAAAGGCTCGATCAGCGCACCCTCCATAGTACTTACATTATCCGGCAGCTTAAAGCACAGGTCAGCTTCATGGGCTACATATTCCTGAAATACCCCGTCCACCGGCGGTGTAGCGAAAAAGACTACATCCGGGCAAAGGTTGTAACGCCCTGTCTTACAGAACTCGCAGTGCCCGCAAGTCTTACCCGGCTCTAATGCCACTCTGTCACCGACTTTTAAATGCGTTACATTTTTACCTACCTCAACAACAGTTCCTCCCGGCTCATGTCCAAGCACAAAAGGCGGCTTTACCACATAATCCCCAATTGCACCTGTTTCATAATAATGCAGGTCACTGCCGCAGATTCCCACATACTCTAACTTGACAAGCACTTCATTGTCTTTTGCTTTCGGGATGTCTCTCTCCTCAAATCCCATTTTTCCAATCCCCAGCATTACAGCCACTTTCATCTTACCTTCCATGACATTTTCCTCCTTATTATCTACTTTATTTAATACTTTATTAAATAGTTTAATTATGTATTTTTATTTTATAATTGTTATTGAACTCTGTCAATGCATTTTCCCCAAATCTCGCATTTCTGTCATTTTGCACGGAAATCCATTTTTTCTTTGTTAATAATGTACAAAAAAGAAGTTTCATCACTGAAACCTCTTCTTCTAATTATCTGGCTTTCGCTTATATCTGGCTGACAAAAGCTTCTATCAATTTTAACGCCGCCCCTAACGCTGCCGTAGCCACTTTGTAATTGCAAACTCTCACATAAGGCTCTTTTTCCCCAAAAGTATTCCTCTCTGCTACTTTATCCCATATATCCCGAAGGTGGGTACCCATATAGCTTCCAACATACCCTCCCAAAACCACATCACAGTCCAAAACCATATGGATATTATTCACTGCTATGGCTAGATAATCTGTATAAGAATCCCAAATTTTTACTGTTTCTGCCTCTTCCTGATCCAATCGTTCAAAAAACTGTTCCAGCTTTCCGCCTGCCGCATCAGATAAAAGTCCAGCCGCACAATAAGCATCCAGACATCCTTTTTTCCCACAATAACATTGCTCTCCGTCTGCCACAACAGTCATATGCCCAACTTCACCACACCGGAAGTTCTTGCCCTGTATCAATTCATTTTTACTAAAAACCGCACCTCCAACNGTATTGCTTAAGGAAAGATAAAAGAACTCTCCGCTCCCCTCTTCATGGAATCCTTCCGCATAAGCTCCCGCATTCGCATCNTTCAGAAAANANCATGGATAAGAAAAGAAACTNCTCACCGTAGTAAACGNTACATTTTCCACCTCCAATATATGAGAATANGCAATCAACTCTTTGTCTAAATCTATNATTCCGGGAAAGGATATNCCAACGCCTAAAATCTTATTCCTATCGGTGTCNCTTTCGTCCAGAAAAAGTTCNANTTTTTCATTTACCTTTTGATAATATGCATCTCCCTGAACATACGGCTGATATATGCGTTCATATTTAAGCAATTCTCCCATNATATTCGTAAGCACCAGTGTAATATGGTTTTTGGTAATATCCAACCCGACTGCTAATTTCACATTTACGACAGCCGACAGAGCTTTTGCCCTTCTCCCTCCGGTTGACTGCAAATCGCCTTTTTCTTCAANCAGTCCTTTCTCCATCAGTTCTTTCGTAATCTGNGTTGCCGTTGGNAGGCTCATCTTCAGATTATACGAAATGTCCGGNTTCGACACAGTTCCCTGCTTGCAGATATAACGAAAAACATCATTCCGGTTTTTCTTCTTCACTTCTATGTTTGTTATATTCTTCTTTTCCATTNNATCACCTAGACTTTATTAAAGTATTTTNTTAAGNATATCATCCAACCTGTAAAAANGCAACCTGTTATCTATTGGACAGCGGCGAAAAATGAAATTCNCGAGANNATCCCNCCCTTTCCTGATATNNTGTCCAATCACAAATCACAGATTGCNTTCCCCGTTNCTGAGATCACATAATTTATNCCTCAATTCTTTACAAATTTCCATACACAGAANATTCTGAATATTAATCCACAGTTTCTTCACTGCTATTTGTCANTTCAAAATAAAATACCNCCATTGCAGGCTTTTCTCCGCCNTGCAACAGAGGTTCTNAATCTNGNATATTACAACAATCAGATTANCTTTTCCAAATAGTTTCCTAAATCTGAANTCACATCAGCCAGTGTTATTGATTTCAATTCCCGTTCCATTGCCTCNTGNATCCNNAGCANCTTATCATCCAGCANATGATGGATATTTTTTCCTACCGGGCACTCCGGNTTCGGGTTTTCNTGGAAATGAAATAATGTATTTTCCTCGATACAATCTACCGANTGNTATACATCAAAAAATGTGATCTCGTCCAAAGGTCTGGCAATCGTTGCTCCACCCGTTCCCCGTTTTACCTCGATCAGCCCCGCATCCTTTAACTGCAACAATATTTTTCGGATAATGACCGGGTTTACATTGATGCTGGAAGCCATAAGTTCACTGGTAATCTTATATTCATCTTTAAATACATCCATACAAACCAACATATGTATGGCGATTGTAAACCTGCTTGAAATCTGCATTCTGCTCGCCTCCTTTTCTGCATATAATCATTCTGAAGCATTCCACTCCAACAGTCTNCTTAAAAAACGATCAAGCTGATGCGTTTTTGGATGTGCAAACANTGACGCACTATCNCCATATTCCAGCAGCGANCCTTCACAGAGAAACGCCACTTTCTCACAGGCATGGCGGGCAAATCCCATCTCGTGAGTGACGATCACAAAGTCCATACCTTCATTTTTCAGTTCATNAATGACATCCAGNACCTCATTGGTGTACTCCGGNTCCAAGGCACTCGTGGGCTCATCCAGCAAAAGNAGCNTGGGCTTTGCCGCCACTGCCCGGGCAATTGCTACCCGNTGCTGTTGTCCTCCGGACAATGCGCCNGGTTTTTTNCTTCCATCCTCANCAAGNCCAAAGCGNTCCAAAAGNTCTTCTGCNCGCCTGCCGGCCTCCTGTCTGGTATAGCCNTGGACTTTCTCNAAAGGCAANGNGATATTCTCAATCGCACTGAGNTGTCGAAANANCCCTCCCTGCTGNAATACAAAACCCAACCGCTGACGGTATTTCTGCAANGCNCTTTCATCNGTNNGCANNTCTTCTCCCCCTACANCCACNCGNCCGGCAGTAGGCAGAAGCAGACCNCCCAATATCCGAAGCAGCGTAGATTTTCCACCGCCGGAAGGACCGATAATNGCAAGCGTATGTATATCGTCCGAAAAATCCATCGGCTTTNAGAACAATATGCTCCTGATCATACTGCTTCGTCAGNCCNTGAAANTCAATTTTCATANTGAAATCTCCTTTCCAGCCACTTNCTGACAAAGGAAATCGGCAGCGTCAGGCACAGATACAAAAATCCCAACAACAGGTAACATTCAAACATCCGAAAATTCACAGCTGTAATCTCCCGGATTGTCTGAGTCAACTCAATTACCGCAATCATAGAAAGCAATGAGGAATCCTTGATAATGGAGGCAAACTGACCTGTAAGGGCAGGAATCGTGCGGGTAACAAGCTGCGGCAGGATTACATAACGTAATGTCTGACGCTGTGTAAATCCCACAGCCCTTGCCGCCTCCAGCTGTGATTCTTCCAGAGACAAAAGGCTTCCACGGATAATCTCCGAAATGTAAGCCCCCTCAAAGATGGATAGGATAATAATTCCTGCAGCAAAACGGTTTTCTACTCCCCATGCTGTTCCTATAATATAAAAAAACAAGTATATTTGCATAATCAAGGGTGTCCCCCGAATAAACTTTACATAAACGCTGCAAAAATATCGTAAGAACAACAGAGATGAACTACAGCCTGCCGCGCTTAAAATCCCGATCAGCAGACTTAAAACCAGACTGGCTGCACTAATGCCGATGGTCATCCAAAAGCCGTCCCAGATACGCAGCCGGAATTGCCCCAAAAAACCAAATTCCAAACGAATGTTAATCGCTCCCAGAGACAACCAGAAAACGATCACAAACAGACCAATTACCAGACAAAAATTCAGCAAAGCTCCCAACCGATCGGTCTTTCCATCATCTTGTACAAAAAACAGCTTCCTTTTCAACTTCATTCGTCTTCCCCGTCCGTGTCATCGGCAAAATCAAAAAACCATTGGAACCCCAATTCATCAAACGCTTTTTTCTCTTCTGAAAGGTAGGTCTCTGCCAGCTTATCATAACCGCCTTCCTCACGGAATTCCTTCAAAAAGGCATTCACCTGCTCCAGCAGCTCACTGTTGCCCTTCTGAACTGCAATCCCCCATTTTTCCGGCTCCTGAAAAGGAATAAATATGGCTTCAGTGGTATCTAAGTTCTTCTGCCAATTCCGGTAAATTGTAAGCTGGTCATAGATAAAACCATCCGCGCGTCCCTGAGCCACCTCGATAACACAGGCGCTTTCATCCGGTAATGCCATCAGCTCTGCGTTCTGTAGATTACTTTCGGCATAGAGATGTCCGGTAGATCCTGCCTTTACAGCCAGCTTCATTCCTTCCCGGTTCAGATCTTCTATCGATGAAGCATCTGTATTTTTATTGACCAACACGGCTAACAGAGCATTGGCATAAGGATCAGAAAAATCTACCTGTTCCGCCCGGTCAGGTCGGATTGTCATAGAGGAAATCACAAGATCGGCAGTCCCGGTCTGCAGGGCAGGAATCAAGCCATCCCATGCCGTATTTTCAATCTTAATCTCACGGCCAATATACTCACCAAAGGCTTTCATCAAATCTACGCTGACCCCTGCAGCTCTCCTGCATCATCCTTACCCTCAAATGGAGGATAAGCCAGCTCCATAGCCACTACCAGCGGTTCCTCATTTTTTTCTTCTTTTCCGCAGCCACCTGCCGCCAGAATCAATAACAACAGTGACAAAAATATACACATTCTTTTTTTCATAAGTAACATCCTCCTACTATCATTTGTTTTAACAAATCTTACTCTCCATTTCCATGCAGACCAACCGACAGGGAATCCCCTGTTACCGAATCCTGCTTTGTAATGCATAAGCGGACCATTCCTCTGACTCATATAGCAAACAGATACTCACTACATAATTCCCCTGCTTATACTCTTATTTTGTTGTAACTATTACTATTACTTCACTTGCAACACTATAGCACGGTTTTGATGTAGTGTCAATAGTTGCATCTATTTCGTTGTTGCGATGCTTCTCTATGCCCGTGGATATTTTCCTGATAGACGCTAAAATTCCTTTCGTTAAAAAATGCACCCAAAAGACTATTGCAATTTTTAATCATCCCTATCGACCAAAATTTGTCTCCTACTACCTTTCATACTATTGATAACGCCTGTTATATACGAAACAGTGGCAGATTCTCCTTGTCGGTTATAGACTTACTGTAAAAACCAAGAAAATCTTTTTTCTCCCACCCTTGGTTAATCCAAAAGAGTTTTCCGCTTTCATTGCTATCCATAACATTTAAGCACACACGGGTGATTCCTTCATCCTTCAAAGCAGCAGTCACCGCAGCTACCAATGCTGTTCCGATTCCTTGTTTTCGATATTCAGAGCATACTACTGTATGGTAGATATAGCCACGCCGCCCGTCATGCCCACATAAAATCGCACCTATAATTTTTTTGCTGTCAAGAGCAACAAAGCAAGTATCAGGATTGCGTTTTAAGAAAGCATTGATGCCTTCTTTTGAATCGTCCAAACTCCTAAGTCCCATCCCCTCAACGTTTATCCATAATTCAAATACTAATTTATAGTCATTGATTGTCATCTTACGCAAATGAAATGACTCTGGTTTTAACATCATAAAACTTCCTTTCTCAAGCTGTATTTTACTATATCATTTTTTCAAAAAAGAGATGTTCATTATGCGGAATCGCCCCTCCAACTTTCATCGATAAAGCAGCCACCAATTGAAACCCTAATTTTTTATATAGAGAAATTGCAGGAATGTTTTGTTTTCCTGTATCAAGCCTTACAGCGGTACAAGAGCATTGTTTTGCTATATCCACGGCATAATTAACAAGAGAGGAACCAATCCCTTTTCCCGCTGCACTTGGCCTTACCATTAACAAATGAATAACCCGCACTTTTTCATCCGATGCCTTGCTAAGCCATTCTATTTTTTTATATTCATCCGGCTGCTGCCTGTTTAAAATAATACTGCCTAATACATCTCCGTTTTCCTCATAAACATAGAGCGTCCCATTCTGTAAAGCTGTTTTCGCAACTTCCCTTGTAGGATAAACATCTTCTTGAAAAACAGTGTAAGCGCCATATTTTTTCTCATGGGCAAAGTGCTCTTGATATCCTTGTTCTATACCATCTAAATCTGCAATGACAGCTTGTCTTATGATCATTGATTACGGCCTCCCCAAATCTCGATTTTATTCACTGAGAAGTTGTACAACTATGCGAATTTACATCAAACCAATTAATCAGATTTCCACATTTAGGACATTTGTGTTCTTTTATTTTTTCTTCAATCCATTGTGGAATTCCGATTTCTTTCATACGCAGAGAATCTGAAATGACATTCGCATGATTGCAAATGCCATTAATGATTGGTTTGCTGCTAAATTCTTCCAATTTCTTACAAGGAAAATCCTCGCATTCATAACAGCGCAGTACATTATGGCTTGTCGCACACTCCAAAAATCCATGGTCAGCACAACCCCTACAACCCTCACGAACATCGTCAGAAAAACAACCATGACATTCGTTTGGGAAAGCCGGACACGCTCCACAAAATAAACCACATATTGCCGCACACGATTCATCCGGAATTCTTTTCATAAGCATTTTCCCTCTTAAAGTCCAATATATCGGACAAAATTTCCTTTCACTGTTCTTTTCGTTATAATCTCATATTCTGTTTATCACACATCAATATCAAAAATATATTTTTCATACGCGTTAATAACCTGTGTCTCATTATAGACCGACAATCGTGGAAATTTCCTTCCATAATTTAAGTGTACATGCCCATGAACAAAATATGCAGGTTTATATTTGTCCATCAAGTTACGGAACGCTTCGAAGCCTCTGTGCGGCAGGTCATTGTCATCATTAAGCTGATATGCAGGCGAATGTGTCAACAAAATATCAAAACCCCTGTTGCGCCATAGCTTCCACCACATCCTCCGCACGCGCCTGCGCATCTCAGACTCCGTATACTGGTGTTTGCCGGGCTTATAGCGCATGGAACCTCCAAGACCCAATATCCGAACCCCCTCATGCACATAAATTTGATCCTCGATACAGATGCATCCCTCCGGCGGAACTGTATCGTACCGTTCATCATGGTTACCATGTACGTATAGAATCGGCACATGCGTAAAGGATGCCAGAAAAGATAAATACTGGGGTTTTAAATCTCCGCAGGAGAGAATTAAATCAATCCCCTCCAGATAACTCTTATCAAAGTAATCCCACAATAATTTGGATTCTTCATCAGCGATTGCCAAAACTTTCATTAATTGTTCCCACTTTCTTTTCGCACAATCATTTGTAAAGCATTATGTATCAGATACCTGGGTTTTGCCTAGACCCTGCATTTTTACGACCTTCTGTGCTTCCTGAGTCAAATCGGAAATTGAGGGGATACTTCCCACCACATTGTCCGCAAGCCAATCCATGGTAATGATCTCCTTAAAAGAAATGACCTGATCGGGCTTATTCATGACAGTTCCATCCTGCGCTCTTATTTCCCCTGAAAAAGGAATAAGAATATCAGAACAAATATCGTTACGAAGCAAATCTACCAGCCTTTTGGTGCCCTGTGGCAGATCCTGGGAACAAATCAGGTCAACCACACCGGCGGACATTCCCCACCAGTAATTGATCGCACGGTTTCCTGTTACAGCTCCTTCCTCCTTCCATGTACCTCCCAGTACAATGCGGACAATCTTTTCATAAAGCTTTCCCCAGTGCCATGTGGTCATAGCCAGATTGTCAGGAGATTCTCCGCTGACGCAGTAAAGTCCGAAATGCCGCGACGCATTGCCGGGCAATGTCATATCCCTGTCCATAATGTAATTGATTTCAGGATCATCCACAATTTTTACCCTTTGGTCCTTTAATGTACTCCAGTCCAGATAAACCTTCGCATATGGATTCACCATTCGGGCGCCCAGGGCAAAGGCATTAATATTGGCTGCCATACCATAAATCGGATAATCGGCAATGTAACCCAGCTTGTTTGTGTTCGTCATAGAGCCTGCAATAACGCCTGCCAAAAACTTTGCTTCATACATTCTGGCATAATAAGTACGCAAAGTGGGATGTGAAATGTTCAAAGAACAATTCAGAATCTTTACATCCGGGTGGCTGGCGGCAATCTTTAAGCTGGCAGGTATCATCACTGGAGATGTGGTAAACAGCATACGATAGCCGTCCTTAATAACCTGTTCCATCATTTCCAAGTCATTTTCCCCGACAGCAATATTATCATATGCAGCCGTTTCCACCTGTCCGAGAAATATATTTTCCAGGTACATCCGCCCAAGCTCATGGCTGTAAGTCCAGCCTGAAGTTTCATGGGTCTTCTCATATAAAAACGCAATCTTAATCTTATTTGAATTGTCGGGAAGAATCCGGTTCAGCAAGCCTTTATAAAGATTATGCGGAGCATCCTTTTTGGATGGTTCCAAAAGAAGCTCTACGGACTGTTCCTGTGTCAGTACCAGAAATTCATCCCAAATCCTTGAAAGGTCTTTTTTCATTTCTTGCTCAGTTTTCTGTTTCGCATCCTGATAGCCAAATACAGTAATAAATGCCAAAAGAGCGTCGCCTACGGTAATAGGCAGCTTCCTGCCGCCTTTTGACTCAAAGGCTTTAGAAAAGCGGATGTAAACGGAAGCAAATATCATACGGTCATCGGAAGTCCATTTTTCTCCCTTGGGCGTGCCAATCTGTTCCAAAAGCTTGGCAAACCTGCCTGTCTCGCTGAAATAGATCGTATTAATACCGGTAACCTCATAAAAATCCAGAAACTCATAATATATTTTATTTTCTTTCGTATCCGTGCGTTCGGGAACAACCCTAATGACGTAGCCGGGAACACTGTACGCATCAAGATACTTCAGAACACTGATCCGCTTATTACCCTCCAGTACATAAAAACTGTTCATGAATTCATAAACTTTAACCGGATCACGCAGTCCCTCCTCCTGCAGGGAATCACATAAATGTATCCATTTGTCGGCAAATTCCGTTTGCGGATTCAAAAGGGGCATAAAATTGGATGCAAATGAGTTGGTCCGGCCTTTTGTCCTTGTCCCTACAATCATCTCCAATGGAATCTCACACAAGCCAAGGTTTATCTCATATTTCACCTTGGTATATGATAAAATCTCTTCCAAAACCGGCAGATATGGATATTCCCCTTTCAGCACGTGTGTGCGGTATTTTTTTTGTCCTGCCTTTAAAGCATTGCTGTATTTCTCGTATGACATATTGGCCTCATTTCTATTTCAAGCATATTTATTTTACGTTATTTTAATTTCCAAAAGCAATAAAATCCCTTGTCCTTTGCATCACATCTTTTAAGGTTTCAATGTTTTTCAATGTATCATCGCATTCAAGGGAATGATTACAGTTTTCGTATACAATTAGTGGGATTTGGCGCTCTGTAGAAAGTTGAGTAATCTCATCAATATTGCTCCAAGGGTCTGCGGTTCCGATAAAGCCGATTGCATTTTTTGGCGCAAAAAAGAAAGTCTGCGCCAAAGGCGTATACAGAATGTGCTTTGCTCCTATTAATCCATACTTCTTTGCATAAGATGCTGCAATGATTGTTCCAATGCTTTTTGAAATAAAAAGAACATCATCATATTCCGTCCAAACAATATCCGCAAGTTCAACTTCGGCTTGCGCAAACAGCGTTTCATATGCTTCTTTCATTTTTTCATCATTGCCGCGGATATTTCCGGCATTGTACGTATAACTCACTTTTCTGGCATTTTCATATCCAAGTTTATTTGCAATGCTTCTGCTGTAATATAAAAGCGGTTTGTCACAATGGTATCCTATCCCCGGGAAGTACACAGCGATCTTTGACATAATATTTCCTTTCGTTTCTGCACGCTCAATAAATATACACTACAACCTTGCTTTCATACAAAATTAGAATGAAACAATCAGCTGCATTTTAAATTTTTCTTCGCCATATACGGCATGCGGAATGTCTTTTGGCATGATCAGCGTTTCCCCTTCATTCAGGACAAAGACTTCACCGCCAACGGTAAAACGCCCCGTCCCTTCCAGAACGGTTACCATCGCATCCCCGCCGGCAGCGTGGGTGGATATTTCTTCCCCCTTGTCAAATGAAAAAATTGTCATGCTGACCACTTCATTCTGTACAAGCGTTTTGCTGACCACCTGACCGGGCTGATATGCAATCTCGTCTTTCAACAGTAATTTCGTTTGCTTTTCAATGTTTTTATACATAATGCATTTCCTTTCCTAATCACTAAGAATTTTTCCGTCAATAGATACGGTTATAGTCTGACATGGATCTGCTCTATTTATCCTCTGCATACCGCATTCGTTGCCAGCACGCCACAGCCCTCATTGAGCGTTATCTCTCCGCCGTCAATCTTCGTAACTACGCCGCCGGCTTCTTCCACGATCAGAGAACCTGCCGCATAATCCCAAGGGCAAAGTCTTAACTCAAAGAACAATTCTGCTCGCCCCGCCGCAACATTGCATAAATCAAGGGCCGCCGAGCCACTCCGCCGCACATCGAGCGCTTTGCGGAAATATTCATATGCCATATCAAAAGTGGCTTTTGCAAATTCGTCATAATAGGTCGCCGTTCCGAAAATCACGATACCGTTTTCAAGTAGCTGATCCGATACATGAATCGGCTCTCCATTTAAGAATGCGCCCTGTCCTTTGACTGCCGTAAACACCTCGTCAAGATAGGGATTGTATACAACACCCATATACCGTTCTCCGTCTTTTGCCAAGCCTACCGATATCGCGCTTGCATGATAATCTTTGATAAAATTGGTCGTTCCGTCAATCGGGTCTACAATAAATGCATAGCCGTCCTTGACCGACGCGTGCACGTCCTCCTCCTCACCCACAAACACTGCTTCCGGTAAAATCGCCAAAAGTTTTGTTTGCAGTTCGGACTGCACCTTTTTGTCATATGTGGTCACAAAGTTCGCATGACCGGCTTTCTCATCAATACCGGTTTTTGTTCTGTCGGCATTTAAAATGATCGCTCCGCATACACGCACTGCGTTCACGATTTCTTTCAATAACTGTTCTTCTGTCATTTTATAGCGCTCCTTTTTCACTATTCTGCTAACGGCTATTGTTGTGGATCTATCACCAAATTCAACGGGTCAATGACAAACTCCTCCGGACCTATCTCCGGATTCATCGGTTCGATGACCGCCCCCGGATCTGGCACGGGATTTAACGGGTCAATGATTGATTGCTCCGAATCTGGCACAGGATTCAACGGGTCGATGACCGGCTCCGGATCTATCAACGGATTAGATGGATCAATAATTGGCTGCTCCGGATCCGGTTCGACTTCCGAAGGCGTTTCCACCTGCTTTTTCACGGGCTCTGTACCGGGCAGATAGTAACAAATCACGGGCGTTCCCTTTTCAACATATCCGTAAATCTCCTCTGCAACAGAGGGAGGCAGATTAATACAGCCATGCGAACCGTTTGTCTTATAGATATTCCCGCCAAAAGAGCTTCGCCATGATGCATCATGCATACCTACATTATTGTTAAAAGGCATCCAGTAAGAAACTGGTGAGCTGTATCCTTGTCCCCTCAATGTCGCATTGCGCTCTTTATAGGTAATCCCATAAATTCCTGCCGGTGTATCGAATCCCCGCGCTGCATTCCCCGACACAAAATCAGATTCCAAAACCATTTCACCTTCTACATATAAAAGCAGATGCTGCGCCGTCAAATTAATCTCTACATAGGTATCTCCATAGTCCGGCGTTCCATAAGATGCCGCAGTCTGATAATAAATCGGCGTGCGCTCGCCGCTTTCACCATTTTTTATCATTTCCGTAAGCTCTACTGTTTCCTGTACTGCATTCAGCCACCAACCGTAATCCCCCTTGTCAATCGTAACATCAATGTCATAGCTGGTTTGGAATGTCCGTTTCATAAAAATTGTATTATATGTTTTCCGAAGATACTCCACATACTCCTCTACCTTTGTTTCATCTACTGTAATTTCGGAACCGTCTGTATCAAGCCATGTGACAATGGTGTCGCCGTCCAGCACCTCCTGTTTGTCTCCGAACGTATAAGTAATTGTGATATCCGTATATTTCTCCAAGTTTTCAAGAGCTGCTTTCAAGTCCTCATTGTCGGCAGTGATTTTGGCAGTTTCATAGCATTCCGCATCACTTAAGTTTACATAATCCTCCAATCCCTCTACCGCTGCACGAATGACATCAATCGTTTTTTGCCTGTTTAAGCGGTTTCCCGGCGTTTCCTCTATAATCCGAAATCCAACTTTCGGAATGTAATCCGATATGTACGCATCCTCCGGGTCTGCAATAAAATCTTTCCGAAAGCCGCTTAAATTTTTGATTTTTGTTTCCAACGCCTTCTCATCATAGGTAAGCATGTTTTCCATTTTCTGCTCGGTTTCCTGCGGGATAAACCACAGAAGGCTGTTTTGATCTTCCAAAATTTTTTCAAAAGGCTCTACCGATACATACGATAACCCGATATCGGAACCCGATATCTCCTCCACCAGCACAGAACCGTCCGACTGACGCTGCTCTACTTGCAGAACATAGTCCTGAATGCGCTGCGTAAGCTGTGCAATCGACATCCCCGACACATCTACCTGATCAATTATCGTTCCGTTCATAAAACAGCTTTGATAATGGTTGAGACCGTATAAATAAACGACTAATATACAAAGCACGGGCACGCATATAGCCAATGATATTATGAAAACTTTCTTCTTGTCCATAACTTCTGATTTCCTTTCCAAAAAACCCCGTTTTTCGCTCTTTTCCGCCTTTTTATGTACCTTCCGGATACTCTGATTTCATTATAACAGATTTTTATTATTTTTTATATAGATTAAGGCGCCAAAAAATAAGCAGGTATAACCCCAATTACTTGTCATACCTACCTATACAAATCTCTATTCGCCTCTCGCCACTTTCGCGGGATACCATTTCTGAAACCACACGGTAAAAATTCCCATCAAAATCGGAAACAGGGAATTGATAGCGCCTGTCAGTGACGCAATTTCCGTTCCCAAAATAAGATATGTCCAAACAGGCGTTATCAGATATAAAACGCCCCACATCAAAGTCAATATCCGATTGGTTTTTAAAAACAACGGATTATTCAGCTCATCCTCTCCATTGTAATGATTCATGGAATAATGCGCTGTGAGCGGTATCCTTCCAAAACAGGTTGCCGTCCACATAATACCAAATGACAAATAAGACAAGGGGAGAACTATCCGCTCGGATACGCCCACAATTATCGCTACGGAAAATCCTGTCACGAGCGCTCCGCTTAAAATATCATACAAGGTCTTTTTATTCTGATAGAAGATTAATTGTACTAAGGCGCACACCCCAATACTGACAAGGCTGCCCACATAACTATTGATTGCCGCAAATATCCAAAATGCCATCCAAGGAAGCAGCATCATATTCATGTTGGTATCCTTTTGAGGAATATGCAGCGGTGTTCTCTGTTGCCCGCCGTCTCCTCCAGCACTGCCAAAATAGTCGTCCCATTTCAGCAACAGATTAAAATCGCCTTTTGTCTTGTAAAGATGCTGCATCAATGCTTCGTCCCCACGCAGTTCTCCCGCTGCAATAGAACGCCAGACAGAAAGCGGCGTTTCAATCCTCGTCGTTGCAACGGCAGAACCGTCTGTCAAAACTTTACTGCCCTCTTTTCCCATAACAATTTGGTAACATTCATCTAAATCCGTATAATACATTTCAAGTACCAAATCTTTTCCCGCATAGCTTTGGCGCCTGTAAAGCGCCGCCATATTCTTGGTGAAGACCAACGCGTCGGACTCCTTTTCCCCACTTTCTTTATCGATGTCCCAGCTTGCATCTGCCCATCGCTCATAGATTTCCTTCGGATACAACAATTCCTTTAATTTGGTTCTCGTCGCTTCCGATATCCTGTCTTTCACATATTCTTTTCCCGCTTCCCTGACATATCCCAGATATTCGTTCGTCCGCTGTGTAAGCTCCGGCACCCGAAACAATTCTCCCTGTCCGCAGAAAATCGTTTCATACTGGTTTCTGCCGCACATATGGTCAAACAAACTGCATGCGCCGTCATAATTTCCCTCTGCCGTATAAAACCCGCAAGTGGAGATTACCACGGTTTTCTTTCCGCTCATATCATATCTCGGCGCATGACTTCCGTTTCCGACACCGTCCTCACGTTCAACCATAAACGGCAGCGACAACGGAAGCTGACGGTCGATTAAATTTTTCAGTCCACCCGGTACCGTATAAAAATAAAGCGGAAAACTCCATACGGTTACATTAGCCCACAAGATTTTCTCGATCACGTCCTGCATATCGTCCTGTATACAACATTTTCCCGGCGTTTTATTCCAACAGGAAAAACAACCAAGACAGGATTTGATATTCAAACGGTTTCCTTGGACTTCCTGTACTTCAAATTTGCTGCCGGAAGCGTCGGCGCCCTGTTCCATCCCCTCCAAAAAGGCTTTTGTCAGCTTGTAGGTATTGCTCTCTTTATTACCTTTCGGACTGCCGTTGATCACCAGAACTTTCATCGCATGTCCTCCAATCGTTCGATGCAGCTTTGCGCCCAGTCAATATAGCACTGCATACTTCTTCGCCCGTAATCGAGCGTCATCTGCCAATACACAGACTTTTCCTGATCGCCGATCTCATTGCCGTAAGCTTCGATATATCCCTGCACAGGTTCAAAGTCTTTGAGATATTGTTCGCATTCCTCTTTGAATTTTTGAAAACAGCAAATATTCTCTTCCCTGTTTCTCTCTCCCATGAAAAAAACTTTCATCAAAGTGACGCTTCTGGGATTTAATTTTAAGCCATCGTCTATCAGCCATCTCAGCAGTTCCTCCTTGCCTTCCTGCGTAATCGCATACACATTTTTGTCGGGCTTTCCCTGCTGCGCTACGACTGTTTTACTGACCAGATCTTGCTTTTCCAGTCCGGTCAGTTCTCTGTATATCTGGCTTGTCTGCGCTTTCCAGAAAAAATTCAAAGAATCCCGAAATACCTGCATGATCTCATAGCCTGTCATATCTTGATAATTCAACAATCCCAAAATTCCGTGCTTTAACATTTGTTTCTTCCTTTCCTGCGAATTTTTTTGATACTAGATTATTTTACTGTAGTATATTCCACTTGTGGAATATTGTCAATATGAAAAGGTTATCATTGTTCGATAAATAGGAGTAGAAGGAAGGAATGTTCTTTGATATAATAGAAAACGAAATTTTTACTTTTTCATCGGTGAAACAGGAGAAAATCATTTGCACTCAATTTAGACAACAGCAAATGGGGTAAGGTAGATGCATTATATTAAATCAAAAGGAATTTTATCCGCAAACAATGGAATGAACGTATATCGAGGCTGTACGCACGGCTGTATATACTGCGACAGCAGAAGCGTCTGTTATGGCATGAAACATGACTTTGAAGATATCGAAGTGAAACAAAATGCTCCGGAACTTTTGGAAATGGCGTTAAAGTCAAAGCGCAAAAAATGTATGGTTGGCACAGGCGCAATGAGCGATCCCTACAATCATTACGAAGAAGAACTGAGAATCACACGAAGATGTCTTGAGATCATCGACCGCTACGAATACGGTCTGGCAATCCTAACGAAATCGACCAGAATTCTAAGGGATCTGGATTTATTGCAGTCCATCAACGAAAAGGCAAAATGTGTGGTTCAGATGACGCTGACCACATATGACGAGGAACTATGTAAAATTGTCGAGCCAAATGTCTCGACAACCAAAGAACGATTTGATGTATTAATGCAATTGAAAGAAACCGGGATTCCTACGGTTGTGTGGCTTACGCCGATTCTTCCGTTTATTAATGACAGTGAGGAAAATCTTCGTGGAATATTGGATTATTGCGTTCAGGCGAATGTGAAAGGCATCATCGCTTTCGGAATGGGGCTTACTCTTCGAGAAGGAGATCGGGAGTATTATTACGCAGCATTAGACAGCCATTTTCCGGGATTGAAGAAAAAGTATATTCAAACGTATGGAAACGCTTACGAATTGCCAAGTCCAAATGAGAAACGGCTATTGCGCATTTTTCATGATATATGCAGGGAATATGAAATCATGGATACTCCCGATGCATGTTTTCGCTATTTGCATGATTTGCCGGAACGGTATATTCAGCAGAGTTTGTTTGATTGATTGAAATTTTTTTACATTGTAGCTTGTATCCCTACTTCAGTATATCCTGTGGAAAACCAGAAGTCATTTTAATAGGATTTTTATGGCTTTTTCTATATCTTCAACACTCAATCCTATTTTCGGATCAGGTTTCACTTGGTGTTGCTCTACTTGATTATTATGTAAATCAAGATCATCAAGAACCACCCATTTAGTGACATCATTATGTAATTTTAACCATGAAAGAATTTCATCGGCTTTTACGAGACTAAATTTTTTGGTTTTTCTTATTTCCTCCGTAGTTAAGTCCGGTGTTAATCCATCTATATGTAAATCTTCCATTTCTAATAATTCGATCAATTTCTTTGCTTCTATACGAAGCGGTTTTAACTTAGAATCAAACCAAGTACGCCATCCGGAGTGAAGAATTATTTTTGCATTTGTTGTTTTTACCAAAGATGCTAACAACCTAATTTTTTCTTCATCAATTAATATACCATTACTGATTTCTCTTTGATGGTTATCATTCCAAAAATTTGAATTGAGTACACCATCTATATCCAAAAATATAACGCTCGCCATCTTTATTCACCTCTGATAATTTCGCTTTTCAGCGCATTCGATACTCTCGACGCTTATTTCCCCTATTTGCATGATTTGTCCCTTTCCAACTGCCACGTTCACCATTATACCTTTTTAATAAAGGAATTGCCAGCGCAACAAATAATTATATCCGGTAAATTAGTTGACTAATTCTACTAATTAGATATAATAGTTGATAAAGGAAACTAAATTGATAACAGAAAGGAAACAACCGCCATGAACCCAATTGACATTGTGACAGAAATACGAGGATTTAATCGTTTTTACACAAACATTCTGGGATTGTTAGACGAATACATCATCGATTCCGGCTATTCCCTTACAGAGGCAAGGATTTTATTTGAAATCAGCAAAACAGATACCTGCACGGCAAATCAATTATGCTCCATTTTAGACATTGACCGCAGCTACATGAGCAAAATCATCAATAAATTTGAGAAAAGCGGATTGATCAGCAGGCATATCTGCGATACAGATAACCGCAATATCGAAATACATATGACGGATAAGGGGCTGTCTGTTTTTCACGAACTTGATCATCGTTCCAATCAACAGATTGAAGATTTGATCACAAAACTAAATCCTGAGGATTGTGAAACATTGATTCACAGTATGCGGACTGTCAAAAAATTTTTTACAAAAGCGACAAAAGACATCAAAATCCGTCCCTACCACGAACAGGACATTCCATATATCATAGACCGTCAATTATCGCTTTACGAATCGGAAAGACATTTTACAACAGAAATATGGAAAAATTATCTCACGCAGGGAGTCCTTTCGCTTGTTAAAAAATTTAATCCCGAAAAAGACTGCATCCTTATTTTAGAATGTGACGAAATTGCGTCCGGCTGTATTGCAATCACACATATGGACGATGATCATACGGCACAGCTAAGATATTTCTTTTTAGAGCCTGAATTAAGAGGATTAGGAGCAGGAACCAATTTATTAAATACCGCGTTGGATTTTTGCCGCCAAAAAAAGTATTCCCATATTTTCTTATGGACAGTAAGCGCACAAGAATCCGCAAGGATATTATACAAAAATGCCGGTTTCGAGATAACGGAAACCGTTGAAAACGAAAACTGGGGAATTCCTGTATTAGAGGAAAAATGGGATTTGGATTTATAGTGTCGTTGTTAAAATCCCGTTTATCGGGTGAAAATTCAAATTTACAGAGGAAAATTTATGGAACTGAAAACGCTTAGATTATACATTCGCAATCTGCATGAAGATGATTGGACACAAATGAAAAGTCTTTTTATTGACTTTAATCAATCAAAATATGCCGCTTATGACAGACCTCTTCCTACAGAAGATTTGGAAGTAAAAGCATTGACAAAGCAGTTTGTTGAAAGCAATTTGTTTTTCGCAGTATATTTATTAGACCAAGAGCAGATGATTGGTTATGTGTGCTTTCACAAAGATGAAGATCAATATGATTTAGGATATTGTTTTCATTCGACGTTTCATTCAAATGGATACGCATACGAAAGCACAAAAACGCTTATCGATTACTTTGTTCAGGAATATAATGTAACTACTTTTACAGCGGGAACAGCAATTGATAATACACCATCTTGCAAGTTATTAGAAAAATTAGGATTCGAATGTGTTTCAACGGAATATTTATCATTCGATGAAGAATTTTCATTCGAGAGTGGGAATTTTATATTGCGTTCACTATAAACGACTTCCATTTTAATAATAGGATTTGGCTTCATCGTTGCGTGCTTTTTAGAATTGTTTACCGGCTGAAAATAAAATATAATTATATTAAACAATCAAATTTTGCGAGGCGGTTTCAATAGAAAACTTTAAGATGTGTTTAGAACAACTAATACCGGAAAAAGACCGCCTAAAACTTGTAAGGACAATTGCTGTAAAATGATTGGATATTTTTAACAGACTTTCTCCATTATCATAAATATTCTTCGCACTTTAAAGTTGCGCAATTCGAAAAAATAGCGCATATTGATTGGTTGTAGCTTGTCGTAGAAAATACTATACTGATAATGCAGCGCGGCGCGAGAAAATAAAAGGAGAATATTTTATGAGTTTCGGAAAAAATTTGCAGTTTTTAAGACATCTGAAAGGGAATATGACGCAAGAAGATCTGGCTGAAAAAATGAATATCAGCCGCCAAACCGTATCGAAATGGGAGTTGGATACAGCGCAGCCCGAAATGGACAAGGCTATAGAACTTTGCAAGCTTTTCAACTGTTCGCTGGACAACTTGTTCCGCAGTGACATGGTCGCTTGTGGCAAAGCGTATACAAATTTGCGTGTCGAAACCGTCCCCGCTTTCCGCTATATAAAACATGCCGTTATAAGCTCCGATCCTGAGGGAGATGCTATTGACAGAATATTTTACATTGCCCGTAGCTGCGGCGTGGATAACCCCCGTGTCATTGGCTGGGATTTTCCAAATGTGTCACAGGAGCAGAAAAATGTTTTCAATATGCACGGCTACGAGGCAGCATGGATACTGCCTGATGGAGTCGTCCCTCCTGACATTGAAATACATGAACAGGCATCCCACAAATATGCGGCAATACACATTGAAACGCCCTTTGAAAGCCCTTTTGTGACCATTCCCAACGCCTATAAAACGCTTATGGAGTATATGCGCGTGAACTGTCTGGAGCGCACAAAAAAGGACGTTATCCCTTGCTTTGAAACCGACGGAGAGAGTATGGATATTTATATTGCTTGTAAATAGCACATTTTATTGTATTCCTGATAGCGTGCGAGTGTTAAGTAGTACGCTATCAGTTTATTTAAATACAATTCGCGCTTTTTAAGCTGCACTTCCTTTTTAACACCGCATCACCTCTAGCAAAACAATAACACAAACTTTTATTTTTATAAAGTTTGTGTTATTAATATTCAAAAACTTTTGCTCTGTTTGTATTATACGCACTGCTATTTTGTTTTATGCTCCATTTCAATGAGCATACTCACATCCGGATATTTGTTTTAGCACATGAAGCAAGCAGATTAGACGCCTGCACCGTTTTACTAAAGACAGCATTAGATATTAGTTTCTTCCTTTTCGGAATTGTCTGCCTGCTGAAAATAGAATATAATTACATTGATCAATCAAATTTGAGTGGGGAACAAGACATGAACTTAACATATAAAAAAGCAACGATTGAAGATATCGATCTATTAACAGAAACAAGAATAATCATATTAAGAGCTGCTAATCAATTGTCTGATGATACTGATATGAGTGAAGTAAAAAAGCAGTCTTATGACTATTACAAAAAATCGCTCTGCGATGGTACTCATATTGCATATTTGATATTTGATAAAGACCGCTTTGCAGGCTCCGGTGGTGTTAGTTTTTTTCAAGTAATGCCAACATATCATAATCCAAGCGGAAAGAAAGCATATATAATGAATATGTATACCAATCCCGAATACAGAAGAATGGGAATTGCATATCAAACATTGGATATGCTGGTTAAAGATACGAAAAGTATGGGAATTACTGCTATTTCTTTGGAAGCAACTGCTATGGGGCGTCCTCTGTATGAAAAGTATGGTTTTGTAAAAATGAATGATGAAATGGAATTGCCGGAAAGATAAATTCAAGCTTGACAGTACATTGTACAAATTTAAGAAGGCGCAATTTTCCCTGAAATTGAAAGTTTGCTTTTTCTCTTGTAAAATATGTCCTTATATATTAAAATTGATATAAATATTAAATAAGAGGTTAGATTAATGTTTTGGAAAATGACAAATCTACAACTGAAAAAAGGTAATATTTCTCCCCTTTACGGGGATAGTGCGCCCATTTTTAGGAAGATTTGTCAAAGAAGGCTATGTAAGTATTATGCTTGACAGCCTCTATTCATAATGCAGCAAATCTTATAGAATGAGTACATTATCTCCTTAACGAATTCAAAATTTAAAGTTAAGGAGATTTTTATGTTTCATATTAAAAAACAAATAACAAGATTATATCTATCATCTGCGCTTGGTAATTTATCCCTGACAGGCGCTTGGGTGGCCATACTCGCAGCAAGAGGTTATAGTCTTGTGGAAATCGGTTTTGCAGAGACTGTTTTTCATATAACAAGCTTACTGTTTGAAATTCCGTCAGGCGTTCTTGCCGATGTATTCGGTCGAAAAAATATGCTGCTTGTCAGCAGTATTATGCGAATGATTGGAAATATCATTATGATATTTTCCTGCAATTTATTTATGGTATGTGTATCCATTGCATTCCATGCGGTAAGCTATAATTTTTCATCAGGTTCAGGGGATGCGCTTGCATATGATTCCCTTAAAACGGTTGCACTTGAAGATGATTATGAAAAATATGGTTCCAATCAAATGATTATCCATCGTTTTTGCAGCGGCGTATCAACTTTATGTGCTGGATTTTCGCTTTTAATCGGACATAGGGCAGCATATGGTGCAGATATTGTAATAGGCCTTATACAAATACGGATACTTCTATCCTTATCCGAAGTACGGATATGCCATTCTGATCCGTGTAATGAAAAAGGCATGATTCGCCATATCAGAAAAGAACTTGTAATATGTTTTATCACAAGCCTTTCTTTTTTGAAAAATGCCAAAAAGGCTATATTTTTAATGTTCTGCAATTCATTCGTGGGCGCTATTGATATTTTGCTGCTGTTTTTTCTGCAGGCAAAACTGCCGGAAAACGGGATGCCGCAAGCAACGCTTGGTTTGGCTTTGTTCTTCATGGAAACGGGCGGAATACTTGGGGCAAAATTAATACTCAAATGGGAAAAGTTGCGTTATCGAAGGATCTTCGCAATCACTGCATTGCTTGTATTTTTCAGTGTATTGCTTGAGCATTCCGGAATGTATATCGTCATGACAATCGGCGGATTTATTGCTGCACTCAGTGATGATGCGCTTCAAGTGAGAACAAACACGCTTCTTCAAAATATGTTTCCGTCAGAACAGCGGGCGACACTGATTTCCATTGAATCCTTTACCTTTTCAATGATAATGATTGTCTTATCACCACTTGCGGGGATTCTGTTTTCACACTGGTAAACAGATAATAAGTACCACTGGCTTAGCTGGTGGTACTCATTATTCATAAATGTTATGTGCTTAGCTCAAACTGCAAAGTTTTCCGAACCAATTTCCTTTATGAAACTTCCTTTACACTATAACATATACTTGTTACATTTGTATTCTCTATTTTGACTGTAATGTGGGCAATTGGCCATAGTCTTTACTTCATTCAAATATATTAATATCCTTATCCATTTCTTTCATTACTTAACCGATTCTGCAAAACTTTTCCAAAACTTCTCACGAACCGTATCGAACACCGGTCGATCAATCTCACTATCTTTACCTATCATATGAAGTATAGTAGTGTTGCCTTTCCCTGTATGCTCCGCTTCGGTCAAAACAGCAAGTGTAGCATCCGATTTTTGTCCAATATGATGAAGCTGATACGCTTTATCTGTAATTGGATCATGTGGTGCATAACCTCTTGCCATACGTTCCAAATTCGTAACCACTTCACCATTCGGTAATTCAGATTTAAAATTCAAATCAATATCTCGAACCAACGCCAACTTTCCATCTACCATTTTGCATACCAGTCCGGAATCCTTGTAAATGTTATATTCATCCATACTATGAAGCTGTTTAATGATGTCAACCGGAAATCCCGATTCCATTTGCATAGCTGCTGCTTGTTGCATTGTGATACCTTCCAGCTCTGCCCCCTTCAAAGTGTTCATAACCTTAAAATACTTTGTACCTTCAGTTATGCCACCGTAAATAGTGCCTGTGATTGCTCCCCATTTAAAACTTTCACTTCCCGCAAGCGCTCCTGCCTTAACTGCCTGACTCATATCATTCGTCTGAGTACCTGTAATAACAGCTGTAGCAATACCGCTTAATGCTCCGGAAGATACCGCAAACGTTGCTCCGGTTTTTGCCGACGCAGCAAATACCATGCTCACCGCCGGAGCTCCTGCCCCTGCCGAAACCATTGAAACCGTTACGCATACAATAATAACTCCCGTTCCAATCGCAGTATTTTTAATTACTCTTGCATATGTATCATCATATTCCTCGAAAGCCTCAACAATCGTATCGCCACCGTCACCTAACGAGAAAACATATCTTGTGCCTTGAAACTGTTCGTCCAAATCTTCAAGACTATATCCAAAAAATATATTCTTTTTCGAATTATACTCCAGTTCCTCTATATATTCCTTAGACCAATAAACTGCACTGACATTCTCAACAAAATATTCATCACTGTCCAATTCCGCTATAAGCCGGGAATATATGTTATCCTCTGTGTATCTTAGAAGATCCGGATCTGACAATTCATTGTAATTAGGAACAATCTCCTTAAACTCCGCCAATGACTTTGATGTTATTATTTCACTGCCATCTGTTTCTTCTTCCGTTTTTCCGGATTCAGTGGCTGTTTCAATCAGTGTTTTCGTTGTTTCTGTATAATTTGTTTCCGAAACAGTTGTCTGCTGCGTACAACCGACTAAAATCATTGCACAAACAAGTATTATTGATATCGCTCGTTTCATTCGTACTAATCCTCCTTTGATTCATATTCCGATTTCGTCAACGATTTTTCCTTTTCAAAAGAACATACAATATACCAAATACAACTACTGCCAAGCCTCCAACTATATATAGAATCGTTGAAACACTGTTATCTTTTGCTTGATTATTCTCATTAACAACTTCTGTTCCTTTTTTCTTTGACTCCATATTTAAATTAACTGTTTGAACTGCACTCTCCTCTGTCATCTCATGCATTTGTTCACGTTTATTTTCTGTGTTTTCAATTTCTGAGATATCCTCTGCTTTCGGTGGAACAATCAATGATCCATCATCGGCAACATCGTACCCCTGTAAAATTTTTTCATTCAAAGCGTCTATGGAAAACTTATTTTCAGCCAATGCCCTCAGATATTTATTATCACCTACGTAAATCGTCTTTTGAGTCTGTTCATCCGAATATAAATTCTTAACGGTAATCGTATAAATACCTTCCTCGGAATACTTACCATTATCCTTTCCAACGGAATTATTTCTAACATCCGTGTAAACAGTTCCATTTGAATTCACTTTAAGGATTTCTCTGGAAACATCAATTGTTAAATATTTTGATTGAGCCAAATCAACTAAAAAACCATTCAAAGTTATCATACCGTCTTCCAATTCGGAACCGGTTTCCAAGTCCATAGGAAATACCATTGTATTCCCATTTCTGATAGAGAAGCGAAATGACATTTTATAATTTGTATATGTAGGCACTACGGAAACAGGTCCAACCTGACGAGGATTGTTTTTAATCTCGTAATCAAGTGCGACCTCGTATTCGCCCTCCTCATATATCTGAATTTTTGTGTCTGCACCTGTTTTTGCATTAGCCGCAAGAAAATCTGTATAAATTACAGGGTCATGTATCTTTCCCTGCTCATCTGTATATTTAACAATCAAAGTTCCATGTTTAAAATCTGTCTGCTTAATCTCATAGTTCTTGTCATACCCATTCTTGTCCTCTGAAATAGACAGATTACTATCTCCATTCAAGCAATTAATATCCTGCTCCAGCGTAAACCATAATGTAATGTCATCGCCAACTGTTTTAAGAAATACAATATCTTCATTCTCTTTCGTTGTTTCCCGTGTATATCCATTTACGGTAAATGTGCCAAGATTCCAACCAAAATGAGGGTCATCCTTGTCTACCTTTTTTGCACGTTCCATATCATAGCCGGTATCTTTTCCGATATTTACTTTATCCGAAAACTCTTTTCTCGGCATTGTTTCCGCTGATGTTGTTATCCTTGAAGTTTCATCTTCATTAATGAGATAAAACTCATATACTTCAGCATATTTCGTGTATTCATAATCATCACGTTTTATAAGCGTTCCTTTCTTATCCTCCAATTTTATACGTGTTTCATAGGCAACTATTACTCTATAAAAACACCCGTTTATCTGTTGTAAATCTTTCGTTATGTAAAAGTCATTCTGCGCATAATTTTTAGCATCTCCTGCTATATCTGTACAAGTAAAATCTGTAACCCAATTTTCACCGTCCATAGAAGATTGAAGCACAAGTGCCCCCTGCATAATATTTGAGTCGATTTCTATGCCGGCAATTACTTTGGTTTTATCATCTACGAACTCCAAGTTGCTTTCATTTTCATCAACAGATGTTTCCTCATGCACATATGAAAGCGACACATTCTCGTCAATCACTTCATATGCAGCAACCCCATTGACATCTACCATTGATTTCATATTTCCCGATACAGAAAACTTACCAAACTGACCAGATCCCTCCAATGTTTTTGTTGCTTCAGCATTCTCAAATTCGTAGTGGCTATCCTTATCAAACTCATACTGTACTCCCACTGGAATAATCGTTTCCTCTTTTGCATATATAGTCACGGTTGAATCGTTTACAATTTTCCCACCAAAAACGATAATCACCAATATTCCTAAATATATTCTAATTATTCTTGATAATTTCATCTGTCTGTCCCCCTGCTTTATTTATCTTTCTGTATATGTATTCCATCTGTTTGAACAATTATTTAAACAGCATTTAATCTATCTAAGGCTAGACTTTATATGGACTATATTAACATATCACTTACTCGCTTTCAATGCTATTCTCATAGAGTATCATTGTGTCAACATAATATTTCTCTCAGATTGGAATCAAAACACGAAATCCCGCACTAAAGATTTTAATTCCAACAGGTATCAATATAAGCGTACAGCAGCAAATCAAAGCAAAACACCACATGATTAAAGCTATTGGCAATTCGATAAATAGCCATATCAATGCCCTAAGTAAAACCCCCGTAATTTTATATCCTATCCAAAACAAAAATGTTAAAATCGCCAAACTCATTAATAATCCAATCATTTTCTACCTCCTGCTTTTTTTCTGCTCTTCTACTTTTTCACTTCTTCTTACTCCATAAAAAGAAGATACATTTGCCAAACCAAGTTTCTTACTGTAATCTGCCTGCTGTTCCATTTTTTCAAGCAGTCTGCAAATCCGTATTCTTTGTTCAATATTCAATTTTATTCCTCCGTTCCGCTACAACATTTTTATAACATATAATTTATGCAAAAAGCATTCCTTGTAAATCTAATTCACTGAATATATTACCTAATGTAAAGCTTAATCTACTATCCTCTTCAGATATTGCCTGCCGATAATATGTATTCAATCTTAATTCCGGCTCTCGTTTCATCTTTGCAAATAAGAGCGCTGTGTTATATGCGTCTACCTTACCATCATGTGCACCATCTTCGTATATGATATCTGCCGCAACTAATGCCTCTGATAATTTGTAACATCTTGTTGAGTTCATTCTATCCCCAAATATTTTCTGACAATCAATCCATTCTTCCAGTATGTCTTCCATTCTACTAATTATAACGTCTTTTGCCTCAATCTCACGGCAAATCTGTCGTTTATCATTATCACTCCACGAAACAACTTTTGAATCATGGGGAATCCATTCAACAAACTTTGTCAATGCTTCCTTAAATGATGGAGCATTCACAATATCTCCTCTGCTAATATCCGTAAGTTTATTGATATAATCATCTATAAAACCATACTGCGGTGCAACATAAGTAACAAAATCATCAACCACTTCTAAATTCTCATCTAGTAAAACCGCACCAATCTGAATCGTTTCACTTTTCCAGTGAAACTTATCTGTTCTCCGTTCAGAAGGAACTCTACACATTTCAAGATCTACCACAACATATTTACACATAATACCCACTCCTTATCCAATTTTTTAAAAATTTATTTCTCTTTTGATAAATACAGTTTATAATAAATATATTCTATAATAAATGCATCTAAGTGCGATATAGACAGGTCTATTTCTTTCAAAAAGGCAAAATACATACTAAGGAGATTACCATGGGACGAAAATCAACCAAAGAGAACAAAAATATTTACCAAACAAGTCGTGAATCCGTTTCTCTGACTCGTGAAGCTGCGGCAGAGCAGCTAGTCTTTGTTTCATCAGATCGAATCGAAAAGATAGAAAGCGAAAAATTTCTTCCGCATCCGGACGAAGTTCTCGCTATGGCAGATTGCTATAAAAATCCATCGCTATGTAATTATTACTGTTCACATGAATGTCCTATTGGACAAAAATACGTACCGGAAATTAAATTTAAGGAATTATCTCAAATCACACTTGAAATGCTTGCTTCTCTAAATTTCATGGAAAAAGAAAAAAACCGTCTTATCGAAATTACCGTAGACGGCACAATCTCAGACGATGAAATGGTTGATTTTAAAAAAATCCAAAAGGAACTAACCCAAATTTCCATGGCAATTGATTCGCTCCAATTATGGGTTGAAAAAGCAATTGCCGATGGAAAAATGGTCCCACAGTGACCTTATTCAGATGGCATGTGAGTATTATCATTACGGATTGCAAAACTTGCAGTTGCCGCAATCGCCGCCAAAATCAGATTGATTCCCCATAAAGGCGCATACCCTATACCCATTTTTACAAAAATACCGCCAAGGTTAGAGCTTGCAAAGGCTCCGATTTGATGCCCAATCAAAGTAAAACCATAGAGGACAGCCATTTTTTTTGCACCAAATTTACGACTGATAATACCGGAGGTAGGTGGCACGGTAGCATCTCCGCTCATTCCAAGAAGTGTTGTAGCCGCAAAAGCGAATGCAACAGTCTTTGGAAGGAAAAGAAATCCCAAGGAAATAAAAACTCTGATTGTGTAAACACAGCCCAAGACATTTTTCATGCGAAATTTTGTTCCAAGAAAACCAACTGCCACAGCGCCGATCATCGTCGCAATCCCATATACCGTCAACGTCAGCGATGCTATTCTTCCCGGAATGCCGTAAGACAGATATTGAGAAAACAGATGACTTTCAATGATAGACATATTAAAGCCACAGGTAGAGAACCCAATCACCAGCAATCGGTAATCCCGATCGCGAAATGCGTTTTTCAATATCGAGAATAACGACTCACTGCGGAGCGTTTCATCCTTTGCCGGAATTGCATTGGTCTTATTTGTTTTTCCAAGCCAAAGCGCAACCGGAACCATCGTCAAAAACGGAATCGCAAGGACCGTCATCGCCGTATGAATCCCAAAATTAGAAATCATTGCTTCCAGTCCGGGTGACATGAGCGCATCTCCAATCCCCGCACTCGCCTGCACAATGCCGGAAACAACGGCTGCCCGACGTTCTCCAAGTACCGGCGTGATTGCGCCCATGACGATTCCAAAGCAAAGTCCTGTCGTTCCAAAAGGTAAAACCAAGCCAAAAAAAACAAAAAGAGAGAAAAAATTTCGACACAGCGGCGTAACCACCAAACCGGCAATCGTAAACACAATCCCCAAAAGAATTACAAAGACATTTGACTTTTTGAGCGCCAGCATTCCGAGAAAAGGTTGTGCAAATCCGTAAACCAGCGCGCCTGCGCCAATACAGAAACTGACGCTTGCATAGTCGATACCCGTTACCGGCACAAGACCGGTCATCATAATTCCATAATTGTCATGTACGCCTTGCATCACACCGTGGACAAGACACGCTGCCATCACGATTACAATCGCTCGAAACAATTCCTGATATCTTTTGCTTTCATTTTTCATTATAATCACCTTTTTCATTTTATTGTTGCATTGTACTGCGCTTTTGTTTATAATACACTCAAAGAATGTTTTTGTAAAATCAAAATATTTCAATTAATATTTCAATATTTTTGAACCATTGGAGGGAATACAATGGAAATAAAATATTTGCAGACCTTTCGGACAATTATTGAGGAAGGTGGATTCAGTAAAGCCGCCGAAAAACTGAACTATACGCAATCCACGATTACCTTTCAAATCGGACAGCTGGAACAGGAATTGTCCACAGTTCTATTTGAAAAAATCGGACGGAAAATGGTTCTGACAAAAGCAGGCGAGCATTTAATCCCCTATGTAGACGAAATATTGCAGTCTGTAGATAAGCTGCGTTTTTTTGAGGATAATTTATCCCAATGCCAAGGAGATCTGCACATTGGAATCGGTGAAACGCTGTTGTGCTACCGCTTTCCATCCATTTTGAAAGAATTTCACAGGCAAGCGCCAAAAGCACGCCTGTTCTTACGCTCCATGAACTGCTATGAAATCCGCAATGAACTTTTGAATGGTACGTTGGACTTGGGCATTTTCTACGAAGATGTGGGCGGTTTTGGCGCCGGTCTTACAACTTATCCGTTTGGCAGTTATTCTATGGCATTAGTGGCTTCTCCCGAAATAAAAAAACGCTGTCCGGATTTTATAACACCGGACAGAGTCATTCAGGTTCCGTTTATTATCAATGAGCCAAACTGTATTTTCCGACAAATCTTTGAGCAGTACCTTCGGGAAAACTCCATTATTCTCGACCACACGATTGAGCTATGGAGTATTCCCACGATTAAAAATCTTGTAAAAAGTGATGTAGGCGTTTCTTTTCTGCCTGCATTTACCGTACAGACAGAGCTTGAAACGGGGGAATTAGAGGAAATTCCCACAGCTATTGGAGATAAAACCATTACCGCTGTTTGTGCCCATCATAAAAACAAATGGATTAGTCCTTTGATGCAGTTGTTTCTTGATTTGATCAAGAACAATTCATGCGACTTTTTACAGTAATTGAAAATGTACTTACTGGATATGCATATTTGAATACCCCATCAAGCTCTCGTCAACTGCTCTTGCGCATTCGCGTCCCTGGCGGATTGCCTTGACGACAAGCGACTGCCCTGTATGCATATCACCCGCGACAAATACGTTCGGGGCGCTTGTTTGAAACGCTCCAGACTCGGTCTTTACATTCGTGCGGGCATCAAGTTCTACCTTAAAGGCGTCCGTCACATATTTCTGACTGCCCAAAAAACCTGCCGCAATCAGTACAAGCTGCGCCTCAATCACCTCTTCGCTGCCCTCGACTTCCTTCATATTCATTCTGCCTGTCGCTTCGTCCTTCTCCCATGTAAGCTTTACGATTTTCACACCTGTCAGATTACCGCTCTTATCCTTGATAAACTCCTTCACAGTCGATTCATAAATACGCGGATCATGCCCGAAAAGGGCAATTGCCTCCTCCTGTCCGTAATCCGTTTTACAAACTTTCGGCCATTCGGGCCAAGGATTGTTTGCAGCTCTCGTATCAAGCGCTTTCGGCATCATCTCAATCTGCGTTACCGCCTTTGCTCCAAGTCTGATTGAAGTGCCCACGCAGTCATTTCCTGTATCGCCGCCTCCGATAATCACGACGCTCTTTCCCTTTGCCGGCACAAAACTGTTATCTTTCAACTCCGAATCAAGAAGGCTTTTCGTCACGCCCTTTAAAAAGTCCACTGCAAAGTAAATTCCCTTTGCATCTCTTCCCGGCGCGTTGATATCTCTCGGATTGGAAGCGCCGCAGGCGAGCACCACGCGGTCAAAACCCTCGACAAGCTTCTTTGATTTCGCATCTTTTCCGATGTCGGCGTTTGTTACAAATTTAACGCCTTCCTCTTCCATGACCTTAATCTTTCGCTCGATAATATGCTTTTCCAGCTTCATATTCGGAATGCCGTACATCAAAAGTCCGCCTACGCGGTCACTCCGCTCAAAAACAGTCACATTATGTCCACGCTTGTTGAGCTGGTCTGCCACAGCCAAGCCCGAAGGACCGCTGCCAACCACTGCTACGGTCTTGTTTGTGCGCACCTTTGGCGGCTTTGCCGCCGCAAGTCCTGTCTTGTATGCGTTTTCGATGATTGCATACTCATTTTCCTTTGTCGCAACCGCATCGCCATTCAAACCGCATGTACACGCATTCTCGCATAAAGCAGGACATACTCTTGACGTAAATTCCGGAAAATTGTTGGTCTTTTTTAGCCTGTCGTAGGCGCGCTCCCAGTTTCCCGTATATACCAAATCATTCCATTCCGGCACGAGATTGTGCAGCGGGCAACCCGAAGTCATGCCTGCAATCGTCATACCGGACTGGCAGAACGGCACACCGCACTCCATGCAGCGTGCGCCCTGCTTTTGCTGCTCCTCCATCGGAAGATGCTCATGGAACTCGTTAAAATGCTTTACTCTCTCTTTCGGCGTTTGTGCCGCGGAAGTTTTTCTTTCATAATCCAAAAATCCTGTTGGCTTTCCCATTTTATTCCTCTCCTCCCTATTTGTTGGTGTTTGCATAGAATGCCTCAATCTGAGCCTGCTCCGCGCTAAGCCCTTTCTCCTCCATCTGCACGATAGTCTTTAGCATTCTGTCATAGTCATAAGGAATAATCTTTTTGAACTTCGGCAGGTATTCGCCAAAATTGTCAAGAATTTTCTTACCCTTCTCGGAACCCGTGCATTCCACGTGCTCCTTTATCATTTCCTTTAGCTCAATCACATCATACTTATTCGTAATCTCGCTCATGGAAACCATTTCCTTATTTACCCTGATATAAAGGTCATTATCCTCGTCCAGCACATACGCGATACCGCCGCTCATACCTGCCGCAAAATTCTTACCTGTACCGCCAAGCACGACCACGCGTCCGCCGGTCATGTACTCACAGCCGTGGTCGCCGACACCTTCTACAACCGCAACCGCACCAGAATTTCTGACGCAGAATCGCTCGCCCGCAACACCGTTAATATATGCTTTTCCACTCGTCGCCCCGTAAAGCGCAACGTTTCCTACAATGACATTTTCATCCTGTTGGAATGTGCTGCCCTTCGGCGGATAAACGATCAACTTTCCGCCCGATAAACCTTTTCCAAAATAGTCGTTAGAATCCCCTGCAAGCTCCAAGGTCAATCCGTTCGGTATAAATGCGCCAAAACTTTGTCCGCCCGCACCGTTACAACGCACCACGTAAGTATCGTCCTCCAACGTATTATAATAACGCTTCGTAATCTCCGAACCAAAAATAGTACCAAAAGCGCGGTCTGTGTTTGTTACATCAATCTCAATCGTTTTCTTCTGTTTCGCCTCAAGCGCACTGCCAAGCTTCTTTAATAAAACCTTCTCGTCAAGCGTCTTTTCCAGTTCAAAATCATAAACCTGTTTCGGATCAAACACTGCCTTTTCCTTCTGATAAGGATTGTTTAAAATCTGACTTAAATCGAGCGAAACCGTTCCTTCGGGCAGATGCTCCTTCATCTTTAACAAGTCCGTATGTCCTACCAAGTCATCAACTGTTTTTGCCCCAAGAAGCGCCATGTACTCCCGAAGTTCCTGCGCGATAAATTTCATAAAGTTCATCACATACTCCGGTTTTCCCTTGAAACGCTTTCTCAGCTCAGGGTTTTGCGTCGCCACACCCACAGGACAGGTATCAAGGTTGCAGACACGCATCATTACGCAGCCCATTGTCACAAGCGGAGCCGTCGCAAATCCAAACTCCTCCGCGCCCAAAATTGCCGCGATTGCAACGTCACGTCCTGTCATCAGCTTACCGTCTGTTTCGATACGCACCTTATTGCGAAGTCCGTTCTGAATCAACGTCTGATGCGTTTCCGCAAGTCCGAGTTCCCACGGTAGTCCCGCGTTATGGATCGAACTCTTCGGAGCGGCTCCCGTGCCGCCGTCATAGCCGGAAATCAGCACAACCTGCGCACCTGCCTTTGCCACGCCTGCCGCAACGGTTCCGACGCCTGCCTCTGAAACAAGCTTTACGCTGATACGCGCATCTTTGTTCGAGTTCTTCAAATCATAAATCAACTGCGCCAAGTCTTCAATCGAATAAATATCGTGGTGAGGCGGTGGTGAAATTAAGCCCACACCGGGCGTCGAATGTCTTGTCTTTGCAATCCAAGGATACACTTTTCCTGCCGGAAGATGTCCACCCTCACCCGGCTTTGCACCCTGCGCCATCTTAATCTGAATTTCCTGCGCACTGACCAAATACCTACTTGTGACGCCAAAACGTCCGCTTGCAACCTGTTTGATTGCCGAGCAGCGGTTCAGACCGTCTTCGCCGATTACCATACGCTCTAAATCCTCGCCGCCCTCGCCCGAATTGGACTTTCCATGAAGCATATTCATTGCGATTGCAAGCGTTTCATGCGCTTCCTTTGAAATCGAGCCATACGACATTGCGCCCGTCTTAAATCTTGTGACAATGCTCTCAACGCTCTCGACCTCGTCTATCGAAATGCCCTTCTTAGGGTAGTTAAAATCAATCAATCCGCGGATATTGCGTACACTATCTTCCGCAGTTAAAAGCGCGGAGTACTGTTTAAACATCTCGTAATCGCCACGTTGCGTTGCCTGCTGCAAAAGATGAATCGTCGCCGGATTGTATAAATGCTCCTCCGCACCGCCTCTCGACTTATGCTGTCCAGGGCTGTCGAGCGTCAAATCCGTTGCAAGACCAAGCGGATCAAATGCAAGAGAATGCAAGTCATCAACCTCTTTTGCGATATCCAAAAGGTTAATGCCGCCGATTCTGCATACCGTATTTGTGAAATATTTGTTAATCACTTCCGAATCAATTCCGACTGCCTCAAAAATCTGCGAGCCCTGATAAGACTGGATTGTGGAAATGCCCATCTTTGACGCAATTTTAACAATGCCATGAAGGATTGCATCATTGTAATCGTCCACAGCCGCATGATAATCCTTGTCAAGCATGCCGTTGTCAATCAGTTCCTTGATTGATTCCTGCGCAAGGTACGGATTGACCGCACAGGCGCCGTATCCGATCAGTGTCGCAAAATCATGCACTTCTCTTGGCTCTGCCGATTCCAAAATCAACGCCACACTTGTTCTCTTTTTGGTGCGCACCAGATGCTTCTGCATCGCCGACACTGCCAAAAGCGACGGTATTGCAACATGGTTCTCGTCAACACCTCTGTCCGAAAGAATAATGATGTTGACGCCTTCTCTGTATGCGCGGTCAACTTCCACGTAAAGGCGGTCAATAGCGCGCTCTAAACTTGTATTTTTATAATAAATAATCGGGATAACCTCTACCTTGAATCCTTCCCGCTTCATATTTTTAATTTTGAGCAGGTCGGTCGTAGTCAGGATTGGGTTATTAACCTTTAATACGTTACAATTCTTTTCCGTATCGTGAAGGATGTTGCCGTCCTTTCCTATGTAGACAGTTGTTGCCGTGACAACCTCCTCACGGATTGCGTCGATGGGAGGGTTGGTAACCTGCGCAAACTGCTGTTTAAAATAGTGCGAAAGCTGGTGATGCGTTCGGGAAAGCACAGGGATTGGTGTATCGACACCCATTGCGCCGATGCTCTCTCCGCCGTTCTTTGCCATTGGAAGAATGCTGGTTTTTAACTCCTCGTATGTATAACCAAACGCCTTCTGCATGCGCTGTCTTTCATCGTCGGAAAATTCCGGCACTCTCACATTTGGTATTTTCAACTCCTTTAAGGTTACAAGATTAGAATCTAACCATTCACCGTAAGGACGGCGCTTTGCGTACCGCTCTTTTAGAGTGTCATCATCAATGATCTCACCCTTTACCGTATCCACAAGGAGCATTTTTCCGGGGCGCAGTCTGTCTTTCTTCACAATCTTTGCGGCGTCGATCGGGAGCACGCCCACTTCCGAAGAAAGGATAAGCTGGTCATCCGACGTGATATAGTATCTGGAAGGTCTAAGACCGTTTCTGTCAAGCACAGCTCCCATGATATCTCCGTCAGAAAAGAGGATTGACGCAGGACCATCCCACGGCTCCATCATGGTCGCATAGTATTGATAAAAATCTTTCTTCGCCTGCGACATTGTTCTGTTATTTGCCCACGGTTCCGGAATGGTAATCATCACAGCAAGCGGTAACTCCATGCCGCTCATAACAAGGAACTCCAATGTATTGTCCAACATTGCCGAATCCGAACCCTGTGCGTTCACAACGGGAAGAACCTTGTGAAACTCACGGCTCAAAAACTCCGACTCCATATTTTCCTCGCGGGCAATCATCTTATCAACATTGCCGCGAATTGTGTTAATCTCGCCGTTATGTACAATAAAGCGGTTCGGGTGCGCTCTCTCCCAGCTTGGATTTGTGTTTGTAGAGAAACGTGAATGCACGATGGCAATCGCGGAAACATAATCCTTACTCTGCAAATCCTCAAAGAATGTCCGAAGCTGTGTCACGAGGAACATTCCTTTATAAACAATCGTTCTGCTGCTCAAAGACACGACATAGGTATTGTCGGAGCTTTGCTCAAACACACGTCTTGCGATATAGAGCTTTCTGTCAAAGGCAAGCCCTTTTTCAACATTTGACGGCTTCTTCACAAACGCCTGCATAATGCAAGGCATACACTCTACCGCCTTATGTCCAAGAACGGAAGGCACACAAGGCACTTCTCTCCATCCCAAAAACTCTAAGCCCTCTTTTTCAACGATAATCTCAAACATCTTCTTTGCCTGATTGCGCTTTAATTCATCCTGTGGGAAGAAAAACATGCCGATGCCATACTCCCGCTCCCCGCCAAGTTCAATTCCCAAAGGTTTTGTCACCTTTGTAAAAAAGTCATGACAGATCTGAACCAATATTCCGACACCGTCTCCCGTCTTTCCCTCTGCATCTTTACCTGCTCTGTGCTCGAGATTTTCCACAATCTTTAAAGCATTTTCCACTGTTTCTCTCGACTTTTGTCCCTTAATGTTTACTACCGCACCGATACCGCAGTTGTCATGCTCATATTCCGCTCTGTGAAGCGGAGCTTCGGGTACATTCATTTTTGCATCAAACATCTTAATAACCATACCTTTCCGTCTTATTACATCAAACGCCGACACGCTTCGCGAGTCGTCTTATTGAATAAAAAAAAGTAACCAAAAAACGCCTTTAACCGCCTTTGGTTACTTTGAGTTGCAATGATGATTTTTAGTGGTACTTTTTCGAACCACTATTCTTTACCATAGAATTATAGAAAATTTTTATTCGTTTGTAAAGAGGTATTTTCAAATTTATTGTATTTTTTTAGAATATATTGATCTTTCTGTGCGTTTTCGTGTATCTCTCTCTTCTTATCCGAAGCATTGATAAGGCTTTACACTTTTTGCATATAATAGTATAATTTTATATATTAAATATATTGAAAAAAAGGAGTTTTTGATATGCACGTATTTCAACCATTTCCAATGGAAGAGCTGGAATTTAATCCATTCAAAACCATCGGCCAGGATTGGGGACTTGTTTCCGCAGGAACGAAAGAGGCGGCAAATACCATGACGATCAGTTGGGGCGGTGTCGGCGTCCTTTGGGGCAAGAATGTTGCCTTTATCTTTATCCGCGACTCAAGATTTACGAAAGAATTTATTGACAAAACAGACTTTTTCTCTGTTTCCTTTATGGGCGCGGGCTATCGGGACGCACTCAACTACTGCGGCTCACACTCGGGACGTGACTGCGATAAGATTGTAGAAGCAGGACTTACATGGAATTATAAGCATTCTATTCCGTTTATTGATGAAGGTGATTTCATTCTTTTATGTAACAAAATGGCTGCTGTGAAAATTACCAAAGACAGTTTCCTGCTGCCCGAAATTGAAAAATGGTATCAGGATGGCGATATGCACACGATGTATGTAGGCGAGATTATTGACGTTTTGGCACGATAAAAAACGCAAGCTCGGCAGCTTGCGTTCAAAGAATTTGCAAAGCAAATTCTTTCTTGAGTATCACTACGATTGTCGCAATTTTCTGTAGAATAAAAATCTGGGGATGTCAAGCGACATCCCCCTTTTCATTTTCTTTTATGCTATCTATTTATCACGCACAAAACGCCTATGACCTTCCTGTCCGCCCGTGTTCATTGCAAAACCTTGCATATTTTCGTGCAGCTTCTCCCTTTGCTGCTTTTCAATCATTATATGAATGTTTTTCTCACACTCAGGACAATATCTGCCGCTGCGAACTTCCTTTCCGCAAGACTCACAGCGCAAAAAAGATTTTGTTCCCTCAACGATCTCAAAACGCGATTCCTTTAACATCTCGCGAATCGCCGCCTTACTCACTCCCGTATTTTTCTCAATCTCCACTGCTGACGCACCGGGGTTCTCTTCAATATAATTGCGTGTCTTTCCATAATTGTCATAAGCCTTTTCTTTGCATAATTCACAGATGTACTCTCCCAAGCCTCTGTATACCAATACGCCGCCACAAGTTTTACATGCTGTCGGCACATTATAAATCTGTACATATTGAAATAGTTTTGTATTATCCATACTGCATCCCCTCCCACGTTACGCAGATTGTCCGTTTCGATAAATTATCCCCCGAACTTTTACAATTCTATTTTTTAATTTATATGTTAGCGCTGTTCATTCATGATCATCCGTTCGAAGTCATCGGTGGGAACAGGCTTGGAATATAAATAACCTTGAAGGAATGAAACGCCTATGCTGCGAATGATATCTTGAATTTCTTCCGTTTCTACGCCTTCAGCTACGGTCTGTATTGAAAGCTTTCTGCACATATCTACAACGCTTTCAATAATTGCCATGTCTGCCATATTTCCTTCACGGATCAGACCACGCACAAATTTCTGATCGATTTTCAAAATATCCATGTTGACATCATGCAACAAACCAAAAGACGCATACTCTGTTCCAAAATCATCCATTGCGATTTTAAATCCAAGTTTCTGAAGTTTTTCGAACTGGCGGGAAAGCATTTCCGTGTCTTCTGCGTTACAGCTTTCTGTAAGTTCAACCACGACAAGCTGTGGATCCACTTGCAATTCGTTAGCTTTTTCAATCATCTTGTCGATAAATTCTCCGTCCAACAGCTGTATATAAGAAACATTAAAACTTACGGAAATATCTTTGTATTTTTTCTGCCATACGGCGGCATGCCGAAGCGCCTCTTCCATGACCCAAAAACCAACTTCCCGTATTTCCCCACTGTTTTCCAACAGTTTAATGAATTCATAGGGTGTTGCGTCCTGTATTTCAGGTGTTTTCCAACGCAATAGGGATTCACATTTAACGATTTTTTTCGTTTTTGCGTCAAGGATTGGCTGAAAATATAATTCAAAGCCTTCAAAATTATTATGTATGCTTTTTGTCAGCGCTTCGTGAAGTTTGCTCGTACGGTAATGGCGCTGTGAAATCTTCTCGGAAAATTCAGCAACCCATCCTTGTTTCTGCTCCTTGGCATATTCCAATGAATGTTCCAGATTGCTCATCAATGTATTGAAATCCGTTCCGTCTTCCGGATAGGATACAATGCCTGCAGAAACAGAAAAGCTCTTTAGCCCTCTGATATTAGCGCAATAATCATTAATGTTCTTAAAGATCTCACACAATTCAGCCTTAGACCCGTTTGGGGACAAAACGATAAATTCATCTCCTTGAAGACGGTAAACCCTGTTGTTTTTGCCCGCAAGCTGTTCAAGGCGTTCTGCCAATGCTACCAATACTTTGTTGCCATACATAAAACCGTTTGTATTGTTAATCTTTCTAAATCCGTTTATGCCGAAAAGAAGCGCTGCACCGCTCCCTGTAGAAAAATCATATTTCTGCATTTCAAAGCTCGTCAGCAAATGTGTAAGCGGGTCATATTTATTCTGGTTGTCAAGCCGCGTCATGATTCCCGCAAAAACAAGGGGACGTCCGTCTTCGTCAGAAATAACGCTGCCTTTACACTCCAGCCACACATAGTCATTATATTTGTTTTTAGCGCGGTATTGACAGCTGTGACGACTTGATGCACCGGAAAATACAGCTTCGATATCTTTCAGATATAGGGTGCGGTCATCGGGGTGTACATGCTCCATCCATTTGGCTCCGGCGTTTTCTATATATTCACCTTCAAGGTCGAAATAATCCACGGTATTTTTTGACCATCTGGATAAATCCGATTGCATATCACATACATAAATGTAGATATTATCAGAAGCATTTGCAAAGGATTCAAACAATTCATTCTTTAAAATATCTTTTGCCATCTGCAATTACCCCCTTCAAATCGAGCAGGGAAGTTTTCTTCCCCTACTTGCGCGCCGGGCATTCGTCAGCTCTGCTGACATTCTTCCTTTGAATGCCCGTGTGCATAAAAAATATGGTATAATGCCTATCGACATTATACCACACTTTTAGCCAAACGGGAATAACATAATATATTAATTTTATCTTTTATAACAATTCTTTTAAAATTCGGTTGACCATGCCGGGGTCCGCTTTACCCTTCATCGCTTTCATTGTCTGCCCGACCAAGAAGCCGATTGCCTTTTCCTTGCCATTTCTATAGTCTTCTACCGACTGCGGATTTGCGGCAATGACTTCCTCTATCGTTTTTCTAAGCGCGCCTTCATCGTTTACGGTCTTTAATCCCTTCTCTTCCACGTACCGTTCCGGGTCAATGTCCTCTTCAAACATTACCTCAAACACTTCCTTCGCAACGGACGAATTGATTGCTTTACCATCTACAAGTGCAATCAGCTTTGCGAGATTTTCAGGCGAAAACCGGATATCCTCGGCATCCATGCCCTTTTCCTTTAGCAGTCTGAGCGTTTCCCCCATCAGCCAGTTTGATACCTTCTTCGGTTCATGACAAATTGCGACGGTTTCCTCAAACAAATCCGCCATATGCTTTGAATCCGTGATGATACCGATATCATACTCGGGAATATCAAACTCTTTCTTGTAGCGCGCCATCTTCTCCTCGCGAAATTCCGGCTGGCTGTTTTTGATTTCCGAAAGCCATTCATCGCTGATATATACAGGAACTAAATCCGGATCGGGAAAATAGCGGTAATCCTGCGCGTCCTCTTTCGAACGCATCGCATAAGAATACTCTTTATTGTCGTCCCACCGCCTTGTTTCCTGTATCACCTGCTGCCCCGACTCAAGCAAATCAATCTGCCGCTCCCGCTCGTTCTCAATGGCATGTGTGATAGCACGGAATGAATTGAGGTTCTTCATTTCGGTACGCGTGCCAAATTGCTCCGCGCCCACTTCCCGCACGGATAAATTGACATCGGCACGCATCGAGCCTTCGTTCAGTTTGCAATCTGACGCACCCAAATACTGGATTGTCATTCTAAGTTTCTCAAGGTAAGCGATAACCTCCTCTGCACTGCGCATATCCGGCTCCGATACAATCTCTATGAGCGGTACGCCGGAACGGTTGTAATCTACAAGCGAGCAGTCCTCCCACTCATCATGAATGAGCTTTCCTGCATCCTCCTCCATATGAATTTCATGAATTCCGACCGATTTTTTCCCCGCGGACGTTTCAATCTCCACATAACCATTTCTGCAAATCGGCAGATAGAGCTGACTAATCTGATAATTCTGCGGATTGTCCGGGTAAAAATAATTCTTTCTGTCAAACTTGCAATACTGCGTGATTTCGCAGTTTGTCGCAAGTCCTACCGCCAACGCATAATTCACCACCTGCTTATTGAGTACAGGAAGCGTTCCCGGCATACCTGTACATACAGGACAGGTATGCGTATTTGGAGCTCCGCCAAACGCTGTCGAACAGCCGCAAAATATTTTTGTCTTGGTCGCAAGTTCCACATGCACTTCAAGACCAATCACTGTTTCGTATTGCTTTGCCATTTTTCTCCCTGTCCTTTCCTAATCTTCCATGACAAACGCGCCGCGCAGTTTTTCATAGGTATACGCTGTCTGAATCAGTTTTTTCTCCTGAAAACTGTCTGCGATCAGCTGCAAACCAATCGGAAGTCCTTTGGAATCTTTTCCGCACGGAACGGAAATTCCGGGAAGTCCCGCGAGATTGACCGATATGGTATAAATATCGCCAAGATACATCTTTAGCGGATCGGATAAACTCTCGCCAAGTTTCGGCGCAGTCGTCGGCGCAACCGGTCCAAGAATGATATCGTATTTTGCAAAGGCATCGTCAAAAGCTTTTTTAATCATTGCCTTTACCTTCAAAGCCTTTAAATAATAAGCATCATAATATCCAGAACTTAAAACAAATGAGCCAAGCATGATCCTACGCTTAACCTCCGCACCAAACCCCTCAGAGCGCGTCTTTTTGTACATGTTGTGCAGTCCGTCAAATTCCGAGGTGCGATAACCATACTTCACGCCGTCAAAACGCTCCAGATTGGAACTCGCCTCCGCAGCCGCTATCGTATAATACGTCGGGATTGCGTACTCGACAAGGCTTAAATCAAACTCCTCCACAACAGCGCCTTTCTCTTCCAATGCCTTCGCCGCCGCAAGCGCTGCCTCTTTGACCTCCGCATCAAGTCCCTCACCGAAATAATCTCTTGGAATTCCGATTTTCATTCCTGTCACGTCTTCAACCAAAGCCGATGTAAAATCCGTATCCTCACGCTTCACGGACGTGGAATCCTTTGTGTCGTGTGTAGCAAGAACCTCAAGCACTGTGGCACAGTCCGTCACATTTTTTGTCAGCGGACCAATTTGGTCTAAGGATGAACCATATGCAATCAGACCGTATCTTGAAACCGTACCATAAGTCGGCTTTAGCCCTACGACACCACAAAAAGATGCCGGCTGCCTGATGGAACCACCTGTATCGGAGCCCAATGCAAAGAAACATTCGTTCGATGCTACTGCCGCTGCAGAACCACCCGACGAACCGCCTGGCACATGTTCCAAATTCCACGGGTTTTTCGTTTCCCCATACGCGGAAGTTTCTGTGGTTGAACCCATTGCAAACTCGTCCATATTGGTCTTTCCGATTACAACCGCACCCGCTTTTTCCAGATTGATCACTGCCTCCGCCGAAAAGGTCGGCACAAAATTTCCAAGTATTTTCGATGCGCATGTCGTCAGCATTCCCTCCGTACACAGATTGTCCTTAACTGCCATGGGCACACCGGCAAGCGCTCCCGTAAGCGCTCCCGCCTCTATCTTTTTTTGCGCCTCTTTTGCAGCCGCAAGCGCAGCCTCTTTATCAATCGTGACATAAGCATTGATCTTGCTTTCCGTCTCCTCTATTTTAGAAAGCGCTGCCTCCATCGCCTCTACAGCAGTCGCTTTTCCCTCTTTAATTGCCGCCGCAAGCTCCACAGCGCTGTATTTTAATAGTTCCATTCCTACCTCCAAAGTCAAAGCTTCATATTGTGATTGGCACAATAAACATATTATCCTTTTCGCCCGGCGCATTCTTTAAGGTTTTCTCACTCTCATCGCCATTCGTCACAACATCCTCCCGAAAGGCATTCTGCACGGGAAACACATGTGACATCGGCTCAATGCCGGTCGTATCCAGTTCTCCAAGCTTGTCAATATAGTCCAGCATTCTTCCCATATCCTTTTTCGCCTGCTCTTTCTCCTCATCGGAAAGCGCAAGCTTCGCAAGAATTCCTACATAGTCTATTGTTTCGTCTGAAATAATATTTGCCATTGATTTTACCTCTCTAGTCTCGTATCTTGATATGCACCTCTCGAAGCTGCTGCTCCGTCACGTCATTCGGCGCGCCACACATCAAATCCTGTGCGGAACCGCTCATTGGAAATACAATCGTTTCTCTGATATTGTCCTCATTCTTTAACAGCATCAGCATTCGGTCTACTCCCGGCGCCATTCCCGCATGAGGCGGAGCGCCAAACTGGAATGCCTGATAGAGCGCGCCAAATTTTGCCTTTAGGGTTTCCTCATCATATCCCGCAATCTCAAACGCCTTCACCATAATATCAATATCATGATTTCTGACCGCGCCGCTCGAAAGCTCGACACCGTTGCACACAATATCATACTGGTACGCCAAAATCTCCAGTGGATTTTCGTTTTGCAGCGCCTCCAGTCCGCCCTGTGGCATCGAAAACGGGTTGTGCGTAAATCCAATCTGCTTTGTTACGGGATCCAGCTCATACATCGGAAAATCATTTACATAACAAAACCGATACGCATTTTTCTCACACAGATCAAGCTTCTCACCGAGCTCAATCCGAAGCTGTCCCGCATAGTAATTTGCCCGCTCTTCTTTATCCGCGATAAAGAAAATCGTATCACCCGCCTCAAGCGCAGCAATGTCCGCAAACTCCTGTTTCAATTCCTGTGGAATAAACTTGTCAATCGGTCCCTTATAACTCATATCGTCCGCAATCTCAAGATACCCAAGTCCGCCCATGCCAAGTCCTGTCGCAAAACTCAATAACTTTTCATGAAATCCCTTCGACATCTCGGCATGCACCTTGATTGCACGCACTGTCCTGCCAAGAAACGGCTTAAAACTGCACTTTTGGAAAAAGTCCGTTACATCTATAATACGGAGCGGATTTCTAAGATCCGGCTTATCTGTACCGAATTCAAGCATTGCCTGTTTGTAGCTGATCACAGGATACGGCGCTTTTGTAACTGCATACCCCTCGGGCGCAAACTTTTCAAATGTGGCGGAAAGCACCTCCTCGCCTACCCGAAACACATCTTCCTGCGTCGCAAAACTCATCTCGAAATCCAACTGGTAAAACTCTCCCGGCGAACGATCAGCACGCGCGTCCTCATCGCGAAAACAGGGCGCGATCTGAAAATACTTATCAAAACCCGATACCATCAAAAGCTGCTTGTACTGCTGTGGCGCCTGCGGCAGCGCGTAAAATTTCCCCTTATATTTTCTGGAAGGCACAATATAATCCCTCGCCCCCTCCGGTGACGACGCGCATAAAATCGGCGTCTGCATTTCAAGGAAACCAAGCTCCGTCATCTTCTGACGCAAAAAGCTGATCACCTGTGAACGAAAAATCATGTTATCCCGCACCTTCGCGTTTCTTAAATCAAGATAACGGTACTTTAAGCGCACATCCTCCCTTGTTTCCTTGGAAGTCATAATCTCAAACGGAAGCTGATGATAAACCTTTCCGAGAACTGTCACTGTCTTTGCCTCAAGTTCTATCGTTCCCGTAGGGATTTTGGGATTATAGGTTTCCTCGTCCCTCTTTTCAACAGGTCCCTCAATAGAAACACACATCTCCTTTGTGATCCCGTTCAAGAGCGTTGTATCGCGCATAACAACCTGTAATACGCCGTACATATCCCGCAGATCAATAAACGACACGCCGCCGTGATCCCGTATATTTTCCACCCAGCCCGCAACCTGTAATGTCTTGCCAATATGCTGCTCACCAATTTCCTTCATTGTAATGTTTCTGTACATTTCGTCACCATACTCCTTTCAAAGTCTGCAAGTTTGAGCTTTCTAGCACAAACTTGCCGGTTGAAAATTTTAATTTTCAACCTTTCCTCCTCAAACCCAACGCACATATGCGCCGTTTTATCGGACAAGGAACGTCCCGGAATACAGATGTACCCCGGGACGGATAAGCTTCTTTATTGACAAATGCATCACAAAAAACATCTATATACCTGTGACACCGTTGTCCTTTTCATTTCTGTAAATGATATTATGAAATTCCTGTTTTTATAACTTCATATATGATAGCATACAAAACGGACACTTTCAAGCATTTTTTACATAGTAAACGGAAAACTTTTTCCGTTTGTTACTGTTCACTCCGTTCCAGTAATTTCCGTTTACTATATATGAATGCACACGTCCATATAGGGAAATCAGCTGCATTCGCAGCATACGGACGGCGCAAACGGAAACGACTAAAGCTGTTTCCTATAATTTAAAGATCGCAAGCGCTTCTTTCAGCGTATCCGCCTCATGCGCAAGTGTCGTTGTATTGTCATCAACCGTGCCCATCAGAGCCGTAAGTTCCTCAACCGATGCATTCACCTGCTGGCTTGCTGCCGCATTGCTCTCGGATACCTCACCCAGCGTCATAATGTCGCCGGACAGGCTTGACAACTGCTCATTTGTTTCTCCGACTGCCGCACTGATAAGATCTACCTGATGCGTTGTATCCTGAATCGCACTGTCAACTGCTTCAAAGGAACTGATAACCTCTGAAATACTCTTTGAGCTTTCCTCATTGTTCTTGACAGCGATATCAATACTGTCCGCACACTCCTTAAAGTCGCTTACAATATTGGAAATGATTTCCTTAATGCTGACAAGCTCGGAACCTGTATTCTCAGACAATGTACGAATATTGTCGGCAACCACGCTGAAGCCTTTTCCGAATTCGCCCGCTCTTGCAGCCTCTATGGAAGCATTTAACGACAACAGCTTTGTCTGTGACGCGATATCCTCAATGCCTGCAAGAATTTCAGACATCTTTGCAATAACCTTATTGGTTTCATCAATCTTATCTTTGATGCTGATAACACTCTCGGACATCATACTGCTGTTTTGCTGTGTTGCCGTAATTTTTACGCGCATATCATTGCAGTTCTCAATCAGACTTGCGGCGCAGTCCTCAATGCTGCTGACACTGGCCACAATATCAGATGTCTTCTCCTGCATGACACCGATTCCCGCCGTGATATCCGATGCGATTCCCGCCTGGCTTGTATTGTTCTGCGCAACGTCTTCAATCGCTTTTGCAATCTCTTCACAGGCATGAAGCGTCGAAGTCGACGTATCGCGCAAATCCTCCGAAGAATTTAAAACATCCTGACTGACATCTAACGTCTTGGAAAGCACATCTCGCAGATTGCCGATCATCGCCTTTACGGAATTGTTCATGGCAATCACTTCGTCCCTGCCCTTAACATCCTCGACTTCACAAGTAAGATCGCCCTCCGCTACGGAATGAACCGTCTTACTTACATTGATGATCAGCTTCGCAATCTGACCGGAAATGAAAAACGCCACAACTCCCGCTATCAAAACTGCTATCAAAGCAAAGATAAAAATAGCTTTCATAAGTCCGTTTATGTTTTGCTGAACCTCCGCCTGCGGTTTTCCCGCAAAGAGCATACCGCCCTCTGTCGGAATATAATATCCGTAATACGGCTGACCGTTTACATTTGCATTATCACTGAAATAAACTTGTTTATTTTGCAATGTCTGTTTAATTACTTCGTCGGATGCCTTTGTTCCGACAACGCCTTCAATGGAGCTGACTGCACGTGTATCACCCACGAATACGGTAATGTCAATATCCTGCTCCTTAAAAGCATTTACATCTCCACTATACCCCTCGCATGCAACCGCTAACTGCGTTTCCATGTTCTGCACCATAGCCTCTCTCGCCAGATACGACGATAACAAAGCAACGCCCAAACCAATAATTACAAGGGGAAGAATAACTAACATTAGTAATTTCTGTTTCAATTTCATAAGTATTTCTCCTTTTATCTTATTTTAGCAGTATATTAGTTACATTATACTTTAAAATAATACACCTTTTCAATAGGAGAAACAAAATATTCTAAATTTTTCAAAAAAAATATGTTGTTTTTACAAAAAACAAAGTTGAAAATTGTGCAACTTTTTATCGTTTTTTACACGTTTTCTCCGTTCATGCGCACCAGTTTCGCCGCCTGATCCGCGGAAATACATGCGTCCAAAATCTCGTCGATATCACCGTTCATGATCTTGTCAAGCTTGTAGAGTGTCAGATTAATGCGGTGATCTGTGACGCGTCCCTGTGGGAAATTGTAAGTTCTGATCTTTTCCGAACGATCTCCCGTACCGATCTGGCTTCTTCGAAGTTCCGCTTCTGCGTCGTGACGCTGCTGCTGCTCCATATCATAGAGCTTTGACTTTAACAGCGCAAACGCCTTCGCTTTATTTTGAAGCTGCGATTTTTCCGTCTGGCTGTACACAACAATGCCTGTAGGATAGTGAGTCAGACGCACCGCCGAATCCGTCGTGTTGACGCACTGACCACCGTTTCCCGACGCACGCATCACGTCGACACGGATATCCTTCTCGTCAATCACAATGTCGATATCTTCGTCAACCTCGGGCATTACCGCCACACTGATGGTCGAAGTGTGGATTCGTCCGCCACTCTCCGTTTCGGGCACGCGCTGTACACGATGCACGCCGCTCTCGTACTTCATACGCGAATAAGCGCCCTGTCCGGTAATGACAAACTGCACCTCTTTCATGCCGCCGATACCAATCTCGTCAACATTAAGCAATTCGACTTTCCAACGCCTTCCCTCAGCGTAATGAACGTACATTCGATATATTTCTGCCGCAAAAAGCGCAGCCTCATCTCCGCCCGCGCCCGCTCTAATTTCGACAATAACATTCTTCTCGTCATTTGGGTCCTTTGGCAAAAGCAGCACCTTCAGCTCCGTTTCCAGTTCCTCAATGCGTTTTTTCGCCTCGTTCAGCTCCTCTTTGAGCATCTCACGCATCTCCTCATCGCTCTCCGAATCGAGCAGCGAGAGCGAATCCGCAACCGTTTCGTTACATTTTTTATATTCCTTATACGCCTCCACGATTGGCGTCAAATCGCTCTGCTCTTTCATCAACGCCCGAAAACGCGCCTGATTTTCCGCCACCGTCGGCTCATTTAGCTCGTTTAAAATTTCCTCGAAACGGTGCAGTAAATCCTCCAATTTATCAAACATTTTTAAAACCCTCCAAATTCGCTTTTACTACGCGGTCTAACCCCGCATAGTCCTTGATAACCTCTATTTCGCCAAAGCCGTTCTCCCGCAACAGAACGCTGACGGCATCTGCCTGATCGTACCCGATCTCAAAAAAAATCATCGCTCCCTTTCTCATATACAAAGGAGCTTTTTTGATAATTTCCCGATAAAAATAAAGTCCGTCCGCCTTACCGTCAAGCGCAAGTAACGGCTCATGGTCTTTTACCTCGGGCATCAATGTCGGAATCACGCTGCTTGCGATGTACGGCGGATTGGATATGACGATATCAAACAACCGATCATGTGTCTTATCCGACACAAAGCTTTCCAGTGGCTCAAACAAGTCTCCCTCAAGAAAAGCGGCGCTTACCCCGAGCCTTTTTGCGTTCTCCTCCGCTATCAAAAGCGCGTCCTTTGAGATATCAATGCCATTCCCCTCGCACTCGTTGCTGTATTTTAACAGACTTAAAATGATACAGCCTGAACCCGTACACAAATCTAGAATCCGCATACCGTCACCCATATGGCGCATCGCCTCCTCGACAAGGATCTCCGTGTCCTGTCTTGGAATGAGCGTATGCTCGTTGACGCGAAACGACAATCCCATAAATTCCTGTTCTCCCGTGATATGCTGCAACGGAATGTGCGTACTGCGCTGTTCGATCGTCCTCTTATAAAATTCTTCCTCCAGCGGACTGCGCTCACTCTCTCCATGAATCAAAAGCGCATTTCTGTCCGTGTGGCAAATATACTCAAGCAGCAGTCTTGCGTCCAGGGCCGCCTCTGCGATATCGGCTTTTTTCAGTTCCTCGGCGCCATAGTCGTATAATTCCCTGTAGGTCATGGCTCTGCTTCTTCCGTTTCCGGCAAATTCTCGTCCGTATATCCGAACTCTTCCCTGAGATATGCTTTCCAATCAAACACAGACTCCACAGACGCAATCGCAACCTTGACCATATCCTCGTCGGGCTCCTTGGTCGTAAGCTTTTGCAGCCAGAGACCCGGTCTCGATATCACTTGTACCAATACATTGTTGCTTCTTCCCGCAAGCCGGATTAACTCATAGGAGATTCCCGCGATCACGGGTACCAGCAAAAGCCGAATCACGATTTTGAGCGCGATATTGTCAACTCGGATAAAGAAAAACACAATAACGCTGACAAGCACAACAAAAAGAAGAAAGCTTGTACCGCAGCGTTTATGCTGTCTGGAACTGCGCATCACATTCTTTACGTTTAACGGTCTGCCTCTCTCGATGCAGTTGATGCACTTATGCTCCGCACCGTGATACCTATACAAACGCTTGATATCCTCCATAAGCGAGATACCCGCGATATATCCTACAAAGATCAGAATCCGGATCAGTCCCTCAAAAATCGCGATCAGGCTTGCGTTTCTGACCACTTTTCCGAGCAGATCCGATAACAGAAAAGGAAGCACCATAAAGAGCGCCACTGCAATGATTACAGAAACCGCTACCGTGATCCCCATCATAATATCGTCCGATTTGTTTCCAATCTTCTTTTCGGGCTCCTCGCCGTCCTCCTCATAAAAGGAAGCCGAATGCATCGTCACCTTCATGCCGAGCACAAGGGAATCGAGAAACGAAAAGATTCCTCTGATAAACGGAATTTTTGTGATTTTTTTATCTGCGCAGATTCCTTTGTACTCCTCGACCTGTATATCGATTTCACCATCGGGCTTTCTCACGGCAACAGCATACTTGTCGCCATTCTTCATCATAACGCCCTCTAAAACTGCCTGACCGCCGATTCCCGAATAGTGCGTTTTACTCTTTTTCGCCATCTCCATACGCTCCTTTTGTTACATGCAAAAGTTGGATACAAAAAGGGTTGAGATAAATGCTTACCTCAACCTTTTTCCGCTTCTTATTTGCTTTCTACGCCGTACTTTTTGTTAAATCTCTCAATACGTCCGCGAGCCGCAGCAGATTTCTGCTGTCCCGTGTAGAAGGGGTGGCATTTTGAACAAATTTCCACGTGGATTTCAGGCTTTGTCGAACCTGTCACGAATGTATTTCCGCAGTTGCAGGTAACCGTTGCCTGATGATAATTCGGATGTATTCCCTCTCTCATCTTTTTCACCTCTCTATAACTAAAATATTCATTTACAAAAATTTAATGCTATAAACAAGCTTAATCATTGTATCATACGTTTTTCATATGTGCAAGCGCTTTTTTTAATTTTCCTGTTCGTTTTTTTACGGAATTTGCAGCGTAGTGCAAATTCCTAGGCTGAACTGTTACTCCGTTTCTTCATAATGCACTTTGCAACTTTTTATGTTAAATTATTCGCATACTTTTAACTTTGTTGACAACTTCCCGATTGTTCTTTGCCTGTGTAAAAAGATCCAGAATCTTGTCAACCGCTTCCTCAGATTTCAAACCGTTTAACGCCTTGCGCATAATGTTGATCGCCTCGAGCTCGTCTGCATCCAAAAGCAGGTCCTCACGCCTTGTTCCCGATTTCGGGATATCGATTGCCGGAAAGACTCTCTTTTCGGAAAGCTTTCTGTCAAGCGCCATCTCCATGTTGCCCGTTCCCTTAAATTCCTCGTACACCACATCGTCCATCTTGGAGCCAGTATCGACAAGTGCCGTCGCAAGGATTGTAAGGCTTCCGCCCTCACGCATATTTCTTGCCGCGCCGAAAAACCGTTTCGGCATATGGAGCGCCGCCGGATCAAGACCGCCCGAAAGCGTACGTCCACTGGGCGGAACCGTGAGGTTGTAAGCACGCGTAAGGCGTGTGATGCTGTCAAGCAGGATACACACATCTTTTTTGTGCTCCACAAGACGCTTTGCACGTTCGATTACCATTTCCGACACGCGCTTGTGATGCTCGGGAAGCTCGTCGAAGGTTGAATAAATGACCTCCACATTCGGTCCCTGTATTGCCTCTTTGATATCCGTCACTTCCTCCGGACGCTCATCAATCAACAGAATGATCATGTGCATGTCGGGCACATTGGACAAAATCGATTTCGCTGCTTCCTTTAATAAGGTAGTTTTACCTGCCTTGGGCGGTGATACGATCATACCACGCTGTCCTTTTCCAACAGGACTCATCAGGTCCATAATACGCATTGCCACGCTGGACTGCGCGGTTTCAAGCCGTATCCGCTCATTGGGGAAAATCGGCGTCATATCCTCAAAATTACGTCTTCTTGCCGCAATTTCGGGCGGATAACCGTTGATTTTTTTCAAATATAAAAGCGCGCTGAATTTTTCGTTCATCGTCTTAATGCGGGTATTTCCCTCTATGATATCGCCCGTGCGCAGATTAAATCGGCGTATTTGGCTTGGCGCCACATACACGTCATTCTCTCCCGGAAGAAAATTATCACTTCTGATAAATCCGAATCCGTCCGCCATGACCTCCAAAATTCCCTTTGCGGTCATTCCGCTGTCAAGCTCCGTGGGATAGCCCTCCTGTGGTTTATCGCCGTCTGCCTGAGGCTGCTGCGGTCTTTCATGTCTGCTGTCACGCATCCCCTTTAACACAGGCTTTGGCTCAATATCCTTTCCGTCCGCCTTGTCTTTGTCATCCTCCTCCAGCATGCGCTCAACCAATTCCGCTTTTTTCAACGTACTGATTCCTTTGAGTCCGCGCGCCTTCGCAATCTCACGCAACTCCGACAGACCAAGTGATTCATATTTTTCTCTCATGAATGCCTCCTAATATATCAATTTAAAACAATGGGAAAATTGTTCCGAAATGCTTTATAGAAATTAATGTCACTGACATTATAACGCATCTTTTCAAAAATAGAAAGAAGAATTTATTGCGAATCACAAAAAATTATTATACAGTATATAGTGTGAGAAGAACTTAAAAAATATCAAATGAAAGGAATATTCTATGACACTTCAGGAAAAAGCTCTGGCACTTCACAAAGAATGGAACGGAAAGATCGAAACAGTATCGAAAACCCCTGTAAAATCAAGAGAGGCGCTCTCGCTTGCCTACACGCCCGGCGTTGCCGAGCCGTGCAAGGTCATTGCAGAGGACAAAGACGCCGCCTATCAATATACGATGAAAGCAAACACAGTGGCTGTCGTTTCCGACGGAAGCGCGGTTCTCGGTCTTGGCAATATCGGACCTTACGCGGCGATGCCCGTCATGGAAGGAAAAGCTGTTTTATTCAAGGAATTCGGCGGTGTGAATGCCGTTCCCATCTGCCTTGACACACAGGATACGGAGGAGATCATCAAAGCAGTTACTTGGCTTGCGCCTGCCTACGGCGGCATCAATCTCGAAGACATCAGCGCGCCGCGCTGTTTTGAAATTGAGGAGCGTTTAAAAGAAATCCTTGACATTCCCGTATTTCACGATGATCAGCACGGTACGGCGATTGTCGTGCTCGCGGGCATTATCAATGCACTCAAAGTGGTCAAAAAACAAAAAGAAGACTGCAAGGTAGTCGTAAACGGCGCAGGAAGCGCAGGCGTTGCCATTACAAAGCTTTTGCTCACATACGGTTTTAAAAACGTCATTATGTGCGATAAGGTGGGTATTGTTTCCACCTCCACAGAGGGGCTTAACTGGATGCAGGAAAAAATGGCAAAGATCACCAATCCCAACAACGAAACGGGCACGCTTGCCGACGCGTTAAAAGGCGCGGACATTTTTGTGGGCGTTTCCGCACCGAATATTGTAACTGCCGATATGGTAAAATCCATGGCGCCCGACTCTATTTTGTTCGCTATGGCAAACCCGACGCCCGAAATTATGCCCGACGTGGCTAAAGCTGCCGGTGCAAGGGTTGTCGGCACGGGAAGAAGCGATTTCCCAAATCAGGTAAACAATGTGGTCGCTTTTCCGGGAATCTTTAAGGGCGCACTCGAAGGACGCGCTGCGCAGATTACCGAAGAGATGAAGCTTGCCGCCGCAAACGCGATCGCGGGACTTGTTCCCGAGGAGGAGTTAAATGAGGACAATATCATGCCCGAGGCATTTAATCCGAAGGTTGCGGAGCTTGTTGCGGANGCTGTAAAATCTCACATTTCCTCAAACGAAAGGCAGTGANTCCGATGACNCAGGATCCCTTAACNCTCTATAAGCTTATTCTTTTATATATGCTNGANCGGGTGGANTTCAAGCTTACNAGCGCACAGATCAGCAGTTTTATTCTGGAAAAAGAATACACNAATTATATGACGCTGCAACAGGTCATTTCCGANNTGCTNGATGCGGAACTGATCCAAGCGGAAACGCTTAGAAACCGTACCTATTACGCAATCACGGACGANGGACAAAAGACGCTGTCCTATTTCGGAAANCGCATCGGTAACGCGATNATCGAAGATATTCACGCCTTTCTCAAGGAAAAGAACCTGGANCTNAAAAACGAGGCGTCCATCACGGCAAACTATGATAAATCCGTAACAGGNGGATATGACGCNGAACTGACCGCAAAAGAAAAAAACGTTGAGCTTGTNAANATCAAGCTCAACGTCCCTACCGANGAGATGGCGGAAACGCTGTGTGACAGCTGGCACAATAAAAACCAGCAGATTTATAAATATCTGATGCAGGAATTATTCTGAATCGGATTTTTCCNCCTCACTCTTNATACGCTTCATATGTTCTCTGATTTTNTTCTCATACCCATTCCACGAAGGCTCATAATATGTTTTTCCTTTCAGNTCATACGGAAGATACTGCTGCTCTACATAGTGGTTTGGGTAATCNTGGGCGTATTTATAGCCCGTTCCGTGTCCCAACTTCGCCGCCCCCTTATAATGTGCATCCTGTAGATGCGTCGGTATCGGCAGACTGCCGCTTTTTTTGATTTCTTCGGATGCCGCAAAGATTGCNTTGCANGCCGCATTGCTNTTNGGTGCGCATGCNACATAGGATGCCGCCTGTGAAAGAATAATCTGTGCCTCGGGCATACCGACGCGCTCCACTGCAAGCGACGCGCTTACNGCCACATTTAACGCCATCGGATCCGCATTCCCGACATCCTCCGACGCGCAGATCATAATGCGNCGCGCGATAAAAGNCACGTCCTCNCCCGCATANAGCATCCTTGCAAGATANTAGACNGCCGCNTCGGGNTCAGAGCCTCTCATGCTTTTGATAAACGCCGATATCGTNTCATAGTGATTATCNCCGCCCTTGTCGTAGCGNACNCGGCGTTTTTGGATNCACTCCTGCGCCACACCGATATCNATGTGNATTTTNCCNTCCTCGCTCCTGTCAGTCGTCATAACGCCAAGCTCTACCGCATTGAGCGCATGTCTNGCATCTCCTCCCGAAAGCTCGGCGAGAAAGGAAAGCGCCTCCTCNTCNATNTCCGCGTCAAAGCTTCCCATTCCNTTTTCCTTNTCNTAGACNGCNCGCTTGATNAGCTCCTTGATATCCTCTTTNTCAAGCGGCTTTANCTCAAATACGATNGAACGTGAAATCANGGCGGAATTGACTTCAAANTACGGATTTTCCGTCGTCGCTCCNATNAAAATGATCGTGCCGTCCTCAACNAACGGAAGCAGATAATCCTGCTGNCTCTTGTTGAAACGGTGTATCTCGTCAATAAANAAAATNGTNCGCTTNGCATACATCGCAAGCGTATCTTTTGCTTTGTTTACCACCTCTTCCATGTCCTTTTTNCCGGCAGAGGTCGCATTNATCTGCATAAAATCNGCNCTCGTCGTATTTGCGATNACTTTTGCAAGCGTCGTTTTTCCCGTTCCGGGCGGACCNTAAAACAAAACNGAACTNATCTTNTCCGCCTTGATCGCGCGATACAACAGCTTATCTTTTCCGATAATATGCGATTGACCTACCACCTCGTCAAGAGTGGTAGGTCTGATNCTNGAGGCAAGCGGAGATTCNTTCTCCTTTGCCGTATTTCTCATATACTCAAANAAGTCCATATATNGTCCCCTTAAAGNTTCTCTTCAAATAATTTTTTTGGCAGTGGTTTATCNAAATAAAAGCCCTGCGCCATAAAACAGCCGTATTCNTTTAANAGCCGTATCTGTTCGATGGTTTCCACGCCCTCGCAGATNGTTACCATGCCCATTTCCTGCGCAATCGCTATGATGTACTTGAGCACGGCGCGGTTCTTTGCCGACAGTTCATGNTTATCGTCNTANAAAAAGCTCTTGTCAATCTTNATCCCGTTCCACGGAATATCGCGGATTAAGTTAAAGGAAGAATACCCCACGCCAAAGTCGTCNACCGATGTNCTGATTCCATANGTCCGCAANCCGTAAACCAATTCCTTCAAATCNTTAAAGTTGACATCCGTNGTCGTTTCCGTCAGCTCAATCTCGATATACTCNTANGGNACACGNTACTTNTTAATGATGTCAATNATATTCTGCAACAGGTGGCTGTTTCCGAAATGGCATCGGGAAAAATTAACGGACACNTTTACGACACGNNTTCCCTCNTCCAGCCAGCGGCGTATATCGGCGCATACATGCTCGAGCATATAAAAGTCAAGCGCACAGATATCCCTGCTGCGTTCCAGAATNGGAATAAATTCNTCNGGCGGTATCACTTTATCATCATGATACCAGCGGCAAAGNGCCTCGGCNCCCTTTAGCTTGTAATCCTTCATAAACACCTTAGGCTGATAGTACACCATGAACTCTTCNTTCTTAAGCGCGTCGGGAAACATNGTTTCGATACGCTTGCGCTCATACGANGCTTTCAANAGCTCNTCATTATAAAATACCTCGTAGGACNTTCTGCCGTTCCTTGCCACATTCAATGCCGCNCTTGCCTTAGCCATNAGGTCNGACGGATATTGGATATGTTCNTCCGCCAAATAATACCCCGCATACGCAGTGATCAAAGCGCACTCGNTCGTATCCTGNGTGACNACTTCAAAGCCCTGCATATGCGCCGTNACCTTGTCAAGATGCGTCTTCAGAAACAGNACNACAAAGCTGTCTCCGCCAATCCTGCATACGATCTCCGTATCCCCCAAACGTTCCTCAAGGCTCTCGATATAACNCATCATGATCTTTGTGCCTTTTTCTCGACCAAAACGCTGGTTCACCACNGANAAATGCTTGAGATTAAAATAACATACACCGTAGTTTGTAATCTTGTCCTCGCGAATCAAGGTACTGGCATATTGCATAAAATAATTCACATTGTACATTCCCGACTGCGTGTCACGGAACGTCAGTTCGTTTGCAATATGCGTCAGTCTGCTTCTGCCGTTGTAAGCATAAAGGCACCTTTGCAGTACGCCCACTCTGACCGTTTCATTCTCATCCCACTCGACGCCGTCATTTACTTTATAGAACGTATAGACCGCTACACCGCCTCCGCCTACCGTTTCGCGTTTAATGTACGCGGCGCTCTCATCAGGCTCCGCGCCGTGATACATTGTGACATATTCGCCCTTTTTCTTTCGTTCCATGCCTACTGTATCGTAAAAACGAACATCGATTTTTGCCACTCGCAAAACTTTACAAACCTCTTCAAGCGCGGCTCCCACTTCGGGAGAATGTACATCGGATACATCTGCAATATGAATATGAAAGCGATCCATCGCATCAGCGTACTTTTCTGCGTCAAATCCCATAGGAATCCTCCATCTATTTCATTTCCAACTGCGGTATCGCCACCCGCACAACAGTGCCTTGATTTTGTGTCGAATCGAACGTAATGCTTCCCGAAAGCTGTCCGACAAGCATTCTTAAAACAAAAAACTCTTTCTCATCTTCTTCGCTGCAGCTTCCCAAATTCATACTTGCATGCTGCATGTATTTGTTTAAATTGATCCTGTCTTCCTCCGGCATACCGACACCGTCATCGCTTACTTCAACGATAAGCATATCCGCATAATCAATCTTTTCCGAATACATATTTATCTTTACGGTACCGTTTCTCGTAAAATTATTTCCGAGTTTGATCAGAATGGATACCAGCTGCTTCAACCGTCCCGTATCGCCGAAAAAGCGCAGTGACACGCCCTCGGAGGTATTGATGGTTATTTTGTTTCCGTTTTTCTTGATACTGCCGCGCTGTAACATAATCGCATCATTTACAATACTTCTGAAATTGTAGGTCGTTTCGCTTAACGCCAAATCTCCGTCCGTCATCTTCGCATACTCAACCGTATTTCCGAACGTCGCAAAAATTTCCCTGCCGTTTTTTACGAGCACATCAAGCGCCGTTACCATCGCGTCGTAATCATTCTTCTCGGCGGAAAGCCTTACACTCTCCAACCAAAGGTTGAAGGTATCTTCCATGTTGGAATACATGTCAATCATACATCGCATCTGACTGCGCGACATCTGCTCAAGCTTTTGACTGTTCTTGAGCATGATGTAATTCTCATACGCCATATCCGACAACAGCGCCGCAAGTTCCGCCAAAAACTTCGCCGCATTTTGAACCTGCTCCTCTCCTACAATATGTATCTTGCGGGATGCCGCAACAAACGGCTCCTCATCTATGCCAAGCATCTTCGCCGTCGCACGGTCACGCGCTTCGTCCGACGGTTCTTTGCGCACCTGTCCACCGATGATACTGCCAATCATTGTATCGTCAAGCATGATCGGAGCCGCATAATCAATCAGACCGATATGGCAGGTATACACAACCGGCTTTCCACTCTCATACGTCTTTACCGCGCCCATTCTGTCACATTCTTCACAGTTGCGCGCGCCCTTCTCACATTGACGCACATGGTTCATGCAAAGCTCGGTAAACCCGCTGCCCTTTGTGACAGGTATTCCGTTTTCATCCGTAATCAATGCCGCCATTCCCGCATATTCGGAAAAAGCATCCTGCAATCGCTGTAATATTTTTATGTTGATAAGCTCTGTAAGCCTTATGTTTTCCATATCAATAATCAGCCCTTTCCGCAAACACTATCCTCTGTTCTGCGCCGCGACAAGACTCTCTCCGCCATATATCTTGCGCAGTTTCGGCTTTTCAATCTTACCGGTCGGGTTTCTCGGAATATCAGCAAAAATAAGCTTTCTTGGACGCTTATATTTTGGAAGCTTCATGCAGTAATCATTGATTTCCTCCTCTGTTGCCTCACAGCCGCTCTTAATCTCGATAATCGCCGCCGTAATCTCACCGAGGCGCTTATCGGGTATTCCGATTACTGCGACATCTTTTATCTTGTCATTGGTACGCAAAAAGTCCTCAATCTGCACGGGATAAATATTTTCACCGCCACTGATCACAACATCCTTTTTGCGGTCCACAAGGAAGATAAATCCGTCCTCGTCCTCCTGCGCCATATCGCCCGTAAAGAGCCATCCGTCCTTTAATACCTCGGCAGTTGCCGCCTCGTCATTGTAATAACAGGTCATAACGCCGGGGCCTTTGACTGCAAGCTCTCCCACGTCACCACGTTTCACGGTAGTTCTGTTTTCGTCCACAATCTTGACTTCCCAGCCGTAGCCCGCCTTTCCGATTGCGCCTACTTTGTGTATGTTTTCCACGCCCAGATGAACACAGCCGGGACCGATTGACTCACTCAGTCCATAATTGGTGTCGTACTGATGATGCGGGAAAATCTTTTTCCAACGCTGTATCAGACTTTGCGGCACGGGCTGCGCACCGATGTGCATCAATCTCCACTGTGCAAGCTCATAATCCGCAAGGTTGATATCGCCTCTGTCGATCGCGTCTAAGATATCCTGCGCCCACGGCACCAAAAGCCACACGATCGTGCACTTCTCCTTGGAAACCGCATCTAATATAAATTCCGGCTTCGTTCCCTTTAAAAGAACTGCCTTCGAGCCCTCAAGGAAACTGCCGAACCAATGCATCTTTGCGCCCGTATGATAGAGGGGCGGGATACACAAGAAAACGTCCTGTTTTGTCTGCCCGTGATGGTTCTGCTCCACCTTGCACGAGTGCATCAGACTCTCGTGATTATGCAGTATCGCTTTGGGAAACCCTGTCGTTCCCGACGAAAAATAGATCGCTGCATTGTCCGCATCGGTCAATGGTATCATCGGTGTCTGGCTGGAGCAGTTTACCGTGAGGCTTGTGTAATCTTCCGCAAAGCTCGGACAGTTATCGCCCACAAAGAACAACAGCCTGTTTTTGCTGATGTTGTCCGCAATCTCCTCCACACGTCCGATAAACTCGGGACCAAAGACAAGCACGTCCACCTCGGCTAAATTCAGACAATATTCTATTTCATCGGAAGCATATCGGAAGTTTAACGGTACGGCAAGCGCGCCTGTCTTTAATATTCCAAAATAAATCGGCAACCACTCAAGACAGTTCATCAAAAGGATTGCCACCTTATCATCTTTTTTCACGCCCCTTTGAATCAGGAGATTCGCAAAGCGGTTTGCTTTCTCGTTAAATACACTCCAAGTAATCTCCCGTCGGTAATGCGTAACGGGATTCGGTTCAATCAACTCATATTCTTTCCATGTAACACGCCTTGTTTCCTTAATCTCGGGATTAATCTCCACAAGACAGATATCGTTTCCGTATAATTTGCAGTTTCTTTCCAAAATGTCAACTATTGGCATTGTTATTGCTCCTTGCTTTTGTTTTTTTCCGTTCTTTCATAAATTTCATTTTATCACTCTTATCCAAAAATTTCTACCGCTTTCGAATTTTTTTTGTGTAATCATTCTCTTATGTAAATTCGACCATATAAAAACGACTATGCAATTTGTACAAAATTGTGTGCTTACAAGAGCCAAATTACATAATCGTTTTGTAACTGTTCATTCCCTTGACAATTACATCATTTCTATATAATAGAATAATATGCACCTGCTTTACGCGACTGCCTCTATGACAACCGCATGGGCGATTCCCGGCACGTTTTGTCCCTCATTGAACGATGTTTTATTGAGGAGCGCTCCCGTCGGAATAAATAACACTCGTTTCCATTCTTTTTGAGCAAGCTTTTTTAAGATATGCGCAGACAGTACAACTGCCGAACAGCCACATCCGCTCCCTCCTGCATGAACATCCTGTTTCTCCGCGTCATAGATGAGCATACCACAGTCATAATGATTCCCCGAAATATCAATATTCTCTTGTGACAGCAAATTAAATAACGCTTGTTGTCCGACACTTCCGAGGTCGCCCGTAAAAATTGCGTCATAATCTTTGGGTGTTCTGCCGAAATCTTTCAGGTGCGTTGTAATTGTCCACGCCGCGGCAGGAGCCATTGCGCATCCCATATTCATCGAATCCTTGATACCGAAGTCCTCTATTTTCCCAACAGTAACGCCTGTTATTCCTATTTTTGAGCCGTATTCTGATTCAAACACATTTTTGATCTGTCTGCCGCTTTGCGACTTACCATTTGCATCTCCTCCCTGAAGCAGAAATGCCGCACTGCCTGTCACGGTCCATGACGCATACAGAGGACGTTGATTTCCGTATTCTAGTGGAAATCGAAACTCTTTCTGCGCGCTTGCAAAGTGACTGGAAGTAAGCGCGATAACGCGGTCAGCATAGCCCGCCGCGATACTCATGCTGCCCAGCGTGAGGGATTCTCCGCAGGTTGAGCATGCCCCATACAGTCCAAAAAGCGGGATATTGTAGTCTTTAATGCCAAAAGAGCTTGCAATGTTCTGACCAAGCAAATCTCCCGCGAATAAATAACGTATGTCATTTGATTCTGCGCAGGTCTTTTGCAGAGTGAGCGCGACTGCCTGTTTTTGCAGTTCACTCTCCGCTTTCTCCCATGTATCCTCTCCAAACATGTCGTTCTTGTCGTCGCTTACTTTATCAAAGCTGCCCGCGAGCGGTCCCTCATTCTCCATCTGCCCTACAATATTGCCGCTTCCCATGATCAATACGGGATTTGCATATGCTACGCTTGATATGCCGAGCGGTTTGTTTTTTGCGCTGTTATTTTCCACTTGATATCCTCCTGAAAATCTTTTATTTGCTATTTATTTTTCCTAAAATTATCATAACTATGCAAGTGGGGTAAGGACTGTAAAAAAAAAGGGCTATGCCCTTTTTTTATTTCGCGTACTTCTCACTCTGCTGCTTAATCAGCTCCGCATCTGCGAAGTAATCGATTTTCATTGCGTTTTTTACTTCCGATAAGGTTTCGGCTGCCACTTCTCTTGCGGCGTCGGAACCTTTCTTTAAGATGTTATAAATTTCCGGAATATCCTTTGCGTACTCGGCGCGTCTGTTTCGGATCGGCTCTAATTCCTCCTGCATGACGTTGTTGAGGAATTTCTTTACCTTTACATCGCCGAGTCCGCCTCTTGTGTAGTGTGTTTTCATCTCGTCGAGATTTGCGTAATCGGGGCAGTAGCGTTCAAAATGCTCGTCTTTTGCAAATGCCTCGAGGTATGTAAACACGGTATTGCCCTCCAAATGTCCGGGATCGCTTACCTGTAAGTGCAACGGGTCCGTGTACATGCTCATAACTTTTGCGCGCACTTCGTCCGCGCTGTCCGCAAGGTAGATGCAGTTTCCGAGCGACTTGCTCATCTTTGCCTTTCCGTCCGTTCCGGGGAGCCGCTTGCATGCCTCCGCTTCCGGAATAAGCGCCTTGGGATCGACCAAAACAGGATTCTCAGGCGCGTAGATTGCGTTAAATTTGTGCACAATCTCCTTTGTCTGCTCAATCATGGGAAGCTGGTCTTCCCCTACCGGCACGACATTTGCCTTGCAGAATGTGATATCGGCCGCCTGACTGATCGGATAGGTAAAAAATCCCACGGGGATACTCGCCTCAAAATTGCGAAGCTGAATTTCGTTTTTTACAGTCGGATTTCTTTGCAGTCTTGAAACGGTTACCAAATTCATATAATAGAACGTAAGTTCTGTAAGTTCCGAAATCTGCGACTGGATAAAAAGTGTGGACTTTGCAGGATCTAAGCCTACCGCAAGGTAGTCAAGCGCAACCTCGATCACATTCTGGCGCACTTTTTCGGGATTCTCGAAATTGTCCGTAAGCGCCTGCGCATCCGCTACCATGATATATATTTTATCAAACTCTCCCGAGTTTTGTAATTCTACTCTTCTTCTGAGTGACCCTACATAATGACCGATGTGAAGTCTTCCCGTAGGTCTGTCGCCTGTCAAAATTATTTTACTCATTTTTTCATATCCCCTTTTCTCATATTCCATTTTCCATGATTATATTATATCTGATTTCACGTTTTTTTCAAGCCGTTTCTGACTTCTCTGTTTTGTACCGCAACGCAAAAATGCAACATTTTATAAAAAATGCTGCATTTTTAATTTATCCCTATTCTTATTATCTATACATTTTACTGCCCTAATACTTCTTTGCTCTCCGCTTCTTCAAAGCTCTTATAACCATAAAACTTTATCGTGTTTGCCATAATTTCCCTTGCCACATTTTTCCCGTTTCTTGCATGTTCCACAACATATCTGCCGTACATCTCGAGCATCTTGTCGGAATAAGTGCCAAGCTCACCGCGCANATACGTTTCGTAAGANGTNTCATAAGGCAANTCCTCCGCGGTATGGATNGTGCGGGCNTTTCCCGCNAGNTTNGGATANTGCGTTGCAAACTCCTCCATCCATTTTACCTGCAGTTCAATGATCTGCTCCATNATTTCCTGCTTTTCCGCCGAAATCGCGGGAAGCTTGTCGGCAAACTGTTCATACTCCTCGGGNGCGGTCGACGCCATCATGCGCGCATACTTTTCCTCTATCATATTTCTGCCGTTTGCGTANTTTGTCTTAAAATCATACAAATACTGCAGCAGCATATCCTCATTCCATGTCATATACTGACTCATNCGCATAACCTTAAACGTCGGCCAGTTGTTTTGGCAGCTNGCCCTTCCGCCNTCGTTCTGCACCTTGTCNAANGCTTCNAANTCTGCCTTTGCNATNGTGAGGGAAAGCGCTGTNATGGTCGGCGCCTTCGCCATAACCGCNGTCANCAGCGCATCGCTCTTTGCNGTAAGCTCCNCNGTATTNGCATCNAGATAAACCTGNGCATTGCCGACAATATTNTGACGTTCCAGCTCATTNGCAAAAATCACNGCAAGCGACTCTATCGCTGTGGTAAGCTCCTTTTCCTGTGCCTTTTTGACGCTCGTAAGGCTAATCTCCTCNACAAGCTGTATCACGGTNTTGCCTTCCATTCCCTCCTCGTTGATCACCATATCGGGATTTTCGGGCATCGCCTTAAACAGCCACTTNTCATGCGGCGCGTATTTTCTGTTGAGCAGATAATANAGCTTCATCGCCTGCTTNGTACACTCTGCCTTTGCAAGCTCCGCCGCCACAAGCTGTCCGCGNNTTCTCATACGNNGCAGATTATACTGACCGTTTTGCGCAAACAACGCGCATGCCTGTGCTATTTTCCGATACCAGACNGCTTTCGGATANTATTGTNCCANCATCTCTCTNTAGGAAGTAAAGATNCCCTCGTCATCTCTNAAAANCGCGCCGTTTACTGCTGCCGCAAGCGCATAGTCATGTACGGCAAGCCAGCTCTTTACCTGNGTCANTCCTTTTCCTTCGCCCTTGAGCGCACCGATTAAATCAAANCCGAGCGTGTTCTTATAAAANTCNTCAATCACCATAACGCCCGCTCTGTCCTTGCCGTGAAACGTTTCAATGCGTTTCACTCCCATAAACTCATCGGGCAGCTTTTCGTACGCCTCNTGAAGCGCACTGCCGATTTNGTCATAAACCTCCTTGGTAACCCACATGTTAAAACGCGGACCAAAGTCGTGATCNCTTGANTGNATATCATCAAANCCAAAGCAGTCNGAACCTTTTCCCACNAGTCCCACAGCAATCNGNGNCTCATACTCCGAAAACTGCTCNGCAATCATGNNNTTTCCNTACTCCTCATAATATCTGCGGCAAAGTTCCAAGCCTGTGATATCCGGCGTCANATCCTCNTAAGTTTCNTCTAACTCCTCTTCTTCTNCNGCAATATCCTCNTCCATCAAAAGCTCCGCATCNATTTCCGNCTCGTCATACACATCNTCNNCGGCATCATATANGCCTTCCACNNNATCATANANGTCTTCNACNNNATCNTATANNTCTTCNNCTTCGTCNTATGACNTCNTCCNCNNCNTNATANGACGCANCNNCCTGCTNCAACGNCATCTTCCTGCTCCACGGCATCCTCGTCCTGTACATGCTCTTCGACAAAATCCTCCTCGACTTCAAACGCAATCTCCTCCATGACTTCCGTTATCATAGCATCGACTGCCTTATCCTCGTCGTATGGTTCAGCAAACNTTTGTTCACTCTCTTGTGTCTTCTCTGTTTGGTCATACAGCTCTTTCGCCGGTTCCTCATCACTTTGCTGCTGATGCAGTTTCTCTTTTGCAGCCGCCTTAATGTCCGCAAACGCCTGACTAATGTCAAATCTGCTCACGCCATCGGCAGGACTCATAAGCTCTGTTTGCTTCATGTCTTCTTCCTCCTCCAGGGCAATCGCTGTCTGTGGCTGCTCTTCTTCTTCTTTTTTATTCTCTTTTNCGTCCTTGTCTGCTCTGATCACGGACGCCCACCCGTCATTATCGATATCAATGCCGAGAATCCTGTCAATCTCGTCATCATCGGATGCAGTATTCGTTTCTTCCTCTTTCGTTTCGTTTTCGTCCGCNGAATGCTCCGCGGGAATTTCCACAGGTTCCTTGGCAGCTTCCGCGCTCATCTTTTCCCGAATGATTTCAATGTTTTCGCTCAATCGCTGATACTGAATATTTTCNGCTCCCAAATACTTTGCGACGCAGTTCCTGCTCTTTTCCATCGCATCAAGCGCCTTGAGATAATCCTTGTCCATGTAGTAAAGACTTCCAAGCGCGGATAATGCCGCGCTGTAGTGTGCATCGTCAACGCCAATCTCCTCAAAGATTCGGATTGCCTCCTNGGCACGCTCCTTCGCCTCCTCGTCCTGTCCAAGCTCGATACANGTATTTGCGAGATTTGCCTGTGTGACAGCCACCTCAAACTGCGCGTCTTCCTTCCCCAAAACGATCGCAAGCGCATTCTCAAGCTGCTCNTTTGCCGCGCCAAAATCTCCCATCTCCTGATAGAGCAGGCTTAAATTGTTATACAGTCCCGCAAAATAGAGATCATCCGCTTGAAGCTTTTCGAGATAGATTGGGCGCACTTGATCGTAATAGCCAAGNGACTCCTCAAGAAGNCCTGCCGCACGGTGCGCATTCGCAACNTTTAAGAGCGTCGTCGCATANGGCATGGTTCCCTTAAGNCCCATTTCNTCCATCAGNGCNATCGCTTTTTTNCAGTTTTCNATCGATTTGTCATAGCTGCCTGTNTCTCTGTAAAAGCCAATGCATTCGTTATATAACGTCAGCATCGCATNTTTNTCTCCCTCGGCAAGCGCCTCCTCAATATGCGTTTCCAAAAACTGCGGAACCTCTCCCATGCGCTCCTCTGAAAAAAGCTTATCCAATTCCATCATCACCTGATTTATGTTCATCATTATACCTCATGCCTTTCCACTTACTTGACNAGGATATCGACTGTGTGCGCACCCGCGCCGATTAAGTCCGCGCGCTCGCAGACAGACATCTGGTACTGCACAAACGCCTCAAACTCCTGTTCCGAGAGCTGATTCAAAAACGGACGTATATAGTTTGCCGCTCCGTCGGGTGATATNATCTTTATCCGCTCTAACCCCTGTGCCCGNTTGAGCGCATCAATTTCCTCAATNCGCATGTAATCATATAGCGTATCCTGATCGGATATGGTCTTAAAATCCTCCGTAAAGCGTCCCTGCTGCATACACTCAAGAATATGACGCTCTTTAAATCCATATGTNATCACACTGTACTCGTTCATGCAATATGCCACAAGGATTACGCCGNCTTTTTTNGTGACACGCTTTGCCTCTCCAAGCGCNTTNCTTTTNTCCGCAAAGCCAAACAGATGATACATCGGTCCAAACAAAAGCGTCACATCAAAGCTTTCGTCGTCAAGCTTNTTTAAATTCATCGCGTTTCCCTGNATCGCGTGCACGGAACTTGCTTTCTGCTTTAATATTCCGAGGTTATATTTAACTAACTCAACTGCGGTCACATCATAACCTTCGTTTGCAAGCGCCACGCTGTATCGCCCCGTTCCCGCGCCGATATCCAAAATCTTAATGTCACGCAAGGCAGCCGCATTCTTATTTTGCGCGGCTGCCCTGTCAAGATATTCGTGTATATACTTCATTGAAACGCGAAACTCCACCTGACCGTGCCGCGAGTTTAACCGCTTTTCTTCATTAAATTTGTTGTAGTATTCCTCCAGTTTCGTCATTCCTTATATCAGAACCTCCAGCTTTTTCTGCACCCAGGAGATGATCGGTCCCAGACAGAAGGCAGACACAATTGTCACGATTCCAAAGTTTCCTCCAAGTAGCATACCCATTATCATAAAAAATAAATCCCACAAAATCCGCACTGCCTTAAAAGGGAGTTTCTTAACATGATCCGCAATGATAAACGGCAACGCATCAAACGGTGACGCGCCAAGTCCCGAACACATATATGCCGCGGCGCCCAACATAAAAATGGCAAGCGCGGGCAGCAAAAGCACATATCTTGTTATCGTATTCTCAAAAAATCCCGCCGGCAAAATCACAGACCAAAGCCACTTGAAAAAATCCGAAATATAGCCCAAAAAGAACATATTTCCAATCGTTCCATAACCAATTCTGCTGATATCATAACGCAGCACAAAGCATAACGTCACAATATGAAACAGCACAAGGCATGTACCAAAACTGAACGGAAGAAAATTGTTGATGCCCTGTGTAAAGCAGGAACAGGTATCCGTGCCTAGATTAATATCGCGAAGCACGGACAAACCAAAGCCCATCATGGTCACGCCGCCCATCATAAACGCCATACGCTTTTTAAACTTTGGCGGACGCGCAAACCAATTTAAGTTTTTCAGATTAAAACTCATAGAAGTTATGCTCCTCTATTTTTGGTTGTTCGGGCTTGGGCTCTTGCTTTTCCTCAATCTGCGGTTTTGCATGTACGTTGTCAGTCCGGATCTCTATCACGGGACCGCCCGTTCCTTCTATGTAATCACCTGTGATCGTGACTTCACCGATATTGTCGTCTTTTGGTATCTCATACATAATATCGAGCATAAAGTCCTCGATGATTGCACGCAGCGCCCTCGCACCCGTTTCACGCTCTTTTGCTTTCTTTGCGATTGCAGTGAGCGCGCTGTCATCAAATTTCAGCTTTACCTCATCAAGCTCCAAGAGCTTCTGATACTGTTTCAAGATTGCATTTTTCGGCTCTTTCAGTATTTTTACATAGCTCTCCTCGGTAAGTCCGTCCATCGGGCAGATGATCGGCAGACGTCCGATAAACTCGGGAATCATTCCGAATTTCTTGATATCCTCAACGGTCACTTTTTTCAGAATGTTCTCGTCTTTGTCAAACGCATCCTTTAACTGCGCATTAAAGCCGATGGAAGACTGTTTTGTGAGTCTTTGCTTGATGATTTCCTCCAAATCGGGAAACGCCCCGCCGCAGATAAACAAAATATTCCGTGTATTGATCGTGGTAAGCGGCACCATCGCGTTTTTACTGTTTGCGCCCACAGGCACTTCAACGTCTGCGCCCTCCAAAAGCTTTAACATGCCCTGCTGTACCGATTCTCCGCTTACGTCGCGCGAAGTCGTATTTTTCTTTTTTGCAATCTTGTCAATCTCGTCGATAAACACAATGCCTTGCTCCGCCTTCTCAACATCGTTGTCGGCAGCCGCAAGAAGCTTGGAAATAACCGACTCGATATCATCGCCGATATATCCTGCTTCCGTAAGCGATGTCGCATCGGCAATCGCAAGCGGCACGTCAAGAAGCCTTGCAAGCGTTTTCACCATATAGGTCTTTCCGCAGCCTGTCGGACCAAGCAGTAAAATATTCGATTTCTCAATCTCGATATCATCCATCGTGCCCGTGGTCACGCGCTTATAATGATTGTAAACGGCTACCGATATCACCTTTTTGGCATAGTCCTGTCCGACCACGAAATCATCCAGCTGTGCCTTAATCTTATGCGGAGCGGGCAGATTGTTGATGTTAAACACTGCCTCGTCCTTGCCTTTTTCTTTTGCCTTCTTCTTTTTTAATTTTTGACGGTTCGGAATCCCGCCGTCGCCCTGCAAATCCGCGATATTNACAAAACTGATGTTCGGAATGCGTCTTTTGTTGTTTTTGCCGTCGTTATTATCCTTGTCAAACCCCATGTTTGTATAGTTGAGCATTCCCTGATAATCGAACTGACTGACGGTATCCATCGTCTTATGCATGCAATCGGAACATACGGAAATATGATTTGGGAGCTTGAACATTCTTCCGGTCTTACTCTCGGGACGTCTGCAGATAAAACACACGTCCTCGTAATCGTTCTCCTTCTCCTCGTCATAGTCATCGCTGCCCTCGTCCATATCGAGCATTTCCATATCCAAATCATCCATGTCGTCTTTATTCTGCTCGTCCTTATTTCCCATTATTTCCTCCATTTTGCTATTCTAACCTTTATTTTGGCGAAGATTTTTATTCTTCTTTCAAGCCAAAGGTCACCATAACCTGCCATTCCTCGTAGTCGCCGTCCTCTATGCGCATAAAGGTAAGCTCCGCTTTTGTACCCGCCTCATAATAATCCAGAATNTCCTGAAGCTTTGACATNGATGTTACCTTTTCNTCGTCAATCGCCGTGATAATNTCGCCTTTTTGAAGACCGGCTTCCGCCGCCGCCGAGCGTTTTAACACACTTGAAACATACACGCCCTCCGGCATATCATACACAGACACTGCCTCGTCCGATACATCGCTTCCCGATATGCCCAAAAAGGCACGTTTCTCCTCGTCGACCTTTCTTCTTGTTTCTTTTTTCACAAGCTCATCTACAATCGGCTTTGCTGTGTTGATGGGAATCGCATATCCCATTCCCTCAATCGCATAATCCGCTATTTTGCTGGAATTGATACCGATAACCTCACCCTTTACGTTGAGCAGCGCGCCGCCCGAATTACCGGGATTGATTGCTGCGTCGGTCTGTATCAGACTGTCCAGAGTGATGTCCTCATCGTCGGCAAAAATATCACAGTTTAATGCACTGATCACGCCCGTTGTCACAGACTGACCGTATCCGAGCGAATTTCCGATCGCGATCGCAGGTTCCCCGACATCAAGCGCGTCCGAATTGCCAAGCGCCGCAATCGCAATCTCCTCCAGCGTCGAATCGGGAATATCCTCCAGGAACACACTCACTACCGCTAAATCTTCCTCGGGTGCAGTGCCCTTTGTGTATGCCATAACCTCCAAATCGTCGATAAACTTGACATACAGATCATTCGCATCCTCTACCACATGATAATTTGTCAGAATGAGCAGTTCTTCGTCATTTTGCGATATCACAATACCCGAGCCGTTTGCCTCGTCTTCATACTCCTCGTCGTACCAGAAATCATAAGCCGTGTACTCGTTTGTGATTGCTACCACGCAGGGCATTGCCGCCTTGACCACCTCAGTCACATCGGTCACCACGGCATATGTAGAACTTGCCTGCTGCACGGTCTGTACGTTTCCCACCTTGACAGAGCTTTGTTTCTTTTTTTCAGTCTTACTGTCAGTATCCTGTGTATCTTCGTTCTCCGCTTCCTCTTTTGCCTCTTCTTTTATCTTCTCTTTTGTGTCCTCTTCTGTTTCCTCTGTTTCGTCCGCTTCCGNTTCCTGTGTTGTTTCCGCTTCAAGCGCTTCCTCTTTTGTGTCTTTGGAATCCCCTTTGCGCCTCGGCTTTTGCTTGATCGTATCCTCACCAGGCTCCTCTTGCGCTTCCACCTTGTCACTCCATGCGGGAAGCGTGTCTTTTTCCGCGTCAAACCGTTCTATGGTGACACTGTTTCTTGTTTTTTCATAAGTGACATTGTCAACGCATACACGAATCGTCATCATATAAAGCGCTGCAAACATTGTACACCCCGTAACAATGAGCATGTTCTTGAAAACCGACGGTTTTTTCTTATTGTTTCTCATATTGATCCTCCATACCTGATGCGCCTGCCCTTTCGCGCAGACATAAAACCTTCATTACTCCACCGTAACCGACTTTGCAAGGTTTCTGGGTTTATCCACGTCACAGCCCTTTCCGACTGCCACATAGTAGCCGAATAGCTGCAACGGTATAATCGCCAGCGAATTTGCAAAGTACGGATTTGTCCTTGGTAAATAAATGCAGTAATCTGCCGCTTTCTCGATATCCGTGTTTCCCTCATTTGTAACTGCGAGCACAAACGCGCCTCTTGCCTTGACCTCGACCATATTGCTCAAGGTCTTTTGGAACAGCGTATCCTGTGTGGCAACTGCCGCAACAAGCGTTCCCTCCTCAATCAGCGAAATCGTGCCGTGCTTTAGTTCTCCTGCCGCATATGCCTCCGAATGAATGTACGAAATCTCCTTCAATTTCAGAGAACCTTCCATGGAAATCGCGTAATCGATGCCGCGTCCAATAAAAAATACGTCCTTTGCGCCGATGTAACGATTCGCAAAACGCTGTATTCTCTGCTTGTTTGCAAGGAGCCGCTCAATCTGTCCCGGCAGCCGCTTTAAGTCCTCTATCATTCCTCCAAACGCATCTGCGTCAAGCATTCCTCTTACTTTTGCGAATTTCATCGCAAGCAGATACAATGCAATTAACTGCGCGCTGTACGCTTTTGTCGTGGCAACCGCGATTTCCGGTCCCGCCCATGTATACATCACGTTATCCGCCTCGCGCGCGATGGAACTTCCCACCACGTTGACGATGCCAAGCACCTTATGNCCNAGTTTTTGTGACTGNCTGAGCGCCGCAAGCGTGTCTGCCGTTTCTCCCGACTGGCTGATGACCACGACCATCGTGCCATCCTCAAGAATAGGGTTCCTATATCGAAACTCGCTTGCCACATCCACCTCNACNGGGATACGGGCAATGCCCTCAATCACATACTTCGCGGTAACACCAACATGATATGCGGAACCGCACGCCACAATAAAAATCTTCCGGATCGCTTTAATCTCCTCATCGCTCATGCCGAGTTCCTCTATCACGACGTCATTGTCCTTGATTCTGGGCATCAGCGTATCGGTCACGGTCTTTGGCTGCTCATACATCTCCTTGAGCATGAAATGCTCGTAGCCGCCCTTTTCCGCCGCGTCCGCATCCCAATCGATCGTAACGGGTTCTTTTTCAATTTCCTCCTCGTCCACCGTATAGAAATGCATATGGTCCGCGCGCAGACGCACAACCTCCTGATTCTCTATAAAGTAAACCTTTCTCGTATATTTTAAGATTGCAGGCACGTCAGATGCAATAAAACATCCGTTCTCATTTTGTCCCACGATCAGTGGACTGTCCTTTCTGACCGCAAATACCTGATCGGGCTGCTCCGCAAAAATGATGCCGAGCGCATAGGAACCTTGCACGCGGTGCATAACCTTTGTAATTGCCTCAAGCGGATTTCCTTTATAATAATAGTCGATCAGATGCACAAGCACTTCCGTATCCGTATCGGATGTGAATTTATATCCCTTTGCAAGGAGCTTTTCCTTGAGCGGCAGATAATTTTCGATAATGCCGTTGTGCACGACCGCAATGGTTTCCTCCTCGTTATAGTGCGGATGTGCATTGACATCGCTCGGCGCACCGTGAGTCGCCCATCTGGTATGACCGATCCCTACTGTTCCGGGCATTGTCGCGCCGTCATGTGTCAGCTCCTCAAGCGCCTTTAAGCGTCCCACAGCCTTTTGGATCTGTATTTTTTCTCCGTCAAACACAGCCATTCCCGCCGAATCATATCCTCTGTACTCTAACTTTGAAAGCCCCTCAAGAATGATAGGAGCTGCCTGCTGTTTACCAATATATCCTACTATTCCACACATTACGAAACCTCCGCTTTTCTAATTCCAATAATTCCTATTCGAACTGCACCAACGCACCGCTTTTGCCGGCAGGTGCCGATACGCTTTTCCCAGTCGGTAGCCAATCAGCTTAAAGCCGCTTGACACAAACAGATACGGTATCAGTCGTTTCTTTTTCGTCATCCAAAGATGCCTTATCGTATCGCCCACAAGCTTTGATCCCTCGCTTTCCGAGGAAATTCCCGCAAACACTTCGGGATGGTCGCTCTGCGACACGCCTAAGTCAAAGTTTCTCCGAAACTGCTGCATACAGGTGAAATTGTGCGAATGCACTACTTCCGCCTCCGCCACATAAGCAATCTTTTTTCCCGCTTTCACAGCATGCCCCGCGTAAATCATATCCTCGTTAAAGATTGCGCGCTTTTCAAAACCGCCAAGCGCATCGTAAATCTTTCTGCTGTATGCCGAACATACATTCGAACAAAAAAAGGTCTTTATCCCAAGCTTTTGGATATCCGCCGCCGATTTGACGCGCGATTCATCCGGATAATTAAATTTCCTTGTAAATTGCTCGATCGCACGGCAATCGGGGCGCGCAAGCTGCCTTGCGTATGCCGCCGCGATGTCCTCCTCCTTCATCAGTGCATCCACGAGCTTTTGTATGAGGCTTTTGTCTGTGGGCACAGCGTCCTGCGTCATGCACACAAACACATCCGCTGACGAATATTTTACAGCCTTTCTTCGCGTTCCCGCATGGTCAAACTCACGCACTGAAAGGTGATGTACCTCAATATTTTGAAACCGCTTCAGAAACTTCGCCCCGTGAAAAAGCCGTTCAAAATATTTTTCCTCCGTATTCATTATTATGATTTTATTAACCGGATATGTCTGCGACTCCAAACGCTCTATGATGTCAAACAATTCCCGCGTCGGCTTGTAAGTCGGCAGAATGATGTCTACACTGTACTGCATGATCCTCTCCCAAAACAGCTTTCACACTACTATTCATAATGCCTAAAAGGGGGCCTTGTGCGGTCCCCTTATTGGCTCCTTTTATTCTCCATTATAACTGATTCCCGTATCCGATGCAATTTTTTTACTGCACTTCTTGACCGTATCCGAGGGTTCATAATTCTCCTCGCCAAACAAGAACTCATGCAAGAGTGATACGTTTTTCTCCAAATCCACAGGCACCACTACGCTGGCGCTTCCGACATGTCCGTTTGGCACGATGTAGTCTTCAAACGGAAAACCGGTAGTTTCTCCGATCTCATAGCTGGCGATATCCTTTAGCAGATCCAAAATCTCGGAAAGCTCAAGGGAAGTCATCACCTTCGGGAAGACGGCGTCCGCAATCTTATTCAAGGTCGCGGGATTTAAGGTCATCGCCTTCTTTGCCACCTTTGTAAGCACAGTCCGCTGTCTTGAAGCACGCTCAAGGTCGCTTCCCACATAACGTACACGCGCATAAGCTGTCGCCTGAAGTCCGTTTAAGTTCTGGACACCCGCATGTTCAACGGGCATATACTCAACATATGGTTCGGCATAGTATTCGGGTTCTCCGGCTGCATTCAGTTCCCCTGTCTGATGCCCTACCATACTTTTCTGATAACTGTTGATATGCGGGATCTCCGCATCTTTGACGTCAATCTCAATGCCGCCGACCGCATCGATCACATCGATCAGTCCGTCAAAACCGATGGTCACAAAATCCTCGATATTTAAATCGAAATTCATATTCAGCATCGCGATTGCCTGTTTATATCCGCCTCTTGCGTAGGCGGAATTTGCCTTATTGTAGCTGTCGGTACTTAAATTTAACCATGTATCGCGGTATACCGACACAAGCTTTACCTCTTTCGTATCCAAATTAATCGACGCGATCATAATGGTATCTGTACGCGTACTTTTGTCAAGCTGCCCCTCACGGGAATCGACGCCAAACAGCGCAATATTGCGATAACCCTTCAGCGTTTCGCTCTCCATAATGCCTTCATCGATCGCNAGTTCTTCTTTTTTNTCCTCTTCCGTTATCTTTACATGCTGTATTTTGTTTGCCTTTGACATTGCCCAGCATACACCGACAAGGATAAAGATGACCAGAAGTTCCACTACAAAGAGCGCAATCTTCCATTTCTTTTTCTTCGTTTTCTTCTTNGGTCTTGCCTTNGGCGCCGTATTCGGTCTTTTCGGCGCATTCAGNGGACGCTGNTGNCCTCTTGGTCCGGGCTGNCCGCTCGGACGCCGCTGTCCGTTTGNNGGACGCCGTCTTTGCGGCTGCCCGTTCGTCGGACGCCTNACTCCCTGTTTTCTATCCNTTTGGTTATTNCTATCATTATAATCCTGCATATTAATTACCTATGTCCCTTTCGCAGCCTTAAATTTCNTTTCNGCTTTCCANTCCNGACGCTCANTANGCGTTTTTGTTGACAAAGCCCTTAAAAAAGGTGAGAAATAAAATNTTAAANTCAAATANNATTGACCAGTTTTCTATATAATATAAGTCATATTCNATNCGTTTTCTGATCGAAGTATCTCCCCTNTAGCCGTTTACCTGTGCCCAGCCCGTAATTCCGGGGCGCACCTGATGTTTGATCATGTATCGCGGTATTTCCTCNTTAAACTTTTCGACAAAANGAGGTCTTTCGGGACGCGGTCCNATCANGCTCATGTCCCCNTTCAATACATTAAACAACTGCGGCAGCTCATCGATACTTGTCTTTCTTAAAATTTTTCCGACCCTTGTCACTCTNGGGTCATNCTTCTTTGTCCAGCCCTTTTTCTCGTCCTCTTCGGGCTGCTGTTCCATACTTCTGAATTTATACATTTGAAATGGCTTATTGTGAAGCCCGACTCGCTCCTGTTTGAAAATGAGCGGTCCCTTGCTCGTAAGCTTTACGCCAATCGCTGCAAGCAGCATAAGCGGCGAAAATACGATAATTGCCACCAACGCGCCGAAAATATCCATCATGCGTTTCAACGCACGGTTTAAGAGATTTGTCAGCGGCACGCGCCTGATATTGACCACTGCAAGTCCGTCCAGATCCTCCAAATAGGGACGGCTTGGAATGACACTGTTGTAGTCGGGAATGAACTTCGTGTGAACGCCCGACTTTTCACAAATATTTACAATCGATTCGAGCATTTCATAATCTGACAGAGCNAGCGTGATGCCAATTTCATCAAACGTTCCTTCCGAGAGNACCTCGCNCAGCATTTCGATTGTNCCGATTACCTTGACGCCTTTATAAGAGGCTCCCACAGGCACACGNTCGTCAAGAATACCGTACACCTCATATCCCCACTCCTGATTGGACGTGATCTTGTTGATATATTCCTCCGCTGCTCTCGAATATCCCACCAGGAGCATATGCTTTAGGTTATACCCCTTTCTGCGCACATACCGCAGCATATGCCGTACGCCCTTTCGCATAAACGATTCTGCAAGGATATTAAGACCATAGAAAACGCCAACGATACCACGCGAGAAGTCAGGTATATTAATCGCAAAAAGCACNACCATGATAGCNAACAGNCCCACNGTGTTTGCCTTTATGATATTGAACACTTCGTACGCCGTCCTGGAAGTCCGCTTCGACGAGTACATATCAAATGCGTTATATAAAATCAGATAGCCGGGTACGATCGCTACAAATGCTGCCAGATAAGTCTCTATGGGGAGAACNCCNGTTTCAGGATTGTTTCCCCTNACATAGAAGTTAATCCAGAAAAACCATGACAGCCAATAGGTGGCTGCTATCACCAGCGCATCAAGCAGTACCAGCAGTCTGTTGAAATATTTCTGATTATCTCTTATCAATCTATCTCACCCTAACTCCCCTTGCCTGTTAAAACAGGTTATCTGCATTGGCAGATGCTTCAATCGGGATATTTCGGTACACCCCTCTTATTTTACATGATTCGAACAAAAAGTACAATATTTTTATCAAAAATTATAGGTCATCCCGTGACAAGCCTTACAAGGTTCCCCCAAAGCTCCAACTGAATCCTGATATAATTTCCCAACCGCTCCATGCGAAATTTCTGCTTATGCNCCTTTCCCGCGGNAGAAAGCGAAAGTTTTATNCCGTCTGCGAGNCCCGACACATATTCTTTTCCGAAACCTTTCCTGACAAAAAACATTGTCTTTACCNAAAATCCGACCGCAAGAAACGGCAGATTGAGGAGAAGCTGTAAAAACGGCATGTTCTTGTAAATCAGATANACACTGTTTCGCGACGCAAGCTTTGTTTTAAAGGCATTGTATCTCGAACCNCTTGTCGCGCTGCCCGCATGGTATACGACGGCATTTGCCGCAAATTGATTTTGATAACCGTGAAGCTTAGCGCGATAGCCGATATCAATGTCTTCAAAATACGCAAAATGTTCCTCGTCAAAAAGTCCTACCTTTTCGGAAGATAACAGCTCCCTCCTGTAGATTGCGCCGCCTGCACACGATGCAAAGATGGCACAGTTTTTGTCATAGCGGGCCGGATTTTTCCCCTTTCCCCGCGCAAAGGCCCAGCCGAGCGCACAGTAAAAATCGCCCGCATCGTCCGTCTTGTCCTTGTCATAAAGAGAAATCAGCTTTGCCGATGCGGAAAATACTTTTTTTTCCCGATCGTCGTCCAAAACCCGTTCCAATTCTCGAACAAATGTTTTATCCACTTTCGTATCATTGTTTAATAAAATCACATATGGCGTTTCGCTCGCCTCTATCCCTTGATTGACGGCCACGCTAAAGCCCGTGTTTTCGTTATTTTGAATCAGACGCACCTGCGGAAATTTGGTTTCGATCAAAGAAACGCTGCCGTCGGTTGACGCGTTATCGACAACGATGACCGCTACATCCGCGGTTGTGCCTGTGAAAATGCTTTCCAGACATTGTTCCAGATAAGTTATCCCGTTGTAATTTGGTATCACAATTGTCGATTTTGTCATGTTTATCTCCCATGCTGCCCGCAACCGGTCATTTGTTTTCTATTTCCGCACACATGTCGGATCCAAAAGCAGTCTGCCTCCTGCCTTGCGCAGTTGTGCACCGAGCCTTTTATTCAGCTTTTCCAGTGCATGTCCGCCTTCCGCTTTTTCCAAATCCTTGATCCATTGCGGCAATTCTCTTTTTGTTTCCGCTACAAAAGTTGACTCATAGGAATGTCCTGTCACCTTCTCATAAATCGGTTGATATTCCTTGTTCACTTCAAGATTTCTGATATCCAACGCATCAATGTTCTGATACAGATCCATGCGGTTCATATAGCCCGCATAGACGAGCGGCTGTCCGCGGTAAATCCCGCTTGCAATCTTTCCGTGCTTTGCCACATAACCTCCCACCGCCGCCAAGTCCGGTCTGTGCGTGAGCACGTTATTCCGATATTCTATTCGATAAAAACCCAGATGTTTATTGTGGCGTACATCGCCTTTCCAACCCATGCGGTTTACAAAATCAATCAGCGCCTTTTTTCCCGCCTCATAAGCATACATCTTGCTCTGCGGGTTATCCGCCGTCGAATTTTCGTGACAGCGCCAGTGATAGAGCACTTTAGGCACATGCACAATTTTCTCTTCCATGCGCACTGCGCTTGCGTTCTCTCTTTCCCTGAGCAAAAGTGTACTTACAATGCGCAGCACCAGATCATAATCCTGCGAACCGTCATATTCCTTTCTGATACTGAGTTTCTTTATAAGCTGTGTTTCCACCACAGTAAAGTGGCAGATGTAGTTGTTTGTCAATATCAGATCCAAGTTAAAATCCAGCTTAAAATGCGGATCATAAAAGCTTGTCCCCGATGAGTCGCATTTATCTTCGTCCGAATACACAAGAATCGGTCTTTTTTCGTCCTTTTTATTCTTTATCGCATGCGCCATCTCATACAACGCATCGGGAGTGAGCATATCGTCATGATCCAAAAGCCCGCAATAATCCCCTTCCGCAAGCTCAATCGCTTTGTTTGTATTCTCCGCGATGCCGCCGTTTTCTCCAAGCCGTTCATAACGGATCCGCGCGTCGCTGTAAGTCGCGACGGTTTCTTTCACAACATCGCTTTTACTGCCGTCCGTGATGATCAGTTCCCAGTTTTCGTACGTCTGCTCAAGGCAGCTGTCAATGAGCGCCTTTAAATAGACTGCCTGTGTTTCAAACGCAGGCACCAGAATCGAAAACCGAATGTCTTTTACGCTCTTATCGTTTTTCTGCCGCGCAAGCTCGTCCTCGCTTGGCTTGCGGTAGGTATAATCTCTATGGTAATTTGCCGTCATACGCTCCCACGCCGCAAAAAAAGTTTCGCTGTATCCGTTTTTTCTGCTGTAGTTAATTGTCTTTTTTATATTTTGCGCTAAACTCATCTATTAAATACCTCTATGCTTTCAATTACATCAGTTTCCTAAAAGAACGCACGCTCTTGGCGTTCTTTTTGCATGAAGCTATAGAATTTCTTAGGCTGCGTCTTTTGCAGACTTAGAAATTCTCTTTGCATGAAATCTTAGTGTTTCTTAGGCTGCGTCTTTTGCAGACTTAGAAATTCTTTTCATGCTGCTTTCTTCTCCAGGAAAATTTTTCTGCTGATAAAATTATATACCATTACAACTGCCGTCGCAAAAATCTTAGAAACCGCAAACCAAATTGTATCATTAAAGATCTTTAAGAAGTCGCTCGCCTCATAGCCTGCACTGCATGCAAGGAGCAGCGCCTCATTCAGACCCAGTCCTATCAAACTCAATATTACAAAAATTACAAACTCTTTTTTTCTGCTCATATCCTCCTTGCGCTCGAACACAAATTTCATACTGAGGATATAATTAACTATAACGGATATCGTAAAACCAAAAAAACCTCCGACACCCGTCGCGAAATTTCTTGTCGTCCCGTTTATCAAAATATGGAAAAGTCCTGTGGATATCGCAAAGTCAATCAAAAAACACACGACACCGACAAAACCGAATTTTATAATCTGTTCCATTAATTTTTTCATTGTTACCCCTATTCTGCCGCATAGACAGCGTTTTCATTCTCTCTCTTATGATAACCAAAAAGCCGCTTTTCAAGGCAGCTTTTTGGTTTTGTTTTTATTTTAAATCTTTTTAACTTTCGATAACGGCTTTGACTGCATTGGTCAAATCGTCACTCTTCTTCTGTGCGTCCTCAAGGCTGGTTCCCTTGACACCCATGTAGAATTTAATCTTCGGCTCTGTGCCGGAAGGTCTTGCGCAGCACCATGAGTCGTTTGTCAGGTCAAAGTAGAGTACATTGGACTTCGGAAGCCCTGTTGTTCCCTTCTCGTTTGTCTCCATGTTGACAACAACATCATTTGCGTAATCTCTAAACTGTGTCACTTTGAGCTCGCCAAACGCCTTGGGCGGATTGTTTCTAAATTTATCCATGAGCGCTGCAATTTCCTTTGCGCCGTCAATGCCCTTCATCGTAATCGAATACTGTGTTTCCTTATAGTATCCGTATTTCTCGTAAACGTCAATCATCATATCCCAGAGCGTCATGTTGTTCTTCTTGCACCATGATGCAACTTCCGCAAGCATCATCACTGCAACGATCGCATCTTTATCTCTTGCGTGTGTTCCGACAAGACAGCCATAGCTCTCCTCAAGACCGAATGCATAAGAATTAGAGCCTGTCTGCTCAAAGAGCTTAATCTGCTCACCGATGTACTTAAATCCTGTAAGAACCTCAATCAGCTTAACATCATATGCCTGTGTGATGGGCTTTGTCATGTTTGTCGTAACAATCGTTGTTACGAGCGCGGGATTTTCGGGCATAGTGTTTGTCGCTCTTCTCTCACGCAGAATGTACTCCGCGATCAGCATTCCCGACATATTTCCGGTAAACGGCACATACTCGCCGCTCTTTGTGTCAAGCGCATATACACCAAGACGGTCCGCATCAGGGTCTGTCGCCATAACGATATCCGCGCCCTTTTCCTTTGCAAGCTTTAAGGCAAGCGTAAATGCCTTCGGATCTTCGGGATTGGGATAATCCAATGTCGTAAAGTCGGGATCCGGAAGCTCCTGCTCAGGAACAACGTAAACATTTTCAAATCCAAGTTCCTGTAACACACGTCTTACGGGGATATTTCCTGTGCCGTGGAACGGTGTGTATACAATCTTGATGTCCTTTGATACTTCCTTGATAATTTCAGGGTGAATGCTCTGCTTCTTTAATTCTACCATGTACGCATCGTCAATTTCCTTGCCGATGATCTCGTAAAGTCCCTTTGCCATCGCTTCTTCTTTCGGCATGGTCTTTACGTTATGATAATCCGTGATCGCTCTTACCTCACCGATGATGCCTGTGTCATGCGGAGGCGTTACCTGTGCGCCGTCCTCCCAGTATGCCTTATAGCCGTTGTACTCGGGCGGATTGTGGCTTGCCGTTACTACAACGCCTGCAATACAGCCAAGCTTACGCAACGCAAACGAAAGCTCCGGTGTGGGTCTTAGTGAATCAAATACATATGCCTTAATGCCGTTTGCCGCAAGGCAGCGTGCCGTTTCATCCGCAAACTCGGGACTCATGCGTCTTGAGTCGTAAGCGATTGCAACACCTTTTGATGCGCCGCCCTGTTTGATGATATAGTTTGCAAGACCTTGTGTTGCCTTACGAACTGTATAGATATTCATTCTGTTTGTACCTGCTCCGATGATTCCGCGCAGACCGCCGGTACCAAACTCAAGTTCTTTGTAGAAGCGTTCCTCGATTTCGCTTTCATTGTCCTTAATCTTTAAAAGCTCATCCTTTGTCGCTTGGTCAAAGTAATCATCTTTGAGCCAGAAGTTAAATTCGTCCATAAAACTCATACTGCTACCTCCACAATTTTTTATTTGTATTGCCAAGAAATTTTTTCCTTGACTGTTAAATTTTACATAATTCTATTAAACCAAAAAAACAAAAATTTTTCAAGGAATTGTACAAAATTAACAAGGTTTTTCGACGCGCAGCGAATAATCACTGTAGTCGAGTGAAAAATTGGGATTATAGTAGGGGTCGCCCTTCTCCAAAAACGCCTTCCATTTCTCGCGGAAACGCGCCGATTCCTCCTCGTAACGCTTCGCCTTCGCCTCGTCTACTACATCAATTCCGCGCGAAGCCGACTCAAAGTGGTAGAGCTCCGCAAACGGCGTAAACACGTTTAAGTAGCCCTTTTCCCTGACCCGAAGGCAGAAATCCACNTCGTTTANNGCTACTTTAAATTCCTCGTCCANNCCNCCAAGNGCNTCATAGATGCTCTTTTTCACCATAAGNCACGCNCCNGTGACNGCCGANACATTCTGCGCATAGCAAAGNCGNCCCATATATCCAAGNTTGTCNTAATTGATTTTATAGTGCGTNTGNCCNGCCGTTCGATGCGCTCCAAGCCCTACGACCACGCCCGCNTGNTGTATNGTNCTNTCGCCGTAGTAAAGCTTTGCGCCGACNGCCCCCACGTCGGGACGCTGTGCNTACATCAGCATNGCNTCAAGCCAGTTCATNGATATNACCTGTGTGTCATTATTTAATAACAGNAGATATTCNCCCNTCGCAAANCCNGCNCCGAANTTGTTAATGCGNGAATAGTTAAACTCNCCTTTATANGTAACNACTGTTATTTTTTCTTCNNNNTCCAANGTCTGATANTAGTCAAACGTNGCTTTTTCNNCNCTNTTGTTTTCGATTACNATNATTTCATAATTCTCATAGGTNCTGCGCTCCTTGATCGAATCGATNCANCGTCTTAAATCCTCCACATGATCCTTGTTTGGTATCAGAATCGAAATTTTATCCTCACGCGCAATCTCATATTTNATCTCAAANATGGTNTCAAACGCTCNTGTNCCNTTNATNTCAAAGTTCTTAAANCCNCAGCTTTGTAAGTGNGCNGCAACNGCGCCTTTTGCCGCCGCAATCGCGTANGGTTTTGCGCTGATATCGCTTGCCACACTNGCTTTGTGGGAACGCCAGTAATACATCAGCTTTGGCACATGNACNACCTTTTNNGCGTTTGCGGTAAGGCGNAANATCATGTCATGNTCCTGACTGCCGTCAAANCCNCTNCGAAACAGNTCTGTNCCNTCCAAAAGCGCNCGNGNAAANACGCTAAAATGACAGATNTANTTNTTTGCNCGAAGGTTNTCGGGCGCAAANTCGGGCTTAAAGTGCAGCGTNATCATGTTGTCNATNCTGTCGCCCTTAAANGTCGTTTCGTCGCAGTAAATATAGTCTGCCCCCTGTTCGTTGATAACCTTCACATACTCNTACAAAACNGANGGGTGAAGCACGTCATCATGGTCAAACANCCCGATATATTCNCCTGTCGCCATTTCATAACACCTGTTTGTATTTCCCGAAATACCNTCNTTNTTCTCAAGCCGNCNNTATACGATNCGCTTGTCCTGNTCCATATATTCCCTGCANCGCNNTTCCACNTCGTCATGCTCANGGTCGGAACCGTCCGCAAGACANANCTCCCAATTTTGATANGTCTGCGCAAGNACCGATTCGATCATCTCNTTTAAGAAGTTCANCGGNGTNTTNTACANNGGCACAAGAATACTGATCTTCACCATNCGCGCAAATGTTTCTTCGCTCTGCCTTTTTGCNNCCTCGGGNGAAGGAAAGCTTGCCGTACCGTGCAGTTTTTTTGCCTGTGCCTCNATNTTTTTCTGNTTNAGCTTTCTTGCGATGCCTCTTGGACCGCCTAAGTTNCGCANTCTTCTGTAATTGCGCAGTCCCCANTGCATTGTCTGTCTTAANGGCTTTGACGCCTTCCAAATCGGATTGTTTTTGATGCGGTCAAGCTGAAACTGTAAATTGTCCGCCTCGTTTTTGGCNTCCGCAAGTCTGCCAGCCAATGCCGCGGCACGCGCNNTTTCCTGCTCATATGCCTGTTTGTAATCCATGTCTTTCTCGTTTTCCATCGTACTTTCCCCTCTTATTTTTTTCACACNATCTCTTTTTTGCCTNCTTTTCTTNGCTTCTTTTTCNTTTTCTACACTTCNAAGNGNNANTNTACAGGAAGCAGAAACCACCCTCTCCATCTGCGTTTTACNACAATGCCGACNATATACTTCCCNNTTGTAAGCTTTGATGTGTCAATTTTTAGNCAAATNCCGGAAAGCGCCGTATTTTTTGTGCGGCATTCTCCCACAAAAAGCGCTTCCACATCGCGGCGCAGCTTCGGGGATAACTCTGCCNCATACTCCTCCCAGTGCAGTCCACGAATCCAAAGCTTTTTTACAAGNTTTGCATTATCTTGCTTTCGCAGAACATGCCAGCCTGTAATCGTTACAATNCCNTCCTCCTGTGTGACTTGGTCAATNTNAAACATATGNTATGCTTCCCCTGTCAAGCGNTTAAAGAGTTTTGCAANATGAACNTGTGTTTGTTCNAGATAATTCCGAACAGTCTTGCGTATAAACCACATCAGAAACGGGCGGTACATGCGCCCCGTAAATCGTCTGTACTTTACCGGAAGCGGCTCTAATTCNACNATTTTGTCACACGGNTANTGATAATTGATATGGTACGCCGCNTCTTTCTCCCACTGTACAAGGTTCGGGCTGTAAAACGGATCCTGTGTCNGNGCCTTGGGNGATGCCCACGGGTGCTTNTCNTACAATTTTCGCTTTTCGCGCAAAAGCCGCGCCTGTTTTTCGGGCNNNGTNTCCTCTCCNCGGCTAAGTGACTCGTGATGGACTAAAAAGGCGCTGTTTACAACNACATTGTATAATCCNATTTGATANAGNCGAAAGCATANCTCNACATCATTATACGCCACNGCAAGNTCCTCGTCAAAACCACCCNCNCGCTCAAACTTCNCNCGTGACACCATCATNCANGCNGCNGTCACGGCAAGCATATTGTANTCCGCAAGGTTGTGCCCGTGATANAGATTNCCTTCGTCGGGCATACCGCCAAGNTTATGCGCNGGNCCGACTGCCATGTTTGTNATGCCCNCATGCTGNATCAAATTGCCGTCGGGGTANCGGAGTTTGATGCCCACAGCNCCCACATGCTCCATCGCCGCATAGCGCATCATCTTTGCAAGCCACNTTCCGTCCGACTGCGTTTNGTCNANCTCAATNTCATCATTTAAAAATAACANAAAATCNCCNNCTGCCGCNTTTGCNCCACGATTNCACATCTGCGAAAAATTAAATTCCGCTTGCTCGTAAAGATATTTTGCGCCGCACGCTTCCAAAAAATCATTTATGCACGCGCGATTGTCATCNGTGCTGCCGTTATCTACGATAATCAGCTCGTAATCCAAGTCTTTTNCGCACTGCCGAAACGTTTCAATGCATCGCTTCAAGNTTTGCNNGTTATCNTTTGANGGAATAATAANGGACANCCGTCCAATATTTGCGCGCGTTCCGCCAATGCGCACAGCATCGNTTTTCTCAAAAATATCCTGTTCAAAACAGTCAANCTCNTCCTTTTCGGAAAGTTTATTATTGGTATAAAGCGNCTCGGGGATATGCACAAATCGNTTCTCCCCGTGCGTACCNTCCCGCATCGCGGCCACTCTGCGCGAAAGNNTTCTCACAAGTTCGCAAAGCGGCATATCNCCGCCAAACGCGTNCAAAACTTCCGTGATCACCTGTCCTTTCAACGCAAAAATACTGCCAATATAAAAAAACGATTCCAGCGTATCCGGTGAAAANTCCGGCTTAAACCAAGGCTCTCCCCGCAAAAGACCATGTGTNGTCTTTTCTTCGATTGAATACAACTCCTTAGGCGNTCCATAGTAATCCTCGTCCGCATAGACCACCAACGCCTCCCTATGCTCCGAAAACGCCTTTGCAATCAGCGCACACGCTCCGTCACACAGTACACCGTTCTCGCGGACAAACAGATAAATTGTTTCCCGCTCGACACAACTCTTGCCCAACACAGCCTTTACGCTGTCCTTACACGAAGAAAAGGGAAACACGCAAATCGGTTTCCCCGTATCTATGATATCAGTGGTTTTTGCAATCTCTCTGTCCTTGAGCCACTGCAAATACGGTGTGCACTGTGCAAAAAGCTCTTTTTTGTAATCCATAGCTTCTGTCCTCTTTTTTCGCCCTTTACGCGTCCTCAATGACCAGCTTTTTCTCCATGTTCCGATAAAGCCTCTGCCTTGAACATGCGTCCTTTGCGGTCATCCAAAGTTCGTATGTGCCGGGCGCAAGCGTNCCCTCAAAGATCCAACTGCAAAATCCTGTAAGCTCCACGTTNACCTCNCCGGGCANAATTGCCGCGACATCTTTTCTGTAACGTTTCTGCACGGGCAGNTCCCAGACNCTCCCCTCTTCNTTTACCAAAAGCATCTTATATTGATAGCGCGCATTATCGGCGCCGGGCACATAAGCCCANCCCTTAATAAGATAATACGATTTTTTGCGCTCNCCGTTCTTTGTNACGGCTTTCACAAATTTTTCCTTTCCGCACTCCTCNACCACAACCATGATCGCATTGTTCATGGTGTTAAAATCAGGCAGCTTTTTCCCCTCTAACAGCTTATCGTCACANTCGGACAAATNNACAAGTTCATATCCCTCCAGCCAACGGCTGATATATTCGGGACTGCCGCTGTTCATCACTGTACCGATAAACGGATCCTGNCGGTAAAGCCTTCTGTGNCTTTTATACAACAGGTTTCTCTCCGCCNTCAGACGNTTCANTTTCGCTTCGTCCTGCATATCNTCGCCGCGGCTTANTGATTCATGGTGATAAAACACGACATCGTTTCGCTGNACNTTGTAAAGTCCCTTACTGCAAAGCCGAAAACANAGATCCACATCATTGTACGCGACCGCAAGCTCCTCAAANAGCCCGCCAAGCGCCAAATAGTAATCCTTGCGNATCATCANACATGCCGCCGTNACACCGATCATATCATANANAAAACGNTTTCTGCCATAGTAATACGAAACGCTGTCATCAAACTTTTTTAGNTTATGTCCGGGACCGGATACCGTGTTTGTGATACCGGCATGTTGGATCAGNGTAGAATTCGGGTACAAAAGCTTTGCGCCCACTGCGCCCACATGCTTAAGCGATGCCTGTCCCACCATTCTCAAAAGCCAGCTGTCATCCACAGCCTCCATGTCGTCATTNAGNAANAGAATNTATGTTCCCTCCGCNTNCTNNGCGCCNACATTGCACATGCGNGAAAAATTAAATTCCATCGGGATATAGAAATANCGAAACGGACACTCCTGTTTNAANTTCTCAAGCGCNACGCGNACCCGCGCCGTNCTGCCNTTNTCCACCACGATAATCTCANAATTTTTNTANGCCGTGTGCGCATAAATAGAACGGATACACTGTTTAAGCGTTTCTTCATTATCTTTTGACGGAATAATAATGCTGACAAGCGGCTCCTTCTCAAGTTTNTATATNGGGTAAGAAATTCCTGTCNTTTCATTGACAATCTGATACCCTTTGAGTCCGCGACGCGCCATTGCCGCTTCTCTNATCATATCATACTGGCTGCCNACGCCGATAAAGTCCGTGGAATGCATCAGNTCCTCCTCNATCTNGNCACGGCTCTCCCCTTTTTTATAGGCATGAAACAGCACCTTCTCGATGTGNCCCGGACGCTTTTCCTTCTCCGTNGCCTTGAGNGCNAAATCATAGATATTTTTCCTGTAATCNTCNTTTCCGAGCCATTCNATGTCCTTGAATGCCGCCGTNCGGATNGCAAAGATATTGCCAAAGTAAAAAAACGAAAACAATGTATCGGGCGACCACATCGGCTTTGCCCANGGGAAAATACGGTGCACATNCTTATCATCCGCATCCGCGGGGCTGTCGTCGGGACAGATCCGCCAGACATCCTCATCCGCATACACCACATTCACGTCGGCNTGNGTATCAAAATACCGCATGATCTCNCGAAAAGCATTGACCGCCATCCTGCCNTTNTCGGACACAAACANGAGAAAATCNTTATTNTAATCNGCAAGNGAAAAATTTCTTCCGCAGNGCTCCATATAGACCACGCCAAGCGACGGGTACGACTCCTCCCCACCCTCGTCCGATGTCTTTTCGTTCTCTCTGATCCACAGCAGATAAGGATCTGTCTGATACCGCAGCTCGTTCTCATATTCCTCTCTGCATTTTTTATATAGTTTTTCNTGTAAAAAACCCTTTATTTTATCAAGCATACCTAACCCCTATTTTCGGCAGTTCNTCCATTTTCCGAACTGTTTCCTTTTTATCTTATGAAAAATTGCGATAATATATATCATTGAAGCAAAAAGCAATGCTTTTTGTTAATCGAGCGCGCTGGNGCTCGATTTTTTTATCTTCTGTTTTACAAAACATTTCGTTTTCGTCAGAATATCCTGCCTTGACGCCTCCTCCTCNAGTNTTGCCGCAAAGACTGCNGGCAGTTCCATAACCTCCATNTCAACNTGAAGACGCCCTCCNCCGGTCACGTCNATCGTGATATTCGGATCGTNGTTNGCAAAGANCAGACTTCCACTGGAATGCCANAANCCATTCGTTTCCATGTCCTTCCCCACATAAAGCCTGTCATTTAGCATCACNCTGCGTATGCCGACCACGCAGAAAAACGAGCACGGATCNATGCGGACGCGCACAACTTCCGGCGCAATGTCATNATCAATGCACANNTTTTGCAGTCCGACATAACAGCCCTTTAATTCCACGCTATGCTCCTCNCAAAANCCCTCNCCATAGTCAAAATAAAGCTTTGCCACAAACTTTGTATCCACATAACGACAATATCCNAACATTCCGTCGAACTCGTAGGCGCGGTTTCCGATNAGTTCCCGCATCGCGCTCACNGAAACTCTGTCNCCGTTCATCCGCANCTGAAATGCCTGTTCCCGTTTCACNGCCGCGTCGATGTCCTCATCCGAAAGTCCNAGNATTTCGCGCAGCAAAAGCGNTTCGCATTCCTTTCTTGTCTGACCGCCAAGCATGTAATTATAGAATGCCCGAAAAGCAATCTCCTTAGACGGAATTTTTTCTTCAACCGTCCACTCATAGTCNATCACATGCCACTTATCGCCCTCNACAAGGATATTCGGAAAGATAAAATCAATGTTGGAAACCGCCGCATCCTCGCCGTAGCGCAGCCATTCCATATATTCCGCNANCAGCGTTCGAAAACCGGACATNTCATTTCTGCTTTGGCAGTCGTCAAGCATCGACTCCANCGTCACACCCTTACAGTATTCAAACACCAGTCCGTTTTNGATATCGCCATCCTTCGGACTGCACTTGTTTATTTCNATTTTTGTNCCCGCATAACGCTTTGNCAAAAGCGCNTACGCCTTCTGTGTATTTTTCAGATGTTCNCACGCCGCCTCCGTGTCCGGAATNTTTTCCACCTGTATCTGACCNNATGCATTCTTTACAATTTTTGTNCGNATTGCCCACTTTGGNTCCCTGTCATTCGAAAACTTCGCATACAGCGTNTCNGGTGCGCTGCCCACNNCCAAAAGNTATGAATTCGAAAACAGCGGGAATTCATCTTCTGCGATAATTTCATCGAACACNTGTTTTTCNTCAAANAAAAGCGCCCGCTCCCTGTCAAAATTCCTGAGATTATTGGAAAGCTCGCCTTTTTTCGGAAGATACCCGTCCGAATACACAGTNGTCATAAATTTATAATCGGGATACGGATAATAAAAGGCATATTCTTCTATTNCCACACGTTTTAAAATCGNTTCCAGTCCATGCCTTGTAAACGTNCTTGCAGAACCGCCCTCACGGTATCCCTCAAGTCCCGAAAAATAAGTTCCCAGATGATCTTCGCGGCAGCCCGCCCAATATTTTAATCCAAACTTATTTTCGATTGCTATGATCAGTCTNCCGTCCGGCTTTCTGTGGCGATTGCAGATGCGCATAAAATCCTCGTAAGGCGTATCTCCTCCGATATAAGCATGNCCGTACTCGAACACGCCAATCAGCATCACATAATCAAAATCTTCTTCCAAATGCGGCTCAATATCCTTAAAATTTCCGACTTTGATGGTNATATTATCACATTCCCTGTTTCGATATGCATTCACAAGACTGCGTTTTTTCGACAAATCAATGCATGTNACGCTCCCCGCGCGTTTTGCGAGCGCNCCNGTAATCGCNCCGCAGCCNGANCCGATTTCNAGTATTTTATCCGTCTTTTNGATTGGAAGCCANTCAATGATATTGGTGCGAAANNGAGAAAGGTGNTANAATATGGGCCAGCTCTTCTTTTCTGCGATAATCCGCGCAAACGCCGAGGGCGGATTGTTTTTGGCAATCTCCAAAAGCTCGTCCTCAATCGCGCCGTCCGTATAGAAATCCTCGCCGGAATAATCGGTCAANTCCAGTGTCACACTGCCTACCNTTTCTTTGTCCGTCATACGAATAACCATGCTCCNTTCTCANATTAAAAATCTCTGATTTTTAATTTGNCTTCGCGTCCGTTACCGTCACCTTAGAGTCCATATCATAATANCCCACAGTATCCTTGTCGGAAACCACTGTCACGTTCAGCGCGTCATAAAGCCTGTGNTATACCTGAAAATCGTCGCCGTTATAGCCTGTAACGCCNAANGANATCAGATATTCNCCNCCCTGNAGCGACATTTTCTGNGTAAAGCAGATATCCTTNACNGCTCCCGCCTTTACAGGCTCTAAAAANGCTTTCTCAAACATCGTGTTCGTGCCNGTNATNTCCGTGCCCTTTGCCGTCTTTACGGAAAACGCAAAGATTGGTGCGGGCAANTCACTGAAAAAGCGTACTCGCATGTGTATCTGAAACTCNGCGCCCTTGATGATCGCGTTTGTGCGCGTNCCNTGGTCNTCTACGAGATAAAACGCCTCAATTTCCGCCTCTTTTGTGCCGTATTCGAGCGNTTTGANNNNCTCTTNCNATTCCTGTTGTNCATCNCTTNNCTGCGNTTTTGCCTTCNNCTGCGCAAAATCGTTTTTNACTGCCTCCTGCACCTCTNCGTCATTTAAAAGGCTTTGTTCCGANTTNGANGCNGGCAGCTCATATTGACCTACAAGCACACGTTTAAAATCATCGATCATCTCTTTNGGCTGACCTTCGCCCAGTTTAATCCCTTGNTTCANCAAAATCACCCTGTCACAGTATTTCGCGATACTGCTCAAATCATGNCTTACNATGATGATGGTCTTTCCCATNTTNTTAAATTCTTCAAATTTNTGNTAGCACTTTGCCTGAAAGAATACATCTCCCACGGAAAGCGCCTCGTCAACGATCAAAATTTCCGGGTCAATGTTGATCGCTACCGAAAANGCAAGACGCACAAACATACCGCTTGAGTACGTTTTGACGGGCTGGTATACATAATCGCCGATGTCCGCAAAATCAAGAATATCCTGCATTCTCGCTTCAATCTCCTGCTCCGTGAAGCCGTTCATCGTGCCGTTTAAGTAAATATTCTCCATTCCGGAATATTCCTGATTGAATCCCGCTCCAAGTTCAAGCAGCGCGGAAATTCTGCCGTCCACCTTGACGGTTCCGCTCGTCGGATTAAGAACACCTGTTATTATTTTTAAAATCGTCGATTTACCGGAGCCGTTTGTGCCGATAATGCCGACGCATTCGCCCTGTTTTACGTCAAAGCTCACGTCCGAAAGCGCAAAATGNTCNGTGTACTTTTTCTTTTTTGTCAGCCCCANNGCCTCAANCATTCTGTCCTTTGGCTTATCATAGAGCTTGTATACCTTGCANACCTTTTCGACNGAAATTGCCGCCGGAATTCCGNTTTGCCCCTTGTTTTCTCCCATTGATNAANNCCTCTTTATTCCTTTTTGTATCAGATTATATATTATGCACCNNTTTNNCGGTATACTTNCTCTGCATGGGTCTGTGCATCATAGCACATCNGCAAAATGCACCTTTAATCTGCGGAAAATATACGCTCCGAGCAAAAACAGCGCCACTGTCAGNGCCCAAAACCCGACAGTCGCTCCCATATTCTCCCANAACCANGTCCGCCCAAACATCGCCTCNCGGTATCCNTTTACAATNTAAAATACCGGATTNCATTTTAATATTTTCTGTAACAGCGGATTNCCACTCAACATTGAAATATTCCATAAGATNGGCGTCGCCCACATGCCCACTTGCANNGCAATATTGATAATCTGNAATAAATCCCTGAAAAATATAACGATCGCGCATGTNCTGTAGCTTAAGGCAAGCGNCAATATGAACATACAGAATGTATAATANAANAGCTGAATNANATAAATTTCCGGCTTNTAGCCATACAGAAAATAGAGTAAAAGCATAAAGCACACAAAAAAGAGNTGCGTAAACAATGCCGCAATCAGNTTTACGATCGGTATGATACTAATCTTAAAAACGACTTTTTTCACAAGATAGCTGTACTCCAGNANCGANGTNGTTCCGTTGTTTAACGCCTCGTTAAAGTAAAACCACGGCACCAAGCCNGCGGTCAGCCAAAGCACATANGGCGCNTCCACNCCTGTTGTNAATATCTCTTTTTTATCCGCCATCATGATATGCCCAAACACAAACCAATAGAGCAAAACCGTGACNACAGGCTGCGTAAACGCCCATACACGCCCNAGATACGANCCGGCATACCGGTTTTTAAAGTCGTTTTTCGCAAGCTTCCAAATCAGCCTTCGCGACTGCCANAGCTCTGCCGGAAGGGAAAACAGTTTCTTCATAATCAATTCAAATCCTTTATTGAACCCCACTTTTGATCCTTATCGGACAAGANCANCTCCATTCCGTCGGGAATCGGCCATTCTACGCCAATNTCNGGATCACTCCACAAAAGACCGCCCTCATCGTTCGGGTGGTAAAAGTCCGTACATTTATAGCAAAACTCCGCATAATCCGACANTACCAAAAAACCNTGCGCAAAATTCTTCGGGATAAAGAACTGCTTTTTGTTCTCCTCCGACAACANCACNCCGTACCATTTTCCNTATGTCTTAGAGCCCTTNCGCAAATCGACNGCCACGTCAAACACNTCGCCGCGCACCACGCGCACAAGCTTGTCCTGNGGAAACTCCTTCTGAAAATGCAGTCCGCGCANNACGCCNTTCTTTGACGCCGACTGGTTATCCTGAACAAACACATGGTCAATCCCNGCNGCCTTAAAGTCATTGTAGTTGTANGTNTCCATAAAATAACCCCTGTTATCNCCAAACACNTGNGGCGTGATNACCTTTAATCCNTCAATCACCATNCCGTNNGNNANACATTCCTCTACCGTAATCTTTCCCATTTTGACAACCATACTCCTTTCAAAAGGNNAACAATTTTTTATTCAATGCCCANATAGCTTATNTTCAAATCCACGCGCCCCTCAATACCGGCAACCGAACCGCTTGAGGTATACTGCCACATGTCATAATGTCCNTCATACTCCGGNGTCTGTCTGTATTCGGCAAGCCATACTTTCTGGTCNTTTAGTTCATCCCTNTTGAGGTTATTCAGATACCANTTTCTGCTCGCGTACACGCCNGCCGTCATTTCCGCATTTTCAATNGTCTTGCANAACGCNTTNACAACTGCCGTGCGCGTTCCCGGATCCANNTTATCCGCCCTTCCGTTTCCGCCNGCGCCCTCNGTATCAATGAATACAGGGTAATCCAATTTCGTATCGCCCAAAAGCGACACGACCATACTCGCCTCTTCCACAGCCTCNACNAANTCAACNGCCTGTGTAAAGAAGTAAACGCCTACNTTNATGCCCGCCTTTCTTGCNCCTTCAAGNTTTTTAAAGAAATAGGGATCCTCNATCAGCCATCCNGAGGTCGANCCTCTNTATCCGCAGCGGATAATCGCAAAATCCACGCCTTCCGCCTTCACGATTTCCCAATCGATCTCCTTATTCCACTTCGANACGTCAATNCCGAGCTGTACGGCATTTTCACGCTCCTCNTCCATATCAAGNAGCGCGGTATACTGCGTATCNTCCTCNTCCATNCTGTCAATTTCNTCGTTTTCCGTNTCNTCCTTTGCAACGTCCACCTCNTCCTCNGAGTGNACGAAAAANTCAATATCGTCAATCACAGTATAAGATACNATNGACTTCACGCGGACATTGACNGGATCCGTAGGCACATCATAGCCGTCTACCGCATTNAGCGATACCTTATACTCNCCCGGNTTNATATCGGAAATGCGGATNACACCGTCCTTGTCNTCNTCGACATACGCNCCCGTATCCTCCACAACCACAGTAAATTCCTGTCCGATTACCGTATCGCCTTTGTCATCGATCACTTTTACACGAATATCNCGCTCNACGGANCTTGCAAGCAGTGTAAGCTCTTTGATCGGATTTCCGTCCCCGTCGACGCGCACATCCTCCGCCGTGACGGTCTGTGACGCATCACTGTCAAAAAACGCATCATCTCTTAAAAACGCCGACAGATCGGCGCCGCTTACCTTGCCATCTTCCTCGATTCCCTGTCCCGGAGCCTCCGCGACATCCTGTCCGTTTTTCTTCCCTTTGCCCGTCAGATTCTTGAAATTCACTGCCACTACAGCTGCCATAATGACAACCATCGCGCCAAGAACGATCAGAAGGGCAATTTGTTTTGCTTTAGAGTCCATTGGCAACCTCTACCAGATATTTTCCGTATTCCGTCTTCATTAACGGCTCGGCAAGCTTCAAAAGCTGCTCTTTGGTGATAAAGCCTCTTTTGTAGGCAATCTCCTCAATACAAGATATATATAATCCCTGTCTTTTCTGGAACGCGCACACAAAATCGGACGCGTCAAGAAGGGAATCGTGATTTCCCGTATCCAGCCACGCAAAGCCGCGCCCCATCGTTTCCACGGAGAGCGTGCCGCGCTGTAAGTACTCGTTATTGATGCTTGTGATCTCAATCTCTCCTCTTGCCGAGGGTTTTACGTTCTTCGCAATCTCCACCACGTCATTGTCATAGAAATAAAGTCCCGGAACCGCGTAATTGCTCTTTGGATTTTGAGGCTTTTCTTCAATCGAAATCGCCCTTCCGTTCTCGTCAAACTCCACAACGCCGTACTCTCTGGGGTCCCTTACATAGTATCCGAAAATCGTCGCGCCGCTCTCTTTTGCCGCCACTCTTTGCAGCAGCTTTGAAAAGCTCTGACCATAGAAAATATTATCGCCAAGCACAAGCGCTACAGAATCCTTTCCGATGAAATCCGCACCGATAATAAATGCGTCGGCAAGACCTCTCGGCTGCTCCTGTATGGCATACTGCATGTTGAGTCCAAGCTGCTCTCCCGTTCCGAAAAGCTCCTCAAATACAGGTAAATCTCTTGGCGTCGAAATAATCAAAATATCCCGTATCCCCGCAAGCATCAATGTTGAGAGGGGATAATAAATCATCGGTTTGTCATATACCGGCATAATCTGCTTTGAAATTGCTTTCGTGAGCGGATAAAGTCTTGTTCCCGAACCGCCCGCTAAAATGATTCCCTTCATCGTTCTATAACCTCCAAATTCTACTAAAACCTGTAAAGAACGCGCCNTACGCGTTCTTTTGTACAAAGCTTTAGAATTTCTTAGCCTGCGTATTTTGCAGGTTTAGAAATTCTCTTTGTACTGTGAACGCAGAAAAGAATGTCCATTTTTGACATTCCTTCCACTATCTTTATTGATACATTTCTGCGTAATATTTCTGATAGTCACCGCTTGTGACATTCTTCATCCAATCCTCGTGCTCAAAGTACCATTGAATTGTCTGCCTGATGCCGTCCTTAAACATGGTTTCCGGCTCCCAGCCAATCTCCGCCTTAATCTTATCGGGCGCAATCGCATAACGTCTGTCATGTCCCTTTCTGTCCTCGACGTATTTGATTAAATCCTTTGATACAAGTTTCTTTCTCGGGTCATCGTCAGCAAGCATTTCCTGAAGCGTTTCGATGATAATATTAACAATCTCAATATTTTGCTTTTCGTTGTGTCCTCCTACATTGTATGTTTCAAAAAGTCTGCCCTTTTCCTGTACCATATCGATTGCCTTTGCGTGATCCTCCACATAAAGCCAGTCGCGCACATTTTTCCCGTCACCGTACACAGGAAGTTCCTTACCCTGAAGCGCATTGTTGATGATCAGCGGTATCAATTTCTCGGGGAACTGATATGGTCCGTAATTATTGGAACAGTTCGTAATATTCGCAGGGAACTTATAGGTATCCATGTATGCTTTTACAAGCATGTCCGAAGACGCCTTGCTTGCCGAATACGGGCTGTGCGGCGCATAGGGAGTTGTTTCATAGAAATATTCCCCGTCATTTTCAAGCGAACCGTAAACCTCGTCTGTAGACACATGAAGGAACTTCTTTCCTTCTTTGAATGTACCGTCCTCCTTCTCCCATGCGGCTTTTGCGCAGTTTAACATAACTGCCGTTCCAAGAACATTTGTTTGTACAAATACTTCGGGATTTCGGATACTCCTGTCAACGTGACTCTCCGCAGCAAAATGAACCACTCTGTCAATGTCATTTTCCGCAAAAATTTTTGTGATTGCTTCTTTGTCCGTAATATCCGCATTCACAAANGTGTAATTCTCTCTCGACTCAACACTCTTCAAATTCTCAAGATTGCCCGCATAGGTAAGNGCNTCCACATTGATGATNCTGATTTCATTATCATATTTTTTGAACATATAATGAATGTAATTGGAACCGATAAAGCCCGCTCCGCCTGTTACCAAATAAGTTCTCATGAAAATCCTCCATTCTCTTTACAAAACAATCCTNATATATCTGTTTTGCTCCCAAAATATATTTCTATGCTAATCTTAACGTAAATATACAAATATTGCAAGCATTTCTGCTTTTTTGCGCTTTNGGGGTGAGCTTCCCGTTACTGTTCAAACAGGACTTAGCATTTACTGCTAAGTCCGTGAGAAAACATATCGCAGCCAAGTAAAAATCCATTTGCNAAGCAAATTTTGCATGGATTTTTACCTGTTACTGGAACGGAGTGAAAAGTAACAGCTTCCCTAATCTTCCACGGTATAGGGCAGCCATACCCGCTCACGGCTCGACCCGGAACCATATAAAATATCATAGTCCACCACCATGAAATGCCGGACCGCTTCTCTTTGCCTGTAATCATATGTATCNAGNACGNTTCCTTGATCATCTGCCACCAGTGCACGCGTATTGGTTTTTAAAACTTCCCTCTGCTGCTTCAGTATACGAGANATATCTGTATCCGGAAGCCCCGCATATTCAAGCAGCATTTGCGGCAGATAATTGATGTTCTCNCCNTCNGGCTCTATCCTGTCCGCNNCGAAGCTGCTCCATATCAGCACNGGTACNGAATATTGGCNTCGCTGCGTTTCGAGATCCGTACCNCCTAANCCCATTAATTCCAGCGCTTCCTTCGAAAATCCGGGCATATGGTCTCCATACATCACCANCACTACCGGATCGCCCGTTTGCGCAAAATAAGCTGCCAGCTCTTCAAATGCNTCATTGGCAAGATAGATTCCATTGATGTAATTTACCAGATTCATATAATCTTTCTCATCCANAGNNCNCTCCAGNTNCACGGAAATCGGATANGGNTAAGNCTTTAGNGAGTCATGTTCACGATCTAAGCCTTGTATATGGTTTGCTATGGACACGGCGTATATAAATTTCCTTTCGGCTTTACTCTCCTCGTATTCCTTAATGATCTGCCGTGCAAGGCTNTCATCGGAAATATAGCACGANTAAATATCCGTATAATCCATATCATCCTCAAACACGATCTTATCAAAACCCATAGCCGGATAAATANCGTCTCTGCCGTAAAAACTTCCTTCATATGGNTGGATTGCCACCGTATCATAATCCAGTNCATTGAAATAATCNACAATGGACGGTATCTTACGTTCCTCGAGCGCCANGGCTATTCCTGTATATGACGTAAAGTATTTTGTATTCAGTCCTGTCAAAAACTCTGTCTCCGATCCGATTGTGCCGCCGCAGAATATATTNGCCGTAAGATGNCCGGACGANCAATATTCTTCAAGTTTCCGATAGGGTTCCATCGGATCTGATGAAAAAGTAACGCCGCTGCCGGTAATATTATCCGTATTCCACCACGATTCGTTCATTATGACAATTACATTCGGNTTGTTGACNGTGTCTGTCTGATTGTNNGNCGTCTGTCCGTCCANAAAATAGTTGTAGCTGTCCTGTACATTGTTCATATTAATATTGGTCAGCCTGTCGTTTTTTATAAAATTATATACAATGTATCGTTCGCTTTCGGTTCCTTTTACACTTGCCGCGTCAATAGACGCCATACTNTATGCGTTTCCTATATAATATCCGCCATAGCCAAGCANCCCTGCCAGACAGNCGCNGCAAAGANCCAGACGCAGTATATNCAGNCGCTTGNGCNAAAGTGGGTCNTTTTTNTAAAANAAGAGNGNNTNTTTCCTGCAAAGCCGGTCNNNCNCAAATCCCCCGACGCATAATAAAAATANGAATGNCAATACCTTCAACTGNNNAGGAGTGAATTTCAGATTGAGATATCGNAGCGCTATCCCCGCCGCTTCTGTGACCATCAGGTCATTGAAACGCAGAAGTTCATTGAGGGCGGCATACTTAATGCTGTCCGCATAGGCCANTANCATCAGTAACAGCGACGGTATTGTCANCGCCACCCACANCCGTCTGCTAAGAAACAACAGCGTCATTATGCTCAGACCGATTATAATCGTTTCAAAGTCATAATATCTGTCAACCGAATGNGCNGCATAGTANGCAAGGATTGTNTCNTCGGGCTGCAGAACATANTAATCTGCNAGATATGGCAGNAATGTGATCGCTGTTATCANCAGTCCTGCCGCAAATATATAANTACATATTTTGTATTCNTTTTTCAATCTNNCCGTATATNCTGCATNATTCATCTTCTGCTNTTACTCCTTAATGTTACGGNATATGTATGTANTTCACGGCTGAACGATTCCGTCCAGCCGTGAATAATTAATACCCTAAATANCTCCAATTCAAGTCGACATTTCCGTTAATTCCGCTGATNTTACCCTTGCTGGAATACTGCCACATGTCGTATCTGCCCTTGTAAGTCGGAGCAGCCGCGTACTGGGCAAGCCATATGCGGTAATTGCCTATAGNNCCCATGTTCAGTNTATCCTCAAACCATGTCTTTGACGCNTAGATTCCTGCCTTATAGCCTGAATTTGCNACAGTCTGACAAAAAGCATTCACNACAGCCGTACGTGTCGCCTTATCNATCTTATCGGCTCTTCCTCCGCTCGACTCGGTATCGATAAAGATCGGATACCTGAGATTNTAGCCCTTTGCNCATGCTACCGCAAGCGACGCCTCCTTTACTGCCTCCACNTCGTTGACCGCCTGTGAGAACACGTAAATTCCGACTTTAAGTCCTGCCGCNGTAGCGCCTTGTATATTCTTGTTAAAGTTCTGGTCCTGAATCAGCACGCCCGTCGAAGAACCTCTGTAACCGCAGCGGATAATGACATAGTCGACACCCGATGCTTTTACCGCNTTCCAGTTNATCTCACCGTTATGTCTTGATACGTCNATTCCGAACGTCGAGCCGTTTACGGTTGTCGCAATCGCTCCGTCCGNGCCAAAGTTGTAGGTAACGCCNTGAATAACCTGTGTTCCTGTCACAGGATTNCCGTTNTTATCAAAAAAGTAAGTCTTTCCGTCAATGGTCTGCCAGCCTGTATATTTATATTGTGCCGCNGTTTTGATATAAAATTCAGCCGCCGTGTAATAATCNGCATAAACCGCGTCTTTATAACTGCCGTCCTTNTTCTTGATATAAATCTGATTGCCGTTTGCGTCCTTTAATTTTGTGGTTGTNTCCCCCGACGCGTTGGAATTTACCGTGACGACGCAAGATGCCTTTGCCGGNTTTCCNCTGCCGNNTTTCTCCTTTGTCACTGCCGTNATCGTAGCGCTTCCTGCCGCNACGCCTGTNACNACGCCCTTTTCATTCACAGTCGCTACCTTTTTGTCGGANGTTTCCCATGTNACNCCNGCATCNCTNGTGTAATTGCTTACCGTTGCCGTNAGCGTCGTCGTGGAACCGATTGCAATGTAGACATTCTCCGTTNTGTCAAGCGTCACTTTCANCACATTTTCCGCGGTAATGGCGATATTTNCNTGNGCCTTAANATCAAGTTCTCTGCCNTCNGCGCCTGTGATGCCNTTTATCTGNCCTGTAACNACGGCATTTCCTGCNTTTTTACCTGTCACAATTCCGTCTGCGCTGATCTCCGCNACNGANGAATCANTGANNGACCATGTAACAGCGGGAAAATTGTCCGTAATNGTTTCTTTNCTGTTATCATCCTTTGTGTATACAAGCTTTGCGGGCTTTACCGTGATCGTTTCGCCGACCGGACANCTTTGTCTGCTCACGGACAGCTCAAGACTTGCNGANGAAAGCTTTNCAGCCTCAACNNTNACNNCACACGANGCNCTTGCCNTGTCNGTCGNTTCACTGACCTTTTTCTCGGGTTCGATGNTNTTTTTATAGTCGTACGCNATNGTNTGATCNGCATCNTCTTTNATCGGNGTNCACTTCTGCTTTTCCGCGTCGGAAAGCTTGTCATAATCCTCCGGATCGATTCGCTGCGTTTCCTCGATNGGCTGCTCGGGATCATAGGTGGTCGTNATGGTCTTTCTTGTAACGGTATATGTNATCGTTGCCGTACCNGCTGATTTTGCCGTCACCGTTCCGCCGCTTACCGTCGCCACCGACTCNTTTGACGAACGCCACTCGGTCGTGTATTGATATTCNACNTTTTTGTCCGTGCTGTTTTGGAANGACGTGCCTTTCAGATTTGCCGTCGCCCCTACTTTAAGCGTGAGGTTTGCCTTATCNAGCGTCACNTTGATCGTGTCAAACAGCATTCTTGCCGCCGCCNTGGAAATGCTTGACGGATCGGGTATCGTATTTTTATCCACGGGNAGNTAAGTTTCGCTTCCGCCAATCTCCGTCTTTGTGGATTCCACCCACTCCACGGTATCGGCAAGCTTTACTTCCTCCGCTGCCGCATCCTGTTTTTGCGTATCCTCCGCCGCCACATTGACNTGCTTTTCGCTCTTTACNTCGTCCTGCACNTTGATCACGACGTAATCAACTTTNTCTTTTACNGTGACCAGTTGTGCCAANGTCGGGAATTTATATTTGTCCGTTGANGTTACGACNGCATCAAACGTTCCCGCCGTCACATTCTCGGCNTATATGATTCCGTCCATATCNTCNTCCGTNAANACAAGNGTATTTTTCGTTTTTGTATTGGTAAGCGTGACCTCAAATTTNGTGCCNGTGATCAGTTCACCGCTCTCGGCATCGGTAAAGCGGATTTTTAAATCCTTTTCNACGGACACNAAACTTACNTTCACTTTGCTGCNCTCCGCCGTGATATCCGAAGGGACACNGTCCTGCGCCTCNCTGCCAAAGGCTCCCGAAAGCGCCGCNTCTGCCATTGCGGAAAGTCCGTTATCTCCCACGATNCCGATGCCCGCAAGCTCGGTTCCGATNGGNGCGATTGCCTCNATTTGTCCNTTCACGCGNTTATTTGNAAAAAACATGCTGCAGATTACAAGNACAGCCACCAACANCGCCACGCCGGTTACTGCCAGCANGGCGTCAAATGCCGTCATGTCTTTCATNCGCTCNTTTAANCGGCTAAAAAAGACNTGCATTTTTTCGGCAAAATCCGTGCCGTAGACAACATCTTCNTCNTCATCTTCATCATGCGCATCATATCCNCCGTCNTANTCGTCCGNATANTTGTTGTCAATNCCGCNGTATGCCGTGTCAAANCTGTNNTCATCGGATTCGTCGTCNTANTCGTCCGATTCNTANTATTCCTCTTCTTNGTAGTATTCTTCTTCTGCCGATTCCTCTTCTATTTCGCCNTCTTCTTCGTANTATTCCTCCTGTGCATACGCATTCTCTTCTTCATANTCCGNNNCTACGGTTTCCTCTTCCTCGTAATATTTTTCTTCTACTTNGNNCTCTTCNTCGTAATATNCNTCTTCCGAAACTGCATCNTCCTCATAATACGCTTCNTNTGNANCGTCGTTCTCTCCGNAANATNCNTCTTCCTCNTAATATTCTTCCTCCGANGNNTCGTCCTCNCCGTAGTANTCCTCTTCNTCGTAATANNCTTCCTCCGANGNNTCGTCCTCTCCGTAGTATTCCNCTTCNTCGTAATANNCTTCCTCCGAAGCNTCGTCCTCCNCGTAATATGTATCNTCCGAGTTGTATTCNACTATGTACGCGTCTTCCTCGTCATATTCCCCNTTGTCCGCATCTACTTCCTCGTCATATTCGTANTCNTCGTCATACTCCTCATACAGTTCTTGTGTATATTCATCAGCCCGATACTTTGTCCTCTTTGCNGCTNTTTTTCTCTTATTTGTACCATATAATCCAAATGCCTTCCTATTTTTCATCGCCNTGTTGTCTTNCAGACATCCTCCTTCTTCAATANACCCCCATCTGCCGGCATCGACAGTATTTAACACTTTTGTAACAATTTCAATCATAGCAGAATTTATACATTATGGCAACTGNTTATGTTAATTTTNTAACTGTAAAATACTGNCATTCCNACCATAATACATNNGATTCCAATNAATTTTTTNAAACTGATTTTTTCTTTTAAAAATAGATATCCCAACACAAGCACGATCACATTGCCGAACGATTCGATGATNGGTCCGTTTTTATAATCCATTCCGCTGTATGCGTATATTGTGAGCAGCATGGACAAAAACAAGATTCCNTATCCGCCGATGACAAGCGGATTCAANTATTCNTTTATAACNGAAGCNTANTTTTTCATCGCGCTTTTTTTCAATAAAAGCTGCGATACGGAAGCAGCGCTCACAGANAAAAACATNATNACAATATANCGNTTAATCATCTGCCGCCTCCTTCAAATCTTTTGTATCCGTATTGATAATNATCGTNCCAANCANAACAAGCAAAACACCNANAATATTTTTNCNNGTNATGTGNTCNCCAAAAAAGACNACTGCCCACAGCATCGACCACAAAATCGCCATCGAGCGGTTCGCATANGCGACAGAAAGNTCAAAACGCTTGATCATCTGCTGCCACANCANCGCATANANTGCAAGAATTACAAACTCCATCGCAAAGAAAAANAAAAATTTAACAGGATTNTCCCCGTTTTCCGANGCTTTCTTTGACATNATNCCNGANAANGTATAGACCACNACNACNCCTTGCANCAGNATAATATTTTTTANTTNATTTTTCATTTNATTTTTCANACTATTCCCCTCTTGCGGCTTCTCCNGCCGCAATNACNTCNGCATCNAAAAGNCCCTGCTCNTTGANCACATCATAGTAATTGTANTCCATATAAATATAATANCCCTGCACAAAATCAAGCAAAAAATAATTTTGCTCCTCCATNCCGCCNCGGATNTGCTTTGCNCAGGAGAGNACNACATACGNGCAATGCTCCTCTCTTGCGCAGCGCGCCACCTCCACGGCATCATAATATGCATTGTCCCCCTCCATCGCGTCATAGAGTTCATTCGAAAAACTCCATGCAGGCTCCAGAATATTTCTGCCGTANGGCGTAAAAANATCCGCCGTATACTGTCTGAAAAACGGCAGAAGCTCCGCCGGAAGCGCCGCTATCGGTCGATAATTCTCAAGCTTTATCGCCTCCGCCACGTCAATTACCTGCTGCGGCATGTGATAAGCGTTTACNGNCTTAAAATGCAGCGTCTTTGTGTATACCAGATCACCGTTCATACAAATGATNANAATTGCAAGCAAAAACACNATNNCNCTGCTGATNNCATTCTTAAACCGCATCATAAGCTTTACCGCGCTGTAACACACGATCACGCCCATCGGCAGCGTCCAAAGCACGCGGTAATAGATTGTATCATCAACCTTCATGCCCACCCACACATAGAGNGGACACACAAAGACNNCNCAGAGCGCCGTCATGAGATANACGAGCGTNACACGCAAACTCTTGTTCTTTTCCGTCANCCACAAAAATAAAAGCGCAATGAGAAAAAGCGGCACAAGAAANCTTTNATTGTTATACAGAANNATATCCTCAATCACTGTNTTTAAANCCGTTTCCAGCGAAGAAATCATCGTAATCCTCCCTTTTATCTGACGACGATATAGCACACAGACAACANCAGACACGGCACGCAGCACACAAAAATCTTTGCCGCCTCGCGCNCGCTTTTCTTTTTNATGCCGATGATCACAGCCGCCACACNGACAATTGTGGGAATCAGCATAAAGGATATGCTTGTGGCAAACACTGCAGTCACGAGCACACACTCATAGAGCATCCATGTGCCAAGACGCACCTTGTCACGCGAGAGGCTGATCAGNCACAAGACAAGCGCNGGAAGCGCCATTCCNGCCATCATTCCCTTGCCCTGCCACGTTCTTGTCATTGCAAAGGTTTCCGCNGTGTAGAGCGAAATNTTTCCAAANGCAAACCACAANGCGATCAGNATCAGAAACACGGGNCGGAAATTACTCTTTGCCCTNCCCTCTTTTTNGGAAATCGGCANNANNCTNTTNCCAATCTGACCGTAAATNCAATACATAAAAACAAGCCACACAGCCGANAGGACACTATGCGCAACGATTGCGGGATGNATGCCGCTCAGCCTTGACAGCCACGCCTGATAGATCGGCGTCGGCGCAAGGGCATGTCTTGCNTCCAATGGATAGATATAACCTGTNTAGGCGTCTCGAAGNTACATGGTATCAAACGTGTTTGTGAGCACGCTCGTTGCGATATAATAAGCNTCATCACCGTCATAATACTCGTACNGGACTGCCATAAAAANNTGTGCNCCGATCAACAAAAAAGCGACAAGCCAGCCTGCCTTTACGAGAAGCGGCTGNGACTTGANCGCACATATATTTTTTTTGTAATCCNCCCANACACTCCTNGANGCCCANACCGAGCACACNAAAAGCACAGCCACCAGCAGCGTATAGACAATGACAAGCGCTGTAAACGATTTCTCCAGCAGGATAAACGGCACAGCNGTCAGTTCAAACGTAAAAAAGCTCACAAACCACCCGCAGACATACGTCATTGCGGGTGTTCTCTGCGAGCTGTTCATATGTTTTACAGGGATCATTCCCAGAAAAAAGGGTACCAAAATTACGAGTATCAGCAATATNCACCAATTCATTATTTCCACTGTCANTCTCCTAATTTTCGTTTGAACCAACGCGTATAAATNCATTTGTAAGCAAGNACGCTCGTAAGCGTTCCAATCAACATTCCGGCAANCACGTCNGTNGGATAATGCGCCGCATTGTACAGNCTTGAAAACGCNATCAGNAATGCCGCCGCNAACGCAAGCACGCCNCACTTATTTGGTATCGCGCCATCNNTNCCNCACAAAAACAGCGTCACTGCCACGGCAAATGCAGCNCCCGAGTGTCCCGAAGGAAAGGAATAATCNCGCGGCATATGCCCAAGCANTATCAGTTTNTCATTGACGANATACGGTCTTANTCTTGCNACNGCATTNTTAAGGAGCAGATTGACCNCCATANANTCAACNGCCAGNGANAAAAATGCCGTAACGCCGACCGGGCGGTATCTGCGCAGCAAAANCANCAGCGTCACTGCNAAAATCGACAGNATGCCCGCATTNTTGACTGCCGATACCAAAGGCATCAGCGAATCCAGCGCGTCTATCCTTAGATTTTCCTGTATCCATAAAAGTATGTTTGACTCAAAGAAATTAAGNCCTTCCATNANTTTCCTTCCTTTTGNCCAAAGTAAAGGGATAATTCCGCGGCAATATGATCNCCTAAGAANATNCTGCCGTTATCCTTCGGNTGTAATCCGTCNCTNAAAAAATAGTTNGACGCNTCCTTGCTCGAACAGTCCATAAANCCGGTANCGTACAAGTCGATNANATGAAATCCAAACTCTTTTGCAAGCTTTNTCTCCGCGTCCATNAAATCACCGAGCGTCGGTTGACCNTNAAAGTCAACATAGGNNCTGTTCGAAGTTCGGTTGATGTCNTACATGGTGACAAAGAAAATCTCCCGATCGCCNTAATANTCCTTTAACTGNGACATAAAATACCGGACAGAGCCACAGTAATTNCCCGTGGTGAGCGTATCCGTCACNCTTCCGAACCGCTTATTCTCCGCAACGCAGAGATAATCGTTGACGCCTGCAAACACGACAATGATATCGGCGCTGTTGTTTGTGACATTNCCGAAATTCATCGCAAGCGAAAGCTCCTCTCCGCCGTATGCCGAAAACATTCTTCCGCCTTTGCCNTGGTTTANCACATTTCCAAAATGCANATANGAATTNACATATGTAACGTANCTTATATAATTTCCGTTCTGGTCNACAGAGCTTGTNATNCCCTCCGTNATGCTGTCCCCGATAAANACAATGGTCTTATCGCTGAANTCATANGCGTTNTTNGCNAGNATCTGTCTGTCCANCTGATTTATCTTTTCCGTCTTATCAAGCGAATCGCCGGCGCTATACAGCGAATCTCGCGCTTTGGCAAGATTTGCCTGCTGCTCGCGCCTTGCTGCAAGCTCTCCCTCGGAAAACTCCGATATCTTTTTATCGTCATCCGGCTCATCACTCACAGGCGGCTGCGTCTGAACCTGGGCGGTTGTTTCCTCCGGTATGGTTTCCGGTTCCGGCGTTGTTTCCACAGACTCTGCCACACTCACCATATCGTTCGTTCCGCAACAGATACAGCCACTGCATGTACAGCCCGCCACACATCCCGTAAATGCCGCAGGTTCACTCTCCCTTACAATAACTTCCTCATCAAGGCGCTGCGCATCTGACGCGCACGCCGAAAATAGCAGCGTTGCCGCAAGCGCCAAACCGACCGCAATTTTTCTTTTCTTTTTCATACAAACTCCTCCATTCTCGGATAACCTGCGAATTCTTGACAGCGAAAAGCGTAAGCTTTTTGATGTATGCAGGCGCAAGCACAATATTTGCAAAACAAATAAATTTGTTTGTGAAAAATCCATTTTTCACAGTAACTCCTCCATACTGTCAACGCCAAAATAAATAAATTTATCTACGAATTTGTACGCTTTAACGTTTTTAGACATTCTGCTTCAAAAAAACGGTTGTCCGACATATAAAACGCACGAAGTTCCTTTCGCCTTTGATCGGGCAGTTCATACTCCGCCGTGAGATTCCCGGGATGAAACATCAGTTCGAGCGATGCGCCTTTTTGCTCGGCATATGCTTTATATTTCGGAAGCAGTGCGTTTACAATATCCCATTTCATCTCACATGTATACAATATACCAAAAAATACGGGAACTTCAACCCCTTTTTCGCGTAATCTCTTTTCCGCTTTTTTCGACAACATTTTGAGCAAGAGCCACTTTACAAGATTAATCGGCAATATCTTTTGCGGACGGTTTCGCACGGAAAACGCCGGCTTGAGCGGATCGACCGGTATACGGATCTGATGAATCGTTAAGCCGGAAAACGTCTCCTCCTCCAAAACTTCCATCAGGCAGTCAAAGATCATCGGTATCATATGATAATGCTGATGCGCGTCGATTGCCGTAATCCCAAAATCATATTCCGACGTAACCGCGCGAAGCTGCGCCCTGATTTCCGCGCAGATCTGTTTTTTCAGCATGGCGCGCTTTTTTTTCCCCGCCGTATAGTCTTGGCGCAAAAGCGTTCCAAAGGACTTGTCAAAATATCCCGCACGATCCACCAAAAGCGATACCTGCTTTTCACCTGCAAGCGGTTTTCCTTCCACGAAATTCAAGTGCAGCACACGCCTGATTTCGCGGTCTTTATCGGTTTTCTCCAAAAGGGCAAGCACACTGCCCAAATCACGGACATTTGGAAGGATACTGATGCTGTTTAACGCGCCGTCCGTATAACAGGCAAGGATTCGCTCAGACTGCTCGATGCTTACGCCAAAATCGTCCGCATGGTACCATACCTTAATTTCTTTCATTATTAATCCCCTATTTTGCCAAATCTTGCTTCTTTTTTGATATATTTGATAAACTTGAGATTCGTCGTAACATAGCGTTTCCACAGCCGCTTTGGGTCCTGTAGCAGCCGATAGAGCCATTCAAGGCAGAGCTTCTGCATGATCTTAGGAGCCCGCTTGATATCGCCCGCAAGATAATCAAATCCCGCACCGACGCCCACAGAAACGCCGCAGAGCATCCCGCTGTGCTCATACATCCACTGTTCCTGTTTCGGCGCGCCAAGCCCTATCCAGATAAAGTCCGGTTTTGCCTCGTTGATCATGTCGACCACGATAGCGTCCTCCGAAGCATTTAGCGGTCGAAACGGCGGAGCATACATTCCCGCAATGCAAGCGCCGGGATAGTCCTTTTCTATCGCCGTCCGCATCGCTGCAAGCGTTTCGTCTGTCGCACCGTAAAAAAAATGCCGATAGCCCTTCGTCTTCGATGCTTTCAGTACTTCCATCATCAAATCGGGTCCCGTCACACGCTCCGCATTTGCAAATCCATGTTTTTTACTGTACAGCGCAAGCGGTGCGCCGTCCGGAAGCGCCATGGCGCCGCCGTTTTGAATCTTCCGGTACGCATCATCCTCATATGCCATCACTGTTGTATGAACGTTTGACACACAGATATAATTGCCCCGAAGCGTTTCTAGATGCTCTTTCAGATAAGCAAGCGTCCGCTCCATGCTCGTAACATTGATCTGCGTTCCCAATATTTCGCAATATTGTAATTCCTCCATCACTTTGAACCCTTTCCGCCAAGCACAGCAAACACGGTCAGAAACAATATTTTCATATCCAGTCCCAGCGACCAGTTATCGATATATTCAAGATCAAGTTTCACAATCTCCTCAAAATCGTGGATATCGCTCCTCCCACTCACCTGCCACATGCCGGTAAGTCCCGGCGTAATGCTCATGCGCCGCCTGTAATAGCCGTTGTACTGCTCAAACTCGTCCTCCGTGGGCGGACGGGTACCTACAAGGCTCATATCGCCGACAAGGATATTCCAAAACTGCGGCAGCTCGTCAATGCTTGTCTTTCGGATGAATTTCCCGACACGCGTAATGCGCGGATCATCGTTCATTTTAAACATCAAGCCTTTTACCTCATTTTGGGCTTCCAGCTCTTTTTTGCGCTTCTCGGCATCCAAATACATCGAGCGGAATTTCCAAATTTGAAAGCGTCTTCCGTTCTTTCCGATGCGCGTCTGCGAAAAAAATACGGGTCCCCGCGAATCCAGCTTGATCGCAAGGGCTACAAAGGGTGTGATAACACATGTTATTATAAGCCCCACAACCGCGCCCAAAATATCCATCAGACGTTTCACGAGAAGTCTTCTAGAGTCCATCGTCTTTAACGCAAAAGAAATCACACTGTATCCCGCCATTTTCTGCACAAAGGTATTTGGATTCGTGCGGCTGAAAATATCGACGTTATAGTGGCAGACCAGTCCCATCTCCTCAAACCGCTCTATCATATCCCTNATTTCAATGGTCGGCACNCCNGGAAGACAGATAAACACCTCATCNACAAGCATCTGCACCACCACATCATAGAGTTTTTCNNTGGACGCGATAATCGGCACGTTTCGGATACTGNCNCCGACTCTGTCNGAATCGTAAACTGCNACNGCNGTGATATCGTAATACCATTCTTTNCCCCGNATTAAGCTGTCNAACACCTCATCAGCAGTAATGTCAAGCGTCACCACGAGCATTTTCGTGCTGCTCTCGCTTTTTCTATAGTATTTCCACATCACCTTTTTCAATGCCATNTGCGCAAAATAAGTGATGATNATATTTAATANCAGAAATACACCGTATATCAGTCGTGAAAANTCGTANGCCTGCTGCGTGAGATAAAGCAATACCACAAGCCCCACAACNAGNATCAGNGTATAGCGCACNGTATAGTACAGCTCAATCATCCANCCNCGNTAGAAAAAGTTGCTGTTTGCGTCAAGAAAAAGGCTGTACAAAAGACAGAGCGCCACAATATAGGCGCCTACCGTAATATGAAANTCTCTCGGATACGCTTCCGGATGAATGATATGNAANCGGACATACACGGAAAGCGCATACGAAACAAGCACACACGCCAAATCCATGATGAGTATGCTGTATGTTTCTATCATTTTGTTNTTTCTTCTNACATTTTCCATCGACCGAAGCTCCCTTTATCAATCGACAAACTGCTTNATGCTTCCCAAAATCTCGCTTTTCGGGCATATATANTTTCCGCTTCCNCCAAACTTATCCGCATAGATNGTCATNACATCNTCTGTCGTCANNANCTTCTTTGNCGCTTCCTTCCCGGATGTCGNTTTGAAATCTTTCCCNGNCAGNCANTNATANATTTCTCCCGCCGAAATCGGCTCGGANGTCATGTTTACNATCGGAAGATTTTCCGCGATCGCCGTCTGAATATCCTCCCAGATACGGCTGAGCGGATAAAACTGATATTTGCTCTTACTGTCTATCTGCTTAACGAAATTCTCATCGGTAAAATCTTTCAAAAAACTGCTCTTCGGATTCAATCCGTACGGTCGCGCAAGCCGCATGATGAGCAAATCCGGATAGTTTTTGCGCGCCCATGCCTCAAAATAATAGCGGTTTAAGTTATACGGCATAATGCCCTCCTTGTCCGCCTTATCGCTTCCCACAGCAAACACGGAATTTTCTTCATCCACACCGACAGGATTTTTGTATACGTCCGTGGTGGANATTAAAACAAGCTTCGCGGGATTAATCTTCTTAATGGTTCTCTGCGCCTCAAGCACCCGCTCATAATCATCATACGGCGCACGATGCGCAAATTCCTTATCCGACCGAAGCGCCGCGAACACAAGTACATCCGGCTCCAGACCATATGCCTTCTCAACATTTTGTGTGTCATAAACACCCTCGATTCGATTGCTTGCCCGAACATAGATGTTACTGCCCACAAAACCCGTATATCCTACCAATGCGATCATAAATAATACCTCCCTTTTTATCCTTCCTCTTTTTCATCATGGGAAAGCACATCCCAGAAATAGTATCGCGGTCTTTTCTTGGTTTCCATGTAATTGCGCCCCACATACTCACCGATAATGCCAAGCGACAATAAGATCGCGCCTCCGATCACCCAGATTGACATGAGGATTGACGACCAGCCGTCTGTCGTGTAACCAAAATAATGTTCATATATGATATGAATAACCATGATAAAGCCTACCAAAAGCGCCAANATCCCCATTCCAAACACCAGTCGTATCGGCTTTACGCTAAAGGACGTAATTCCGTCCGCCGCCAAAGTCACCATCTTTGAGAGCGAATACTTGGACTCTCCCTGTCTGCGTGGGAACACGTCAAAGTATACCACGGAAGACTTTAGACCAATATCGGGGATAATGCCCCGCAAAAACAGATTGACTTCATCATACTCCGAAAGCGCGTCCAGCGCTTTTGCGCTCATCAGACGATAGTCTGCGGAATTTTCATATATCTTTGCCCCCATAAACCGCATAATCTTATAAAACATGGTTGCCGAAAGTTTCTTGAAAAATCCGTCCGTATTTCTGGAATTTCTAACGCCAAAAACAATTTCGCTGCCGTTTTCGTATTCCTCTATAAAAAGCGCAACCGCATTGATATCCTGCTGCAGATCCGCATCAATCGTAATCGTATAATCACAATGATCCTTTGCGTACATCATTCCCGCAAGAATCGCGTTCTGATGTCCTCTGTTATGCGCAAAGCGAAGCCCGATAATTTCCCGATGCTTCTCATACAGTTGTTGGATCAATTCCCATGTTGCGTCACTCGAGCCGTCGTCAACAAACACAATACGGCTCTCCTTAGACACAATATCGTTTTTTCTCAGCTCGTCAAGCTTCTCCAAAAGGGACTCTGCCGAAGAATTAAGAGCCTCCTCTTCATTATAGCAGGGCACTACAATGTAGAGTGTACCTTTTTTTCTGTTTTCTTCCATTGTTACAGCCATGCTCCTTTCCACCTCTTATCCTAATCATAATACACTCCCGCCCCAAATAGCAACAACTATTCTTTACTCACACATTTTTACGACCCAGACGCCATTTATCTTCTCCACACTTCCCTGCGATGGATAGACAGGCATCGCCTTGTACACATCCGTTTCCATNATTTCCTTTTTCTCCCCGTCACTCAATTTTGCCGTCGGATATCCTACAAACAGTTTGATAAAATTATCCCTCACGCCCGAAGTGATCAGACCGTTTTCCAGCGCAACACCGTCTAACGTGCGCAAATCCTCTGCATCGATCACATCGATTTCAACGCTGCTTGGATTGTCCTTATAGTAAAACTCGCCGAGTATCGTAATCTCATCGCCCGCCTCAAATCCCTGCGTTTCCTCCGCATAGGCAATCACGCGGTTAAAGTACGACGTTACTCTCTGCGTTGCAAGATCCATGCGCAGATATGCCTTATTCGTCAACAGATAATCCGTATAGCAGCTAAGCGACACAGCNGCAATCGTTCCAACCACAATAATATAACATGCGTATTTTTTTGTAGAATCCATCAAAAACGCGCTTCCCCATTCCTTGAGGCAATATTCCAAAAGAGCCAGCACAAGCACGGATATCAGCGCATACGGATAAAGCATCAACATCGAATAATCCACCTCGGGCGCCATGAAATAGATAAATGCCGCCGCAAGCGGAACAAAGCCGCACACAACAAGCAAAAGCGCAAATTTCGGCACGTTCTTGTAAATCTTCTTTTTAATAACAAGTGTTATAAATAAAATCACTGCGAACAGGCACATACAAATATTTGCCGCCTGTTTCGTACCCGTCATAAACGCAAAGGGTTTCCAGATAAAAAATTCAAGGAAACGCTTATAGCAGCGCGCGATCAGCACAGGCATCTGCGACAGCGCGATCTGTCCCATATTGCCCACACCGCCGTATGTTTCATTGTCCAGATTCGGGTAGATCACATGCGATAACCACATGTAGAACGCCACACTCACGCCAAGCACGACAACGCAAAGAACCCCTTCCCGAAAGACCTCCTTAAATTCCTTTTCGTTGTTGATGAGGTCGTTAATCATTCCCATAAGCATCAGCGTGATCGCAAGGCTTATGTAACTTTGATATGTTCCGAGCACACAAACCAAAAGCACGCCGCACGGAATGCTGCCGTATTTGTATCTGCGCATCAAAAACACGCCAAGACACACCATAAAAATCCCCATTCCCGATGTATGCGCCATAAACATAAACGTCATCGTGCTTGCCACGCTCGGAAACGTTATCAGAACAGTCGGCACAAGAACGGAGCCTGTAACGCTTTTGATGCCCATAATTTCAAGAATAAGGCATGCCGACAGCGTAAGCAGCAAGACAAAGAGGAAGCCGTGCACAGCCGGAATGCTATGCACACTGCCAAGCGGATGAATGTATTTCAAAAACCACCTTCCGAGATAATCGCCGCTCCCGTAAGCGCTCATATTGTTCGCATCGTCCCAGTTCACAAGCTTATGCGTAAACATATAAAAATGTGTAATCCAGCCCACTATCAGCCCCGTCACAAAACAGATCTTGGTATGCTTCAGTATTTTTTTATTGAGAATGGCAAAAATATCAAACTTCATCAAACAGCACCTCTCTATACCGTTTTCCCGTCTTGTCCCAGTTGAAACGCTCNGCGTTTTGAAGACCTTTTTCCACAAGCTTTTGCGCATACGCCTCATCGGTTGTGACCTTTATAAGCGCATTGGCAGCCTCATTGATATCCTGNGGATCCACCAAAAGCGCCGCATCTCCCACCACTTCGGGAAGAGAACTTAAATTCGAACANACCACAGGCGTTTTCAACTGCATCGCCTCAATCGGCGGAAATCCAAAGCCCTCCACAAGCGAAAGAAACAAAAATGCTTTCGCGTTGTGGAGCAGTCTGTGCANCTCNTCGTCCCGNTCCACATACTTGATACANGTAATGCCCTCTGNCGGTCCCTCCACACGTTCNACGCCAATNATCGTAANCGGCAGCGGATTTTGCGCAATTTCCCGATACTTTGCGTACACGGCTGCAATGCCCTCTGCGTTNTTATGCGGAAGCGCTGATGTCACTGCCACAATGTATTCNTCATCACTTGGTTTAAACGCGCTCTCCNCAATACGATTATAACCGTTATAAATNACTGTAATCCGCCCATCATCGGTATGCGCATACTTCATAATATCCCGCTTTGACGCCTCTGATATGGTAATCACCTTGTCCGCGTGCCTTGCNGACGCTTTTANCCGCCACATGATGTAAAAGTTTTCCANNCGGTTAAAATAGCCCTTAAAATGCTCNTCATAGTAAAACGGTATCATNTCATGGATAATCACATACTCCTTTGTGCGATGAAGCAGTGACGCATATCCTCTGGGATAGAGNNCNTTGTCCGCCCCCAGCTTTTTNGCAAGCANGGACACNTCAAAAAGTTCCCATTTGATGCACACGATTTTNTTCAACGGATTTTTGTCTATCTCNATAAAGGTTACGCCCTCCANATCAAAATCGCCTCTGTTATGGGAATTTCCAAGCACAATAATCTCATTTTCCCGCTGTTTTGCACTGCCGCTAACATGATTTTGCGCAAGCTCNCGCACNAGATGGCGCGCAAGGTTNTAGATACCGATACTTTTTCCCGCGCCTCTTACNTGTTTAAAGCAATCGATTACAAGTTTCATCTGCTCCTCCGCAATCTNTATTNACTNTATNAGTCAATTTNTTCAACCGTTCCGATAAAATAGTCGNCCGCCTCATAAATATGAAGACCATATGCCTCTATCCCGTCCGTTTCATCGCTCCGAAAGATATAGATACAGCTCTTATCGGGATTTTCAAGGCTTTTTCGGGTATTCTCATTNACATTGATACCCCTTGCAAAATAGTAATTATTCATCGTCATTCCATTGTCATACGCATACTTTGCAATATGCATTATACCATTATTGTCAATATTATGCGATACCCAGACNATATGTTCAAAACCGCCCTTCTCGGAAAGCTGTGCCCAGATATCGCTCTTTAGCGGAGATTCNTAANTNACTTCCCCNGCAAAGGTATTTCTCTGCCCCCTAAGCTTTCCGCTGATATCAAAAATCTGCACAAANGTACAAACCGCAAGCACGATCACAGCCACATGCCGTTTCCGAAANAGCCTGTCATTGCAGACNATCACGCCNGTCATGATCAAATAGCACACAGGCCAGACAATTCTGCCCGACGAACGAAACATACTCCAGTAATGCGTGAGCGTACTGCTGTCAGTAAGCACAAACAAAAGCCTGTCCCCAANCGTCACCTCGGGCGATGCCGCAAACAGAATAAGCCCCNCAGACATCAGCACATACATNANCNCATAAATTACAAAATCNCTATCCGGTTTCCAGTTTCCAGTGCGTACCGCTCNGTATACACAAATCACAATATAGACAAGCGCNATCGCAANCAGGAAAAACACNCCAAGTCCCAGATACGCAAAGCCCTCGTATTGACCGTCATGGTACGTCGNAAGGGACGGCAGAAATTTTGAGTATCCTTTTGCGTTAAAGAACCCGTTTAAGTTAAAGCTGAATGCGCCAAGACCGTCNCTTCCCGCCTCCGCCCTCGTAGAAAAGCCGCCAAGCAGATACGTTGTCNCAAACAGACACACNNCAAACGACACGCCNGGCAGTGCATATTTTAGTGAAAAACGCTTTTCTTTCAACCAGCTNCAAAGCACAAAGCCGCACAAAAACGCGCCGCACATCGGCAGCAGNTACATATGAACCGAGCCGATATATNCNCCNACCAGTCCCCANTAGAGCGTTGTCTTTTTNNTATCCGTATAAATACTGCTATGNCGNACAAANAGATAAATCGCAAAAAGAATGATCCAGTGACCGCCAAGCGCCGTGTGGCGAAACATTTTCTCAATTACGATCGGTGAGAGAATAAAGAGAAGGGAGCCGATTAAGATCTGTCCTTTTCNCACATGAAGCGCGTTNAGNATTTTCGCCNCAAAAAGACCTTGCAGCATAAAACAGGCAAGCCCCCACCANCCAAAATATTGAAACGCTTCGGGTAAAATCGGCGATAACAGCTTAAAAAAGACTGCAAAAAGNGGNATCGAGTCCGTATATATCACAGAACTGTAGTCAGGATAAGCTAACCTGTTTGTCAGCCCAAGCGGAAATGTCCAGTCGCTTTCGCGNAAAAAACACCAGCCCAAATAATGCTGCGTCANATCGCCGCGGTTTAACANCCANTCGACATAACACGGATTTAGAACGCGNATNCCNTAGACTGCGATNAANCAGAGCGCNCCCAACAGCATCGTCGCAATATATATAGTTTTTGTCTTGATATTGATTTTATCCGATAACATTTGAATCCTCATTCAAAAATAACAGTCCGATCAGCACAGGCACCATACACATCGTCGGCATCGCATATCGGAGGCAGGTGTTTACAGGAGAAATCAGGCATACCAGAATGTTCACTGCGGGCGGTATCACTGCGATTAAAAGCCTGTACCTTTTTTTTGCAAGCAGATACATTGCCGCAAACAATACGCACCATGTGTAAAAACCGCAGCGGTATAAGAGTCCGATACCAGGCAAATATTCCGCCTTACTTACCTGCTCCAAAAGAAAACGCACCGGCTTTAACTGTTTTATTTGTCTGTACGCATGCATGCCGGTTGTCAACATATTCCGATCGGTCTCGTAAAAACCTGTTCCCTCTTTGTACGGCTTTGCCTCAGGATAATAATAACCGTACGAACATTCAAGAAACGTTTTAACATAGGACATGGGATGCCGCAAAAACTGCGCAAACCATACCTTAAAATATTCCCCCTTAATCTCAGAGAACTCTTTATTGGTATGATCCGCCGAATAATATTCCGAAAGCTTTAAGCAGTTTTTCACCCAGTCTGCAAGCTGCGGATTATAAACCTCCACCATTTCATCATAGTCAAATATTGTATCTAGCAGCGCTCGTTCCTCATCTGTTACGTCCTCGGGATAATCCTGACCGTATTTTGCCGTCTGCTGAAACAGGATACAGTACACATCTTCTTTCGTGTCAAGACTAATCACGCCAAGCGCAGGATATAAGCCATTATTTAGTATTGTATTGGCAAACAATATCATACATGTTCCTGCAATCAAAAGCGCCTGTTTTCCTTTCGCAAAACAGATTACAAACGGAAGGGCAAACAGTGCCACAAACACGCCATTATTTCGCGTCTGCATCATCAACACAGCATAGACAATCATTAAAACAAAGTTTCGTTTTCTGCTCCAAAACCAATCGCTTTCAATCAGACAAGATATCAACTGCAAAGCAAACAAAAGTGTCAACGGATAGTAAAGGGTATCTTTTATGACTGTCACGTCAAAGATGCACCAGACCGTAAAAGCTGCATAGTAAATCAAACTTCCCCATCGTATCCAATAGGGCAGCCGCAAACGCTTATAGAATTCACATACCTTCGCCAAGGCAAACGCGGAAAGCAATGTCTGCATCACTGGAATCGCAAACATTCCGATATTTGGTATCCCCCACTCCTGCGAATACCATGCTATCGCTCCGTACAAATAACTGATCAGCGGCGGATGATGGTTGGTAAATGGTTCCGTCCCGAAAAAACAACAGATTTGCGCACCGCCGTCCCATGACATCGAACAGGGGTAGAATGCAATCAGATAGGGCAGACGGCATAAGATCACGACAAGCATCACGCCTGCTGTCACATGCTTTTCGAAAATCCATTGTGTAATCCCGTCTGTTATACGCGTTATCTGCTTCTTAGATGCATCTTCTATTGTATTAAACAAAAACACTGTCACAACATAAAATAACGGCATATACCCGAAAAACAAAAGGATTGCTAACAATTCATATTTTAAATCGGGTTCGGCAGTCTGCGCTTTTCCGATTAGCATAAACATCGTAAATAAAAACGCAGTAACCGCACTGTATATCTGTTCCCGTCTGCCTGTCCGGACAAAAAGTTTCTTTTTTGCAATCCACCTGCGATATACCGCCCAAACTACAGCAAGCGCAATCAGTTGCGGTATTCCGTCACCATTTAATGCCATTGACAGATTTCCGGTAGATTCCACATCTGCAAAGAGCGCCACCGTTGTAAGCATTGATGCCGCTAAAGTTATCAACTCATTGAACCAATTTTTCGAAGTAATTTCCATAAAAAATCCTCATCGTTCCTGATTCATCGTCCCAAATTATCAGTAGTATATAAATTCCTTACATTCGTCAGCATAATTAATGATACCTTACCCTGTCTGTATAGTCAATCGAAGCATCCAGCAGATTTGACGCATATCCACAACCACTTAAACCCAAAATTTTTTATTTAATATACCATCTTTATTTGTGTTATGCTATTATATAAATTATAAATTATTTTTTTATGAGAGCCCAAAATGGATTTTATATCACTAAACTATAATATTTTTCTATGCATAACAGTTGCAATATATTATATTCTTCCAAAAAGACTAAGATGGTATTCTTTACTTGCCGGTAGTTTTATATTTTATCTTATTTCTGCACCAAATTCAATTATAATGTTTCTCTCTATGATTATAATTTCTTATTGTTCTTCTCATATCATAAAACGCATGAGATTAAAAATATATCGGACATGCGCATTCATCATATGCATTATACTGATAGTCGTTCCTCTTTTTTTCTCCAAAAGTACACTTTTAAGGACTACTTTTATCGTTCCATTAGGGCTGTCATTTTTTACTTTGCAAATGATCGCATACATATCAGACGTTTACTTGGGAAAAATATCTCCTCAGAAAAATTTTCTGAAATATGCTTTATTTATATCCTTTTTTCCGCAAATTCTGCAAGGACCTATCCCAGGGTATAAACAACTTAACTCACAATTACTTAAGGGGCACAGCTTCAATGAAAAGAAGTTTGTAAAAGGGCTTTTGCTTCTTTTGTGAGGATTTTTTCTCAAACTTATGATTGCTGATAAAGCAGCCGTTATCGTTAATACGGTTTTCGATAACTACGAAATGTATAAAGGTTCCTATGTCATTTTAGCAGGAATTTTGTACAGTATTCAACTGTATACCGACTTTCTCGCATGTGTAACATTAGCACAAGGAGCCGCTGCTTTATTCGGAATCGAGCTTGTTGACAATTTCAATCATCCCTACTTTTCGACTTCTATTCGTGAATTTTGGCGAAGATGGCATATTTCATTAAGTTCATGGTTAAAAGATTATGTTTATATTCCACTTGGCGGCAATCGGAACGGTAAGTTCAGAAAATATCTTTATTTAATAATAACGTTTATAGTGAGCGGTGTATGGCATGGAAGTGGCTTTAAATATATTGTATGGGGACTTTTTCATGCACTCTCTCAAATCGTTGGTGAATTGACATTAAACCTAAGGGAAAAGCTTTATCAAGCTCTCGGATTTGAACAGGACAATTTTAAAAAAAACACATTAGACGCGTTCTTACCTTCCTCTTGGTAACCCTGGCGTGGATTATTTTCAGAGCCGAAAGTTTAAATGCCGCTTGGTCGATGATTGTTTCTATTTTCACGGTTTATAATCCTTGGATATTTTTCGACGATTCAATCTTCAATTTAGGACTTTCGTGGAAAGAACTGGCAGTTCTGTCAGCCTCCATCGGCGTTCGGGCTGTCAGCAGTACACTTCAGAGTAAAATGTGCATTCGGGAAAAGATTATCGCCCAGCCATTGATTATCAGGTGGACAATCTATCTTGGCACAATTGTGGCTATTTATGCTTTTGGAACCTATGGTTTTGGCTTTGACGCACAGGATTTTATATATGTAGGATTTTAAGTCTATGAAAAAGAAATGCGCTTTTATAGTAAAAGGTATCTTTTTTCTTGTCCTTTTAACAATCTTACTTTTCTTCCTTGACAGAATGTTTGTTCCTAAATACTTTATTGATAATCGCTGGTCAACGACGGCAACCTATCTTGGATTTTACGAAATGCCCAAAGACTCTATCGATGTACTATTTTTAGGAAGCAACTACGGAGTTACAGCCTTTATTCCACAGGAATTGTATAATAACTATGGCATTACAAGCTATAATTTGAGCTGCGAGCAGCAAAATCTTGTAATATCTTATTATTGGCTAAAGGAAGCGCTGCGCTTTCAAAAACCGAAAGCAGTTGTACTGGAAACATTCTACCTGTTTAACGACCAATTTACTTCTTCGGAAGCATATATCAGAAAAGCGATTGATTATATGAAATGGAGCAATGTAAAAGTACAGGCAATAGAAGATATCTGCTCAATTGACACAAATCAGACTAAAAACAGCTATTATTTCACAAATCTGCGTTTTCACACAAGATGGGCCGAATTGTCTGAAAACGATTTTTCCTATTCGAAAATGAGCAGCCATTATGAAATGAAAGGGTTTAGCACAACGTTTGACCAAGCTAACGACAACGATTATGTACCGCTATATACAGAAGGAAACGACGAAACAACCAAGGCTGACGAATTAATGCAACGATATATCGAAAAAATATCAGCGCTTTGCGCGACAAATGATATCAAACTGATCCTTGTCAAAACTCCCGCACCATCCCAAAAAATCGGGAAATATAATACCACCAAACAGCTCGCGGACACACTCAACGTCAAATTTTACGATTTTAATACAATGCAGCTATACAATGATATCGAATTTTCATATGACAGCGATATGATGGATACAAATGGTCACACTTCTTTTAAAGGCGCTATCAAAATCACAAATTATCTTGGTAACCTTCTTCAGACAGATTACGATATCGCGCCACAAGTAAATGACGCTTGGGAAAATACACGCTACGCCTATTCCTGCCTGCTTTGCAATGCAAACCTAAAACATATTCCTGATATTAATACTTATTTAGACTGCCTAAATTTGATGAAAGATCACTATTCGATCCTGATTGCAGTAAAAGACGATGCCACGAGTTGCCTGAATGATGATGTCGTTCGAAAATTTAACGATCTCGGACTGTCCTTTCGCCTGATGGAAAAATCCGGCACAAGCTATATTGCAGTAATCTCCCCTGAAAATATCTATGAAGATATCGGCAATACACCGCTTGAAGCAAAAGGAACCATACGAAACGGCATTGTCAGATATCAAATCACGTCTGCCGGAAGCACATGTGAACATCCCTCGTGCTCAATACAACTGGATGGTACGGAATATGCTCGTGCCGGTAGCGGATTAAATATTGTAGTATATGACAATTTAACAAAAAAAGTTATTGATCGGGTTTCTTTTGATACTGCTTCCCCCGGACTTTCCTCACTAAGGTAGGCTATCCATATGAAAAGTAGAAAAAAACATTTATTCTTATCATCGCAATATTTTTAGGCTCCTTTTTTGTCTCCCAAAACCTATATCAGCTAAACCTAATTCAGGGGGAATCGATGTATCCGACCTATCAAAATATGCAATTTACCCTTATAGACAAACGTGCCTCTGATTTTACGTGCGGTGACGTCATTGTCTTTTACTGTCCCGAACTCAACTGTACTATGGTAAAACGTATTATTGCAATGTCAGGCGAAACAGTCCTAATCACAGACGGGGATGTGTTTGTAGACAGCGTTAAGAGTCCATATGTGAACAGAAATGTGGACTTCGGAGGCACAGCATCCACTGCACTTTTTGTCGGTGATGACCGGTTCTTTGTAATGGGTGATAACTATGCACAAAGTAAAGACAGCAGATTTGAGGAAATCGGCTGTATCGACCGAAAAAATATTATAGGGAGTGTCGCAAAATAACTAATTTCTAGTTATGTAGCGGCGCTCTAATCGTTTTTCAGAACCCCAAAAGCGCCTTCTACCTGAATGGAACGGTTCATTCGATACCTGATGCCTGTTTCACTCATGATATTTTTGTAAGATTTCTGCCGGAGATTTATAAAGTTTTTGGACACATACAGTCGTTTGTTTCCTTTTGCCCTTGTGCATTTATCTTTACAGGGACATCCGCAACAGTCTGCGCATTCATATATGGTCACATCTGATTCATAGCCGTTTTTGCTTTTCTGTTTTTTGATGCAGAGGGGAATCAGTCTTTTACCCGCATGTCAGATATAAGTATCGTTTTCTGCGTCATACTCCATGTTTTCCCGTTTGCTGATGTCTTTCTTAAAGCTTCTCTTTTTCCATTTTTCATAGGTCTGGGGTTTGATATATGGCTTCTGGTCATGGCTTTTGAGGTAATCATAAGCCTCTTCGCTTTCATAACCCGAATCGGCTGTTACGCTTGGATAACGGAAATGAAGGTGTTCTTCCATCTGTTTTAAGAACGGAACCAGTGTCCATACATCGTTCCTGTCTTGAAAAACATCTGCCGCGACGATATATTCACTGTCCATCCCGATCTGTACATTATATCCCAGTTTTAACTGGGCATTTCTCATATGGTCATCTTTCATGTGCATAAATGTGGCATCCACATCCGTCTTCGAATAGCTGTTGCGGCTGCCAAATCTTGAATGATGCAGGTCATAGAGAAGCTGTCTGTCAAGGAAGCTCTTCACAAACATTTTTTCTTCCCATTTCCCTACGGATTTCTTCCATACAAAAGTGTACTTATTGGCACACGCTTCCAGCTTTGTTCCATCGATAAATACCGTTTCTTTTGATAGCTCGCCCATTGATGCAAGACGGCGCGCCATCTGGTAAAACAGGTCCCCACATGCATCTGCCAAAAAACCTGTTCTAAAACGGGCAATAGCGCTATGGTCGGGGGCCTTTGTCCTGCCAAAAGCCACATAAAGTTGATATCCCGTCTGCATGCGGTTTCAATTTTTCGGGATGAATATATATTTTGGGAATAAGCATAGGTCAGGATCTTAAACATGGTCTTTGGTTCCACTGCCAGATTTCTGCCTTTGGCAGAGTACGCCTGATACAGCAGTCCGTAATCTAAATCCTCCAATTCGTGGCTCAGCAGTCGGACTTAAGTCTCATCAGGGATCAGACCTTTCAAACTTAATGGCAAAACCAGCTGAAAAAAGAAAAATCAGAAAGAAATACTTTGGAACTAGTAAGCGTGGAAGGACTTGTTCCACAAGACCATCTATTGCGTAAAATTGACAGCGCCATAGATTTTACACATATATACGATTTCGTGGAAGAACTTTATTGTACGGATAACGGACGTCCCAGCGTCGATCCCGTGGTCCTGTTTAAGATGGTCCTTATCCAGCATCTTTACGGCATCCCTTCTTTACGCCGCACTGTTGAGGATATCCGTATGAATGTCGCCTATCGGTGGTTTCTAGGGTATCTTTTAAACGAACCCATTCCCCATTTCGCAACAGTCAGCTATAACTTCCGGCACCGTTTTACAGAAGACACCATTGAAAAGGTTTTTACATGGATCCTTTTTGAAGCACAGAGAAGCGGTTATCTTTCCCCTGAAGTTGTATTTATAGACGGCACGCATATCAAAGCGAATGCCAACATCAATAAGAAAATGAAAAGAGCGATACCGGCAGCCGCCAGAACTTATGAAGAACTGCTTATGAAAGAGATCAATGAAGACAGGGTGGCACATGGGAAAAAGCCGTTTGACGGAGGAACGGGAGATGCAGATCCAAAACATAAGGAAATCACAGTGTCCGTAACAGACCCTGAAAGCGGAATGTTCCACAAGGGGGAGCACAAAAGATGTTTCGCTTATGAAGCCCACACTGTATGTGACAGACATAATTTCATACTTGACACGGTAGTTACTGCCGGAAACATACATGACAGCGTCGCCTTTGACGCACTTTATGAAAGAGTGACACGGCGTTTTCCCGAAATAAAGACCGTCACAATGGATGCAGGATATAAAACACCTTGGATCTGCAAACGTGTCATAGATGACGCAAGAGTGCCTTCCCTGCCTTATAAGCGCCCAATGACGAAGAAAGGATTTCATGAATGGTATAAATATGTGTATGATGAGCATCTGGACATTGTGATCTGTCCGGAGTATAAAAGCCTGCCATACAGTACGACAAACAGGAACGGATACAGAGAATATAAAAGCCTGCCGTATCTGTGTGAGGCATGTCCGACACGGCATCTGTGTACGGAAAGCCGGAACTGTCAGAAAACGGTCACCCGCCATATATGGGAACACTATATTGAACAGGCGGAAGACATTCGCCATTCGCCGGAGGGAAAGGAAAGCTATAAACTGCGTTCCCGGACAATAGAGAGGGTGTTTGCCGATGCAAAAGAGAAATATGGGATGAGATACACGCCGTACCGCGAGCTGAAAAGGGTAAGTATGTGGGTAAGGCTTAAATTTGCTGCCATGAATCTGAAAAAGCTGGCAATGTGGAGGTGGAAAAACTCCCCTTCCAAGTCTGTTAATAATAACTATATCCTTATACAGAAAAAGAACCCCTATTTTGTTATGGCTTAATAAGGGTTCTTTGACAGTCTGACTGTTATTGTCCATAACAGAATAATTGGTAAAATAAATAATACTTTCTCTTTTTGGGTACTTTAAAATCAGTTTTTATACAAAAAAGAAAATCCAAGCGAAATCACAAAAGCTGCAATACCGAAAATGATGCACGCATTATTTATGATAACTCCCCTATATTTGATCCAAAATAAAGTTGCCACAATTTCAGCATAAATATATCCTGCTATTTGGCTGACTGAATCCGTACAAAAATTAAGTGGGCTTGTATAATCAGCCCTAAATAATATGGCATCATCGCTACTACTGTTGCCGCAGCCGCACCAACCGCGCCATACCGCGGTATTAACACATAATTTAAAATTAAATTTAACACTACCATTACCATATATAAATAGGAACGCGTCTTAGCCTTTTCCTGATAATCTAACAATGTTGCAAAGAACAGTGCCGTGCCATACATAAAATAGTATGGTACCAATGCCCGAAGTACCATCCCAGCCTCCGCATAACGTTCCCCATACAACAGGGTAATCCCCCATGGACCCAGTAAAAACAGTCCCGCTGATATTGCAATTGTCAGCATCAGATTCATCCCCACTACTTTATGATAAAGCTTTCTTTTATGAGTAAAATTTTCCTTATTGATTAACACAAACTGTGTCATTGTGCTTGAACAAATGGCAAAATTGATATGCGAAATTTTAGATAACATTTTTTTCGCAACAGAATAAGTCCCCGCTTCAGACGGTGGACAGAAAATTCCAATCATGAAAGTATCCATCTCTGTCAATACCAAAGCGCCAAAACTTAGAACCAATATTGGCATTGCGTAGTGAAAAATTGTCGTAACATATTGTTTTTTTACATATTTTTTTAAATTGATTTGTATGTCATCCTTATATAATAAAATCCACTGTAGTACCACACATTGCAGTAACGCAACTATATATCCTAATGCAATACCTGTATTGTTGCCGATTAACATAATTCCAAGGATGCCCCATACCAAATATCCGCCATACTCTGCTATGTTAATCCAAAACATGTTTGCAAACTTAACAGTAGCAATAAATAAATCTTTAAACAGCTCATTAAATGTATTTAACGCAACAATTACAATCCCCAACAACATCAAAAGCATTAAATTAGGATATTTATCCGGATATCCCAGCCTGCCTGTAAACAACGCCCTCAAAAGGAGCAAAACCGGAATAAATAAAACTGTTACAAGCACTCTTAGCAGAAAACCGGAATTCACATACTGCCTTAATAATCTTTTATCCTCCCGCGCTTTCGCTGCATACACTCTGGTAGAAGCGCTAATTCCAAACCCTACAATCCAAAAAAACATCGTGGCTATTGCATAAAAAAAATTCCATTCCCCATATTCATCTTCCGTCAGCAGTCTGGCACAAAAAATATCTGCAAGCAGAAAAAGTACCATCGCTGCCGCTTTTCCCATTAAACTGAACATAGTATTAATGAATAGATCTTTTTTTACTACTTCACATATCCTATTTATAAAAACCTTCAAAAATATCCCATCCTATTTAGAAATCTACAAATTCAATGAGATTCATTGTCCCTGCCTCATGCTGATCACTTGGAAATAACAAGACTACCACATAAATCCACTATAGGAACAACGTGCAGCATCTCATCAATCTCACTTTGAAAATCCTTAACCGCCTGTTTTACCCCCTTAAACGTCCCATTATTATAATCATGCACTATGATATACCCTCCTTTCGTTACTCTCGGATAAAAGTAACGCAAACCGTCCAAAATTGGCTGATATAAGTCGGTATCTAATGACACGAAACAAAACTGTTCTACCAGGCCATCCGCAGTTGAAGGAAAAAAACCTTTTTTTATAATGCATTTTTCTTTATACAGCATTCTTGAATATACTGCCTCTGCACTTGTGTCGGTTAAATCATGCTTCTCCTTTGAGAATCCCCTTTCTACATCCATACTTACTTGCGCGTCATCGAATCCTTCATAAGTGTCAAACATATATATTTTCTTTTCAGCAAACAAAAAATTTAATGCCATTGAAGTCGTACCTTTGTATACACCCAGTTCAGCAACTTCGCCAGGAACCTTTTTTTCTTTCAGCTCATTTGCCAATAACTCAATTGTCTTGTACCGCGTATAAGACGCAAAGTATACATCCCTATCCTTTGACTGAAACAGAGCAGAATCCCAAAAATCATCTTTGTCGTGGGCATAGTCCACTCTTTCACCCAAAAAGAACTTTGTCTTACCAAATACTCTCCTGCATATTCCCGCCTTAATTCTGTATGGTTCCTTTAAATACATTTTGTCCATCCCTCTCTTATTTTTAACTCTTATTCTATTCAAAAATCTACAAACTAAGCCATTTTTCAACCGTACGCTCTATCGAAAATTCTTTAGCTCGCTTTAAAGAAAGTTCTTTATATTGATTATAAGTCTGTTCCTCCTCAATCAAAATGTTCATCGCATTAGCAAGGAGATTTTCCTCTGGTTCATTTTCCTCTCCTGACATCTCAATTGAACTTTTGCAGACAGGAACCAGTATTCCATATTCAGCTCGTTCAATGGTTTCCAGCTGCTGCATTCGGAAGTCCGTATCTGGTGCCAAAATCTCCCTCGCGCCGGAACGGTAATCTGTAGAAATCACCGGCAATCCACATGCCATATTCTCAATCATAGCACTGCCAAATCCTTCATAATTGGATGGAAACACAAATACATTACATTTTGCGGCAATGGCATATGGGTTTTTCTGAAATCCGGCGAAAATCACATAATCCGATAATCCATATTTCTGTGCCATCTGCTCCAACATAGGCAGATAAGGTCCTTTTCCGCATATGATCAGGCGGCTTTGCGGGTGTTTTTTTACAACTTCGCGAAAGGCCTTAATCAAATGCCATTGTCCTTTCTGCTCGCACAACCTCCCAACCGAAATAAAGTAAAATTTGTCCTTTTCTATCTCTATGGCACTAGGTTCCTGCGCTTTTTTTTGTATCGTATCTATACTATACCCATTATATATTGTTACCGCACATTTCTTTGGCAGGTTATAATTCTCAATCAGATCTGCCTCAACCCCTTTTGACAGAGAAACCATATAATTCGCTCTCGGATACAGCAGCTTTGCAAGTGGTCCTACAATATAGCGATAGCCTGCCGAAGTGCAGGAAGAAAGATTAATCCGCTCGGACAAAATCACCTTACAATGCTTTTTTCCCGACAGAACGTTAGCAATGTTAGCGCTGTCCATAAAACTAATGCATGCATCATACCCACCTTGCGCTTTTAACTGTCTAAGACGAATATACCTTCGTATTACCGTAACAAACTGATATCCTAATGAAAATTTCTTTCTCTTTGGCATTCCTAGAGAAATAACATTTCCTTTGTGCGGATAATCCTGTTCCGTTTCATAATTAATTAAAATATCTGCCATAACATCATCGGGCAATCCGCAGGTTATATTGCAAAGCGTTCTTTCCGCGCCTCCACCGGTTAAAGTTGATATCACAAATAAAATTTTCTTTTTTTTTCTTTTTTTGCTCATATTTATGCATCCTTTTAATACAGCCTATTTACCATAAGTCCTCAATATACATTTGATACCATTTCTGAAACACATAAAATGACCATAGCATTGAACTGTACATGATCTTGTCAGATTTTTCCTGATGAATAATCAGCCTCTTCACAGCCTCTGGCTCAAAAATATCCTGCCGTTTTAGTATCGCCGTATCCGCATAATGTGAAATCTCATCTTTCAAAACTGTCCGAAGCCATTTTCTCAGTGGTACCCCAAACCCCTTTTTGGGTCTGTCCAAAAGTTTTCGGGGCACATAATCATAGGTAATCTCTTTTAAAATGTACTTCTTGTCAAAATGATGGTATTTGTATTGATGTGGTATTTTAAAGGATTCCTCTATCACTCTATAATCCAGTAACGGACATCGTACCTCTAATGAATACTTCATAGACGCCCTGTCTGTTTTTGCCAGAATTTCATCCGGCAGATAAGTCTGCATATCCAAAAGCATCCTGCGCTCCTGCCAGTTCTTCATGGTAAGCCTTTTTTCATGTTCGTACTTTATATTATCCGCTTTTCTTCCTGTCAGTTTGTCTGCTTCCTCAATCATTACATCAATATAAAGCTGTGTCTTTTTATCCTTTTTACGATTACTGATAAAAGCGCACAGCTCCGGAGGAAGTTTCTTTTTCAGAGAACCCATTCCCGGAACACAGCTGGCAATCGCTCCCAAGAAGTCCGCATGCTGTGCAACCCATGTCCAATCATACATTTTATAACCGCAAAAAATCTCATCGCCGCCATCACCTGACAAAGCAACCGTGATATCCTGTGACGCATACTTTGAAACCAACATTGTTGGAAGCTGAGATGAGTCCGAAAACGGCTCATCATAATAAAATGACAAGTCATCAATCAAATCAAAAATGTCTTTTTCACGAACATAATGTTCATGATGATTTGTACCTAAAAATTTTGCAATCTCCGCCGAATACGGAGCCTCATTTCTTTCCTTATCATAAAATCCAATTGAATACGTATTGATTGGCGTATCTGTATTTCTTTGCGCAATCGCTGTTATCAGCGTCGAATCAATACCACCACTTAAAAACGTTCCTATCGGCACATCTGCAACCAGTCTTGCCGCTACCGCATCCTGAAGAATTTTGTTCACAGATTTTTTACATATTGCAAAACTGTTTTCTTTATTGGCAGAATAACTCTGATACTGTCCCAATACATCCCAATAGTATTCTGTAGTCACTTTTCCGAATGAATACTCTAGTATCGTTCCCGGAATCATTTTATACGTATGCTCAAAAATACAGAAAGGCGCTACCAGATATTTATTACATAAATAATGATTGATAACGCTTTTATCTATTTTTTTTTCAAAATAAGGATATTCCATAATCGGTTTTAGTTCGGAGGCAAAAACAAAATGCCCTTTATAAACGTAATAATAAAGTGGTTTCTTTCCGATGCGATCCCTTGCCAAAATCAGTTTTCTTTCTTTCCTGTCATATAACGCCGCTGCGAACATTCCGTTAAAACGCAAAAAACATTGTTTTCCCCATTCAGCATAGGCATATAAAATAACTTCTGTATCACAGTTCGACTGGAAACGATATCCCTTTTTTTCTAAGCTTTTGCGTATATTCTGAAAATTGTAAATTTCGCCATTATATACCAGCACATAACGTTGATCTTCCGAAAGCATTGGCTGATGCCCCATTTCTGACAGATCAAGTATAGACAGTCTGCGCTGTGCCAGTCCGATTTGTATGTCTCCCTGCTGAAACTGCCAGACGCCACCATCATCGGGACCTCTGTGGTACATCGTGTTATTCATTTTCCATAATTGTTCTTCCTCAATTGCTTTCGGACCGATATAACCACATATGCCACACATAACAATTCTCCAATCTACTGCCCCATCAACCCCATGTATCATTACTTATTTGACTATCTGATCATTTTTCCCATTATATACCTTTGATAATAACCGTGTCAAGCATCGGCATTTTTAAGAAGTGATGTTGCGCGTAAGTACAAAATGTAAAATTATTGTATTATATTTTATTCTTTCATGTTACTATGTTAGTATTCAATATATTTTATTTAGAAGTTTTCAGGTATTAATATGCGAAAAAAATTTATTATTATACTTTCCACACTTTTAATTGCCCTGTATATTTCACAGAATCTTTATCAGCTAAATCTCATTCAGGGCGAATCCATGTATCCGGCCTATAAAAATATGCAGCTTACCATGATAGACCGTCGCGCCACAAATTTTCAATGCGGCGATGTAATTGTCTTTTACTGTCCTGCGCTCAAGTGTACAATGGTAAAACGCATCATCGCAATACCTGGTGAAACGATTCTGATTTCAGACGGAGATGTGATTGTGGACGGCGTTAAAAGTCCACATGTAAACGGTAATGTGGATTTTAGCGGCATTGCATCCAACAAGCTTTTAATCGGTGATGACCTATTTTTTGTGATGGGTGATAATCATACGCTGAGCAAAGACAGCAGGTATGAAGAAATCGGTTGTGTCAGACTTGAAAATATTATAGGGCGGCTTATTCCAAACCGCCCTGTTGCAACTATCGCAAAACCGCATTCATGAAATCAATTCTGTTTTCCTTAGCGCTTTCCTTAGGTCTCCCCAAATCCGCTCTTGCGTCAAGGGATACCATCACCTCGATCAATGACAGTTCCCGTTTCTTTTTTGCCTCCAAAATAGCAATCCTTAAATCCTCGTCTGTCGTGACCGTGCATGTGTTCTTGTATCCGCATGCTGCCGCAATCTGCGCATACGTCTGTCCGCTAAAACCTGTGGGCATAGAGCCGACCGATTCGTGTGCTGCATTATTGATCACAATATGCAGAAGATTTTCAGGTGACTGCTTCGCAAGAAATGCCAACGCCCCCATATGCATCATCACCGCTCCGTCGCCATCAACACAGATAATCTGTTTTGACGCATCCGCTTGAGCCATTCCATACGCAATCATTGACGCATGTCCCATGCCGCCGACTGTCATAAACAACCTTTCGTGATTTTTATATAACGCATCACTCTGTTCATAAAGCTCTCTTGATATCTTTCCGGTGGTGGAAACAATGAATGAATCCTGATAGACATTCTCCAAAATGACTCTTAATGCCTGCTCACGCACAAGACTGTAACCATTCTCCCAAGCAAATTCCTTCTCTTTCTCAAATGTTCCTTTTTTAACGATAATCGCATACTGTTCGTTCTCATTCATCAGTTCTTTTGCTTTTAACAATATCTCTTTCATCTGATCCTGAGTAGTCATATCGTCAACCACAGAATACGGCACATCCATAATCTCTAAAAGCTCACACGTTACTTTCCCCTGATAAATGTGCTGGGGTTCATCTTTCTTTCCCGGCTCCCCACGCCATCCAATCACAAACAGCATCGGAATGCCATATACCTCACTATTGGCAATGGATGCTAACGGATTGATAATATTTCCAAGTCCTGAATTCTGCAGATACACTAGACACGGGCGCTCTGATGCCAGATACTCGCCCGTGGCAAGACCAACAGCCGCACCCTCATTTGCCGTCACATAATGTTGAAATTCTTTTCCGTTATCCATCCTGACTGCATCACAGAACTGTTTCAAAGTAGAATCCGGCACCCCCGTAATGGTACGAATTCCAATATTCTTTACTTCCTGTAAAAAAACACTTGCTTTCATCTTGACCTCCCATAAGCTTATTCATAACGAATCGGTATCTGAATGTGATACGTTCTGAGCGCCTCCTCCAAAACGACAAAAAATTCCTCAATGTCCTTTGATGTAATTGCTCCAAGCGCACAAAGCCGAAACGTATTTTGTGTCGATACTTTTCCGGGATATATGGTAAACCCGCGTTCATAACAATAGTCATGTACTTTTTCAAAATCCCAGTTTTCATCATTGGGATATTTTACCGACACGACAAGTCCTGCCTGTAATTCTCTCTTGATGATATCCTGAAAGCCAAGTTTTTCAAGCCCCGCATGAATCGCCTCAAATACCTCCAGATGCCTCTGCCATTTTGCCTCCTCGCCCTCCGCAAAATATTCATCAAGCGCCTGTCTGGTGGCGTAAATCGTCTGAACGGGTGGCGTAAAATGCATCTCTCCCGTTGTTTCAAAAAAGTGATACTGTAAGTACAAATTGCAATAGTAAGAACGTTTCGGATAGTTTGCCGATTCCCCTATGATTTGTGTATTTCCTATAATAAAGGACAACCCTGTCATCGCCATAAGTCCCTTTTGTGCAGATGCCATACAAAAATCAATGTTATCCTTCTCAATATCAATCGGACGCATGGCGTATGTCGATGTCGTATCCACAGTAAATACTGCGTTATATTTGTGTACAAGAGCGCCAATCTCCCGTATGGGATTCAAGATGCCCGTGCCTGTCTCATTGTGTGTTGTATGAACAAGCGCGATATCGGGATTTTCCTGCAGCACCCGCTCCACTTTTGCCAAATCCGGCAATTCATCTACAGGAAATTTCAAATCAATAAACGGCAGATTGTAGTATGCACAGATTTCTGCCGCCCTCGTGCTGTAAGCGCCGTTGTTGATAATCAGAACTTTTTTCCCTTCCGGCAAAAGCGAATTGATGCAGACATCAATATTAATCGTTCCCGAACCGCAGAACAATACGGAGGTATATTTGTTTGGATCACCATGTACAATACGCACCAAGTCCTCACGCATCTTCTTCATCATGGATGCAAATTCCTTCTCCCGCGGGCAGATATCGGGAACCACCTGTGCCATCTTTACTGTATCCGTCGTCGTTGCCGGTCCGGGATTTAATAAAATATTTCTTTTGATTTCCATTTTATATCGTTATACTCCTTCCGTGTTCTGTCTTTTAGGCAAAAATAGGATAGGACGGCTTATTCCAAACCGCCCTTTCACACTATTTTACAATGATATCGTCCGATTCCACTTCTTTATTTTTATTCTCATCAATACCAAGCGTATCATTGATTTTCTTCTTCGCTCTTCTAAAATAAATTCCGACTGCCGCTCCAACTGCGATGACAATACCGGCAACTGCTTGAATGGCATATGTTGCCACAGACGGGTCGATATATGCCTGAGAATTTGCACCAAACAAAAGCATTGCACACAAACCGAAGTATCCGACGCCTGCTATCTTGAAAATTCCTTTTTTCATACTACTTCTCCTTTTTCTTCTCTTGAATTCTTTTTTGTATCTGTGAAATAATGTATTTTGCGCCCACTTCTGCACTTGTGCCAAGATTGTATACATATTCGTCTACAAAATGTCCGATTTTTTCATAATATTCACTGCTATGCTCCAAAAGCGTCTTCACACTGCCGGAAAGCTTGTCAAGCTCGTCCACATCCAGAGAGCATCCAAGTTCCTCACGGATCAGAATATTGATCGGAACCGTATCGATTTTTTGATACTCCGGATTCATCACTTTCATCGGCGTATTGATAAAAAGCACAGGTTTTCTCGTCGTATACGCATATTCGTATGCAATGCTTGACCAGTCGGTAATCACAAGATCCGCCTCAAATACAGTACTGTTTGAAGAGAAATCTGTCTGTATCTCAATATCTTCCTCCTGTTCATACTGTTTTTTGAGATACTCCATAAATTCCGCTCTGTGGCGCACATGCTGCGGATGCGGACGTACGGTTATATCATACCCCTCTCCCTTTAAATTATCAAGCAGTTTTTCAAGGCAGCTGTCAACAATATTGCCTTCCTGCCAGGATGGCGCTATCAAAATGCGCTTTTTTTGATGCGCGGAAATGTTTCGTTTTTCATAATCTGCGCGCATCTCGTCAAGAAGCGGATAGCCACACTCAACCAGCGTTTTTTTAGGAAGTCCGTACGCCTCCTCTGTCTTTTCCATCTCTTCCTTCTGATGCTTTCCGGTACAAAATATCGTATCGTAATGATCCAAGGCACCGGTACGATATGTGAGATTGAGGCTGTCCATTTCATGCCGCACACTCACATATTCGATATTTTTGTCAATATAACTGCGCTTAATGTGATAATTCTCAAGATCGGGCATCGTCATCACCATCATATCCGCCTCAAGCTTCATCATGAGCGTTATCAGCCGCTTCTCACCAATATAATACGGTCTAAGCTGCGTCTTCTCTTTTGCAAGTTCAAAAATCATATCATTCGGATCACTTGTAATGTAATGGATCACTAAGTTCGTGTTGTCTAACAGATAGTCTATAAAACCTTTATAATATTTATAAAATCCGCTGCTTTCTGAATAGAACACCAGATGTTTGTTGACAACAGAAAAGAATTTTTTATAATCCTGTCTTTCCCGTTTTGCATCCGGGTCATTGAAGCGCCTGCGTTTTCCACCGATACTGCCCAGTTTTTCAAGTTCTTTCTTGCTCTGTTCCAATGCTTCGTAATCCACATATTTTTTTGGATTAATGACCCAGTTTAAAAGGTAAAGCTGGATGATTGCAAAAACATTACTCGCAGTCCAATAAAGCGCCACACCCACGGATACAAACCATCCCAGATAAAGCGAAAGCCCTACGGAAAATGCCATCAGCCCGTATTTATTCAGATTTGACTGCTCTGATTGCAGCACATTACTTGCATTCTGTGCTACACATAAAAGCCATGCAGAAACCCCCGCCACAATCGGTGACCAGATCAGGTTTATCCCTTCCACACTTGGCACCAGACTCAAATCAATCCCTGCAAAGCCCATATCAATCGCAGGATTATTCATTCCACGCTTGATTACTTCTATCACACACATCAACAGAACAAGCTGGATGATCAGTGGAAAGATGGATGCCATTGGGTGATACTTTTCCCGCTTATAAACTGCTGCCTGTTCCTCCGCAATCGTATCTTTATCACCAAAGCGCTTTACCATGATAAAATTGATTTCCGGCTGCATCTTTACCATTTTGATTGAATTTTTCTGTACCCATACAGATACAGGCAACAACACAATCTTGCTAATAAGTGTAAAGAGTATGATCGCCACTCCGTAATTTTTACAAAGCCAATAGCAGCCGTTCATAACTACTTCAAAAGCATTATATAAAATTTCCATAAAAATCTCCCATACTAAATCATTCCTATTTTATCCCAAATAATATTATTTGTATTTTTCTATCTTAACAAATCTTTTGCTTTCTAAATCAATCTTCTAATAATTGGCGCTTTCTTCAATATCAATGTTATGATATACCCTATACAAAATACAAGAAATGAAAAAAGAAATGGCATCACCATACGATTCATGTGAATTTCATTTTCTAAAAAATTCCAGAACTTTGAAGCAAACTTACTTCCTAATATTGCACCGTGTATCAAATATATTCCAAACGTACAAGCGCCTATTGATGAAATTGTTTTATACAAAAGAGCCGGAATATGCACCTTGGAACAAATATACTTTATCGTAATATAAATAGCCATACAAGGAAATAAAATAAAGGAATTATGAAACGCCTGTGAATCAGCCTCTGAAAGTAATCCTGTTATTTTTTGTTTATAATATGTCATGCCGCAGGCAGCGGCTAATCCTAAAATACTAATCGCCCATATTGCAATAATATTCTTTCTTTGAACTTTATCGATATCAATTTTATTTTCAAGATAATATCCCACTATCGGATATAACACAATATTACTTAGAATCCAATCAACCCGAATATTTGAATCAATTGAACCATCACCTTCCCACAAAAAAAACTCCAGACATGGAAACACGGATATATAGACAAAGTATATTCCAATTAAATACAAGAAGGTAGTATTTGACAGATTTTTAGCAATACTTTTCAAAAAGGGAATGCTCATCAGCATTGCCAAATAGGCATATAAATACCAAAAAGACAGCTGGATACTTCCTTTATATAATCTCACAAAAAACCTTTTCACACTAATTTCTGGTATTAATCCCAATAGATGATACCTTATATAATAAAAAGCAGAAAATACAACCAACACAAAAATTATTTTGGTTATCTTATTCAGCCATATCGTTTTTAGCGAATACTCCTTCTCCAGCAATAATGCTCCTGACATCATAAAAAACAGTGGCACAGCAACCTTACAGAATATTGACATGATTAATGTTATCCAAAATTGTATTCCTCCAAATTCATATGTTGAATAAAGAAAAAATCCTTTGTCTCCTGTATGATTGAATATTACAAGAAAGGCCGCTATTATTCTTATAAGTTCAATATGAATCAAATTTCTTTCTTTCATATTATGGTATTCCTTTTTATATCGTTTCACTCCCCTGTCAGGAGTTTTCCGCCAAAGCTGCAGGATCAATTAATATAAGCTCTTCTACCGTATCAATCTCCACAATCTGCCCCTTTTCCACCTGCCAGACTTTGAGCCGAAGTTTATCAAGGTTTTGGTCTACTACTTCATCCCAATACAGATTTGCATTTTCTTCTTTTGCATACGCCTGCTTGATTGCATCTGCCAAAACTTTGGCATCCGCTTTCTTAAAAAATGAAATGCCTACCATATTATAAACATCCGTACCACCTTTTCCCACTTTGGAAATATAGCCGTTTAACAGCTCAAACACCCAATCATCAGAATAACCGTTCACCATCTTCCCAAAATAACCCGAACATGGCAATTCTTTCTCAAAAACAGATAAATCGGAGATTAACAAGTCCGCCTCACAGATAAAACAATCTGCCGTTCCCAAAACTTTTTTTACCGCATAGACAGAAGAGATATTGTTCTTGACAAGATAGTCCGGATTTTCTATAATGTGTAAATTTTTATATTTGTCTGTAAGATATAAAAACTGTTCTTTCAGATATCCCACAACAACATAAATATCTGCAACCTTTCTTCTGCGCAGTCCCTCTATCACAGTTTCAATTAACGGTTTTCCATACACTTTTACAAGTGGTTTTGGTTTTTTTTCGGTCAACGGGCGCATTCTTGTTCCAAGCCCTGCCGCCATAATAATTCCGATTTCTTTACTCATTCTTTTTCCCTTTTTATTTTTACATATCATCAATCAATGTGATAATTTCCTTAAACGGCATCAGTTTGGAGTCAACCTCCAATGCTCTGTGGTTTTTGAGGATTTCCACTGCCGTACCCTGCATCGCCGGAAAAGCGCTTCTCGTAAGTTGATTTGCATAGATTACAATTTTCACGCCATGCGACGCAAGCTCCTCCTCCGTTACACTGTTAAATGAAGTCGGCACGACAACTATCGGCGTATCGCTGTCTTTTTTCCGAAACGAGTCGCAAAACGCAAAAATTTCATCCGGCGATTTTTTTCTGGAATGAATCATAATGGCATCTGCACCCGCATCAACATATGCAAACGCACGTTCTAGTGCATCTTCCTGCCCTTTTTCCAGAATCAGACTCTCAATACGCGCAATAATCATAAATTCTTCTGTCCGCTGTGCATTCTTTCCGGCACGGATTTTATTGCAGAAATTCTCAATCGAATCCTGTGTCTGTTCAACCTCTGTTCCAAACAGGGAATTTTTCTTTAATCCAGTCTTATCCTCGATAATCACTGCCGACACGCCCATGCGTTCCAAGGTGCGCACATTATACACAAAATGCTCCACAAGTCCACCTGTATCGCCGTCGAGAATGATCGGTTTTGTTGTAACCTCCATCACATCATCAATCGTACGCATTCTTGAAGACATGTCGACCAGTTCTATATCGGGCTTTCCCTTTGCAGTGGAGTCACAGAGACTTGAGAGCCACATCGCATCAAACTGATTCAACTCGCCATTATGCTCCACGACAGTCTTCTCCGCAATTAACCCCGTAAGTCCGCTATGCACTTCAATTGTTTTTACAACAGGGCAAATCTTTAAAAGCTGACGCAGACGCTTTCTTCTGTATTCCGGCATCGCAAGCTTTTCCTTGATGTTATCATCAATTTTTTTGACATTCTCATTGTACGTATAGCCGACTTCAATCAGCTCACCACCGTACTTTTTCAAATTGTCGATTACATTCTGGCGGATAGCGCGTTCAGGTCCTGAACACCAGTTATCTCCATGAATCACATAATCTGGCTTCACCTGCGCTATTATGCTGTCATACATGACTTCATCCTGAATGACAATTTCATCTACAAATCCTGTGTCTTCCACAATTTTCTTTCTTTCTGCAATCGTGACGGTGGGATATCTGTTAAATTTAATCATAGCCGCATCACTTAAAATTCCTACAATCACGTCACCATATTTCTTTGCTTCCTGCAAAATATTCAGATGTCCTTCGTGTATCACATCCGTACAAAAACAAGTATATACTTTCTTCATTTTAACACAGTGCCTCTCTACAATTTATTTTAATTTTAATTACAATGACCACAAAGATTGAAAGAACCTCTTTTGCCCTGTACGCAGCGGTATCACTCTAATTCAAATACTCTAGCGGGGGCACCGGCTCCTTACGCTCTTTATGAGAAATCCACCTTGTCTTTCCCTTCATATAGGAACAACATATACTGTAAAATAAATAAAACAATAAACATAATAGCTATTTTTGCCTTTGATGACAACATATAATCATCATACTCATATTTATTTATAATTGCACCACTTCGATCTGTTCCATCAACATAAAGCACACCATTTTCCCGCACCGCCTGTGAATCATCCTGTATAAGCAAATATGGTTCTATATGATTAACATTTTTCAATGAGTAACTTACTTCATATCTATCTCCCGAATAGATAACGCATCCCAAAGGAATTTTAAAATATTCACCTATTTCTATGTCTTTAATGGAAACATCAGCCATCGTTAATACATTGCCATTTTCTGCAATTTCAACATGTAAAATTTCTTCTTTTGTATCATCAATTATGTTTACAAGAATTGTACTTACGCTTTTCAAATAGGCTTCCCCAAGTGCAAGCTCGTTAAAGTAAACTTCCTGAACGGCTGATTTTTCCGTTAAGTTTATGGTCTCAATCGTTTCCGATGACCACGGTTCTGATTCATTTGTTCCATAATGCACGACTGTATTCAAAAATATAGATAATAAAACGAACCAAACCACCACTACACTAATATTCATAATAACACTCTTTTTGGTAATATTATGTAAATTTTCTGACAACGAAGCACACTTTTTACATTTAATAAAAAGTGCGCTCAGGAGTGCATAATATGTCACTCCATACATATGTTTTACAAATCCTAATTCACTATGACTTACCAGGATAAACCACCATGCAACTGGATATAGCGCAATAAACACGAATAAGAAAACCTTTGTATTTCTTTTAAAACCATTTGTTTTGAACAATACAATGCTTACTATCGTCACTACAATGATTGATATAAACACTGGTGTACTACTCATCTGTTGGACAAGACCATTAAATACAGAAACAAATCTGTCACTCAACGAAACTTCTGAACCCATCCGTTCTAATAACCGACTTGTTCCAGTTTGTTCTCCTAACACAATCTTGCTCACAATCTGTTTTGCAAGTATTGTCCCAGCCAAACCTGCTCCCCAGCTAAACGATACAAGAATTACTTCTTTCATCAGCGTTTTCATATCATATTTATTCACCAGTTTTACAGTCACAATAAAAACCAGAGGAAAACCCAATGTAATTAATGGAAAACCCCAGTAATTTAAATACGCCAGAATTGAACCTGCCAAAAAGAACGCCACGCAAAATGTATCTATTGAAGCATTTCTTTTTATCATTATGTAACATATATTCATCATAAGTAACATCATGATAATCTCAATGCCAAATACCAGACATATTGCTTGTGGTATATATAAGGCAAGAATCACACTGGTCAGAAACGGAATCAAGCCTCTCATGCCAAGCATCTTATAAACATTTAATATCGCCATCGCAAATAATACAATTGTAATTCCAAATATGAATGTCCTGATCCCCGAAATTGGCATAAAAATCAATAACACTTTATATATGGTTACCATTCCTACCCAATATCTTGAATATGGTTTTATAATAACATTTTCATCCCCATCAACAGAATACATGATCCCCTCAAGAACAGACTTCCAACCGTTGTTCTCCATAGTCGTATATGCATTTGCAATGGCTTTTTCCAATAAATTTCCATCATATTCTGTAACTGCTGTATTGATAAAAAAAGAATCCGTTAAATTGTCCCAGCTTGCACCATCCACAACCTTAAAATATAACCCCTGCGAATTTAATTCATTATAAGATGCTAATGCATTGTCTACAACTAATCTGCGAGGGATTGCCTGTCCCAAAACAAGAAACGCAATATAGAATATTATTAATCCCAAAAAACATATAATATATTTTACTACTTTTGTATACAAAGATGCCCGTCTTTGTTTCATCATTTGCAAACCTTCCTTTTTATCAATTTTTATAACCGCTATATCCATCACTTTGTCACAGTATTATCAGCTCTATAACAACATACTATGAACGAAAACATATTAATATAATACGCCCCCTCATTTATGTTATCAAGTATTTTTTCAAAGCAGCTGTTAACAATACGATCCTTCTGCCATAACAAAGAGGATTTGTCAAAAAATACACTTTATCCATTCAAAACCTTTATTGTTCTGTATATTTATCAGCAATATCGCATTGAAAACACTGAACATTATTGTTACAAGAAATGAATCAAAGCCCAATTTATTCGGATTGCCAAGGATTATAATCGTATAAATCGAGAAAAAAATCAAATGCGATAAATAAACGATTGTACTGACCTTTCTGCATATATTCCACACTCTGCTGTCCGGCAGTTCTACTGTCAATAATGACGCAAATAAAACAAACACTTCCAACGGCATTATCATGCGTGACATTTCTGCCCCTGCAAAAAGCTTTGCTATATTTATGGCGATCATCCCACAGGCGCCAAGCCATTTATTCATGCAAAGCCCATAATGTGCAATCAGCATTCCCACACAAACATATATCATTCCGGTAAATACACCGCCATTGTTAAATATATATTGGTATGCAGAAACGATTTTCCCTGCCATTCCCCCAATCGAATCAATATTGCCTTCAAGCATGACCATCATTTCACTTGCCACATAAATCACAAGCGCTATGACAAAAATGAAAACCGGTTCCAATCCTCTTTTTACAAGAAATCGTATTGCAAACAGTGCATATATTAATGCAAGCAGGTACCATAAATGATAGGAATTATAAAGCTTGCCCACAAACAGAAAATATTTTATATAGGAAAAGATACAGCTTACAATAGCGTTTCCCGATATTACATACCCGTATATGGTAAGCGGTAAACTAATCAGTGTCCATACACAGTACAATTTTATGATCTTCCGCAAATAGTTGTCTATACGCCGCGTATTTTCTTTATATGGCTTTTCCATATTATAAAAAAGAAAAAAACCGGATGCCGTAAAAAAAAACGGTACTGCCCACTCTTCAATAATGACTACAATTTTGATTGCTGCCGGATTCGTCCATGCCACAATTGGATTCGTGTGGATTGCAACCACCGCCACAGCCATTAATAGTTTAAATAAATCAATACTATTGAAGCTTTTTTTTGCCTCCATATTTTAAACTCCCGTCAGTCAGATAATTTAACAACCACAACATCATCCATAACCTGTATAGAACCGGCATTGGGATAGGTCGGCATTTGGGCGAGTTTCGTTTTAGAAGTTTCGGACAATATATCGGTACCGACAGTTTCTGCATCAAACCCACAATAATAACGAATAAAATTTTGTTTGCTGTACGCATCTGCGAGAGCGTCATCTCTACCGCTCATAGAAAATGTGTCCATAACCTCATTGTGATATAGTGTTGTGTCAACGAGATCCGTTCCGCTGAACGCTACCTTCATATCATCACGGTAGCCGTCAACGCTTTTTATCTGCGTAATCATAGTCGTATAGTAACTTGCTGCCTGTTCATAACTAAGCTGCATACTTATATACTCACCATTCGCGAAATGGCAATAACTTGCCACACCGGCGGAAACAGCGATTGTTATCACATACTCAATTCCAATCCAATGTTTTTTTTCTTCTCTCCCGATACACCTGTCCAAAAGCGCAAGCGGAAATATCATAAGGAATACATAAGAATAATACATAAGAGAATAGATTCCATCTTCACACATAATATAAATTGAATTGATGGCAATGATATAGATGACGAACAGAACAACCGTCTCTACCGCCTTCAAAATATCCTGTTTCTTAATATTGACAACCAGCAAATACAAAACCATAACAAGACTGGCGGCATACAGTACAAAATACATTCCCTTCGTGATATAATTGTAACTGATTTCCATATTATTATTGAGAAATATTCCAAAAAAATTGACCATAATCGTATGACCGATTTCAGGAATCCGTGCCAATTCAAACTTTCCCATTGTGCTGATTCCCTTGTAAGCGTTTAATTCTTGTCCGGTAATAAGCAGGGACAGCTTCATGCATATAAAATAAACCACTGTTCCAACCACCATACTGCATAAATACAACAGGGATTTTTTTAAAATGTCCAAATATCCATATTGATCATCAAAAAGCATCAAACATAAAATGACAACATACAACGTAGCCGTAAACGGCAGGTAAGACTGATATATCCCCAGCGAACAGGCCAACAATATGACTGATGCAAAAATCCCCTTTTGGTGTTTAACCGTAACATACACGGAAGCCACGGACATTAATACCGCTAACGCATAATACGGTGCAGTAAACATATAGAAGAATGTACTTGTCCAACTCGGAAATACCACAAGCGCTGCGCCAAGCAGTACATTTGCAGTTTTGCTCTTTATAGAAAGTAAATCAGCAATCATTCCTGCCGAGATGCCAAGCAGCACAAGTGTAATTACTCCGTTCGCCCAAGGCAGACTAAACACAAATTCCAAATGATATGCCACAGCGCCCACAACCCATAAAAACCATCTTCCATTTTTAAATGTCACGCCAAAATTATCAATTCCAATCAGATCGTCAAAATTTGGCAATTTGTTCGTGAACATATACATATGCGCAATTAGTCCCGCCACAATTGCCGCAATAAACGCTGCCTTGAAACCGGAACTGAGTTTTTTATTCACTTTCTTTATAATGCCGTCCACTCTCTCCAAAAATTATCACCTTCTGCTTTCAAGATTCCGCTCTCGTTCCTATCAAAACATACATCATTTCGATAACCAGCCCATATTATCATCTGAAAACTGTTCTACGTGCCCTTTTAGTTCCTTTAATCCGTCCTTATAATTTTCTTTTGTCACCATATACTCCTGATTTCCAAAACAATTGACCATAAAATCACTAATGTCTTTACTATAGTGGGTGGTATCCCTATAATTATCCAAATCACAAATAAACGGTGCATATTGAAAATCAAATACCCTGACATTTGGATATTCCAATAATACCTCCAAAATGTGCTCTTTTACAGTATAATAGGCATCAACATACCCCTTCTCTTTGGCATCATGCCAGAACAAGGCAGAATACGGCGGAAAGTAAAACACATAACTGTTATCTTCGTCAATAACCGTTGTCAGCTTATCATCCACATTTCTCATCATTCTCTCACACATTCCATCCGTATCCTGTGCTGACACTGCATCTATTCCCGATAAATATTTTTTCTTTACAATATCACTTCCCGTTTTAGAACGATAATACCATTCTCCAACATAGTCAACATTTTCAAGATTATGTGCGGTTTCTATCTCAATCCCCAAAGTGTCCAAACCAGCATATACCAGACTAATTGGAAGCGACCGCATCCATGTTTCATATCCATATAAATACTTCAAATCATTCCATTGATTATCATCATACATATATACGGGGGTATCGTCTAATAGATCTGTATCCTCGTTGAATTTCGTCAATGCGATCTCAATATAATAATTATCCGTCTTATTGGTATGTTCAATTGCATTGTAAAATAAATCTCTCTGCTCCAATGTAATACCGCCTGTATTAATTTTCACAGGGTTTATGCTCAGTTTATCTCGAAATAACTGCATATCAAAATTTTGTGACATTGATGAACCAATGATTGCTGTATCATATTCCGCATTTCTAATAATCCCCGCATCAATATACGCAGAAGCCACGTATTTTAATTGGTTATCCTCTATTCTATAATAATTGCACGGATCCCATATATAGATAAAGATACCCATACATAATAAAATTGCCGCAGACAATGTAATGGTATAAACTGTAAATTTTTTATCTGACATTGCAACGCTCCCTACCGCTAAAAATTCTGATATACAAAAATACTTAGCCTTGATAAATGCAGAACTGAAAAAACAAGTAATGCAACAGTGAAGATAACTTTTTTCCATCCTGCCCTGTAATTGATATACATATCATTGGAATTCTTTTTGCGCAATACGATAACTGCAAGCAACACTAAAATCCCAATCAAATAAAGTGCCCACAGAAGATCGGGGAACGGAATAATACCATCGTCAGCCAAGACGCCAAGACTTGCAAACGAAAAACTGCCCACAGAGAACATTGCCTTATAGATACTAATCACCTGATGCAAATTATCTGCCCGAAAAAGTACCCACAAGAAATTTACAATCAAAAATATTAAAATACATCTTATCTGCTTGGGAATTTTCTTTAAGGTTTTTTCAAATATAACCTCAAATACAGATAAGATACCATAACAGCAGCCCCATATGACAAAATTGATTCCTACTCCATGCCACAATCCGCTTATAAAAAACACGATAAACTTATTCAAGCATGTATTCACAATTCCTTTTCTGTTTCCACCTAACGGGATATAGATTAAATTTGTCAGCGTTTTCCCCAATGTAATATGCCATCTGTTCCAAAAGTCTTTAATGTTCTCTGCCTTGTATGGCGAATCAAAATTGAACGGAAGCTTTATGTTAAGCATTCTTGCGCTTCCCACAGCCATATCACTATACCCACTGAAATCAAAATAGATCTGAAAGGTATAACACAAAGCCGTACCCCATGCTTGAAGAAAATTTAATCCATCTGCCATTCCAAATCCCGTATTGGCAAACTGCGCCACTGTATCAGAAATTACAACTTTCTTAAATAATCCTATCGCAAAAAGATACATCCCCGAACTGATATTAGAAAAATCCAGTTTTGACAGTTTCCTTCCAGCAAACTGATCGACGCTTTCCTTATACTGCAAAAGCGGCCCCGATATCATTTTCGGAAAATAAATCACGTAATAAAGATATTCACTAAAACTGCCAAAGTTCTTTTTTTCCTTATATACGCCTTGCAGAAAAACAAGCTGTTGAAATGTATAAAAGCTTATTCCTAACGGTAATGCAATGTTTGCCACAAAATTACTGCCATTACAATACTTAAATAAACTTAAAAGCAGAACATTCCATATAACGCCTATAATAAGATACCGTTTTGTATATTTCCCCACAAGCATCAATGAAATAATATAATTTACAACTGCGGATATAGAAAATACTGCCAATGCACCTATATCTGCCCAGGCTAGAAAGACAGCCGAAGCAACGATTATGACATACCGCTGAAAAACGCTCCCTATTTTATCTGAAAAAAGGCCTCCAAAATAATAAAGACAGATAACAATGGGAAAAAATATAAAAATGAATGCATATGTCGAAAAACCCATTATTCTTCCCCGTAATCCGTTATTTCTTTAACACTGTATGAGGCATCCACACCCGTTCCGAAATAGGTCTTTACTAGAATCTCGCTCATAAGTCCAAACACAAACATTAACAATCCAATGATAATAAAGAATACTGTAAGAAGTGGCGGAAAGATATTGTTTGACATTTTCTTTCCCATCGCAAACAATGCAATAGACCATATTCCACAGCATCCGCCAAGAAACGTAAAGAAAAAGCCAATACCGCCAAGCAGATGAAGTGGTCTTGAAGAATATTTATTCCAAAACCACACGGATATCATGTCCACAAATCCCTTTATGGTGCGCTTCCAATTATATTTTGTCACTCCAGCGGTACGTGGTCTGTGATTGACAACAATCTCCCCCACTGAAAAACCTTTTATCTTCAAAATAGCAGGTATAAAACGGTGTTGTTCCCCATAAAGATTAATATGCTCAAAGCACTCTTTTTTGTATACTTTAAGGGAGCAGCCGCTGTCATGGATTCCGTCATGCACAAGAATATGCCTTAACAGGTTTGCACCTCTTGACGTAAACTTTTTCATGAAAGAATCTTTACGGTGTTTTCTCCAACCCGACACTACATCCAAGTCATTCTCAGTCATATAGTTCAACATTCCCGGAATATCCTCAGGGTCATTCTGCCTATCCCCGTCCATTGTCACGATATAGTCATACTGCGCCGCCTTAATTCCTGCGTCCATTGCCGCCGTCTGCCCGAAATTCTTCCTGAGTCTTATATATTTTAAGGGTCTTAAGGTTCTGCAAATTTCCTCGGTCTTATCAGAGGAACCATCATTAATAAAAATGATCTCATACACAAAATTATTTTTCTCACAGACCTCCTTTATTTCCCTATGAAGCTCCGCCACATTTCCTTCTTCGTTATATACAGGCACGACTATTGAAACTTTGTACATCATCATTCTCCTTATTTCTTTTCATATATTGTTCAAAATAATACACTACAATCTTATAAATCATTTTTTCTCAATATGAGCTTCCTGTATTTTAATATAATCTCCTAGTTTAATTCCCAATGATTTCAGTCTAAAATCTGCCAAACTTGATTCATAATAAAATGTAAGTTCATCAAAATTGATTTTATTCGGACTGTCCCACGCACCAAGTAATGGAATAATATACTATTCACCAATTTTTTTCCGACATATTCTTTTCTCTTTTCATTGCTGAAGCGATGTAATTTACTAACATAATTCTTTCTGAAATATAATCAGCATAAATCAATCCATTGTCCGACAACTTGTCCAATATCAAAACCCATTGCCCTTTTTTTAGATTTTTTCTATACTTTTCCCTTAATTTCGGATCTTCTTTAAGTAAAATCATCGCCTCTGACAAAAGCTTTTCCTCTTTTTCAAGAGGCTCACCAGCATCACACTTTTTCCCAGACAATCAAATCAAAATTGTATCCATTATAAATTGTTGCAAGTTTTTTTCAGGAACTCCAAGGTTCTCCTTCAAGTCCCACTCCGTCCCCTTTGAAAGCGCAATCACCTTATCTGTATGTGAATAAAGCAGCTTTGCAATAGGATTTACAATATATTTATATTCTTTTGAACGGCTTTGAGAAAGTGTATTTCTCACAGAAACAATCGTTTTACAGTGCCGTTTCCCTGTTAAAATATTAGCAATATTCGCGCTATCCATAAAGCTAATGCATGCATCATAATCATTGTTCCTTTTTAGCCTCTTAAGCGTAATAATCCTTTTAAAGAAAGATTTCATTTGAAACATTGGCTCACCATTTAACTTTATTTTTCTATCAATATTATAATTTCTTTTTACGTAAACAGACAAAAGAAACGGTTTTGCAATAAATACTACCGCAGCTGCCAACTTTACAGCTTGTATTGAAAACCCTTTTTGAATCAAAAACACAGTAAGCAACAGATTAATAAACGCAATAAATGTTTCAATACAGTACTTCACATATGCCTTTTGATCAGCTACTAATAATATCATCCACGTCCAACCAAAAGAATATTGCATAAATGTATTTGATGCAAGGGTGAATACCAAACTTGCGATATACCAAAAGCCAAATTCATTGCCAATTAAAAAAGGATATAGAAACATTACTATAATGCTATATACCAACAGTATTAAAGCAATTTTTTGTAAAATCGATTGCAAGAAACAACAATCCGGCTAACTTCTGCATCATCTTTTCTTGCTAAAGGAACATATAACGAACTTGCAACTACAGTGCCCACTTCCATATCCAAAAGTGATATATAACCCCAAAACTGTGTTATAGAGTTAACTAATCCATTTACTGCCGAACCATAGTATTGTATAATCAATTTGGGCGTTACAAACCCAATTATCACAAATACAAAATATTTAATTATTGTTGCAATCGTATTTTTAATTAATTTTCGTTTTCTCATTATACCTATATCAAAGTATTATATCTCATTTTTATTACATAACTTATAATTTTTTCAATTGACTTTTTCACGAATTTACCTATTCATGGTCTTTCAAGATCTCATTCATCAAAAAGAGATATTTTTGAGCAGATACTTTCCACCGAAAATGTTCCTCTACAAGTTTCCGACTTGTCTGCCCCATTATTTTCCGCTTATCATCAGATATACACATTTCTACCAGCGCTTTGTCAAATTCCTCCACTTTACTGATAATTCCGTTGCCATTTATAAGTTCTTTGCTTCCTTCACAAGGTGTCATCACGATAGGGAGTCCAGTTGCCATAGCTTCAAGCACCACATTCGGCATTCCCTCAGACAGTGATGGGAGGATAAATAAGTCTGCATTACGGTAATATTCCCTTACCTCGTCCTTATTTTTTCTGCCTTCAAATCTTACAAGATCCTCTACCTCATTTTCTTTTGTAATTTTTTCAAGAATCGTCCTATATGGACCATCCCCAACAATCAAAAGCTCTATCCCTTTTTTCCCTTTTTGAGCTACTTGAGCATTAATATCCTTTACTTTAGGAATTACAAACTGTAACCCCTTTCCTTCTATCAGTCTTGACACAAACAGTATCTTTAATATATCGCCTTCCGCTTTTTCTTCCAATGGGCAGAAAAATTGATCGTCGACTCCGTTTTCGATAATGCTGATTTCATACCTCTTTTCAAAACGCTGTGCACGCTTCTTTAACCCTTCACTATTGGCAATTAGCGCATCTGCTTCCCTCCATATTGTTCGCAAAATCGGAGAAACAACCGCATAGACATATTTAAAGCGCTTTTGAGCGCCCGGTATATCTCCACCGCCAAAACGCACCACATATGGCAGTCCATATTTCCTTTTCAGATGCAATGCAATCGGACCGCTCGGTATTCCAAAAAAGGTCAAACATTTATCATAATGATTTTCGCGCGCCATTTTTTCCGCTTTGCGCCATGCACTGCACAAAAAGGACAGCATCTCAGCAAAACTACTCTTTTCCTTATTTTTCCGTTTGCATTTCACACGGTATATCTTTACACCAGTTTCTGTCTTTTCCGTTTTAGGAAGTCCCTCATACATGGCTGTAAGTATGTCAACATCATTTCCGCTTTGGGCAAACTGTCTTGCCAAGAAAAAACACGCATTCGCCCCTCCACCACCTAATGGTGGATACTCATGTGATATGATTAATATTTTCATACAAACCCTCTCCTTCTATACAGTCACACATTCACCTTCCTGCACAAGAATATTTTCGATTCATGGGTAACTGCGATTTGCTCCACATAGGAGTATCCCGCTTCCTCAAGATATGGGAGGATTTCGTCGGACTCGTTTGCGGGCTGCCATACAAGAATCGCGCTGCCCTTATCCGTAAAATCAGCCTCGTCCAAATGCTGAAACATCACTTTTGTGCCTTCATCCCCATAGGCAAGGCACTCATAAATGACCCTGTCGTTAAAATGGTAATCCACCACAATATTGTCAATGCCGTTGTTTTGGCGGATTATTTCCACCTGCGCTTTTTCCTCCGGATAAAGGTTTTGAATACGCGGGATTGATACGGTATAGTATAATTCCCCGATTAATGCCAAAGCCAGTAACACTGCGGCAGCTTTGCCTGTTTTCTCTTTATTTAATAGAGCCGACACCATATCCGCTATCATCATTGCAAGCAACGGATACAAAAAGGAATTATACCGAATGGTGCCAAGCTTAAAGCAGACTGACGCAATAAAGTAAAACAAAGAAGCACCCAAAACAACAACATATATAAACAGCCTTTTCTGCTTCTTCCGAAATTCCCTAATCACACTGTATATGCATAAAACCGCAAACAGAAGCAGCACATACACATGCCCAAACAGATAGTCATTGATGATTTCAACCAGGCTTGCTGCCCTTGTGACAAAGGAAGAAGGCGTCAGGCGCACAAGGCTTACCAAAAGGCTTGTTTTTGCAGCGCCATACCCTCCTTGAGCCGCAGCAGACGGGTCACGGAACATTTTTAAATAATCTGTAAACAATGCCGCGTAAACAATGCCCCCCAATAAAATCGGGACAGTATAATATCCGATTTGAAGCCACCTTTTTTTGATGCCTAATGCCACGGAAAAACACAATATCTCCCCAATGCCCATTATGGCGGCCAGCGGCGACATGCGATACCCTAAAAACAGCACAAACACTGCTATCATTTCATATAAAATATTTTTCCTTATATTCTTTTCCTCCCACATCAGCACATGCAGGTACAGGAATATCAGCATCCACAAATTTGCAAGCACATAAAACCGCACATAGACGACCATGCTTACGACAAGACCCGAAAAGCCATACATCGCACAGGCGATTAACGCCGCAAGGCTGTTCTCTGAAACCTTTGAGGAAAGAAGGTACAAAAAGACCTGGCACAGCACAAACAGCACAACATTAATGGAAATGCCGCTCCATTTGTTTACCTCGCCCGGAAAAAACAAAGCCTCAACGTAATTGAGCATCCAGTTATAGGCGCTTTTAAGCAGTGTTTTTATGTTATGCCCAAAAGAATCCTGATACAAGGCAATTTCCTTTGTCACTGCCAATGTCTCTTTTAAATCGCTTAATTGAAACCACTTGCCGTATTCCATAAAATCCGCATCGTAAAGCTTGATTCTTTTGGGAGTGGAAGCCGAAAGATAATGCGCATTGTCAAACGAAAAAAATTCATCTACATAAAATCCCCCTTTTGCATTTCCCCAGTAAAGCATATATAATATCTGCATTATTAATAATGCCATAAATATTATTTTATTAATGTTACGTTTGCTCTTCACCATCAAAAATCCCTCTGCCGCTTACATATCCATCCTGCTAAAACTTTCATAATCTGAATATCTAATATATCTATTCATTATATACCGCTGCTAATGTGTATGTCAAATATTAGCACTCCTAAAACCTAGCTCTTATAAAACATCTGTCCTATTTTATAATTTCTTCCACTACAGTCCAAGAGTCTGCCTCATTCGCATTACCATTGATTGCAAATTTCCTGAACTTCCCTTTTGTGGGCGCATACTGAATAAATATCCTTTCC